>JAKFBW010000176.1:0-2052 GCA_036676965.1 Flavobacterium sp. | reverse complement strand
CGTAGTTGCACTGATATGAACGAAACTGTCAATGCTCCATACCCAATTTGTTTTTTGTTTGGTTTTTGGGCAAATCTAAGAAGAGAAGCATTTTTCGGCTTCTTTTCTTTTTTAGTTTGTGATTTAGCCTTTTAAGGCTAAGATAACTCCTTCTTCAGCTTACTGACTGCTCCTCAAACCCTGGAATGGTTGTCAAGTGCTTTCCTTGACGACCATTCCAGGGTTTGAGATTCTTTTGAAAGCTGAAGTATAGATAAATTTCCTCCTTTTTAATTAATGATAGAAGATAAGAATACGGCACGAAGGCAAAAATCTCTACAGCGGTTAGCACTCTGATATCCGTGGGTTTTCACATTTTATCTTTCCGTATAAAGGAGCTTCCACTAACTTATGACGTGCGTTAGCCTATTTAGACATAGCACAAGCGCAACTCGTGGATTCTCCTTTCCGGTATTATTCTTTGCCTCCGGGCCCTATTCTCAGATTCTATTTTCCGATCTATTTTATTTCAATTTATTGATCCATTTTACTAATTAGTGTCTTATCTTTTAATTTCAACTTCCTGCGTAATTGCCCAAATAAATCCAGCCAACTCTCTGGCTACTGCAGTAATTGCCTTTCCACTTTCTTTTCCTCGTGTTATTAAGCGAAAATATTTTTTATGAAGGCGATTTTGTGCTTTCCAAGATATTGCTTGAACACCAGGTAATTGTCCTTCTTGTCTTCTCTTTAATTCTCCTTTTAGAGCTGGATGGTATCGATAACTCCAAGCAGATTCAACTAATAAACGCCGAACATGACGATTTCCTGTTTTAGTAATTTTCCCTTGTCTTCTTATGTCACCACTAGAGCTTTCACTTGGAATAAGTCCTACATACGACATTAATTGTTTTGGGGAAGCAAATCGCTTAAATGATCCAATTTCAGCCACGAGACTTGTAGCTGTAATAACTGCAACACCTCTTAATGTTTGGAGAGCTTGAATCATTGGCGCATGGATACCTTCGGTAGCCTGTAAATTTATTTCTGCTTCTAATCGTTTTATACGCAACTCAATTTCTTGTAAATGGTGATAGTATTCTTGAAAGACAATCCTTGATGCAGAACGATCAAATTTTAGAGTATTTAACCACTCACGGTATCTGTGAGTCCATTTTCGGACACCACTAGGCGGATGAATTTCATGCCTTAAAAGGAATTTGGTCAATTGATGCTTTGCTCTTAACTCATCTTCTTTAGCATCTTCCCGAGCGCGCACCAAATCTCGAAGTGCTTCGTCGTCTTCAGTTGGTACGTACACTGAGGTTAACTCCCCTGCACGGAAAAGCTGCGCAAGACGAAGTGAATCCCTACGGTCTGTTTTTACCCTCTCCCCAGGCTTCTTAGGAATTAGAGATGGCGCAATTACTTCACATTCAATTCCCAGACTAAGAAAAAGCCTATATAATCCATAGCCTGTTGGTCCAGCTTCATAACACACTCGTAAATTTCTTGTTTCTCCAAGTTTTCTTACTAACTTTCTAATAGCCTCAGGAGTATTAGAGATCATCCCCCAATATCTTGGTTCACCTCGTCCTTCTTCTGCAATAGAAACAGCAATTTTTTCTTTTGATACGTCTAAACCTACATATTTTATGGTATCCTTCATAATAACTAGCTCCTTTCGTAATGTAGCTCTGATTTGGTTTGATTTTCCATTAAACAGTCTAACCAAATTAACCTACGCTGTTACGAGTAAGGAGCTAGTTTCGTTCATGATAACTTATGCCTGATAGGAAAGTTATACTTTCCTATCGGACAAAAAAAATCTACCATTAATGAGGTAGACTTTTATCTTCTTGATTTTGGATTTAAGGCATCTTTTAATCCTTCACCAATAAAATTGATGGATAAAATAGTTAACGTAATGATTAATGCTGGCGGTACCCAGATCCAAAGCTTAAATTGCAATACATCCGGTTCTCTTGCTGAATTCAGCATATTTCCCCAGCTAGGTATTTCTTGTGGGACACCAAAACCAAGATAACTTAATGCGGATTCAATCACGATCAT
>JAKFBW010000175.1:0-4480 GCA_036676965.1 Flavobacterium sp. | reverse complement strand
AGTGAGTGGCTTAAAGTTAGGTGCAATTGCAAAAATCAGAAAGATTGTTGCGGGTGAAGATTTTGTATTTTGTATTGCACACCGGGCAAAACCAACCTATGTTGCCTTGTTGGCAACTAATTTACCCATCGTTAGCATACATCATAACTACAACGATTTCGGACGGTTCTCACGCAGGCTGTTAATCAATATATTCCAGCACAGGTTGTTATTGCTCGGTGTGTCAGACTCCGTACGTGATGACATGCGCAAACAACTCCCAAAGTGGCCAAAAGAGCGCATACAAACACTATATAACCGCATTGATGTAGAGGCGACTCAAGCTGTTCAAGTATCAAGGGCCAATGCAAGGCGATTTTTAGCTTTACCTGATAATGCCTGGGTAGTAGGCAATGTTGGCAGATTACATCATGATAAAGATCAGGCAACTTTGATTCGTGGATTCTACAAAGCGCTATCTAAATTACCGAAGCAAAGTATTTTGTTGATTATGGGTTCAGGGCCATTAGAATCAGATTTAAGAGGTCTAGTTGCTAGCCTAGGAATTTCTGATCAGGTGGTGTTCACTGGGAATGTTGCTGAGGGTAGAAAGTATTTCAAGGCATTTGATGTGTTTGCTTTAACATCAGACCATGAACCTTTCGGTATGGTGCTACTAGAGGCGATGGCAGCAGGGCTGCCGCTTATTTGTTCAGATTGTGGTGGTGGTGCAGAAGTGGTGAATGGGGTGGGTGAGTTGTTTCCTTTTGGCGATGATAATGCGCTAGCCCAAAAATTAATCGATGTATATGAAACCAGAGGAATTGCACCTATCCAAGTTTCGAATAAATTAAATAGTTGTTTTTCTGACGAGGCAGTTAGATCTCATTTCTGGAAAATACCATTGATTTCTGAGTTTATTAAAATGAAATAACAAACCTAAAAGTCTAAGGGTCGATGATGTGTAACCAACAATTAATAACAATTATTACAAAAAAAGGCCTCACCTTGAACGCATTTGAAGGTGACTCAATTACCAAAGAGATTCAGAGCTACGGTGAATATGATGGCAATACCTTACAGTCTATTAGAGATGTTTTAGCATTAATAGAACCACAAACAAGCATAGATGTAGGCGCGAATATCGGTAATCATGCGTTAGCAATTGCTCCACATACAAAAAAACTCATTGCATTTGAACCAGTACCATTTATTTTCGATGTTTTAAAAAGTAATTTAGCACAAAATGAATTAAGCAATTCTATTGCAGTCAACTTTGGACTGTCTCTAGAGCAATCAACTAAAGAGATTTTTATTCCAAAGAATGGCAACCTTGGGTCTTCGAGTTTAGAAGCGGTAGATGGTGAGGGTGTTTTTTCACAAATTAATACTGTCACTGGTGATGATTTTTTGGAAGAGTGTTCCAGAATTGAGCAGATTGATTTTATTAAAATGGATGTTGAAGGTCATGAAGCTGCCGCACTATTAGGTCTGGAAAATACAATCCAGAAATATCAGCCCTTACTACTCCTAGAGTGGAAAAGCGCTAATACGATGATGTCTTTTGAGGACTTGGACCTATTCAATAGACTGTTTTCAGGATACAAATTTTATTCATTATCGTATACAAATAACAAAAAAGTACACCCTAGAAATTGGATTGGATTTTGTAAACGTATTCATTATAAGTTGACCGCAAGTAAATGGTGCTTATCTAGTTTTGACCCAGATAAAAGTTACTCTAATGTTTACTTTGTTCCAGAAAGATATCAAAGTGCTTTTGCAAGCTTTAAATATCTAGAGCAATAATAACGAACAATTAATAAGGTAGATTAGAAATTAATAAACTCCTGATATTAGATGGAATAAGTGGTGTGCCACTTGGTAAAGAAATGTACCAAGCATTTCGCGATATCAACATCGATACTGCTTACGCAGACTTTAGAAAGTTTAAACAAAAACGATTCTATGCGCTAAGGTCCGCTTATCGAAAAGCACTTAATAAGCGTGAAAATGCAGATAGTTTTTACCATTTCCCCAAAGTGATTGAGGCGAATTTTGAAGCCTACATTCAAGAAAAGTCACCAACAGTTATTTTGGTCATTGGTTTTGCATATAAATTTTTGAATCCTAAATTCTTAGAAAGAATTAAGCGCCAATATAATATTTCTATTTTCTTGTATGACACAGACAGCTGTAACTTATATGCGAAAAGAAGAGAGTTTGTATTTTTTATCGAGAATGAATTGCCGATTTATAACGAAATATTCTCCTTTTCAAAAGTGACAACGCATTTCTTCAATAATACAAGAAAGTTAAACGCAACCTTTTTCCCATTCGGGGCTGTAAAGTTGGCTCCCACCTCAAACTTGCACCCATCCAATGACGTATTGTTTGTGGGTAGTTGTGACCTCAGGCGTATTTTCTTGTTAGAGAGTATTAAAGAAAAGGTGACAGTTTATGGTGATCGATGGAAAAGAAATGTTCCATTGATTTCAAGCGAACTCATGCAAAGGGTGGTGGATAATGCGGTATGGGGAGAAAGTTTATACAAGCTATTGCATGACTCCAAAATAGTTTTAAATATTACTAGAAGCCAGTTTTATGGTGCAGAGACTGGTGTAAATTTGAGAATATTTGAGGCCTTATCGGCGGGGTGTTTTTTGCTCACCGACTATTGCGAAGAATTATCTGAGCTATTTATCGTTGGAGAAGAGATTGAGGTTTTTAGAAATGCTAACGAGTTACAGGAAAAGGTTGATTACTATCTTAATCATCCAGAGGAACGCAAAAGGATTGCTGCTCGAGGGCATGAGCGATTTTTAAGAGAATATACTTGGGATGCTAGAGTTAAGCTGCTTGCTCATGAACTCTGTTTGTTAAAGTAATTTAGTCGAGCATTAACTCGACTCAGTTCCTTTGATAAATCACGACTGACTTTTTGTTGTTGGCATCGCTGAATTTCTTTATTGGACTATATTGTGGGATTTCTTTAGCCAATATCTGCTCTCTGTCAGGATGCTTGTATGAGTGGTTAATGACTAAGAATTCATATTGATTGATAGTATTACTTTCTATCGCAGTTTTAACTACTATCCAGTTATCAACCCAAGTACCGATGAATGGCGCACCCGCATAATATCTAGCCCTCGAATCGTCATAGAAAACCGGTTGTTTTGATTCATTTTTTGTATTTAACCAAGCCACAGCATCTTGCATGTAATTGTAACCATCGCGTTTAGGCAGGATATTTTTTATTAGGCTTAACGACATAAAAACTATCAAGGCAACCACTAACCATTTCATTTTCTTTTCAGTTTTTGATGTGGTTAGTAAATATTTAAAAAGTGCTGCCAAGTAGAAAGATGCAAAAATCATCAGAATTAAGGATAAAGCCAAGACATAGCGACCAGATAATACAAATACTTTTGTAATGATTAAGGCCATATTAATGACTGCAATCATTGCGGTTGCTTTTAAGATGAAAGAAACTTCATTATTCAATATAGACTTTTTAAACCATATTGAAACTGTTGCAAGACCTACATTCAACAGCCCTGTAGCTGATATGGTTTTTGCAATCATCACATATATAAATGTTAGTAAAACTCCTTGAATGGCAAACTCTTCAAGGTAACTGCCTAATACATCTTTACCCATAATTGCTGATTGGCTAAATAGCTTATTGGTTAATTCATCATAAAAACTGATTGTAAATACTTCATTTAGTCTACCTAAGCTATCAACTGAGATAGCTTTTAGTATGAATACTGCAATCAAAATAATGATGATTGAAATGATGTTAATAAAATTACATTTAATGAAGTTGCGAATGGATATTGCAAATGATTGCTGATGATTGAAAAAAAGAATCAGCGGTAGCGCAATTAAGTAAGTGATACCTTCAATTCTGAAGAGGGTAGCGATAATGGCGCATAACTGCCAAAAGAAAGCGTCTTGATAACGATGTGTTTTATAAAACCGGATAAAGAAGACTAGGCTAGTGAGAAAGAATGCCCAGAATCCCTGGTCTCTCATTAGCATTTCAAGTGCATCACCTACTAAATAGCTTGAGCTGAAAAGTATTAAGCCACCAGCAAGCATAACTTTTTTACCGCCGCCGCCAAGCTCAATGATTTTCATAAAACTAGCTGTGGTAACGCCAAAGAAAATCACACTTAATAATTGAGCCGAAGTTTGAATATCCAGCGTTGTGACTTTATGGATAAAAGCAATTAACAAAGCATATAACGGCCAAGTAAATACTTTAAAACCCTCTTGCCACTCGCCGTTTGCAAATAATCTCGCAGATTCAAAATATAAAACAGAATCTGGATTAATCCAGCCATGCTGAATATATTGAATTTGAACGGTGAGTAACATCGCCAGCAACACTAGAATGAGCTGTAGCTGGGGCGCTGATATTTTTTTAGTTTTATTGATGAGTGTTGAAAGCATGGAGTTTTACTCGTAAAGGCGCCCGCTTACTTGAATCGGGTGT
>JAKFBW010000174.1:0-27415 GCA_036676965.1 Flavobacterium sp. | reverse complement strand
GGAAGTACATTTTATTAAAAAAAAATGTATCGTAAATTAAGAACCGCCTTGGTACGGATCCGTATGCCGGGTGGTGTGGAAGGTCGCCTAGGGAAATAATCCCTAGGCTCCTATCCGATTTAGTCATTTATTAATATTTCCGCCTTAAAGCGGCTTCATAATTTTCGTTGACTTTCTTCCAGTTGATTACCTTAAAAAATCCGTCAATGTAGTTTTTTCTTTTGTATTGGTAATCCATATAATAAGCGTGTTCCCATAAGTCTAAGGCTAAAATTGGGGTACCGGATACCACTGCATTTCTCATTAATGGGTTGTCTTGATTTTGGGTGCTGGTTATTTTTAAAATCCCTGAGCGATCCACTACAAGCCAAACCCAAGCCGATCCAAATTGAGCTGTGGCTTCGGTTTTAAAAGCCGAAACAAAATTTTCATAAGTGCCAAAATCCCGGTTGATGGCGGTGGCAACAGAATCTTTTGGAGCGCCTCCGGCGTTCGGGGCCATTGATTTCCAGTATAAGGTGTGATTGTAATAGCCGCCTGCGTTATTCCTTAATTCGGTATTATTAATATCCAATTTTGACAAGATATTTTCGATGGATTCGTTTTCTAATTCGGTTCCTTCCAATGCCCTGTTAAGATTATTGGTATACGTTAAATAGTGTTTTGAGTAATGGGTTTCTAATGTCAAAGGAGATACGGATGGTGCCAGGGCATCATATCCATAAGGGAGTTTTTCCAGTTGAAACGAACCTTCGTCGGCTTTTACATCATCAGGTACCCCAATAGTTAGCTTTTCTTCGGCAGTAGGCAGGGGAACTTCAACAACTTCGGTGTATTTTTTGTTGTTACATGAAATTAAAAAAAGGATAACGAGAAGGTTGGGTATAAAAAAAATATATTTTTTCATGATACATTATTCTTTCAATAAATCGTTTATTATTTGTATGTAGTTTTCTTTTGCTTCGTCTGCTGTGAGATGGCTAATTTGCATCCAGGCATTGGTTTTAAAAGCATCCCTGAGATGATACGTGGCATTTTGTTTAGGCTCTAAAGTTCCAAAAGTAGCTTGTTTGTAAAACGCATAGAGACGTAACTGTACGTCTTGTGGTAAAGACGCTTGAGTCATTTGTGAAGCCTTATCCAGGGCTTCCTGAAATCGAGTATCTAAGTCTTTTTTGGTCATTATCCTTTTGTTGCAATAATAGTTTTTCCTCCAATCACTTTTTGATTAAGTACCACATTTACGGGTGTTCCCAAAGGTAAAAATAAATCTACTCTGGATCCAAATTTGATAAAACCGGCATCGGTACCTTGAATGACTTGCATGCCTTCCTCTGCATAATTCACAATTCGTTTGGCCAAAGCTCCCGCTATCTGACGGTACAAAATAGCCCCAAAAGTTTCGTTTTCGACCACAACAGTAGTTCTTTCATTTTCCTCACTCGCTTTCGGATGCCAGGCAACCAGAAATTTACCGGGATGGTACTTGCTGAATTTTACAATACCACTAATAGCATAACGGGTTACGTGCACATTTATTGGCGACATGAAAATAGAAACCTGTATGCGTTTGTCTTTAAAATATTCACTTTCAAAAACCTCTTCTATTACCACGACTTTACCATCAACCGGAGCGAGGATATGATTTTCATTAAGCGGAAAAGTCCTTTTAGGATTTCTAAAAAATTGTAAAATGATAATCAATATCAAAAAAGCAGCAATTTGGATGCTTTTTTTAAGCCAGATGATTTCAATGAAATTGTCAGATACTAATAGCAGAATCGCAGTGAAAATAATACCTAATAGAATGGTCTTGGTTCCTTCTTTATGAAACATAATTTAAAATTTGATAAAATGTAAATACAATTGGTGCTACAAATATAACACTATCTAGTCTATCTAGTACACCTCCGTGTCCGGGCATAATGTTACCGCTGTCTTTTACGCCGGCAATACGTTTGAATTTGGATTCGATTAAGTCTCCAATTGTTCCAAAAACTCCTACGATCAGGGCGATTATAGTCCAGATAAAAATGGATTTTTCGCTGAAATTAGGATTTGGTCTTATATACAATTTCGAAATTAAAAACCCGGCAAAAACGGCAAATACTACCCCTCCCAAGAAACCTTCGATGGTTTTTTTAGGGGAAACTTTTTCTAATAATTTATGTTTTCCAATTGATTTTCCTACAAGGTAGGCAAAGGTGTCATTGGTCCAGATGAGTATGAATAAACCGATGATAATTTTTGGATTGTAGTCTTTAACACCAAAAGAAATTTTGGTGATAAAGATAAAAGGTAATACGATATAGCCTAACAGGTAGATGTATTTAGAGGTCTTGCTTATGGTTTGAATCGTGTCGCTAAACAAAAAAGCAATACATTTAATGGATACCAATAATGTGATTGCAAGTAATATGATATCAAGCTGATTTATATTGATGCTTAGTTTTACGTTTTGTGACATCAATATATTGATGCCGTTTTCAGTCTCAATTTTGTAATAACTGATTAAGGTTATTGCTGTGTAAAAAAGAGAAACGAAAACCAGAGGGAAAATTTTGTTAATCTGAACGAGGCTACAAAATTCAAAGGTAGCGATGAGCATAAAGATGCCAAAAAGGACTAAGAAACTTTGGGTAGAATATAATATCGATGTTATTAATAAAATAATATATATAGCACCTGATATAGCTCTTTTTAAGGTTTCATTCATCTTAAAAATCTTCTAAAAGCAATAAATAAAGATTTTTGGCAGAACTCCCGTATTGGGTAAAGTCTTCTTCTTTTGCTTTTTCAAAATATTTTATGGTCGTAATATTGGTAGGGTAATTTCTTTCGTATTTTTTTTTAATAGCACTCAGTCCATCACTTTTTGCAGCCAATATTTGACGGGTAGTGGCATAAACAATAATGTTGGCAGGTAATTCGTTTGGTTTGTGTTGTTTTATCTGATTGGAAGAAAATAGTACAGATCCTTCTTCCGCAATCAGGTTTTCACAGGTGGCGAATAAGAATTTTGGATTTTGGGGTTTGTTGTAGTTAAGTTTGTTTTCGTCTAATAAACTAAATAATTTAGTGTCGTAACATAAAACTTCACTTTCAAACCAATCGTTTTCTTCCAGAATATTTTCGAATTGTTCTTTTAGTTCTTCCTGGTTTTCACAGTACAAAAATTTACCTCCATTTTTCTTGAAGTTAAAGATGAACTGTTCGTCTATAGACATATTAGTATCAGCAGATGATCTGAGAAATTCGTTCTCTTTTTCTTCTTCTGAAGCCGAATTGCTAGAACCAAAAAATTTTCTAAAAAGACTCATATTTTGTAAAGGTACTTTGTATGTTAAATGAAAACGTTCAAAGATAAAAAAATCTTAATTCAAAAGTAGATTTTGAATTAAGATTTTAAAAAATAGTTAAAATTTGATGTCAGTTATGAAACGACTTCATCCAAATTTTTATCAAAAGTTCTTTTTCCGAAAATAGTTTCAAGGTCATCTTTGAAGATTACTTCTTTTTCAATCAGGATATCGGCCAACTGATTTAGTTTGTCTTTATTTTCTTCCAATATCTTAATGGCTCTTTTGTATTGACTTTCAATGAGTGATGAAATTTCGGTATCGATAATTTTTGCCGTTTCCTCAGAATAAGGCTTAGCAAAACTATATTCACTTTGTCCGGTAGAGTCATAATAAGTAACATTTCCTATTTTGTCATTCAAACCATAAATGGTTACCATGGCACGGGCTTGTTTGGTTACTTTTTCTAAATCGCTCAATGCACCGGTAGAAATTCTGTTGAAAGTTACTTTTTCGGCAGCTCTTCCGCCCATCGTAGCACACATTTCATCCAACATTTGATCCGGGCGAACAATTAAACGCTCTTCTGGTAAGTACCAGGCGGCCCCTAAACTTTGTCCTCTGGGAACGATAGTCACTTTTATTAACGGAGCAGCATGTTCCAACATCCAGCTTACGGTTGCGTGACCTGCTTCGTGAATAGCAATGGCTTTCTTTTCTTCCGGGGTAACAATTTTGTTTTTCTTTTCCAGTCCGCCTACAATTCTGTCTACGGCATCCAGAAAATCTTGTTTTTCTACTGCAGTCTTGTTGTATCTGGCGGCAATCAATGCTGCTTCGTTACATACATTGGCAATATCAGCTCCTGAAAAACCAGGGGTTTGTTTTGCTAAAAAGTCTAAATCAAGGCCTTCTGCTTTTTTCAACGGAGCCAAGTGAACCTTGAAAATTTCAGCACGCTCACGAATATCCGGTAAGTCTACATAAATTTGTCTGTCAAAACGACCGGCACGCATTAAGGCTTTGTCCAGGACATCGGCTCTGTTGGTTGCTGCCAATACGATTACTTTGGAGTTGGTTCCAAAACCGTCCATCTCTGTCAGTAATTGGTTCAGCGTGTTTTCTCTTTCGTCATTCCCGCCAGACATATTGCTTTTTCCTCTGGCTCTACCCACTGCATCAATTTCATCGATAAAAATGATGGCAGGGGATTTTTCTTTGGCTTGTTTGAATAAATCACGCACACGTGAGGCTCCAACGCCTACAAACATTTCAACAAAATCAGAACCTGACAAAGAGAAAAACGGTACTTGTGCTTCACCGGCTACAGCTTTTGCCAATAAAGTTTTTCCGGTTCCCGGAGGTCCTACCAATAAAGCTCCTTTTGGAATTTTACCTCCAAGGTTAGTGTATTTTTCAGGATTTTTCAGGAATTCTACAATTTCTTGTATTTCTTCTTTAGCCCCTTCCAGTCCGGCTACATCTTTAAAGGTGGTTTTAATATCTGTTTTTTCGTCAAAAAGTTTCGCTTTTGATTTTCCGATATTGAAAATTTGTCCTCCTCCGCCAGCACCGCCGCCAGACATTTTACGCATGATAAAAATCCATACGGCTATGATAATGATGATAGGAAGTAAGCTGATAAGGATATCAGACCAATTGCTGGCATCTTTAAAATCATAATCATTTAATTTTTTTTCTGCCTTGGCTTTGTCTAATTTGTCTTGAAAAGATTTAAGATCTCCAAATTTTGTGATATAATGCGGCCCTTTATTAGGTCTGTCTAAAACATCTTTTGCTACTTTTTTATTTGCAGGATCTTTTAATGCAGCATCAGAAAGATAAATTTCTGCATCTTTGTTATTAAAAATGATAACATTTTTAATTTGTCCATTCGCTAACATGGTATCAATGTCAGACGATTTTAATTGGGCAGGTTCTTGAAAACTAGATCCTCCAGTTACAAAGCTAATGAATAAAAATATCAATAATATGGCAGTGTAAACTAGCCATGGACTAACTCTAAATTTATTTGGATTCGGGTTATTCTCTTTAGCCATTTTTGGTGTCTTTCTTTAATATTTATTTGGAATGGTGGTGATTTTTGCATCTCCCCACAAACTCTCAATGTTATAATATTCTCTAATTTGTTTTTGGAAAACGTGTACTACAATGTGCACATAGTCCATTAAAACCCATTCGGCGTTGTCGGTTCCTTCAACATGCCAAGGTTTGTCTTTTAATTCTTTTGAAACGGTTTTTTGTATGGAGTTTACAATGGCGTTTACCTGAGTGTTTGAGTTTCCATTGCAGATGATAAAATAGTCGCAAACAGCGGTGTCTATTTCTCTTAAATCAAGGATGTCGATGTCATTCCCTTTTACTTCTTCGATTCCTTTAATGATGTTTGCCAATAATACATCATTGTTTATAGTCTTTTTCGTCATGAATTATTTTTAAGATAAGTTTGTAAAGTTACCATTTTTTGTGATTATTTTTGAACCTTAACATAATATTAAATTCTGTTACACAAAAAAAGATATTATGAAACTAATCAAACTCGATGCCATAGATTCTACTAATGAGTTTCTTAAAGGATTATCGAATACTCAGGACTTAGAAAACTTTACCGTCGTTACCGCTGAAAATCAAACGAAAGGGAGGGGACAGATGGGGGGTGTTTGGATTTCTGAATCTGGTAAGAATCTAATAATGAGTGTTTTTGTGAAAGATTGTTTGAAAGATATCCATCAAATTTACAATCTGAATATTGCCGTGGCGTTAGCCGTTGTTCAGGCCTTAGAAACATTTGATATTCCAGATTTAAGCATAAAATGGCCCAACGACATTATGTCATACAATAGTAAAATTGGTGGCATTCTGATTGAAAATAATATTAAAAGTGACGGAATGATCAATTCCATCGTAGGTTTGGGCTTGAATGTCAATCAGATTAATTTTGATCTGCTGCCTAAAGCGTCGTCCTTGGCGGTGATTTGTAAGTGTACTTTTGATAAGGAAGAATTGCTTTTGGTGATTGTAACTAAAATGGAAGAGAATTGTAAGTTAATAAATCAAAATCCGGATGTGTTGTGGAATGAATATGCCGGAAGGCTTTTCAAAAAAGGAATTCCGATGCCTTTCAAAAATAATGCAGGGGAAAAATTTATGGGAATTATTAAAGGGGTTTCTCCTTTGGGAAGATTGCAACTGCTTTTAGAGGATGATTCGGTTTCTGAATTTGAGATCAAAGAAATTCAAATGTTGTACTAAATGAAAGAACCTTTTAGCGAAAACTAAAAGGTTCTTTTGTATTGTAAAGGGAATTGTTTTAAAACTTTCCCATATTTACGGCCAGGGTCTCTATAAACTTACCGATTGGCCCTTTTACCATCATCGCCATCATCGGATTGAAATCACCCTCAAAATCCAATTGCACGGCACTGGAATTGTCAGAAACCGTATCGATATTAGCTACCAAAGTAAAAGGTAATTTGTCGCTTGCAGCTCCTAAAACTACTTTATTTGGAGCCACTTTTTCTTTCATTTTAAGTTGGATTTCAGGCATTCCTTTCAATCCGAAAATAAAAGAATCGTCACCAATAACTTCAAATTTAGCAATGTTTTCAGGCATTAATCTTTCGAAATTTTTGACATCAGTCAACAAATCGAATAGTTCCTGCGCCGATTTTTCGACAGTAACCTTTGGACTTTGTAAATTCATCTGTAAAATTGATTTGTTTTTTAATTTGTAACGATATCCCAAGTAGACGGATTCACACTCCATTCACGTAAAGTGGCTTCTTCTTTCTCCGTAATGTATTTTTTGGCTACAGCCAAATTCAATAAATTTTGGTAATTACTCAAAGTATATAAATCAAGATGGGCATTTTTAAAGTTTTCGTTGGCCACGTCAAAACCATAGGTAAAAATGGCAACCATACCTTTAATGTTGGCACCGGCCGCGCGTAAAGCTTCAACGGCAAGTAAACTGCTGTTTCCGGTACTGATTAAATCTTCAACCACGACTACATTTTGCCCTTTTTGCAAGAAACCTTCCACCTGGTTTTTTCTCCCGTGTTTTTTAGGTTCCGGACGCACATATACAAAAGGTAATCCCAAACTTTCCGCAACCAGCATCCCAATTCCGATGGCCCCTGTGGCTACACCGGCAATTACATCCGGTTTACCGAATTGTTTTTCGATATTTTTGGCAAACTCATCGCGAACATAATTTCTTATGGCTGGGAATGAGAGAATTAATCTGTTATCACAGTAAATAGGGGATTTCCACCCGGAAGCCCATGTAAAAGGATTTCCTGGATTCAATTTAATTGCATTTATTTGTAAAAGCAATTCGGCTGTTTTTTCGGCTGTATCTTTATTAAAAATCATAGTACAAATGTATAAAGTTTTTGTGAACGACAAACCACTTTTTTTGACAAATAAAATATCAAAAGAAACCGATTTTCAATTGTTTTTATTGGAAAGTATTGATATAAAGCAACTTATAGTCAAAATTTTTCAGAATAAAATTCAGAAAGCCTGTCTTTATCATCCGGATGAAAAGGAAATTATGAAGACTTTAAAATCAAAAATCCCTGTCAATAAAGCGGGAGGAGGCTTGGTTTATAATAAAAAAGGGGAGGTTTTATTCATTTTTAGAAACGGAAAATGGGATCTGCCTAAAGGCGGAATTGAAAAAGGGGAGGATATTGAGAGCACTGCCATGCGGGAAGTGGAAGAGGAAACTGGGGTAAATTTGCTACGAATTACAAATAAACTGCAAAAAACCTATCATGTTTTCAAAAGAAATGGCAGGTACAAACTTAAAATTACGCACTGGTTCGAAATGCAATCCGATTTTGATGGAATTCCTCAGGGACAACTAGAAGAAGGTATCGAAAAAGTGGCTTGGGTTCATCCTGAAGAAATTCCGAACCTATTGAAAAACTCGTATGAGAATATTAAATTATTATTTGAGGAAGAAAAAGAGCTGAGGCCTTAAGAATTTCTTTTTTAGTCTATAACATTGTTTTGTTTGGTGTAACTGTAAAAAGTTGACGGAGTGCTATTCCGTATACTAAGATAAAATTACACCAAACAAATGCAATAATTAAAAATTTACCGTCGCACCACCATCTACAGGAAGTACTACACCGGTGACATACCTGCCGGCATGCGAACTGAGATAAACAACGGCATTACCAATATCTTCGGGTGTACCAAAGTCGGGTAAGGCGATTCGATTGATGATTTTTTGTTTGCGGTCTGTATCCTGGCTAATGGCATTCAGAAACATATCCGAAGTAATCCATCCCGGGGCGATACAATTGACTCTTACATTATCACGTGAATACTCGGTTACCAGATTGTTCATCAAACCAATCAGGGCAGTTTTGGAAGTTCCGTAAGCCGAAACCCTGTCAATACCAAATAAACCCGCCATCGAACTGATTAAAATAATAGAACCGCTTTTTCTTTGAATCATACCTTTAGCCACTTCACGGGTCAAGGCAAATACGCTCAATAAATTGGTTTGAATGATATTAAAGAATTCTTCATCGGTGGTGTCCTGTGCCCATTTTTTTAAATGGATGCCGGCATTGTTCACCAATATGTCAATACTGTCAAATTTAGATTCAATGTTTGTCACCAGCTCCGGAATTGTGCCCAGCACACTCAAATCACTCACGACATAATTTGCGTTTTCGCCTAATTCGGCACAGGCATTTTTCAAGATGTCTTCCCGGCGTCCTGTGATAATTACCTTGGCATGGGCCTTAATAAATTCTTTGGCAATCCCCAAACCAATGCCGGTACCGCCACCGGTAATCAGTGCTGTTTTTCCTTCGAGTGAAAAAGCGTTTGCGCCCATAGCCTATATTTTTTTCAAATAATCGTCAATAAAATTAAAGCCCCATCCCGGTTGTTGATGTGGATAGGCAAAACCGTCTTTTATCAGCATCGGATTGTCAATGTAATCATCAATCCAATCGAAAGACTCGGCACCCACTCCATTCGGGATAGTACACAATAAAGGCACATCGTAGTCTTTGTAATAATGGGGCAATACCGGAATATGAAATCCGGCTGCGATAGCCGCACTTTCCTTCCAGGCTTCCACACCACCAATTCGTAGGATATCCGGTTGCCAGATATCGATCGCCCTGCGTTTGATTAATTCAATCAGTGGCTGGGTGTTGAATTCCCGTTCTCCCATGGCCAAAGAAATTCCCGTTTGATTCTTCAGGGTTTGATAGCCATCAAAATTTTCATGGTGCAAAGGTTCTTCAAACCAATAGATATTCAGGTCGTTGGCAGCTTTAGCCAATCGGATGGTCTCCGGTAATTTCATTCCCTGATTGGCATCAATCATGATATTGACGTTGTCTCCAACGGCTTCCCGTACTTTTTTCAAACGCTCCACATCGGTTTTCCAGTCTGGGGAACCTACTTTTATTTTAACCGCTTTGAAGCCACGGTCTACATAATTGGTCACTTCTTCGATCAATTCATCAATAGAGTAGGAGATCCAGCCACCGGAACCATACAGGGAGACTTTTTCTTTGTGCGTACCCCATAATTTCCAAAGCGGTTGTTGCAAGGCTTTCCCCCAGGCATCCCACATGGCGATATTGATGGCACCCAGAACCCAGCGCAATAATCCGTTTTGGCCAAAATATTCATGTAAATGATTCAGCTTGTCAAACACCAGTCCGGTTTCGTTTGCCGAATGCCCAATCACTGCATCCTTACAGTCTTTCAAAGCGCCTTTAATCGCTTCGGGGGAGTATTGAAAGGACAATAAATAAGATTCCCCCACAATGCCGTTGCGGAGTTTTAAACGCAATACCACAAACGAAATCTCGCTCAGGGTGTGCGTCGCATCGGATATGGGTTTCTTTAAAACACTAACCAGTTTAAACAGTTCGATGTCCTGTATTTGTAATTCTTTATCAGTCATATGCTAAGGTATTCGTTTTGTTATTATTTGTTTCGAAAATAATTCAGGTAAAATTAAGGCTAATGTATATTTTCGCTATTGACTTAATTATCTAAATTGTGCACTATTTTATCTCATTTTTATGCTTTTGTTGCCGTTTTGGTTTTAAAAAAAAGTATATTTTTGTTGCCGTAATTGGTATAAACCCTTTAAATCATTTGTAGTGAAAGCAGCCTATAGAGATGTAATGAATGCGAATGAACATTCCTTGCGCGTTTCGGTATTTCAGGATACTGAATTTCCGGCTTCCTGGCATTTTCATCCGCAGTATGAACTGACGTATATCATCAGTAGCAGCGGGATGCGGTATATCGGTGACAGCATTCACAATTTCAGGGAAGGTGATTTGGTGTTGGTAGGAGCTAATCTGCCGCATTCGTGGAAAACGGTTGGCGCACAAACCAGCCAGGTGCAAGCGGTGATTATCCAGTGGAATGAAAATTTGCTGGGCGATGACTGGCTGCAAAAACCGGAATTTTATGCCATTAAGAAAATGCTCGAATTGTCTTCGCGGGGTATTAAATTTCCTTCTGCCACGGCGGTTCAAATGGAAGAACGCATGATGGCACTGGCGGGATTGCCTCCATTTGAAAAATTGCTGCGTTTTCTGGAATTACTGAACGAATTGTCAGCGAAGAAAGAATATAGCCTTTTGTCTTCCCCCGGTTTTAAAACCAATATTACTACCGAGGACAGCGACCGAATCAGTGTGATTCAGGCCTATGTAAAAAACAACATCCAGTCTAAAATACAGCTCTCGGAAGTGGCCGGTTTGGTCGGGCTTACCGAAGTGTCCTTTTGCCGGTATTTCAAAAAAGTGCATAATAAAACCTTTGTGACTTTTTTGAATGAATTTAGAATCGCGCTGGCCTGTCAACTCCTGATAGAAAAAGAACTGACGGTTTCTGAAATTGGCTATCAATGCGGATTCAACAGTATCAGTCTGTTTCACCGGTTGTTCATCCGTTTTATCAAACGAACCCCTTTGGAATACCGCAATAGTTATAAATCGATTTGATATTTTGTATCCAAAAATAAACCTCCTTGAAACGGTTTCAAAAGAGGTTATCCGGATTTGGTTTGACTGTAGTATTATTCAAATTTTAAGGACGCGTTTTTTGACATGAGGTAGGATGTGAGCTGTTTTATTTTGCCGTTTTCCATTACAAAAACATCACAAAATACAGCGTCTAAAGTATTCCCGTTTTTCATTTTTCCCTGTACGGCCCCTTCTGCAATGACAACATTATTTTCTTCAATCAGTTTTAGAATTTGAATGCTGGGACTGCCTGTGAAATTTTCGTTTTCGATTTCTTTATCGAATTCGTCTTTTCCAACATGCCTGTAAATCCCCGGCATTTCCCAGACAATGTCATCCGTTAAACAGGAAAGGATCATTTCATGGTTGTCGGTTCTAAAACCCTCCATATATTTTTCCACGGTTTGCTTATTTGGTGTCATTTTCTAAACGGTTTGAAATTAACATAGGGCAAATAAAGTAGGAAAAACATTTTTTACCAAATAAAAATCACAAAGAAATCTACGAACAACGTTTTGAGAAATTCAAACGGGTTTATCTTTTGTTGAAAGATATTTAGTAAAATCGGAGAGTAAGTATTTTTGATCTGCAAATGCTATTTAAAGCAGCTATAGGTATAGTTCCTTTTGATATCGCTTGTCAGTTTTTATTATTCTTTATGACTGACTTATTATGAAAAATCATAAATTTCGTAAATTGAAACCAACATTAAAATAACTCCTGATAAAATCGCAGCAGTAACAAAAAATCCACCTATGAACAAAAACACCTCGTTTTGTTTATCGTCTGTTTTCATCTTTCTAATTATTTTTTTAATACACTTCAGTGACTGTTTCTTTTAAATACCCTAAAATATTTGTTGTGTTATCAACTTATTCAATCAGGCGTTTAAGGAATTCAAAATTTATTTAAGACCATTTAGGACTTTTAATTCGGTACTTAAAATTATAATTTTTCATTTTAAACTGCAAATATTATCGATAAAATACATGGTTAAAACAAAAAAGTAGTTTTTTACTTATGTATTAGTTTTAAAAAAAATTTGAAAGATGAATTTCTATGGAATATGGAATTCTCTAAACCCCTAAAATTAATTAGGTAAATACTGGAATTAACGCTAAAGAAACGATTGTAAAAAAATTTCTTTTACACTCTACTTAAATGGAGTTTAAAATAACAACTTATTTTTATTGTCAAACAAGTAAATGTCGAATTGCAAAAACACTTCAAACAAAGTCCATATTGTAAGTGAAAAATAGAATCAGAAAAAAGATTTCTCCCTATTCAGATTATCTAATCTTTTTGGCCAATCCCCAACTTTTGAACTTGATCCTAAATTATCTGGATTTTCTGCAATATGATTGCACAACTATAAATACTATACTTTTCCATGAACAATATATTGGCAGGGGGTATTCGTTGCAATTATTAAGAATTGTGCTTTGGAATATAAAACCGAGAAATAAGGTAGCACATAAAGTCTTACTTATTATCCCTATATTTCATTTTCTGCTTTATCTTTTGAGTTTTGAATAAAATGATTCAATTCATGCGTAAACTCTTCAAGATCAATTGCGGATTGTTTCATATAATCGGCTATTTTTTTAAATTCCATTGGATCATTTATTGACTCATCAAGTGCATCAGTTAGGCCTAAAATATTTGCAATGGGTAGTCTTACTCTATGGGAAATCATAAAAATCATTTCTTTGAGCTGGGTTATATGATCTTTTAGGTTGGTAATATCAGCTATCGCTCCCACCATTCTAATGGGCTTTCCGTTTTGGTCGCGGAGTAAATAACCCTTATCATAAAAATAATAAACTTTTCCTTTATTATCCAGATAACGATATTCACCTGACCAAAAAATTTCTTTGCTTTCAAAAAAATCGGAAAGACCGTTCATAACTCCATCACGGTCATCAGGATGAATAGAATTTGTCCAACTTGAATGCTCAGACCACTGTTTCCCTTTTTTAGTCCCCATTAAATTGTAATAGGCGTCATTCCGCCAAACGACGTCATCGTTTATCTTCCATTCGTAAATGATATTGTTGGAGGCACTGGAGGCCAGGGAGAAGCGTTCATTGGCTTCTCTATTTTCTTTCTTTTCTTTAGCTTCTTCCAGTGCGCGGGTTATTTTGGGAGGCAACGCAAATAATCGGTCCTTTATGGTGTAATCAGTAACACCATTTTTAATGAGTTCCACTGCATTTTCTTCCCCAATAGCGCCAGAAACAATAATAAACGGAATAGTTGGATATTTTTTTTCCTTAATGAGAAAAGCAGTCTTGCCATCAAATGAGGGAAGATGATAATCGGATAATATGATATTGGGTTTAAAGTTATGAAGTGCGTTTTCAAAAGTGTCCCGTGTTTCAACAATTTCCGAAACGAAAACCAATCCGGATTTCTTCAGTTCACGCTGAAGCAAATCGGCATCGTTTTTATTGTCCTCAAGTATTAATATTCTCAATGTATCATCCATGGTGTGTGTATTAATGTGGAGGTTGGTTTAATATCATCCAGTACAATCCCAAATCGGTTATCGCTTTAACGAAATGGTTAAACTCCACGGGCTTCACCACATAACTGTTTACGCCCAAGCGGTAGCATTCCTCAATATCCGGATCCTCTTTGGAAGAGGTAAGCATAACAACGGGAATTTTTTTTGTACGCTCATCTGATTTTATTCTCCGCAACACTTCGATGCCGTTTACTTTCGGCATTTTCAAATCCAATATAATTACATTTGGGATGTCATCTATTTTTCGGTCGAAATATCTGCCTTGCGCAAAGATAAAATCCAGAGCTTCCGCTCCGTCTCTCACGTGGGTTAATTCGTTTGCCAGATTGTTTTTTTTCAGCGCACGAATGGTTAATTCGGCATCGCTCTTATTATCTTCCACTAAAAGAATTTGTATTTTGCTGTTCATGTTGTTTTAGTTTTTTGTTAATGAGAAAAAAAATGTCGATCCTTCATTTACTTTTCCTTCTGCCCATACCTTTCCTCCGTGTTTGTTGATAATTCGTTGAACAATTGCCAGACCCACTCCTGTTCCTTCAAACTCTTCGTCTGAGTGCAGACGCTGGAATACACCAAACAATTTATCGGCATATTGCATGTCAAAACCCGCGCCGTTATCGTTCACTGAAAATACAATTTCATCATTTTCCTCTTTCGATTCAATTTTTATAACAGGATTTTCACCATTTGAAGAGTATTTAATAGCATTCGAAACAAGGTTGAACATTACCTGGTTAAGCAAACTGTAATCTGCTTTCACTTTATGGAGATTGGCTGTATTGATTTCTGCCTTGTGCGTTATTGATTTATTCATTTCATTGATCACGCTTTCGATTAGTTTATTCATATCTACTTCTGTTTTTAGTATCTCTTTTCGTCCGAGACGGGAAAAAGCAAGCAGGTCATCTATGAGCGTTCCCATTTTGGTTGCATTGGATCTTATTGTTTCAAGGATGCATATACCTTCTTGATCTAACTTTTTGCCATAATCTTCATTGAGTATTTGTGAATACCCATTGATAGCACGTAGCGGGGCACGTAAGTCATGAGAAACAGAATAAGAAAAAGACTCTAATTCTTTATTGATCTCAATCAGTTTTTTTTCCGAACTTTTGAGTTCTTTGTTTGCAATAGCTAACTTCATTGCCTTTTTTTCTTTTAGATCATTAAGCTCTTCTTGTAAGCGAATAGAATTGAGTAGATACGATTTTGATTGATTTTGAAATCGGAATACAAAAAGCCATCCAAGTGAAAGAATGAATATGATGAATCCCATTATCCATAATTCTGAATGAAAACTTTCTTTCAAAACATTTTTTCGCTCTTTAAAAAAAATATCCAGTTGAGAAGCAAGTTGATCCATACCTGCCTTATATATTGTTTTCTGTTTCTCGTATTCATCACTAAACAAGACTGACCGTGCATCAACAAGCTGATTTCTATGAACAAAATAAAACGCCTTGTTCTCCATTTCGACTAATCTGGTATTGGCAGAATCGGTACTTCGAACAAACTCTCCTATCAATGTAGATGGTGCATTCATTTTTAATTTGTTTATGACACTATCTAATTTTATTTCATACAGTCGATACCGTTTTTCCCAACGCACATTCCCTGTTTCAGCAGCCATCCGTGCTGACATGGTAAGCACTTCATCCAAATGAATTATACTCCCTTTTAATTTGATGATTTCACAATCCCTTTCCGATAAAAAAATATTCTTTTCATTTGAATGATAGTTTCTATACCCCATCACTGATAATAAAGTAACAGTGATAAAAATGGCAATTATCAGAAACCAACCGGAGAAATCTTTTTTCTTAGCTAATTTAGTTTCCATATATTTAATTTGTAAAATCGGTTTTAATCAGATTGGAAATAATTTTTTCATGATTTGTCCCGTCTTAAAAAAATGATACAGATTATCAGATAAATTTCAATGTAAGCAATTACTTATACGATAAAGTTATACATTATTTTCTTAAAAAGATGCAATTTTGGTTACAAATTATTAAAAGGACTTTTTTATTTGTCAGAAAACCTAACTTCGTGAACCAAAACGGTTATTCAAGGAATTGTAAGATGATTGAAATACTAATACACCACCTCAAAAAACATATTGCACTCAACGATGCCACTTTATAGCAGATAACCGCATTTTTTACGGAATTTTATTTGTCCAAAAAGCAGCTGTTGGTGACCGAAGGGACTTTTTGTCTCCATCTTTATTTTGTAGCAAAAGGCTGTTTGCGCCTCTTTTATCTGGATGACAAAGGAATGGAACAAATCATCCAATTTGCCCTTGGGAATTGGTGGATGACCGATATCGATGCATTCAACCGCAAAGGGAAATCTTCTTTTTCTATTCAGGCGGTGGAACATACAACCGTATTGCCATCAGTACACAAATTCCGGTTTCAGAATAAGTTCATTTACTGAAAAATAGTACGACATTATTTGCCCATAGTAAAAAATAAAAGCGTAACTTAATGTTTTTAATTGTAAATCATATGATTATGAAAGATTTAGTTTGGTTAATAGTTGTTATTTTGCTGATTGGTTGGGCAGTAGGTTTTTTTGGTTTCGCACATGCAGTTGGAAGTTTAATCCATATTCTGCTTGTCATAGCTATCATTGTTGTTTTATACCGAATAATAACCGGTAGAAGACCTTAAAATAAAAATTTATGACCTATTGGTATCTGCAATTAATATCGGATTGCTGTGATTATGGGCAGTCCGGATAAAGAAGTAATTTATCAAAAACAAAGCCCTCAAGATTTTAATTATGAGGGCTTTGGGTTTACTATTCTTTGACAGATTCTTTTACGTCTTTGGCTGTTTCTTCCACTTTTTCGGCGCCTTTCCCGATTACTTTTTTTACTTTGCTCTTAGCCGTGTCGATAGCAATATCCATTTTTACCTTGACGGTGTCAACGTTTTGTTTCATGTCTGAGCCAACAGCTTCTGTGGCTTCTTCTACTTTGTCTTTGGTTTCTTCTTTACAGGAAGCGATTAACAATGTAAGGGCAAATACTAAAAGAACTTTTTTCATATTTTTTGAATTTTGTAGTGAATGAAAAAACAAGATACGAATAAAAACAGAAAGTCGGATAGGGAGTCATAAATCACTTTTACTGTCTTTAAAAAAAATTAATGTTTCTATTGCTAAAAGAAATTGCGGAATCGCTTAAAAGGAAAATAAGTCACCAGAGTAAGGAGAAATTTAGCTGTCCAATACGATAACCAATTGACAAAATGGGAATAGATTGTATTTCTTTTTTTGATGGATTCAGGTGTAATTCTTTGGCATTGCTCCATAATCCCGTAGAGATGGCTGCTGTAGGCCGTTGAAAAAGCGGTTGATTTTATCTCCACGTTCATTTCAAGACTCCCAAAAGTACTGAGATTGTTGAGGTTGAAAGAGCCAATCGTCGTCCAATGCCCGTCTACCACAGCTGCTTTTCCGTGAAGTACAGAAGTTTGGTACTCGTATAGTCCGATATTGTTTCGCAACAACTTATTATAAATGTGATAGGTGGCTCTTTGGGAAAGTTTTACATCCGAAATCCCGGAAAGAATCAGCTTTATACTTATCTTGTTTTGGGCTGCTTTTTTCAGTGCCTTGGTGAGTCTTCTGCCCGGCAGAAAATAACTTCCCACAATGATAATTTCGTTTTTGGCCTGACCAAAGGCAGTTAAATAGGCTTTGTAAATTTCATTTTTTCTTTTCAACCAATCGTTTTGGATGATTTTAATCGAATTTTCTTCTGGTGTATAAAAAAGAGTGATCATTTTATGTCGGGAGAGATGCCTGTTTTTAAAAAACAGATTCCTGCAAACTAATTGAAGTATTTTGGCTATAATTTCATCTTGAACCAGAACAGCATAATCCAACCACGGTGTATCTTTGGCAGTGCCTTGGTATTTTTCGGCGATGTTAATTCCGCCAATCAAAATCAGTTGGGCATCCAAAACTACTATTTTATGGTGCAACCGTCTGCCGATATAAAAGGAATTGAAAGAGAAAAATGGGGAGAAAAAACGAAAATGGATTCCTGTTGCAGTCAGCTCTTCGATTACGGTATCAGGAAACGCCATAGAACCAAAAGCGTCCAAAAGCAGGTACACTTTTACATGTCGCATAGCCGCATCTTTCAGGGCTTCTATGATTTTTTTTCCGCTGGTATCATAATCAAAAATATAGCACTGAAAATGAATTTCATATTGGGCATCATGGATGAGCTGTTCCAAACGGGAAAAGTAGTCGTTTCCGCTATGCACCAAAACAAGCTTTTCCGTATTGCTGTTATAATTGGGATTTTCTATCATAGCCCTTTTTTTGATTCGACTTCTTTGATCAAAAGAAACTCCACCAGATTCTCGGTATCTAAGGTGCCCACCAATTCATTGTTTTCCATGACCAATAACAGGTTGGTTTTATTTTTATAGATGAGTTCAAATAGGCTTTCGAGTTGGGCATTGGCATCAAGGAAAATTAAATTTTGATTCATCACCGTATGTATGGGGGCATTTTCGCCGTGTTCTGAGAGTCCCATAATAATTTGATCTCGATTCAGCGTGCCTGCAGGTTCCTGGTTTTCGGTAATCAAAAAGTTTTTCGACTGGCTGTCCAATAACAGGCCGACGGCTGTTTTCAAGGGTTCATTGGCATCAAGGGATTGGTATTGTTTCATAATAATATCCCTTACTTTATAGCCTTTAAGCACAAATTTAGATTGGGTAAATTCGGCTTCCATTTGTGCTCCCATGATCACAAAAACGCCAATAAGAATGAGAAACGGATTGACAAAAAATCCCAATGCAATAAAACCCAATGCCAGCAGTTGCCCTATCCGGGCCGCAATTTGTGTCGCAATGTGTTTTTCAAATTGAAAGGCCAATAAGGCGCGCAGCACACGTCCCCCGTCCATGGGAAATGCCGGAATCATATTGAAAATTGCCAAAAAAATATTTACCATGTAGAAGTTCAGAAAAAAGGTATCGGCATTGATTCCTTTAGACAGTTGTAGCGATAAGGCTTCCGGATTATCCGGAAAATCAATGAAAATCCCGGTCAGAATAGCCAGAGCCACATTGACCAAAGGACCCGCAATAGCCACGATTAATTCTTCTTTTGGCTTTTCGGGAAGGCTTTCCAGTCGTGCCAATCCACCGATGGGCAATAAGGTAATGTCTTTGGTTTGAATACCAAATTTTTTTGCTGCCAGGGCGTGTCCCAATTCGTGCAGCACCACCGTAAAAAAAATCGACAGAATGAAAGCCAAAGACCAAAGCATTTGGGAGGTAGAATTCCCTGTTCGATAATTGATAAAAATGATATACGCAATGAGTATAGAAAATGACCAATGCACAAAGATGCTGATACCTGCAATTTTTCCAAGTTTGAATGATCCTTTCATTATGTTCTAAATTTATATAGTGTTCGCTTTCAGCAGGTAAATTACCATGCAAATATGGGTCATCGAAAAAGAGGTTGCTGTAACCCGAGACTTGGGACAGTCTTAAATTACATACTAATTTACAACTTTTTTTTGAAGAAATAGAGGAACTGCTACCCAGATGAAAGCTTACTTTTTAGCTGAAAGACGTCGAAACACCCATTTTTCTATTTCCACAGCCCAAAAAACGATACTCGAGGCAAGAACGGTCAGGCACAAATCGAATACACTCAACGGATGGGTTTTGAAAATGATATTTAGAAAAGGAACATAAATAATCAATAGCTGAAGCACCACGGTGAGCAGTAATGCAGCCAATAGCGGTTTATTGGAAAATAGTCCAATTTTGAAAAGGGATTCCTGTTCAGAGCGAATGGCCAGAACATGTCCCATCTGGCTAAAGCAAAGCACTGTAAAGGCAATGGTTTGCCAATTTCTGTCGGTTTGAAGGGCCCAGGCTTGCATTCCAAGGGTGACCATTCCCATTAGAAATCCAACCCATAAAATATGAGCAACCATTTTGCCGGCAAAAATGTTTTGTTTGGGATCTTTGGGAGGGCGTTTCATGATGTTTGATTCGGCCGGTTCTGAGGCCAATGCCAGTCCGGGCAAGCCATCGGTCACCAGGTTAATCCATAAAAGATGAATCGCTACCAGGGGAAAAGGCAGGTTAAAAAAAGGAGCCATAAAAATAGCGATGATTTCCCCAAAATTACTGGTCATGGTGTATTTGATGAATTTTAAGATATTATCAAAAATCTTTCGTCCGTGTTTGATGGCAATGGCGATAGTGGCAAAATTATCATCTAAGAGAATCATGTCTGCCGCTTCTTTGGAGACTTCGGTACCGTTGATTCCCATGGCAATACCGATATTCGCTTTTTTAAGTGCCGGGGCATCATTGGCACCGTCACCGGTCATGGCAACAAATTGGCCTTTGGCTTGAAGGGCATGGATGATTTTTAATTTTTGTTCGGGATTGACCCGGGCATAGACACGCACATTTTCTACAATGGCTGTAAATTCCCGATCGCTCATGTTTTCCAGTTTGATACCGCTCAGGACGATGTCTTTTTCATTGCTGATGATCCCCAGTTCTTCAGCAATGGCTTTTGCGGTGAGTTTGTGGTCACCGGTTATCAGCACGGGAATTATGCCGGCTTCTTTGCATTCTGTGATGGCTTGTAGGGCTTCTTCTCTTGGTGGGTCAATCATGCCCACAAAACCAATCAAAGTAAGATCCGATTCTATTTCTTCCATTTTTGGAGACTTCGGCAAACTTTTTATTTCTTTTATGGCAAAGCCAAGGACGCGGTGTCCTTTTTTGGCCATTTCATCTGCTTGGTGCTCCAATTCAGTACTATCTGATTTTTGGTTTTTATTTAATTTGTCTAGTAAAATATCTACGGCACCTTTGGTAATGACAAGGAACCCCTTTTCCGTTTGATGCAAAGTGGTCATGCATTTTCGGGTAGCGTCAAATGGAAATTCGGCAACCCGGGGCATTATTTTTTCCAATTCGGTTTTGTTAATTTTATGTTTTGAGGCATACTCGACCAAGGCAATTTCGGTGGCATCACCCAGCCATTCCCCTTCTTTTTTTTGTGAGACATCATTATTTAATACCATGGCATAGAGTAGAGGCTGTTGCTGGACAGCATGGGAGTGTATTTTGATATCCGGGACTTCCATAATTTCTTTTACAGTCATTTTATTTTGGGTCAGCGTTCCCGTTTTATCCGTACAGATATATGTCACAGAACCCAATGTTTCGACAGCGGGAAGTTTTCGGATAAGCGTATTGCTTTTTACCAGTCGCTTGGCGCCAAAGGCAAGTGCAATGGTAATCAAGGCAGGCATGGCTTCGGGGATGGCAGCCACAGCCAGTGAAATGGAGGTCAATAACATCGTGATGGGATTTTCGCCCCGCAGCCATCCAATCACAAAAAGGATGGTGCAAATGAGTAAAATCACCACAGAAAGGCGTTTGCCAAAAGCTGCCAATCTGATTTGTAAAGGCGTTAAGGATTCGTGAATTTGAATCATTTCGGCGATGCGACCCAGTTCTGTTTCTTTTCCTGTTGCCGTAACATAAGCAGTGCCACGGCCATTGGTGATAAAGGTACCTTTGAATCCCATATTGATACGATCGCCCAATGAATAATTACCTTCCGGAAGTGCTGTTGTTGTTTTCTCGGCATGGTGCGATTCCCCCGTGAGTGTCGATTCATCTACTTTGAGTTGGTGGGTTTCTATAAAACGCACATCGGCGGGAATTCGATTGCCGGCTTCCAGCAGTACCAAATCCCCCGGAACTAAATCAACGGTTGGGATTTCGATGGTATTTCCTCCGCGGGTTACTTTGGAATTACTAGGTATGATTTTTTGTAAAGCTTCCATCGCTTTTTCGGCACGGTATTCTTGTATAAAACCAATTATAGCATTGATAATGACGATGGCTATGATGATAATCGTATCGGTTATGTCGCCAATAAATCCGGATAGAATGGCGACAGCTATAAGAATAAGAATCATGAAATTGGTCAGTTGTCGCAGCAACATCCGCAAAACCGTGTTCTTTTTTTTATGGATGATTTCATTTTTCCCGAATTGGGCGAGTTTTTTTGAGGCATTATGTTCCTCCAAACCGGATGGTGCGGTTTCTAACTGCTGGGATACTTCATCGATAGAAAGTAAGTGCCAATTCATCTGTACTTAATTTTTAGTGATACATTTTATCATCAAATCAACATGGGTGTTAATAACAGATTTATTAGTTTCATTTTGTCAAATCAGTTATTGGGCTACAAAACCGCCATCAACGGCCATGGCATGACCGGTTACAAATGATGCCTTGTCGGAGCATAGCCAAACCACGGCATTGGCGATTTCTTCGGGTTGGCCAAAACGGCCAACGGGTTCTAACTTGGTAAATTGGTCAATGGCTTCTTTATTGGTTCCGGTGAGCCGGTCAATCATCGGGGTCTGAATTACCCCCGGGCAAACGGCATTGACCCGAATGCCGAGTTGGGCACATTCAAGAGCGGCTGTTTTGGTCAGTCCGACTACACCGTGTTTGGATGCGACATAAGCCGGTACACCACCAAATCCCACCAATCCGGCTACCGAGGCACAATTGACGATGGCGCCTTTGCCTTGTTTGAGTATTTCCGGAATTTCATATTTCATGCAGAGCCAGATTCCTTTCAGGTTTACCCCAATGGTTTTGTCCCAATTTTCTTCGGTGCAATCTTTTGAAGGTGCAGCTGCACCTTCTATTCCGGCATTATTAAAGGCATAATCCAGCCGGCCAAAAGTAGCCACGGTTTTTTCGACCATCGCTTTTACATCATCAGCTTTAGAGACATCGCATTTGATGAAAATGGCCTCGCCTCCGGAAGCGGTAATGAGTTCGACGGTTTCCTGATTTTCGGTCCAATCGGCAACGGCCACTTTGGCTCCTTTTTTTGCAAAAGCAATTGCGGCAGCCCTGCCGATTCCTGAAGCTCCTCCCGTAACAATGACCACTTTATTCGTGAAAGTTGATTCCATAATGCTATATTTTAATGGGTTATAATCGTACGGTGTTTTTCTTTTCGGATTCCAATATGTTTTCAATCCCTTTTATCAGAGCATCAGGATTAAAGGAGATGCTGTCGATGCTTTCCTCCACTAAAAACTGGGCGAATTTGGGAAGGTCACTGGGTGCCTGGCCACATAATCCCACTTTTATATTGTTACGTTTCGCGGCATGGATAGTTTCCCTAATCAGGTTTTTTACGGCCGAATTCTGTTCATTAAATAGATAACTGACCAGTTCAGAATCCCTGTCTAACCCTAAGGTGAGTTGGGTTAAATCATTGGAACCAATCGAAAAACCGTCAAAAAGAGCGGCAAATTCGTCTGCGAGAATCACATTACTCGGAATTTCGATCATCACATAAATCTCCAGATTATTTTCCCCTTGTTTCAGTCCGTTTTTTGCCATTTCGGCCAGTACTTTTTCACCTTCTTCAATCGTTCTGCAAAACGGAATCATCAGTTTTACGTTTCCTAATCCCATTTCGTTGCGTACTTTTTTCATAGCTTCACATTCTAAAGCAAATCCTTTTCGATAAAAATCGCTGTAATATCTCGATGCGCCACGAAAACCAATCATTGGATTTTCTTCCTGGGGTTCGTAATATTTTCCGCCGATGAGGTTGGCATATTCATTACTTTTAAAATCACTCATCCGAACAATAACCTCTTTGGGATAAAAGGCCGCTGCCACAATCGATACGGCCTCTGCCAGTTTATCGATAAAATAATTTTGAGGTTCCGCATAACCTTTGGTCAATCGCTTGATTTGGGCAAGTATTTTTTTGTCGGTGATTTTTTCGGGCTCACATAAAGCCAAAGGATGGATTTTTATCGTATTTGAAATCGCAAATTCCATTCGCATTAAACCCACGCCCTGATTGGGATAATTACTGAGTTCGAAAGCCCTTTCGGGATCGGCCAGGATAAACATGGGATCGGTTTTGGGCATTTGTAGTTGACTGAAATCCTGTTCGGTGATTTCCCATTTTAAAATTCCGTCATAAACATTTCCTTCTTTGCCTTCGGCACAGGAAACGGTGATCTGTTGTCCGTTTTGAATCAATTGGGTGGCGTTACCGCAACCCACAATGGCTACAGTTCCCAGTTCGCGGGCAACAATGGCGGCGTGGCTGGTTCGTCCGCCTTTATTGGTAATGATGGCAGCCGCTTTTTTCATAATCGGATCCCAATCGGGATTGGTCAAATCAGTCACGATGATTTCTCCTTCCTGTAAGCTGTCGCCCTCCTGCGGATTATTTAGAATGCGGGCTTTGCCTGAGGCAATTTTGTCCCCTAATGCGATTCCTTTGGTAATGAGGGGGCTTTTTTCTTTGAGGGTATAGATTTCCCGGACTTGTTTTTTTTCTTTTCCATGAATGGTTTCCGGACGGGCTTGTACAATATAGAGTTGGTTATTCACGCCGTCTTTGGCCCACTCGATATCCATGGATTTATTGTAATGTTTTTCGATAGCATCACACCATCGGGCCAGTTGAATTACCTCATGATCCGTTAAAGAAAACTGGTTTTGCTGCTCTTCAGAAGTTGCCTGATTTACCGTTGTTTTATCAGCTGCCGAATTTTGCGATGCTTCGGCATACACCATGGTAAATTCTTTTTTACCGCATCGTTTTTTTAGAATAGGATTGAATGTTTTTTGCTGTAGCGTAGGCTTAAACACCATCCATTCATCCGGGGTTATGGTTCCTTGAACAATGTTTTCGCCAAGTCCCCAGTTGCTGTTTATAATGATGGTATTTTGAAAACCGGTGTCGGGATCAATAGTAAAAGCCACACCGGAAGCTGCTTTATCGCTTCGAACCATTTGTTGTACCCCGACAGAAATGGCGATATCCATTTTTTCGAAACCCATATCGTGACGGTATTTGATAGCCCTGTCGGTAAACAGGGAAACATAACAATTCAGGATGGCCTGTTCCAATTGTTGGGTACCGCTGATGTTTAAAAAGGATTCCATTCTCCCCGCAAAGCTCGCCGAAGGCAGGTCTTCGGCAGTGGCACTGCTTCTTACCGCTACATCAAGGTTTTTTATGCCACTCTGTTGGCAAAGGGAAGCATAGGCTTTGTCTATTTCAGTGCGGATTTCTCCCGGTAATTTAGCCTTCAGGATGAGGTCTCTGGCTTTTTTTCCGATTTCGGACAGGTTGGAAAAGTTTTTGGAATCAAGGGAAAGCAACAATTCGTTTAAAATTGTTTCCAGCTGGTTTTCTTTTCGGAATAATCGATAGGCTGTTGCGGTAACGGCAAAACCGTTTGGGATATTAATTCCTAAAGGTTTTAGCTGATTGTACATTTCGCCTAAAGAGGCATTTTTACCCCCTACTTTTTCAATGTCAGAAATACCAATGGCATCAAAAAATAAAATGTGTTTTGAATTCTCCATTTCAATTCGTTTAATATTAAAAAAATATAGAGTCTTGCCTGATTGGCAAGTAGAATGATCTGAAATTGGGCGAATATCAAAAGTTCTAAAAAGAACGTAATTCTGATATTTAAAAAGCATTCGAGAGGGTTAGGCTTAATTAAGAAATATCACGTCTTAAAAGACTTATTGTAAATTTAATTAAATTATAGCTTTGATGGAATCTAAACTGTGTTTATTTTTGATTTTTTTAACGCTAAGTTGTTGTTTAGTAAATGTTTGTGTTTGTGGTGTTCGATGTTTTATTCCAACCGAAAAAGAGGTCTGTTTTCACTGTTTTTCTATTGAAATTCGGACTTTCCCATTTTTTCAGTATGAACAAAGGTCAGAAAGATTTACATTTGCCATTCTGATGTAAAGTCCCTTTTTATCCTGTGGTAATCCGGTTGTTCATCCGTTTCGGGCTGTCACTTCCATAATTTTACATTGTAATTTCAGCAGGAATTATTTTTTGAACCCAGTAGTTTTAATTTAAAATAAAAGAATGAAACAATACTTCAATTTATTCGATTTCACCCAAAAAGTAAATTACAAAACAGAAATCCTGGCCGGTTTCACGGTGGCCATGACGATGATTCCGGAGTCGCTTTCGTTTGCCATATTAGCCGGTTTCCCTCCTTTGGTGGGGTTGTATGCCGCTTTTATCATGGGACTGGTTACGGCTATTTTCGGAGGGAGACCGGGGTTGATTTCGGGTGGGGCAGGGGCAACGGTTATTGTGTTGATTGCCTTGATGAAATCCCACGGACTTGAATATGTGTTTGCAGCCGTAGCCTTGGCGGGAGTATTGCAAATTATGGTTGGATTATTTAAGCTGGGCAAGTTTATCCGCCTGGTGCCACAACCGGTCATGTATGGTTTTGTAAATGGTTTGGCCATTGTAATTTTTATGTCGCAATTAGAACAGTTTAAAACTATGGTCAATGGGCAAAGTATCTGGCTTTCAGGTAATCCGTTGTATATAATGTTAGGTTTGGTGGCTTTAATGATTGCCATCGTGCTGTTTTTTCCTAAAATCACCAAAGCAATTCCGGCTTCACTGGTAGCGATTATTGTGGTTTTTGGTTTGGTGCTGGGATTCGGAATCGAGACCAAAACAGTGGCTGATATTGCTTCTGTCAGCGGTGGTTTTCCTCCTTTTCATGTACCTAATATTCCGTTGAATTTAGAAACCCTTCAATTAATTTTTCCTTACGCATTAATTATGGCTTCGGTGGGATTAACGGAAGGGTTGTTGACCTTGAATCTGGTCGATGAAATTACGGGAACCAAAGGCAAAGGGAATCGCGAATGTATCGCCCAGGGAAGTGCCAATATCCTGAATGGGTTTTTCTTCGGGATGGGTGGTTGTCCCATGATTGCGCAAACTCTGGTGAATCTTTCAGCGGGTTCCAGGGCTCGTTTGTCCGGAATTATTGCGGCATTTACGATTCTGATTATCATTTTATTCGGGGCGCCCGTCATCGAAAAATTACCCATGGCGGCTTTGGTCGGGGTGATGATTATGGTGTCTGTCGGTACCTTTGAATGGATTAGTTTTCGTATCATCAATAAAATGCCGAAACAGGATATTTTCGTGGGTATTCTGGTGGCGGTGATTACGATTTTGTTGCATAATCTGGCTTTGGCAGTTTTGATAGGGGTTATTGTTTCGGCGCTGGTTTTTGCCTGGGAAAGTGCCAAACGCATCCGAGCCAAAAAATACATCGACGAAAACGGGGTGAAACACTACGAAATATATGGACCGCTCTTTTTTGCCTCTACCACGGCATTCCTGGAAAAGTTTGATATTGCCAATGATCCTAATGAAGTGATTGTTGATTTCAAAGAGAGTAAAATTGCAGATATGAGCGCCATTGATACCCTAAATAAATTAACGGAACGCTATGCCAGGGTCGGAAAGAAGATTCATTTGAAGCATCTCAGCGCCGATTGCCGCCAGTTGCTGCATAACGCCGATGAGATTATCGATGTCAATATAATGGAAGATCCAACCTATAAAGTGGCAATTGATTAAATAAAAAGCTTGAAGCAACGTATTGTTTCAAGCTTTTTTAT
>JAKFBW010000173.1:0-32929 GCA_036676965.1 Flavobacterium sp. | reverse complement strand
AAAGCATGGCAGAAGAGCTGTTAGCGTATTCAAATATGGATTGGACTATTTGTCAAAATTCCTTTTGACAGGGTTCAATAGTTTAGAACATAGTCTGTTTAATTTTTTGTCATGTACTTAAAATAAATAATATGGACAAATCTAAAATAGCAATTTTATCAACCGTCAATAACTTTAAATTATATGAAAAAAGTTCAGCATTATTTCCAACTGATATTCAAAGTTACATAATTGATGGTCGAAACGGAATGTTTGGCATTCATAGTATCAACTATATGATGAAAATATTCAAGGATAAGGACATAAATTGGTTAATCCTTATGGATGAAGATGCATTGTTTATTAATTCAGATTTGGTTTTTCCATTAATTGAACATATGGATACTAATAATTATATTATTAGTGGTGTTAGGGATGGTGGAATGCTACCGGAACGGTCAGGGAATCCATATGTTATGAATCCTTTTTTTTCCATTATTGATTTTAAAAAATTAAAAAAAATATGGAATAAACAAGAGATGCTTGCAAATCATTATGTAAAAGAGAATGAATTTGTTGACGATTTGTCTAATCTTAAGTATTCTTATGATAAAAAAAGTTTGAGTGAACCCTATTACGGTTTTTATTTTTGGTTAAAAAGGAAAAAACTTAAATTATTATATTTAGAGACTTCATTACCTTTTGAGGATGATCAAATTACAAATATTGTACATGATTTAGAAGGTAAACCAATACTTTATCATACATGGTTTTCTAGAGAATATGGAGATAAAAGAGGTCGACATACAAAAAGAATTGATAAGGTTTTTGATGAATTTAAAATATCAGTTAAAAACAAAAAAAATAAACCAGTGATTTATAAGGATTTTTTGTTTCCTTTAAAAAATAGACTTAGAAAGTTTAAAAAAAACATGAAACAACGTCTAAGGCGAATGAAACAAAAATATATTAATAATATTTTTATTGAATGACTAATTCCTACATAGTAATAGCCGGAAGAAAAATAGGTACGGATTATCCGCCACTAGTGATTGCCGAAATCGGAATTAATCATGAAGGGTCTTTGGCAATAGCCAGGGAAATGGTTGATGCGGCGCATCGGGCCGGGGCTGAGGTGGTGAAACACCAGACCCATATTGTTGAAGACGAAATGAGCGGAGCGGCCAAAAAAGTAATTCCGGGAAATGCGGATGTTTCCATTTATGAGATTATGGAGCGCTGTGCTTTGAATGTAGACGATGAATTGGAATTGAAAAAGTATGTGGAAAGCAGGGGGATGATTTTTATTTCGACCCCATTTTCCCGCGCCGCTGCAGACAGATTGAGACAATTTGATGTTCCTGCCTATAAGATAGGTTCGGGAGAATGTAATAATTATCCCTTATTGGAACATATCGCTTCTTTTGGGAAACCGGTTATTTTGAGTACGGGGATGAATACTATTGAAAGTATCGCTAAAGCGGTAGCTATTTTTGATCAACATAAAGTTCCTGTCGCCTTGTTGCATACCACCAATTTGTATCCCACTCCGATTCCTTTGGTGCGTTTGGGTGCAATGACACAGATGCATCGGGCTTTTCCGGATAAGGTTTTTGGTTTATCCGATCACACCTTAAACAATAATGCCTGTTTGGCAGCGGTTGCTCTTGGAGCCAGTATTCTGGAGCGTCATTTTACCGACCACATGCAACGAACAGGGCCTGATATCGTGTGCAGTATGGACGAAAAAGCCTGTGCCGATTTGATACAGTCGTCGAATGAAATCTGGCAGATGCGGGGCGGAATCAAAGCACCTGCCCAAGAAGAACAAGTTACCATTGATTTTGCTTTTGCCACGGTTTGCTCCATTAGGCCTATAAAAAAAGGAGAGATTCTTTCTAAGGAAAATATTTGGGTTAAACGTCCTGGCACAGGAGCGATATTAGCGGAACAGTTTAACGGGGTACTGGGGAAAGTTGTGGTTCGGGATATTGCAAATGATGAACAATTGGATTGGGAGGATTTTCTTTAATCCTTTCTCCAACCCTTTCAGAGTTTAAAACTCTGAAAGGGTTAGTTGCTATTAAAAAAGAAAAAAATGAAAAAAATCCTTTTTCTTACCGGAACCCGGGCTGATTTTGGTAAAATAAAATCACTGATTACCATCCTTGAAGATCAGGATGATTTTGAAGTATTTGTATTTGTAACGGGTATGCATTTGCAGGAAATCTATGGGTATACGCTTATAGAAATTGAGCGTTGTGGTTTTAAAAATATCCATACTTTTTCGAATTATACCCATGAGACTACCATGGACTTGACTTTGGCCAAAACCATCGAAGGGCTTTCGGCTTATATTAAAACGATACATCCTGATATGATTGTGGTACATGGCGATCGGGTGGAGACGCTTGCAGGTGCCATTGTGGGATCACTCAATAATATTTTGGTGGCCCATATTGAAGGTGGCGAATTATCGGGAACGGTAGATGAATTAATCCGGCACAGTGTTTCCAAGTTGAGTCATATTCATTTTGTTTCAAATGGGGAAGCGGCGAAACGATTGCTGCAAATGGGGGAAATTCAATCTTCGATATTTGCTATCGGGTCACCGGATATTGATATCCTATTTTCGGAGCATTTACCAAGTTTAGAAACGGTAAAAGAGTATTATCAAATTCCTTTTGACCACTATGCCATAGCGATGTTTCATCCGGTTACTACCGAGATAGGCCAAATGCAACAGTATGCCGATCATTTTGTAGCTGCTTTATTGGAGGATACGCACCATTATGTGGTTGTTTTTCCCAACAATGATTTGGGAACCCAGACTATTTTATCGGCTTATAAAAGACTGGAAAATAACAGTCGCTTCCGGATTTTTCCGTCTTTGCGGTTCGAATATTTTTTGAGCTTACTCAAGAATTCCCAATTTATCATAGGCAATAGCAGTGCAGGGATTCGCGAAGCCCCTTATTATGGGATTCCCATCATCAATATTGGAACACGCCAACAAAACAGGGCGGTTCATGCCAATATTGTCAATGTGGATTATGAGGCAAAAAATATTGCCGCTGCGCTACAAACGATAGATTCGTATCCGGTTTTACCAACAGATATCGATTTTGGACAGGGAAATAGTACACAATTGTTTTTAGAATGTGTTCAAAAAGAAGGCTTTTGGAAAATGAATCATCAAAAACAGTTTAGAGATAGATAATAAATAGATTTTTACTAGCATTGAATAATGAATAATTCGAAAATAGCCATTCTTTCAACAGTGATTAACTTTGAATTGTATAGCAAAAGTGCACAACTTTTTCCCGAGAATATTAAGAAGTATGTCATTGACGGTACCAATGGGATGCATGGACTTCAGAGCGTCTTTTATATGATGAAAAAGCTAAGAGGGGAAGATATAGACTGGCTGGTAATGGCAGATGAAGATGTGTTGTTTCAAAATCCAGATTTAGTGTTTGAAATTATTCAAAAAATGGAAACAGAACATTATACTGTTTGTGGTGTACGTGATGGTGGATTACTATCACATAGAATATATAATCCCCTACTGATTAATACTTTTTTTTCTATCGTTAATTTTAAAGAAATTGAATTTATTTGGGATAAAAAACAAATAGTAAAGAATAATTTCATTCTAGACAATGAGTTTGATGATGATTTAAGGGGGCTAAAAGGAATATTTGATGTCAAAAGCCTTTATGAACCCTATTATGTTTTTTATCTTTGGCTTCGAAGAAATAACAAACGGTTTCTTTTTTTAGATTCAAATCATCCTTTTCAAGAAGATCAAATTTCGAATGCTGTTTATTTTGAGAATAAAGTTTTGTTACATCATACTTGGTATGCGAGGGCATATGGGACAAATGAAATACATACCAAACGGATAGATGCTATTTTTGATTTATTGAAATTTAAAAATGATCGTCAAATTAATCCAATTATTTTTAAAGATAAATGGTATTATTGGTCAACAAAAATCAATAAATGTTGTATAAGGATAATGAGATATTTGTAAATTAAATCCTAATGAGAATGATTGAAATGAAAAAACTGGGGATAGTGATAACGGATGGTGTGGGATTTCGTAATTTCATCATGAGTGATTTCGTTAGGGAAGCCAGGCAACAATTTGATGATATTACCATCTATTCGGGCTTGCCGATAAGTGCCTATCATGGGATTCCCCAAGCGGGTTTGTCAATCAAGGAATTGGATGTTTATGTGGAAGGAAAATCGACCTGGTTTTTCCGAAAGTGGAAAGAGGTGGCACACCTGCAAAAGCATCAGTCTTTTTATGGGATGAAAGATAATCTGGTTTCTGGCTATCCCAAAAATAATTCGGTTCGAGCTCTTTTGATTAAAAGTATTTATTTCCTGACCCGTTTTATTCATTCCGATGCGAGTATCCTGTTAGCCGAAAAATTACAGTTTTTATCTTTTTCGAAACATACCATTACAAAGTCTTATATTCAATTATTGAAAGAAGACCGTCCTTCCCATGTTTTTTTTACGCACCAGAGGCCTCCTTATCTGGCTCCCTTTTTGTATGCTGCCATTCAATTGAAAATACCGGTCAGCAGTTTTATTTTCAGTTGGGATAATTTGGCTTCCAAAGGGCGCATGTTGGGAACTTTTGATTCTTTTTTGGTTTGGAGTGCTTTGATGAAAAAGGAATTGTTGCATTTTTATCCGAATGTGAAGGCGGAACATGTAAAAGTGGTGGGTACTCCGCAATTTGAACCCTATGTGATGTCTGAATACCAATCCGATAAGGAATCCTTTTACAAGAAGTTTAATCTGGATTTGAATACAAAAATCATTTGTTTCAGTTGTGCCGATGCCAGTATTGGTTCCAATGATGCAGTTGTGATTCGTGCGATTGCCAAGGCAGTTTGTGAAAAAGGGATTGTTTTGCCATGTCAGTTTCTGGTGCGAACTTCCCCCGCAGAAAGCCCGGAACGTTTTGCCAGTGTAAAGGTCGAATTCCCTGAAATCATTTGGAATCACCCTAAATGGATATTGACTAGAGAAAATCATGCCGAGAGTTGGTCGCAAAGAGTGCCCAGTGAAGAAGATGTCAAAGATTTGAGAGCCATTCTGGAACAGGCGGATTTGAATATCAATATGTGTTCGACGATGAGCCTTGATTTTATGTTATTTGACAAGCCAGTCATTAATACGGTCTTTGGGAATAAAGCCAATGGTTTGTATAACGACCAACGTTTTTTGGAGTATGACCATTTTAAAAAAGTGGTTGACAGCGGAGCTGTTAGCATTGCAAAAAATGAAACCGAATTGATTGATCAGATTAATGAAGCGTTGCTTCATCCTAAGAAAAGAATCCATCAGAGAAAGGCCATGATTGATTTACAAATCAGTGAGCCCTTGTTGGGTACCAGTAAAAGAATAGCCTCTACTTTAGCCCATTTACATGACTGAACCAAAAAAAATAGCGGTTCTCTGTAATTATGAGTTGTTGCCGGATCGAGTGGGCGGCATGGATTATTTTTTCTGGGCATTTGATGCCCAATGCAAAGAAAAAGGAATTCAGGTTGACTGGTTTTTTCCGAATCAATCGGTTCATGGGGAGTATTTTAAGTTGCATATTTATGATTGTAACTATCAATCGATAGAAAGTTGCTTTCTTGCTTTTTGCAAAACCAACCCACCAACCTATTCGCATATCATTACTCATTTTGTGGCATTGTGTACCCCTTTCTTTTATAAACTCAAACAAGTTTCGGATGCCAGGATTATTGCAGTCGATCATAATCCGCGGCCGTTAAATGGTTATCCGCTGAAAAAGAGAATAGAAAAGAAGCTTAAAGGAATACTGTTTTCAAGATATATCGATGTGTTTGTGGGGGTTTCAAATTATACGGTAAAGGAAATTATTCATGATTTTGGTATCCATATGCAAAAGAAAGTACAGACTATTTATAATGGGGTTATAATTGATGATATTTGCATAAGAAATCATAGAAATACCCAAAAAACGACTTTTTTGGTTGCTTCCCATCTAAGGGAATCGAAAGGGATTCAGGATTTGATTGCCGCAGTGGCGCTTCTCCCCATCGAAATAAAAAATGAAATCAGAGTAGACATTTATGGTGATGGATACTACAAAAATAATTTAGAGCAAAAAATAAATCAACTTGATTTACAGGATTGTTTCAGTTTTAGGGGGAGTACATCTAATTTAAAAGAACTATATTCTCAATACGATTATCTGTTGCAACCTACCCATATGGAGTGTTTCAGTTTGTCTATACTTGAAAGTTTGGCGGCTAATGTTCCGGTTATAACAACTGATGTGGGAGGAAACAAAGAAGTCATTGTAGATGGAGAAAATGGCTATATTTTTACCGCTAAGGATATTCATACCTTAAAAGATATTATTGAGATGGTTTATTCAGGAGACAAAAAGATAGAAGTACATACGAGAGCATTGATTGAAAATTATTTTTCTTTAGAACAAATGGTTATGAATCATCTGGCATTGATACTGAATAATAAATGGTAGTTTTGGACCTTCGTAAATAGTTAAAGTAATCTATGTTTTTCAACTCTCTGGCTTTTGCCCTTTTTTTGCCCATCGTATTTTTTTTGTATTGGTTTGTGTTCAATAAAACCAAGAGCAGTCAGAATCTTTTATTGATTGTGGCCAGTTATTATTTTTATTCCTGCTGGGATTGGCGATTTCTTTTTTTATTGGTGTTTTCTACTTTTTTGGATTATTATACCGGTATCCGAATTGAAAAAGCGAAGACCGAAGCCAACCGTAAATTCTGGTTTTGGCTGAGTATTGCGGTTAATCTGGGGTTTCTGGGAATGTTCAAGTACTATAACTTTTTTGCCAGCTCCTTTTCAGAATTGATGAACGGGGTTGGTTTGAAAACCAGTCCGTTTTTGTTGGATGTCATTTTACCAGTTGGAATCTCCTTTTATACGTTTCATGGTTTATCGTATGTGATAGATATTTATTACAAAAGAATCAAAGCCGAGTATAACTTTATCGATTATTCGTTGTTTGTGAGTTATTTTCCGCTTTTGGTGGCCGGACCTATCGAAAGAGCTACCCATTTATTACCTGAGATAAAAGAGAAACGTAGCTTCGATTACGAACAGGCCAAGGCCGGAGTCTACCAAATTATTTGGGGATTGGTTAAAAAAGTGGTTATTGCCGATACTTGTGCGACCTATGCCAATGCCATTTTTGACAATTACAGTTCGATGAATTCACTGTCTTTGATTTTGGGAGCGATTTATTTTGCCTTCCAGATTTATGGGGACTTTTCAGGCTATTCGGATATGGCCTTGGGGATGTCCAAATTATTTGGCCTGGAGTTGTTGCGTAATTTCAATTATCCCTATTTTTCCAGGGACATCGCCGAGTTTTGGCGGCGTTGGCACATTTCGCTGTCTTCCTGGTTTCGCGATTATTTGTATATTCCGTTAGGGGGAAGCAAAGGCTCGAAAGCAAAACAAGTCCGTAATGTATTCATCATTTTTGTGGTCAGTGGTTTTTGGCATGGTGCCAATTGGACGTATTTGGCCTGGGGATTTCTTAATGCGGTGTACTTTTTACCGCTGTTACTCTTAAAAAAGAATCGGAATAACATTGATGCGGTTCAGTTGGGATGGAATTTTGATTCCGTTCGTACCGTAGCCATGATGGTGGGGACTTTTATACTGACCACCATCGCCTGGGTGTTTTTTAGGGCTAATACCATTACCGATGCTTTTTTGTATTTAAAACGGATGGTCGTAAATGGCGTATTGGAGACCCAATTTTTAACGAATGAAAGATACAATTATGAGTTAATTATCCTGATACTTTTGTTTGTGTTTGTTGAATGGAAGAATCGAAATCAGGTGGAACCCATTTCGGGGAAATACAGTAGTTATAAATTAGCGCTTTGTATCCTGGCGATTATTGCCTTAGGCACTTATTCGGATTATAAGGAGTTTATTTATTTCCAGTTTTAATGCCTTTCTTTTTTCCACCCTTTAGGGAGGGGAAAGAAAAAAGAAATTAAGCAGTGCCTCTTTTAGAGCGGGGAAAAAAATAAGGTTTTCAGCTATTTTAGAATTGGTGATTAAATAAATAGCATGAATTTTCGTTTTCCCCAGCCCTAAAGGGAGCCGAAAATCCAGAAAGTTCATGATAAATCATGACGTTCTATTTCTTTTTTCCACCCTTTAGGGAGGGGAAAGAAAAAAGAAATTAAGCAGTGCCTCTTTTAGAGCGAGGAAAAAAATAAGGTTTTCAGCTATTTTAGAATTGGTGATTAAATAAATAGCATGAATTTTCGTTTTTCCCCAGCCCTAAAGGGAGCCGAAAATCCATAAAGCTCATGATAAATTATAACGTTCTATTTCTTTTTTCCACCCTTTAGGGCGGGGAAAGAAAAAAGAAATTCAACTGTGCCTCTTTTAGAGCGGGGAAAAAAATAAGGTTTTCAGCTATTTTAGAATAGGTAATTAAATAAATAGCATGAATTTTCGTTTTCCCCAGCCCTAAAGGGAGCCGAAAATCCAGAAAGCTCATGATAAATCATAACGTTCTATTTCTTTTTTACACCCTTTAGGGCGGGGAAAGAAAAAAGAAATTCAACTGTTCCTCTTTTAGAACAGGAAAAGAAAAATAAAATTAAATAAAGGGAATAAAACAATAATGAAACAATTTTTAATCTTTACTATAAAAACAATAACAATGCTACTTGTATTAGCAGTAATACTGGATTATTGTTATACTTCCATATACCTAAAATCCAATAAACGAAATAAAATAGAATACGTCTACAATTCCAAAGCCCGGAATTACGATGTGGTCATCCTTGGTTCGTCCCGGGCCAACAATCATTTTGTGAGTGAACTGTTTGAGAAAAGAGGATTGAAAACGTTTAATTACGGTATGAGTGGCGGCCATTTGTTTGAAGCCGACCTGATGCTTAAATTAATGCTGGAACGCAAATACACGATAAAAAATGTGATTTTGGAGGCCGATTTGAATTTGTCCAACGAATATCGGGCGGATGGGATTGCCTGTAAATTTTTACCCTATTTGCATCAATCAGAGACCATAGCAAAGCATTTTTCAAATGAGGAAGATTTCAATGAGTTGTATTATATTCCCTTTTACAGATATATTGATTTTGATTCTCAAATCGGTTTTAGAGAGATGATTTTAAATTTCCTACATAAGGAAACAAGTCATTTACAGCATTTAGGTTACCACCCTCTAGGGAACAAGAAGGGAAGGATGAAAAATGATTTGATTAATTTAAAGCCATTACTGCGAAATAAATATTACGAAGAAATTAAGCAGCTTTGTGTAGCGAATAAGATTAATTTTATAGCCGTGATGACACCGATGTGTGAAAATACCAAGGGAATCAATTATTTTGAAAAAGTGAAGGCCATTTATCCCGAGATTCACAATTATGAAAATGTGGTGGTTGAAGATCGATACTTCTCCTCTTGCGGTCATATGAATGATACCGGGGCACGATTGTTTACCGCTAAAATTATTCAGGATTTTTTTGAAAACTAAATTATGAAAATAGCTTTCCTTACACCAGAATATCCCCATCCCAAAACCGGTGCTTCGGGAGGGATTGGCACGAGTATCAAAAATCTGGCTAAAGGACTTTTGGCTGCAGGCTGTTCGGTGCGGGTTTTGGTATACGGTCAAAAAGAAGAGGACGTTTTTGAGGACGAAGGAATCTGTATTCAGTTGATTAAAAATGTAAAAGTAAAAGGTTTGTCCTGGTTTTTTACCCGTAAAAAATTAGAACGAATCATCAATCAATTGTATCGGGAGAAAGAAATTGATTTGGTCGAAGCACCGGATTGGACGGGCATCACTTCCTTTATACAACCCAAAAAATGCCCCATTGTGATTCGGCTCCATGGTTCGGATACTTATTTTTGCCATTTGGATCAACGTCCGGTGAAATGGATCAATCGATTTCATGAAAAAAGAGCCTTGCAAAAAGCAGATGGTTTATTGGCTGTGAGTCAGTTTACGGCTGATACCACCAATGCGCTATTTGGTTTGCAAAAACAGTTTCATATTATCCCTAATTCCATTGATGTGAATTCTTTCACCAAAGAGGATTCCGCAATAGTATCCGCTGATACTATTTTATATTTTGGCAGTTTGATTCGGAAAAAAGGATTATTGGAGTTGCCTTTTATTTTTAATGAAGTAATACAAGTAAATCCAACCGCAACATTAATTTTGGTTGGAAAGGATGTTCCGAATATTGTTTCGGGAAATCCGTCCACCTGGGGTATGATGCAGGAATTGTTTTCGGAGCAGGCGTTGCTGAACGTACACTATTTAGGTAGTGTTCCCTATAGTGAAATCCAAGCGTATATCAATCAATGTACGGTTTGTGTGTTTCCTTCTTTTGCCGAAGCCTTACCGGTTTCCTGGATTGAGGCTATGGCGATGCAAAAAGCGATTGTGGCTTCGAATATCGGTTGGGCAACTGATGTTATTGATGATGGGGTCAATGGTTTTTTGGTACATCCTGAAAATCATAAAGTATATGCCGATGTCATTTTGAAGTTGCTGACTAATGAAGGCTTGCGACAGGAGATAGGCAGTGCAGCCCGAAAAAAAGTGTTGGATAAATTTAGTATAGCCGAAGTGGCAGAACAGAGTTTGGCTTTTTATCAAACGATTCTGAATCAGCATTTAAATAAAATCAAATGAAGTTAGAAGAATATAAAACGGCTTCAGGCGAAATTATTCTCTATAAGGGACAAGCTGATTTGGAGATGCTGGAGTCAGTTGCTTCAGGGGTGGGAGATATTTGGCACAGTTCATTTGAGCAAGGATATAAAAATGCTTTTCCGGAGTTGGTTTATCAAACAGCTACTTTTTTTTGGTATCTAAATGATTTTGATAATCTGGAGAAATGTGTGAGCTGGAGGGTCAATCCTAATGCCTTTGCCGTTCGAAAAACGGTTTGGGAAGCTTTAAATGGTTTTGATAAAGAATATGAAAATCCACAAATGCAAGCTTTAGATTTTGGCTATAATGCGGTGCGTAATTCAGGTGCGGTTTCACTATATGTAAAAGATTTGTTTGCAATTAATGATGTTGAAAAGATAGCTATATCAGCCAGGGATCGATACACATTCTTTATAAAAAACTTCAAGATAGACCATGCGCTGTTTATGGTTTACAGGCAAGGTTTTTGGAAATGGAAGGAATGGGATGCTTTTTTTTATGCTAAAAATACATTTAAAAAATCTGTTTTAAAACCAATTGTAAGGCCTAAGGCTTTAAAAGCCTTGGCTGGTAACCCCAAAGTAAGTTATATTATTCCAACTATGTTCCGGCAAGAGTATACCTTGCAATTATTGGAAGATTTAGAAAAACAGCGTTATCCTGTTATCCAAGTGGTTGTGGTTGATGCCACTCCAGTAAGTCATCGTAATGAGAGTTTGTATCATCAGAAAGTATATTCGTTTGAATTGATTGTAAAATGGCAGGAGTCGAAAGGTAGCTGTAGGGCAAGAAATGAGGCGATTGCATTATGTACGGGTGATTACATCGTTTTTGGGGATGATGATATTCGGATTCCATCTGATTTTATAGAAAATCACATTCGTTTTTTACAAACCAATAATTCAGGAGCTTGTAATGGTCTGGATATTCGAGCCGACCATCAACAACAAAATTTACAGGATTTAGAAAATACAATAAAAAAAATAGGGGATAAAAGGTGGATTGCCGGGAGTACACAAATGTTCAGTAATGCTAATTCTTGTGTAAAAAGAGAATTTGTCATGCAGTTGGTTGGAAACGATATCAATTTTGATGGTGGTTATGGAGAAGACAGTGATTTTGGAATGTCCTTATCCAAAATAGGGGTTATCGTATTGCATAATCCTTTTTCGGTAAATTTACATCTCAAACCTCCCATGGGAGGCTACCGGTTTTGGGGTAATCAAGCAAGTATCACAGGGAAAAAAAGAAAGATACAGCCTTGGGAATTGGATACTCCGGTGAAATGGATCAGGCCTGTGCCAAGTCCCACGGTTATGTATGGGATTCTTAAGCATTATACACCGCAACAAGTTATAGAATATAAGCAGAAGCATTTTTTTTTATATCTGTTCAAAGGAAGAAAAGTATCTTTTTTATACCGATTAATTCGGATTCCCTACAAGAATATTCAATTTAAAAAGTCCCTGTTTTATGCCAGTAAATTATTGGCCATAGGCAAAAGAACCAATTAATCCATGAAGTTTTCATTAATCATCTGTACCTATATGCGTCCCAAACCCTTGTTGCAATTGTTGCAATCGGTTCAGGGACAAAGCCTTTATCCGGACGAAATTTTAGTCATTGATGGTTCTATCGATGCTGAAACTCGGGAGGTATTAATGGAGAATCCATTTAAAAACCTTCGCTATTTTCAAGTACCCCAAGAGCATCTGGGGTTGACGAAACAACGCAATTATGGGATGGAACGGGTTTCTGATGGGATGGAAATGGTTTGTTTTTTGGATGATGATATCGTTCTCGAAGCGGATTATTTTGCACAACTTATTCAAACCTATATGGCATACCCCGAAGCCCTTGGCGTTGGAGGTTTGATTACCAATGAAACCAAATGGCAATGGGTTGGGGAAGGCTATGTTCCTCAAATTAACGAGTTCTTTTATGATGGATGGAAACGAAAAGACGGGAGCCGTTTTGTATTGCGTAAAAAATTAGGCTTAGACAGTAATTGTCCGCCGGGCTATTCTTCACTCTTTTCCCATGGGCGAAGTGTTGGCTTTTTACCGCCCAGCGGTAAAACCTATGAAGTGGAAATGATGATGGGAGGGGTGGCTTCCTATAGAAAAACCGTATTTGAAACGCTACAATTCTCCAGCTATTTCGAAGGTTATGGTTTGTATGAAGATGCCGATTTTAGTTTGAGAGTTTCCAAAGTGGGAAAATTGTACCTGAATACCGCAGCAAGATTAAGTCATTATCATGCTGCTTCCGGAAGACCCAATCAGTACCAATACGGTATGATGGTGGTGCGTAACGGCTGGTATGTTTGGCGGGTGAAGAATCCCAATCCAAAATTAAAAGACCGGTTCAAATGGCATACGATTACGATATTGTTGACATTCATTCGATTTAGCAATATCTTTACTACGAATCAAAAAGAAGCCGCTTTTACGGAAGCCCTGGGAAGAGCAGTAGGCTGGTGGAGTTTGATTTTCAATACCCCCAAAACAGATAGGCAATGAAATTTGCAATTATTACCCATGTTCCTCATTTAGTAGAGCAAAATCAATATTTTGCTTATGCCCCTTATGTTCGTGAAATGAATATTTGGGCAGGCTATGTTGAAGAATTTATAATTGTAGCGCCTATTTTAGATGGAGAAAAAACTGCTATACTGGGGCAGTATCAACATAACAGCATTCGATTTCAGTCCATTGAAAGTATTGATATACTTACTTTAAAAGGAATTGTAAAGGCTATTTTTGAAATACCTAAAATTAGTTGGTCTATTTTTACTGCAATGAAAAAGGCCGATCACATTCATTTGCGTTGTCCCGGAAATATTGGATTGTTGGGTTGTCTGGTTCAGATTTTATTTCCCCGAAAACCTAAAACTGCCAAGTATGCCGGTAATTGGGATCCGAAAGCGAAACAACCCTGGAGTTATCGTTTGCAGCAATGGATACTCAGTAATACTTTTTTGACCCGAAACATGCAGGTTTTGGTCTATGGGGAATGGGAAGGAAGCACGAAGAATATAAAACCATTTTTTACGGCAACCTATTCTGAAAAAGAAAAATTGCCTGTACAAGCATTGGATTTGAATGGAAACATACATTTTGTTTTTGTTGGGACTTTGGTTCAGGGAAAAAATCCCTTATATGCCATTCAGTTAATCGAAACAATGCTTAATAAAGGGTATAAAGTGTATTTGGATTTGTATGGGGAAGGCCTACTGAGGAGTCATTTAGAAACGTATATCGAATCCAGAAAGTTAGAAAACTATATAAAAATAAGAGGGAACCATACTCAAGAAGTCCTTAAAAAGGCCTATCAAAACAATCATTTTGTATTGTTGCCATCTAAAAGTGAAGGCTGGCCCAAAGCAGTGGCCGAAGGGATGTTTTGGGGTTGTGTCCCTATATCGACTTCCGTATCTTGTGTACAACATATGCTGAGACATGGGGAAAGAGGACTGTTACTGCAAATGGATTTAGAACAAGATGTACAACAAATTGCGTTACTTTTACAAGATCAAAAGGAATTTCAAGATAAAAGAGAAGCAGCTCTTCAATGGTCAAGACAGTACACGACCGATGTTTTTGAACAAGAAATTAAAAGAATAGTAAGGAATTAAAAGAAATATATGCGCATATTACAACTTATAGATTCTCTCGAAGCCGGTGGTGCTGAACGGATGGCTGTAAACTATGCTAATGTTCTTGCTGATGAAATACCCTTTTCAGGACTGGTTGCTACCCGTAAAGAAGGTTCTTTGGTGAGACAGCTGGATGAAAAAGTGGAGTATCTTTTTTTGAACAGAAAACACAGCTTTGATATTGCCGCTTTGTTTCGGTTGCGAAAATTTGTAAAGCTCCATAAGGTTACCCTGATTCATGCCCATAGCAGTTCTTTTTTTATCGGTGTTTTGCTCCGATTGATTTATCCCGAAATACAATTGATCTGGCATAACCATTATGGTAACATCGAATTTTCATCCCGTAAACGTTTGCTTAGTTTGAAAATTTTAGCACCTTTTTTTTGTGGGGTTATTGCTGTAAATCAAAAATTGAAATTATGGTCAGAACAAAAAAATAATTTCAAGAATACTATTTATTTGCCTAATTTTCTAACAGAAGAAAAAAAAAAATCGGCGCAGACTGTTTTAAAGGGTATAGAAGGGAAGCGGATTGTGTCTTTGGCTAACTTAAGAGAAGATAAAGACCATTTATTATTACTCCAGGTTGCAAAAAAGATGAAAGAGTCGTATCCGGATTGGACTTTTCATTTGGTTGGAAAAGATTTTTGCGATAATTATGCTGATAGAATTAAGAAAAAGATTGAGGAGTATAATTTAGAGAATAGCGTTTTCATTTATGGTTCAAAACAGGATATCTCGAATATCCTGCGACAATCCACCATCGGAATTCTTACTTCCAAATCAGAAGGTTTGCCTGTGGCACTTTTGGAATACGGTTGGCAGCAAAAACCGGTAGTGGTTACTGCGGTAGGTGAAATTCCGTCAGTGATACAAAATGGTAAGAATGGATTTTTGGTGCCATCTCAAGACATTGAGTCGTTTTATACCTACCTAGTGGAATTGATGATCAATAATCAATTGCAACAAGATTTTGGGAGTAAACTCTATCAAACAGTTACGGAATCATTTTCAGCACGTGAAGTCATTAAAAAATATTTAAATTGGTTAGAAAATAGTCTGGAATGAAAAAAGAGGAGTTGTTGTATTTGTATTTGGTGCTTTTCCATGTTGGTATCGGAATAGCTCTTTTTTTGTTGCCTTTTGCCCCGAAACTTTATGGATTTTCTATTTTTATTTTAGGGGCCTATTTTATCATTAAGACTCAAAACAAAAATAATGAAGCCTTAATGGCTGCCGCCTATGTTGTAGGGAGTGAGGTGCTTTTGCGAATGACAGGAGGAAATATTACCTATGAATTTTCTAAATATGGGGTGATGCTTTTTGTTTGTATGGGAGCATATTTTAACGGTTTTTCCCGAAGTGCCATTCCGTATTGGTTTTTTTTACTGTTGTTGGTGCCCAGTGTCGTCCTTTCTACCTTTGTACTCAATTTTGATACCAATATAAGAACTACCATTGCTTTTAATATTTCTGGTCCGGTCTGTTTAGGGATTGCATCACTTTATACATTCAGACGTAGCATTTCGATAGGAGATATGAATTCGTTGTTGCTTTGTATAGGCCTGCCTATTGTGAGTACTACAACCTATTTGACTTTATACGCCCCAAACATCAGGGATGTCATCACGAGCACACAATCTAATTTTGAAACTTCAGGGGGATTTGGTCCCAATCAGGTGGCGACTGTTTTAGGTCTGGGAATGTTTATTTTTTTTAGCAGAATTATTTTGGAGTCCAAATCAAATTTTTTGTTGGGACTTAATTTAATTATCGCTTTTAATATGACTTATCGCGGGATGGTTACCTTTTCCCGTGGGGGAATGTTAACCGGCTTTTTAATGATTATTTTGTTGTTGGTGTTTCTCTATATAAAGTCTAATTTTAGGGGGAAAGTAAAATTGAATTATATTATTATTATCATTGGTATAGCCATGGTAGCCATTTGGGGATACACTTCTTTTCAAACGGCGGGCTTAATTAATAAACGTTATGCCAATCAAAATGTAGCTGGAAATGTTAAAGCCAGTAAGTTTAGCGGAAGGGAGATCATAGCCCAAACGGAAATTGATATGTTTTTAGAAAATCCTATTTTGGGGGTTGGGGTAGCCAAGGGAGCTGAAGTTCGGGAAACAGAGATAGGGGTTTTTGCCACCTCCCATGATGAGATTACCCGTATGCTGGCAGAACATGGCTCTCTGGGTATTTTGGCCTTGTTAATCCTGTTTTTGACCCCTTTGTTTTTGTTTTTGGAAAACAGTTTTAACATGTATCTGCTGTGTTTTCTGGCCTTCTGGTTTTTAACGATTAATCATGCGGCCATGCGAACAGCGGCACCAGCCTTTGTGTATGCACTGGCCCTTTTTAATATTAATTTAGTTGAGCCTCCAAAAAATAAAACAGAAGTAGAATTTTAAAAAAGAATGAAGCCTGTTCATTGTTTAATTTTCAATAATAATGTGCTATGTTTGTTATTGGCGGACTATTTCAGTCGGTTGGAATGAATTCAATTTATTTTTAGTTTTATGGAATAATCCAAATTAATGAAGTGACAGATCTATTTTTTAAATAAGAATGAGGAACAATACACATATCCATTTTGAAATATCCGAAAGAAAAATGATTCTCTATCTTTTCGATGTCATTTTTGTTTTAGTGGCGTTATCTGCTGTCGGTTTTGGGTTTGATTTTGAATACCTCGAAATGTCCTCAGTGCATTTAGGGTGGGGGATTGTCTTGGGAGTTTATCTGGTAGTTTTTGGAACTATTTTCGAAATGTACAATCTGCAGGTAGCCAGTAATGAATTTCAGGTAGTGCGAAATACTTTTTTGACCGTTATCACTACGGTAAGTGTCTATTTGATGACCCCCGTGTTTTCACCCGCATTGCCCAGTAACAGAATTCAGATACTGGTGCTGTATGCCGTTGTTTTTATCAGCCTTATTGCATGGCGACTTTTTTATGTACGGTTTTTAGCCTCCAACCGTTTCCTGCAACATGCTGTTTTGATCTGTGATAAAGACCAGGTACAGGAGTTGATTTTGGGATTGGAAACTATTGATCCCCATTATAAGATAATAGCCTATGTCAGTGCTGATACCGTCGACGAAAAAGACAGTGATTCCCAAACCTACGTTCAGGAAATAAGCAGAAACGATCTGACCTATTTTGTTCGGGAGAACACGGTTTCTGAAATTGTAATCGCCTCGCAGAAAACAGAAGGAATGACAACGGCATTGTACCAGCAATTACTTCGTTTATTGGAATCAGGCTATATAATCCGGGAGTATACCCAAGTCTATGAGAGTAAGACCCATCGTATTCCGGTACAATTTATAGACAGGGATTTTTACCGATTTTTCCCTTTTAGCCGGAACAATCAAAACAAACTCTATTTGTCATTCCAGAGAATTTTTGAATTTATCATAGCTGTCCTGGGATTGTTTGTAGGATTGTTATTAATTCCCTTGATTTTGATTGGGAATGCTTTTGGTAACAGGGGGAAATTATTTTATACCCAAGAACGGGTTGGAAAAGATGGTGTTATTTTTAATATTTTAAAATTCCGTACCATGGTAAAACATTCGGAATCGAAAACCAATGTGTTTACCGTGAACAATGATGAACGGGTAACGGCATTCGGTAAATTTATGCGAAAGACCCGAATAGACGAGTTCCCCCAATTTGTTAATATCCTAAAAGGAGATATGGCTATTATCGGGCCGCGTCCCGAGCGTCCCTTTTTTGTAAAGCGAATAGCCAAAGTGATGCCTTTTTATGAAACCCGACACGTCATAAAACCAGGACTTACGGGTTGGGCACAAGTTAATTATTCCTATGGGGAGACCATTGAGGATAGTTTGATTAAGTTGCAATACGACTTGTATTACATCAAACACAGAAGTATTTATTTGGATTTAGATATTGTACTCAAAACCATTACCACTGTTTTGTTTTATAGAGGGCAATAACAACTTGATGATGTAAGCTTTAAATTATAACGGGAATCTTCTTTTTATTTCTAATGGCGAGTTGCACTAATAGTATTCCATTGGTAATGATAAGTGGCAGTACAATAAGGAAATGAGCTTTGGTGCATACTATAATCGTATACAACAGCAACAAGGAAATTGTTGCAAGTGAAGATTGATATGTTCTTTTACTGCTTTTTTTGCAATCAAAATAGGCTACCGCAACTAAAATAGGGTTGAATAATAAGATGTTGTAATTGTATTCCAGTTCCAAGTGCAACGAATAGAATCCTGCAAAAACAAAGAACAGTCCCAATATTCCCATTGCAATAAAATAAAACCGATTTAAAACGGTTTTGTTCAAAAGCAGTATAAGCCCAAGAAAAAGAAGGTAAGTGTAGTAATTGTTCCACCATGAGCTTGGTACAACAGGATTAAAATGAAGGAGTGTTTTACTTTCTCTAGCCAGTAAATGACCGCCAAATCGAGTGGTTTCTAAACTTTTTTTCAATTCAAAAGGCAAAAAGATCTTAGTTCCCAATTGGTCTACTTTTTTTCCAAAAATAATGCTGGTGCCTAATTTTTCATAGAAATGATGTTCAAAGTACGGGTAAAGAATGGTTCTGTAACTGATGTCGGTATCGGTGTTTTTTACAATGGCGGTAGTGCCTATTGTTTTATTGATGATGTCAACCACCATCGAAGTACAGTTTTTGTCTATAAATTTATAGGTATACTGGCTGTCTCCCGAAGCCAGGGAATAGTTTAAATTGTCAAACAGTTTTTGTTTCAGGTTGTCAGGAAGATTCAGTTCCTGTTCGTAAACCGAGCGCCGTTCATAGGTATAGGTGTTGATGAAATCGGTAAAAGAGTGGGATACGGCAAAATACTGTAAATCCCCTTTGGAAAATTTCAGGACAAAATTAGGGGTGTTGAAATCGAAAGCGCCGTAATTGTATACCCGGTCTATAAAATTTTCCGGATCGGCAATTCGAATGGCGGTATGTCCGAACAGAGAATAGGATTCGTTTCCGGTACCGCAGGTGAGCACACTAACCCTTGCATTTTTTGATAGCGAAAGGGTTTGACCGAAATTTATAGTGCAGTAAAGCAGCGGCAATAGAACGAAAAATATTTTTTTATATGGCGTAAGCGTCATTAGAAGCAGTTTAATTTTTTTCAAAAATATAATTTTTTAGTGAGCTGGCCGGTCACTTTAGGTAAATAAATAAACAACGGAAAAGCACACTAAAATTCGAATAAAAAAAGGGATTGCTTGCAGTTATTGTATTAAATTTGTCTTCTTAGCCGGTAAAATTCAAATTCTATATGAATATCAAGAAACACATCCCCAACAGCATTACCTTATTGAATCTTTTTTGTGGTTGTATTGCTCTCGTTTTTGCTTCAAAATCAGATTTTGAAACCACTTTTTATTTTGTTGCCTTGGGGATATTTTTGGATTTCTTTGACGGTTTTTTTGCCCGATTGTTCAAAGTGTCGAGTCCGTTGGGATTGCAATTGGATTCTTTGGCCGATATGGTGACCAGTGGCGTTGTGCCCGGTTTTGTCATGTATGAAATGATGTTGAATAGTCAGCATGAAATTTCGGAAAATCCCATTTTTGCATTTTTAGGATTTATCATCACCTTGGGTTCCTGTTACCGTCTGGCTAATTTTAATATCGATACCCGTCAGACGAATTCTTTCATTGGTTTGCCTACGCCGGCCAACACTTTGTTTGTTATCAGTCTGCCTTTGGTTTTGCATTATACAGACTCTTTGTTTGTCATGGAAATCCTGACCAATCAATGGGTTTTGTTGCTTATTACGTTTTGCAGTGCCTATCTGTTGAATGCCGAAATCCCTTTGTTCTCGTTGAAATTTAAAAAATTAAACCTCAAAGACAATCCACTACAGGTAGTCTTTTTGTTCTTTTCATTGTTGTTCCTGATTGTCTTCCATTATTTGGGGATTCCTATTTTGATCGGGTTTTATGTTTTTCTTTCGATTATCAATAACAAATTTTTGAAAAAGTAGATTCTGGTTGCATGAAAAGGAATACGGGCAACAGAAATATCAGAAAAAAAGCAGTCGCAAGAAAACCTAAAAAGAAGCAGTCTCTTTGGTCTCAAAAGCTGAGATCTTATTCAATTGTGTTTTTTGTGACATTCCTATTTTTAGGATTGCTATACCATTATCGAAATGGGCTGGCTTATTATTTCAGTTTTAAAACCGATAAAGTCTTAGATAGTAAGTCGGCTGATAAACGTATTTCGGATGTTCGTAATATTCAGGTTTTAGAAAAAAACGAAGGAAAAACCATTGGTATAGACGTCTCGGAATATCAGGGAGAAATAGACTGGTCTGCTATTGGGACTTTGGAAGAGCAATACCCATTGCGGTTTGTGTTTATCCGGGCAACGGTTGGCAATGACCGATTAGACAAGCGATTTAAGGAAAACTGGCAAGGTGCCAAAAGCAATAAGCTCATCCGCGGGGCGTATCATTACTACCGGCCTAATGAAAATTCCTTGGAACAGGCGATACTTTTTATTAAAACCGTGACGTTAAAACCCGGTGATTTACCTCCGGTTTTAGATATTGAGCAATTGCCCAAAAATCAATCGGTAGAAAGATTGAAAATTGGACTCAAGCGCTGGTTGGTCAAAGTGGAAGCCCATTATAAAGTGAAACCCATAATTTATACCGGGGAGAAATATTATGACGATTTTTTGAAAGAAGAATTCAGTGAATATCTTTTTTGGATTGCCAATTATAATTTTTACCGGGAAAAAATGGAAGACGATTGGTTGTTTTGGCAGTTTACGGAAAAAGCTACGGTATACGGAATAGAAGGTAATGTGGATGTGAATATCTATAACGGGGATTTGCAGCAATTGCAATATATTACCAAGGAATAGTATTCAGTGTTCATATTCAGTATTCAGTGTTTCAGGGCGATTAATTTCTGATATTCAACTGTAAACTAACGACTTATGACTATGTACTTTTTTAGAACTCCAATTTCTTTTTACGCAATTCAAAGTTTTGTCCCAGATATACTCTGCGTACCATCTCGTCTTCTACCAATTCTTCCGGTACTCCGGCTTTCAGAATTCCTCCTTCAAACATCAAGTATGTTTTATCAGTAATCGCCAAGGTTTCCTGTACATTATGGTCGGTAATCAAAATACCGATGTTTTTATTTTTTAATTGGGCTACAATTCGCTGAATGTCTTCAACAGCCACCGGATCGACACCGGCAAACGGTTCATCCAGCAAAATGAATTTTGGGTCAGTCGCCAGGCATCGTGCGATTTCGGTACGACGGCGTTCCCCTCCCGAAAGTAAATCGCCCCGGTTGGTTCGAATGTGTTGCAGACTAAACTCATCAATCAGGCTTTCCATTTTGGCTTCCTGTTCCGCTTTGGATAGTTTGGTGAGTTGTAGAACACTCAAAATATTATCTTCAATACTCAGTTTTCTAAAAACAGAAGCTTCCTGTGCCAAATAACCAATACCCTGTTGGGCTCTTTTGTACATAGGGTAATCGGTAATATTCAAATCGTCCAGGTAGATATTACCCGCATTCGGTTTGACCAATCCTACAATCATGTAAAACGAAGTCGTTTTTCCGGCACCGTTCGGCCCCAATAATCCCACAATTTCACCTTGGTTTACTTCAACTGAAATGCCTTTTACAACGCTTCTGCCTTTATAGGTTTTGATCAGATTTTCGGCTCTTAGTTTCATATATGTAAAAGTTGTTTTTTAGCGGTCATATATAGTATGCTTCGCCAGTTCGCTATCGCTCGTGTCGCCTTTTTATTTATAGGTGTTTGCTTCACTGAGTTAATATTTTTCATCGTGTTCGATGATTATTCAATTGCTTATGCAAACTTGTTGTTAATGGCGATTTCATGTTTTTATTTGTAAATTTAATTTGAAAAAGTAAAGAAGTGAAATTATTTAACTCCATTTTGTACTTTTCAAACGGTGTTCCGTATTCCGTGAGATGGTTTTGTTGATTTGAAAACGTGGTGCTTTGTTATTTTTTGCTAAGTTCTTTTTGTTGATTTTTTACCACAAGATAGGAAATAAATATACTCGCTTCATAAATCAATAGCATTGGGATTGCTACAATCGTCTGACTCACTACATCGGGAGGTGTAACAATGGCAGCAATAATAAGTACCAATACAATGGCGTATTTTCGGTATTCTCTTAAAAAAGTATGTGTCACGAGTCCGAGTTTGGTCAGGAAGTAAATGATGATAGGCATTTCAAAAAATAACCCACTCGCCAATATGGAGGTTTTTACCATCCCGATATAGGAATTGAGTGTGAATTGGTTTTTTACGACATCACTGACGGTGAAGGTAGCCACAAAATTAACCGACATGGGTATTACTACAAAATAACCAAAAAGCACTCCCAGAAAGAAAAGTAAGGAAGAGAAAAAGACAAATACTTTGGCGTTTTTTTTCTCTTTATCATAAAGTGCCGGGCTGATGAATCTCCAGATTTCCCAAAGGATGTAAGGAAAGCTCAGTATGAATCCGGCCAAAATACAAATCCAGATGAAGACATTGACCTGGCCTTCCATTTCTGTGTTCTGGATAATAAAGGGCATCTCAGTGATACAAATACTATCGGCAAAACCCAGTCGATGGGATAATTCACAAAAATAAACATAGGTAAAAAAGCTTGGACGGGTTGGTCCAAACAAAATGGTATCAAATAAATAGTCACTTATAAAATAAGTTACCATTGCCATGATGATTATGGCGATGGTGCTTCGAACCAATAACCATCTTAATTCTTCAAGATGATCCAAAAAAGACATCTCGCTTAGGGTTTTATTTGCCATTATACTATTCCTTCTTTTAATATGTCGTGTAAATGTAAAATGCCTTTGTACTCCCCGTTGTCAATAACGACCAACTGGGTGATGGAGAAATCTTCAAGGATATTCAATGCATCTGTGGCCATTGCCGATGATTGAATTACTTTTGGTTGTTTGGTCATAATATCTTTGGCGGTCAACTCGGCAAAGCTGTCCCTGTCGTTGAGCATGCGTCTAATATCTCCATCGGTAATGATTCCGACTACTTTTTCGTTTTCTACGACAGCTGTTACGCCCAAACGTTTTTCTGAAATTTCGAAAATCACTTTTTTTATGGGAGCATCAGGTGAGACCATCGGTTTTAGTGAGTGTTCCAGCATATCTTTTACCCTCAGTAATAATTTTTTTCCTAAAGCACCTCCCGGGTGATATACGGCAAAATCTTCCGGCTTGAAATCGCGCATCTCCATCAGGCAAATGGCAAGGGCATCTCCCATAACCAACTGGGCAGTGGTGCTGTTTGTTGGTGCCAAATTTAAGGGACAAGCTTCTATTTCTACGGTAGTGTTCAATACATAATCGGATCCTTTGGCCAAAAAAGAAGTCATGTTTCCGGTAATGGCAATTAGGGTGTTGTTGAAACGCTTTAATAACGGAACCAAAACTTTTATTTCGGGACTATTACCGCTCTTGGAAATACAAATGATGATATCTTCGTTTTGTATCATGCCTAAGTCCCCGTGAATTGCTTCGGCAGCATGAAGAAACAGTGAAGGGGTTCCTGTTGAGTTGAAAGTAGCGACCAGTTTTTGTGCAATGATGGCACTTTTCCCTATGCCCGTTACAATTAATCTGCCTTTGGAATTATAGATGGCTTGGGTTGCATTTGTAAAATTATCATCCAGTAAATCAGTTAGTTTTGTAATAGCTTCACTTTCAGATAAAATGGTTTTTTTGGCAATAGCCAATATATTTTCTTTTGATATCAAAACAGAATATTTAAAATTTGTGTGTGTAAAAGAAATTCGTATCTTTATGTGTGCAAATTTATACAAAATACCATATAATAAAGAATGAATTCAAACGAAATTGATATCCATAAAGAATTAAAGAAATATTTTGGTTTTAGCCAATTTAGGGGGTTGCAGGAACAGGTAATTAAAAGTTTACTTGACAAAAATAATACCTTCGTAATTATGCCAACCGGTGGAGGAAAATCTCTTTGTTATCAGTTGCCGGCGTTAATACAGGAAGGAACGGCGATTGTAGTTTCTCCATTGATTGCTTTGATGAAAAATCAAGTAGATGCCATCCGAAGTTTGTCTTCAGAAGATGGTATTGCCCATGTATTAAACTCCTCCCTTACCAAAACAGAAATAGCCCAAGTAAAGTCGGATATCACTTCCGGGTTGACGAAGTTGTTGTATGTGGCACCGGAATCTTTGACCAAAGAGGAGTATGTCGCTTTTCTTAAGACGGTTCCCATTTCTTTTGTTGCCATTGATGAAGCACATTGTATCTCGGAGTGGGGACATGATTTTAGGCCGGAATACCGAAACCTGAAACATATTATCAAACAATTGGGAGAAGTGCCTGTTATCGGTCTTACCGCTACAGCGACTCCGAAAGTTCAGGAAGATATTTTGAAAAATTTGGATATGTCTGATGCCAAAACGTTCAAGGCATCCTTCAACAGACCTAATTTATACTATGAGGTTCGTACCAAAACCAAAAATATTGAGTCGGATATCATTCGTTTTATTAAGCAACACAAAGGGAAATCGGGAATTATTTATTGCCTGAGCCGCAAAAAGGTGGAAGCAATTGCCGAAGTTTTACAGGTAAACGGCATCAGTGCCGTGCCGTATCATGCCGGATTAGATGCCAAAACCCGCGTCAAACATCAGGATATGTTTTTGATGGAAGATGTGGAGGTAGTTGTGGCTACGATTGCATTTGGAATGGGAATCGATAAACCTGATGTGCGTTTTGTGATTCATCATGATATTCCTAAATCATTGGAAAGTTATTACCAGGAAACCGGACGTGCCGGCCGTGATGGAGGCGAAGGACATTGTTTGGCATACTACTCCTATAAAGATGTGGAGAAACTGGAAAAATTCATGTCGGGAAAACCTGTTGCCGAGCAGGAAATAGGTTTTGCCTTATTGCAGGAAGTGGTCGCATATGCCGAAACTTCGATGTCCAGAAGGAAGTTCCTGTTGCATTATTTTGGTGAAGAATTTGACAGTGAAACAGGAGAAGGTGCCGATATGGACGATAATGTTCGCAATCCGAAAACCAAAATTGAAGCCAAGGATGAAGTTGTTAAATTGTTGGAAGTCGTTCGCGACACCAAACATTTATACAAATCAAAAGAAATCGTTTTTACCTTAATAGGAAGAGTCAATGCAGTAATAAAAGCTCACAGAACTGATTCGCAATCTTTTTTTGGTTCCGGTGCAGACCATGACGAGAAATATTGGATGGCTTTGTTGCGACAGGTGTTGGTGGCAGGTTATTTAACCAAGGATATAGAGACTTACGGTATTGTGAAAGTTTCTAAAAAAGGATTGGATTTTATTAAAAAACCAACTTCTTTCCTGATGTCTGAAGACCATGAGTACAATGAAACGGAAGACGAAGCTATTGTAACAGCTGCAAAATCTTCCGGAACTGCCGATGAGGTGTTGATGGGAATGCTACGCGAACTCCGCAAAAAAGTGGCTAAAAAATTGGGTGTACCACCATTTGTTGTTTTTCAGGACCCTTCCCTTGAAGATATGGCCTTGAAATATCCGATATCCCAAGAAGAATTAATCAATATTCACGGTGTAGGAGAAGGAAAGGCAAAGAAATACGGTGCGGCATTTGTAGAATTGATCAGTCGTTATGTAGAGGACAACGATATTGTCCGTCCCGATGATTTGGTGGTGAAGTCCACCGGAGTCAATTCTGTCAATAAATTATATATTATTCAAAATATAGACCGAAAATTGCCTCTTGATGATATTGCTAAAGCGAAAGGCCTGACGATGGAAGCTTTGGTTAAAGAAATGGAGCAAATTGTTTATGCTGGAACAAAACTGAATATCCAGTATTGGATAGATGACATGTTGGATGAAGATCAACAGGAAGAAATTCACGATTATTTTATGGAATCTACTTCGGATAAAATCGAAGATGCCCTAAAAGAATTTGAAGGAGAATACGATATAGATGAATTGCGCCTGATGCGAATTAAATTTATCAGTGAAGTAGCAAATTAGATTTTAGAATGCAGACTTCAGAATTTAGATTTCAGATTAATGTTGTAAACAATTAATCTGAAATCTTTTTTTTATCTGTTTTTCTCCTTTCTTCTGCTTTCCGCATTTCTGAAGTCTACTTTCTGAATACTAATAAAGTTCTCCTCGATGCGGTTTCAACGCATCACGTACTGCAATCATGTTTTCATCGGTTACGACCATAAAAGCGATGGCATGCATTTCGTTTTTTATTTCAAAACCCGTTATGTTGAGCGGTAGTTTTTCAGTTGTTATGTATTCTTTCAAGTGAATTTCGTGATGTTCGGCTGTTTTTGCGGCAGCGGGACCCCGGAAATCCCAAATTAATTTTATTTTTCTGGACATTTTATTTGTTTCAAAAGATGGAAAGCAGCAAAGGTACAAAGTTTGATTTGAAAACGGATTTCAAATTCAATAAGCAAAGTTCGTTTCAAAATGTTATTTTTGCAGCTTGATTTGGTTTTCCGAATGAACGGAAAGCCCATCAAAGAATAAAAAAGACCTGATGCCTCAAGAACTATTACTACAAGTTTCTCCTGAAATAGCGGCCAACGAATTGCTGTTGAAGGAGCATTTAGCCAAACAAATTAAAGCTTCAGCGAAAGACATTCAACAAGTGTCTGTGCTGAAACGTTCTATTGATGCGCGACAAAAGGCGATTAAAATCAATTTGAAAGTAGTTATATATAAGGTAGGGGAATCTTTCGTGGAAAATGCCATCCAATTGCCGGAATACAAAAACGTTTCTTCCGCACAGGAAGTTTTGGTGATTGGCGCCGGACCTGCAGGACTTTTTGCGGCTTTGCAGTTGATAGAGTTGGGATTGAAGCCCATCGTTATCGAAAGAGGGAAAGATGTTCGCGGCCGTCGCAGGGATTTAAAAGCCATCAATCGGGATCATATTGTTGATGAAGATTCGAATTATTGTTTTGGGGAAGGCGGTGCCGGAACCTATTCAGACGGAAAACTCTACACGCGTTCTAAAAAACGGGGCGATGTCAACCGAATTTTAGAGTTGTTGGTTGCTTTTGGAGCCTCGCCGGATATTTTGGTAGAAGCCCATCCGCACATTGGAACCAATAAATTACCCCAGATTATCCAGGATATCCGTGAAAAAATCATCGAATGCGGAGGACAGGTCTTGTTCGATACTCGTTTGACGGATATTATTATTAAAAATAATGAAGTGCAGGGAATCGTAACCCAGAACGGGGATACGATTTTGGCGAATAAATTGATCTTGGCAACAGGACATTCAGCCAGAGATATTTTTGAGTTATTGGATCGTAAGAAAGTTTTCATCGAAGCCAAGCCTTTTGCTTTGGGCGTAAGAGCTGAACATCCACAATCATTAATTGACAGCATCCAGTACAGCTGTGATTATCGGGGTGAATTTTTACCACCTGCTCCTTATAGTATTGTAAAACAGGTGGGCGGTCGCGGTATGTATTCTTTCTGTATGTGTCCCGGTGGGGTGATTGCGCCCTGTGCCACCAGTCCGGGTGAGGTGGTGACCAACGGTTGGTCTCCTTCTAAGCGAGATCAGGCTACGGCCAATTCGGGAATTGTAATTGAATTGAAACTGGAAGATTTTAAGCCATTTGCCAAGTTTGGTGCTTTGGCGGGAATGGAATTTCAAAAAAGTATCGAACAAAAAGCATGGCATTTGGCTGGAGAGACCCAAAAAGTACCTGCACAACGCATGGTCGATTTTACCCAAAATAAAGTTTCATCCGAAATTCCGAAAACTTCTTATGTTCCAGGAACTACTTCGGTAGAAATGGGACAGGTTTTTCCTGGATTTTTGTCCCAGATATTGCGGGAAGGATTCGTGGAATTCGGAAAATCCATGCGAGGGTATCTGACCAATGAAGCGATACTTCATGCCCCGGAATCAAGAACATCTTCCCCGGTTCGTATTCCCAGAAATCCGGAAACCTTAGAGCACCTTCAAATAAAAGGATTGTATCCTTGCGGAGAGGGAGCGGGTTATGCCGGTGGAATTATCTCTGCCGCCATCGACGGAGAGAAATGTGCTTTGATGATTGGAGCTATTTTGAATAAACATTAGAAAAATAAGTAATAAGCATCATATAATGTCGTACTTTATTTTTTAGAAGTTGACTACAACTAGTATTTATACAGCGAATTAATGAATTCTATTATACGACAATAAAACATTCCGATTACTTAGTATAATTAACTCGTCGGGTTTAATTATTAAAAACGTCAATTCGAGGTTTGATTTTAAAAAAAAAGCAATATAAAATGACGTTTTATGGTTGTATTCAATTATAAATCAAATTGCTGTTATTTCCGAGTTTCAACTGTCCTTAGCTTCCGCAGTCGAGCGTCAAATGTTTGAAGAATACGTAAAAAGAAAAGCTGTTTGAGCGCAGCGAGTTCTTTTCTTTTAGTATTCGAAAACTAATTTGACCGACGAGGGAGTGAAGACTTGATTTTTTTGTTTCTTTTTTGATCAAGCAAAAAAGAAAATTAGTAAGCCTAATTTTTATTTTCAATAAAAACGTCATTGATAGTGTTTTTTGTGCAGTAAAACGGAACAAAAAATGTATCGAGAAACCTTTAGGTTCAACGGAGTTAATCTTTTTAAAAGGAATTACTTCTTCAATTTATCCTTAAAGACTTTTTCGAATTTATCAATTTTGGGCTGAATCACCATGCGGCAATAAGGCTGGTCCATGTTGTTTTCATAATAATCCTGGTGATAGGGTTCGGCTTTGTAGAATTTGGTGAATGGTTCTACTGTTGTTACAATAGGGCTGTCATAGACTTTGGCTTTGTTTAAAGCTGCTATAATTTTTTGAGCCGCCTGTTTTTGGTGTTCATTATGATAAAAAATGATGGAGCGGTATTGTGTTCCCACATCAGCCCCTTGTCTGTTTAAAGTCGTTGGGTCGTGAACGGTAAAAAAGACTTTCAGGATTTCATCCAGATTGGTTATGGTTTTATCGTAAGTGATTTGCACCACTTCGGCATGGCCGGTTCTTCCGGTACAGACTTCCTTGTAGCTCGGATTAATTGTTTTTCCTCCTGAAAACCCTGAAACTACCGATTTGACCCCGTTTAAATTTTCGTAAACAGCTTCCACGCACCAATAGCAACCACCTCCCAGGGTAACAGTTTCGAGATTAATTTGCTTTGCGCTTTTGTTGTTTTGTGCAAACAATCCCAGCGTAGTCATCAGACATAGTATAATGTATCGTTTCATATTATTTGGAATCAGGAATAAAGTCAAGCGCAATAGAGTTCATGCAGTATCTTTTGCCTGTTGGAGCCGGGCCGTCATCAAAAAGATGTCCCAAATGTCCGCCGCATCGGCCACAAAGCGCTTCGATGCGTTGCATGCCATACGAATTGTCCTCTTTGTATACCACACTGTTCTTGTTTTCCTGTTCAAAAAAACTGGGCCAACCACAACTGCTGGAAAATTTAGCACTGGAGCGGAATAATTTATTACCGCAGGAAGCACAATAATAGGTGCCTTTTTCATCGGTGTTCCAATATTTTCCGGTAAAAGCTCTTTCGGTGTTGGCTTCCCGCATCACCAAATAGACGTCTTCGGGAAGGACTTTCTTCCATTCGGCATCAGAAACATTGAGTTTTGTGGTGTCGGTATTAGAGTAATACGGATTCTCTGGTTTTTCAATTAGGTTTTTCATGGCAGTTTTATTTTCGGTTTTATTTTGAGTATTTGTTTTTTGTCCGCAAGCGTTTACTATAAATAAAGGGAACAAAAGCAAGAGGCTGAAAAATGATTTTGTTTTCATGGTAAATGATATTTGTTTTTATGATGAAACTGGTTTTATTTTTAGATAAAACAACCTAAAATGAGTTTCATTGTACTACAAAGGTAAGTTGCTATTCCTTTATCTAATGTCATGTACTTTACAAATTAACCGCTATTTAGGGAAGTTTTAACTATTCTTACTTACGAATTAGTATCGATTGTGGTTTTAAAAGGGATGATTTTGATTGCGAATATTTTTAAAAGTAATTTATAAATTCAACCGGAGTGTATTAATGCTCCTATTCTAGGGTTAGTTATGAGGTCATTGGGGGTTTTTAAAAGGCTTGTCTGAAAATAGAAACGTTAGTTTGTCTTCAGCAAATCGAAAGAGAACGTTAAAGCATGGTTTGTTTTAGGTCTTTTTTGTATTTTTGAATTGTTAAAAGTAAAGATGATAGAAGAAAACGTAATATTAGTAAATACGAAAGACGAGCCAATTGGATTGATGCCTAAGTTAGAAGCACATGAGAAAGCAGTATTACACCGTGCTTTTTCGGTTTTTGTTTTGAATGATAAAAATCAAATCATGCTTCAACAAAGGGCTCGTCATAAATACCATTCGCCGTTGCTTTGGACCAATACCTGTTGTAGCCATCAGAGAGAAGGGGAGAGTAATATTCAGGCCGGGAGTAGAAGATTGTTTGAGGAAATGGGGTTTAATACCGAACTTAAAGAGCTTTTTCATTTCATATATAAGGCTCCTTTTGATAATGGGTTGACCGAACATGAACTCGATCATGTAATGATTGGGTATTATAACGAAAGTCCGACGATAAATCCGGAAGAAGTGGAAGATTGGAAATGGATGGGTATCGAGGAAGTACAAAGAGATCTTCAACTCCATCCTGAAGAATATACGGTTTGGTTTAAAATTATTTTTGACGAATTCTATCATTTTCTGGAAGATCATAAAATTTAGAAGTAAAAATATACGGATTAGCAGTTTTAAACAGTTTCCATCGCATTAACGATTATTCACAATACATTGTATGAAAGTTACCATCAGTAGAAAGGCACATTTTAACGCAGCACATCGATTGTATCGTAAGGATTGGACTTTCGAGCAAAATGATGCGGTTTTTGGAAAATGCAATAACCCTAATTTTCACGGGCATAATTATGAGCTAATTGTTAGTGTTGCCGGTAAAATCGATCCGGAAACCGGTTTTGTTATGGATGTGAAAATTTTATCCGAACTTATAAAAGAAGAAGTAGAGGAGCAATTGGATCATAAAAATCTAAATTTAGACGTTCCTGAATTTAAAAATTTAAACCCTACGGCTGAAAATATTGTGGTGGTCATTTGGAATAAATTGCGAAAAAGAATCAAACCAGGTTTTGATTTAGAAGTCGTGCTGTATGAAACGCCACGTAATTTTGTAACTTATAAAGGAGAATAAGGTGCTGAAAGTTGGTGACAGAGTGCCTAATTTTAAAGTAAAAGCGACCCATGGTGAGGATTTCGACAGTCGCACTGTGCTAGGTCAAAAGCCAGTCGTGATTTATTTTTACCCTAAAGACAATACACCGGGGTGTACAACACAAGCCTGTGGTTTTCGGGATCAATATGAAGAATTTAAAGATTTAGGTGCAGAAGTCATTGGTGTGAGCAGTGATTCCGTTGATTCGCATCAAAAATTTGCCCAACAATATCACTTGCCATTTGTATTATTGTCAGATGAGGATAAAAAAATCAGAACACTTTTTGGTGTGCCGTCTGCAATGTTGGGATTGTTTCCTGGTCGGGTTACCTATGTGGTGGATAAAAAGGGCATTATTCAGATGATTTATAATACGATGTTTGCTAAAAAACATATTTCTAAAGCATTAGAGGCGGTTAAAAAAATAGTTTCCGATTAAATGCATTGAATTTTGTATTTGTGTTTTAATGGATGGTATTGAATATTTCTGTCTTTAAAGAGTGATCGGAATATAAAGGAAAAGCTTCTGTTTTAGAAATTTACATTTCATAGGCGGTAATAGAAAGATTATATGTACTTTTGCAGACGCAAATTAAAATAAAAAATAAAATGGCAAACGTTAAGAATTTAAAAAAAGACATCAACTACGTTTTAGGAGATATAATTGAAGCAGTTTACTTGTTTGAGATTTCAACTACAGGGAAACCAACTGAAGAAACGAATAAATTGATTGATGAAGCTATCGCTGCTTTTGACGGATTGATTGGAAAAGTAAATGCAAAGAATGTTGAGAATAAAAAAGCGCACTTCAAGCAAATTAATATCGAATTGGAACAAGTTGCAAATCAATTGATTGCTAAAATCAACGATTTGTAGTCAAAAAAAATCAATAAAAAACGCAAATTTATTTTGGAAAATTAAAAATCAGAAGTATATTTGCACCCGTAATGAGACGCCAGTGTAGCTCAGTTGGCTAGAGCAGCTGATTTGTAATCAGCAGGTCGTGGGTTCGAGTCCCTCCACCGGCTCATCATAAAACCATCTAACTTTTGTTAGGTGGTTTTTTTTGTTGTGTGCCCAGCATGGGCGGTAACTCTAGGGTGGAAGTCCCGAACACGCCTTTACAGTGGGAAGTGTTAGCTAAATGCAAGGGTGTCCATTGTGAGGTGGAATCTGAAGGAAGC
>JAKFBW010000172.1:0-12590 GCA_036676965.1 Flavobacterium sp. | reverse complement strand
AAGAAATGAATGGTTTGCCCGTTCTGCATTTCTACTGTCGATTTCGGATGTTTAATGAAGTTTAACAGGTCTTTAAGTTCCCATCGGCTTTCAATTTTTGGAATATAGGCAACGTAGTCTAATTTGTCTCCCACATATTGATCGTGAGTAAATGAAATCGGTAACGGGTTTGATTCGTAGGTTTTCGTTTTCATTTGGTCAATATACCAATCGGTCATGAAAAGACTGGTGTTGACGATTTTAACATCGGTTCTGATTTTTTCGATTTCTTGGGCGTACCATAGCGGGAAGGTGTCGTTATCCCCGATGGTGAATAATATGGCATTCGGATCGCAGGAATACAGATAGGCTTTGGCCATGGCGAGAGCCGTATATTTATCGGAACGGTCATGATCATCCCAGTTTTGGGATGCCATAAGTACCGGAGCGGCCAATAAACTGGCGGCAAGAACGACAGGTCCGGCAATTTTTGGTGCGATATAATTTTTAAAACTTTCGTAAAGGGCATAGACTCCAAAGCCGATCCAAATGGCAAAGACATAGAAAGAGCCTACGAGTGCGTAATCCCGTTCCCGGGGTTCAAAAGGTCGTTCGTTCAAATAAATTTTTAAGGCTATTCCGGTGAACAGAAATAAGGCCAAAAGAACATAGAAACTTTTTAAATCTTTATTGGCATGATGCATCAGTCCGATTAGTCCCAGAATAAAAGGAATGAAGTAATATACGTTTCTACCTTTGTTGTTTAATGCATCCGAAGGCAGATTGTCTTGGGAGCCTAAGTGTAATTCATCTATAAGTTTAATGCCGCTGATCCAGTTTCCGTCCTGATAATCGTATCTCCCTTGATTGTCATTTTGTCTTCCAACAAAATTCCACATCAAATACCTCCAATACATATACCCAAACTGGTATTCAAACATAAAACTAAGATTGTCTGATGTAGCCGGTTTGTCGATAATCAAATAATCGCTATAGCTTTTCAAAAATTTCACATAACCTTCGTTATCAATCTGTTTTTGTGCATAAGCCAATCTGAAATCGCTAACGATTTTCTCTACTTCATTTTTCAGTTGGGCTATCGCTCTGTTGTATTCCTCTTCGGATAACTGACTGGCATCTACTCCGTATTTCGACAAGTCGTTTTCGTAAGGGTAGTCCGGATTTATTTTGAATGCAGGAGGGTTTGTGAAGTTGATGTAGTTTTCAATATGCTCTGAGCTCCACATTCTAGGCAGAATCGTTTTGTGGTTGTCGTCGCTGTTTTGTTCTGCATTTTTGAAGTTGTTTACAATAACATATTTCCTTGTTTTGTAATCTCTCTCATAGTTGGGTGCTTTGTCCAGATAAGGATTGTCTTTGTCCAGTCCGGCAAAGGCTTCGGTGTATTGTGGTCCGTAGAATAATGGGTTGGAGCCGTATTGTTCCCTGTTGTAATACGCCAGTACCTCACGGGCATCTGATGGCTTGTTTTCGTTGATTACCGTATTGGCATTGGCTCTGATAGGTAACATTAGCCAGGTTGAGAACCCGATTAAGATAAACAAAATACATAAAATAAGCGTATTGTAGGTTACCAATCCTTTGCTTTTGGTGTAGTTTAATCCAAAATAAAATAAGGCAATAAGTACTAAGGTGACAAAGATGGTTCCTGAGTTAAATGGAAGCCCCATTTCGTTTACCATAAAAACTTCTGCTTTTGCAAAAGTAGCCATGGAAAGCGGTAATAATAACTTGAAGATAAATAGTAAAATGGAAATTACTATAATATTGGCAATAATAAAGTTTTTTACGGTAACGGTTTGGTAGTGTTTGAAATAATATAGAAAACCAATGGCAGGGATGGTTAATAATGCCATAAAGTGAACACCAAAAGTAAGACCTACCACAAGTGAAATAATCAATAACCATCGATTTCCTCTTGGAGTGTCCATGTCTTGTTCCCATCGTAAGCCTAACCAGAGTAATAAAGAAATTAATAAAGAAGCCATGGCGTATACTTCGGCCTCTGTGGCATTGTACCAAAAGCTGTCTGAGTAGGCGTAAGCTAATGCTCCGATGAATGAACTTCCTAAAATTACTATCGCGTTCTCTGTGTTGATTTCAGAATATCTTGAAATCAGTTTTTTTAAGAGTATAGTGGAGGACCAGAACATAAATAGAATGGTGAATGCACTGGAGAAGACAGAGGTCATGTTGACCATTAAGGCAATATGTTGATCATCGGATGCAAACATGGCGAAAAAAGCTCCAATCATTTGGAAAAGGGGTGCTCCCGGCGGGTGTCCGACTTCCAGTTTGGCTGCTGTGGCGATGTATTCTCCACAATCCCAAAAACTCATAGTGGGTTCTACCGTTAAGGTGTATGTTATTAATGCTATTACAAATGTGAACCAACCTACAATAGTATTCCATTTATTAAAATTGAATGTTGCCTTATCCATGTATTGAATTTTAGTTGTTTTTTTCAGGTTACAAAGAAAATGTTTTTTTATTTAAGGTTGTGGTCATTAACAAAATTTTCTGGCAAACAAATTGTTTTTGGTAACCGTTTGATTTTGAAGTATTTTTCATGTTTTTTATTTGCAGTGCTTGAATTTGTTTGATTTTTTTTGAGAAAAAGAGATTAAAAGTTTGTGCAATTTAAAATTTGTATTAAATTTGCACTCGCTAAACAAAAGCAAAGCTGGTCTATGGTGTAATGGTAACACAACTGTTTTTGGTGCAGTCTTTCAAGGTTCGAGTCCTTGTAGACCAACTTAAAAGCCTCTCAAGAAATTGAGAGGCTTTTTTTATGGGGTAAAAATTCTTAACAGTAGATTGATCTAAAGAAATCGTGTTTCTTGCTTTTTTTCTCTGTCCTTCTGGTGATAATAACTTGGGAGGCTCAACAAGTGAATCTTGTGCTTTTATGTAATTTTAAAATACAAAAACCAATATTTTAATATTTTCCAACAACTTTTGGACTTGATCCCTTTTTTGGTGAGGCTTGTTTTTTTAGAAGAGGGATAAAAATAAAAAACCCGAATATTGCTATTCGGGTTTTGTGGTACCTCCAGTACCATTTTTACCCAAAAAATCCAATTATAACAAACTTCCTAAGTCATTGATAAAAATTAATAAAGTCAATAAAACCAGTACTTTACAGGGTGTATTTGGGTTGTATAGGTTTGGATTAGTTTGTGTGTATTTTGATTATGCCGTACAACTACCGTACAAATTTTGTATATTTGTGTATAATTAAATATATAAAAAGATGGCAACAATCAATTTTTTATTCCGCTCCACAAAAGAAGAAGCTCCTTTAACTGTAAGATTGTTATTCAGAAATAATAATACTGATTATGTATTTGCAACTAATACCCAGTATGTTGTTACAAAGCACTATTGGACAAAACAGCACGACATTAAAAAGCCAAAAGAATTGACTGTAGTTAACAAGCAGCACGAAGTTACAGAAGAAATTAATAAGATTGAAAAGCACGTTCTAACGGCTTTTAATAGCGTTAGTATTGGTGTTGTTAATAAAGAATGGTTGCAAAACCAAATAGGGTTATACTACAATCCACCAGTTCCGGCTGAACAACTTCCAAATGATCTAATTGGTTATTTTGACAAGTATCTTGAATTTAAGAAAAACGAGATTACTCCAAACACTAAAAAGAAAATCAATGTTATCAAGCAGCTTTTAATTCGTTACGTTGATTACACTAAAAAACCTTTAAACCTTACCGATGTTGATGGCAATTTTAAAATGAGTTTTGAGGCCTATTGTTTAGAAAAACTTTATGCTCCAAATACTATTGCAACGGCTTTGAAATTTATTAAGACAATCTGCAATCACGCAAAATCTTACGGATTGGATATAAGTGTTCAATTAAGCAATATAAAAATCAAGCAAACAAAAGTAGATAGTGTTTATTTGACATTTGATGATTTGGATAAAATTGAGAAAACAGATAAAACGAAGTTTACAGATAGTTTACTCAATGCTAGAGATTGGTTAATTATTAGCTGCTACACTGGTCAAAGAATTTCGGATTTTATGAGATTTACCGATAAGCAAATAAGAGTTGAAAACGGTAAAAGCTTATTAGAATTTACCCAGGTGAAAACAAGTAAAAATATGACTGTACCATTGCATCAAAAAGTATTAGAAATTCTTAAAAAACGAAACGGAAAATTTCCTTATGCCATATCAGACCAGAAATACAATGCCCATATTAAAAAAGTTTGTGAAATAGCAGAGATTGAAGAACAAGTATCTGGAAGTAAAAAATCAGAAACGGAAGAAGACAGCGGTATATATCGTAAAGAAACAGGAGCTTTTAAGAAATGGGAATTAGTAACTTCTCATATTGGAAGACGCTCTTTTGCAACTAATTTCTATGGTAAAATTCCAACAACTTATTTAATATACGTTACTGGACACAGTACTGAAACTATGTTTTTGACTTATATCGGAAAAAGCAACAAAGATTTAGCTATGGAATTAGTCAACTACTTTTGATAGGTTTTGGTTAGTTTGGATTTATTTTAATAATTTCACATTCTGAAACTTAAATTTAATTGATGGGAGAGTTTAGCGCAAAAGAGATAGAAATAACAGATTACATCGTTGAACATATCAACAATGAAATATTTTGCAATGAACAAGATGCAATAGATAAAAGTAGGTTAGAGTATTCTTTATGTTCTAATGAGGCTGAAAGGCTTCAAGTCACCAAGGAAAGAGTTGCAAAATATAAATCAAAAATTGATAAATGTGATCCTGACATTGCAGGATATATGTCAGAATTAGTAAGACATAATCCAAAAGAAATAGACGACGGCGAGTTAAGGGATTGGTTAACTAGAAATTTTGTAATTTACCATTATCAAGAGCTTATAGAAGAATTAGCACCAATTGGCAAAGTGGAAATTGAAGATTATGTGTTTTCAAGTATTGTAAAATCAAAAGGACATAGCTACAAAAAAATCAAGAATTATATAGATGGTGTGTGTAATATCATTCACTATACAAAGTACAAATATTTTCTTGAAATAAAAGTTGAAGAAAAAGAAGAATTGGCAAAACAAGAAATTACAACTATATTGAGTGCTGAAGAAATCACAGAAGCTACTATTTACAAGGAAATTATACGAATTATTAATCATCCGTTTAGTGATGAATTGCACGAAAATAACAATGATTTTAAAGGCTATGATGATGATGGAGCGCCGATATATATTGAAAACGACAATCCCGAAATTTATAACGTCGAAAAGGATATAAATGAACCATTTGAAAGACTTGAGAGCTTGATTACTCAATTAATGGAAGTATCAAAGCATTCAATTGTTTTAGAAGGGTATCTTAAAAAGATTTTTAAAGAGTTTATAGAGAATTTTGTAATTGTATTAGAACTCTATGACAACGAGATTTCAATTAAAAATAAAGGTAAGTATCCTAAAAATTTAACTTATTACTATTATGTGGTAAGATATCGTTATTGCAGATTTTATGATTTTATAATAGAATTTTTAGATGATAAATTTTTGGTAGTTGAAAATAAAGTCATTGTTGATGATTTAAGATATTTGATAAAAGGGAATAAGTCAGTGGAAAACAACCTTTCGATTAACGAAAAACAAGCAAACCCATATCCGCAAGTATTTTCAAATTTAAAATCGTTCCAACTATTCGAGAAATTATTTAATCAATTCAAGGACAGCAGTAATAAATTGGCAGATTTTAGTTTTATATACAGGAAAATGTTTGGGGATAAATATATTTTAAACCATTTCAAACCTCAAATGTTTATTGAATGGGTTAATAAAGAACCATTTAAAATAAGCCTTGATAAAATAAAAACGCTAAACGATTGTAGTACAAGTCAAAAAGTCAATACCTATGCTACTACAAAAGAACTTATTCAAATAAATTAGATTACCATTCTGTAAAAAGAACGAAAACAGTCCATACAAAGAATGGTATCAGGTTGATACTAGAATGCACTTCATAATAATTTCGCCTTGTTAATAATTTATAAAACAAGGCATTATGCAAACCAATTCAATCTTGCTCGAAAACCTATCAGTAGAGCAACTTCAAAAAATGATAGACACATCTATCAAAAACGGAATTCAAAACCAACAAAAAGAACTCCAAGCGAAAGACAACGCAGAAGAACTTCTTACAAGAGAAGAAACCTGTAAATTCCTCAAAATCGACAGCAGCACTTTATGGGCTTGGACGAATAAAGGAAAAGTTATTGCTTATGGTATAGGAGCAAGACGTTATTACAAAAGGAGTGAGTTATTGGAATGTTTAACCTTATTAAAAAAGTAAGGTATGCCATTTTACGAACCAACCGAAAAAATGTTTCTTGAAATAAAAGAGCAGCTAAAAGATCTAAAAGCAATTCTAACAAAATCCCAATTACTCAATCCGGACGACTTGTTTTGTGATAACGAAGAGTTTCTTAAAATAATGAAAATCAGCAGACGAACTTCACAGTTTTGGAGAAACACGGGAATTATCGGGTTTATTCAAATTGGGAATAAAATCTATTTTCGCCTTAAGGATATTCAAGAATTACTAAATAAGAACTACAAGCCAGCTAATAAAAAATAATTGAATTAATAAATCCTAAAGATGCTAGATTTATTAAAATTCAGAATTACAGATGAAATTCTAATAGATACAGTTTGGAATAACAATCTATTAGAATATGTTGGCAAATCGGAAAGATTGTATAGTGATGAAATTAAAGAAAAGCAAACCAAGAAGTACAAAAATCTTTATTTCACAAAATACCAAAACCGGTTAGAAATCAGCGGAAGTATCCATTATTTTTTTAATGATGAGTTACACAATGCCGACGATTTTTATATAGAATATTGTATTAACGCTATTGTTCAAATCAAGAATATATTTAACCTTGATTTGAATAAATGCTATCTTATTAATCTTGAATACGGTGTAAACATCAATCCAAGAATAAAAGTTTCCGATTTAATCCATAATTTAATCTACCACGAAAAACGACAATTTGCAAGAACCACAACATATTTTGACTATAAGCAAGCAGGAAATGAAGCCTACAAACAAATAAAAGCCTATGATAAAAGTGTGCAATTTCCACACGAGTGTGAAAACACATTTAGATTTGAAATACGAACAAGACAAGCCAAATTCATTCACAGTCTAGGATTATTCACGTTGCAAGATTTAACCAATATAGACAACTATAATGTGCTAATAGCTTCGTTACTCAAAGAATGGGACAATGTTTTGCTTTTTGATTTATCCAAAGATATTGATACTAAATTTTTCAACACCAACTTTTGGGAAGACATTCTTAAAAACGGAAGCCGGAACAAATTTAACAATCAAAAGAAGCTTTATCACAAAAAATTAGGTGCCGATAATCTTCACGCCAACATTAGAAAAATCATAGAAAGAAGAACCAAATATTTAAAATGTGTGCATATTCCAACTATTACAAAGATGGAAACTGCACAGGTTAGGATTTTGTTTTAGAGTTTAGATTGAATTAATAAAGAGTTTTTTACTAAATCTTACTTTACAGGTGTTTTACCACTTTTACATTCCACTGCTTTTTTGTATCATTGTATCATTATAATTAAATCAACTTTAATGAGTTTTACGTCATATCACGCTAAATATTTTGCTTACGAATTGACGAGACAAAGACCTTCTAATGACCTTGGAAAGTTAACATCATCGCTACAAGATGCTCAAGTAGATTTAAACCCTCATCAAGTTGAAGCAGCTTTATTTGCGTTCCAATCTCCACTGTCTCAAGGTGCGATTCTAGCAGATGAAGTTGGTTTAGGTAAAACAATTGAAGCGGGTATAATTTTATCACAACAGTGGGCAGAGCGTAAAAGAAAATTATTAATTATTGCACCTTCAAATCTTCGGAAACAATGGAGTCAGGAATTAGCAGACAAGTTTTTTTTACCTTCAATAATTCTGGAAACTAAAACTTTCAACGAACAAATTAAATCCCGTAATCTTAATCCATTCAATCAAAGCGATAATATTGTAATCTGCTCTTATCATTTTGCAAAAAACAAAGCAATTTACATTGAACAAACCCAATGGGATTTGGTAATTATTGACGAGGCTCACAGATTAAGAAATGTATATAAAGCTTCTAACAAAATAGGGAATGTAATTAAGGAAGCATTACAGAAAAGAAAGAAAGTACTGCTGACGGCTACACCACTTCAAAATTCCATTCTGGAATTATATGGCTTAGTGAGTATTATTGATGATTTCATTTTCGGGGATTTAAAAAGCTTTAAAAGTCAATACAGCAGACAACTCGACGAGGGCAATTACGATGATTTAAAAAGCAGATTGCTTCCTATTTGTCACAGAACTTTAAGAAGACAAGTTTTAGAATATATCAATTATACCGAAAGAAAAGCGTTTTGTGAAGAGTTTACTCCTTCAGATGAAGAACACCAATTATACGAATGGGTATCTGAATATTTACAACGCAAGAAACTTTATGCACTTCCTAATAGTCAACGTCAGTTAATGACATTGATTTTAAGAAAATTATTAGCTTCGTCAACTTATGCTATATATGGGACATTAGATGCCTTGGTTAAAAAGCTTGAAAAAATCATCACTAAAAATGATGTTGATTTGTTTAGTGTTTTAGAAGAGGATTACGAAGGACTTGAAGAAACCAACGAAGAATGGGCAGAGGACGAAGTTGAGATTGTAAATGAAATAGAATACACTCCGGAAGATATAGAAGCTATAAATGATGAAATAGCAGATTTAAAAAAATACAGGGATTTAGCTCAGAAAATCAGGAAAAATTCAAAAGCGGAACGTTTATTTACGGCATTGGAAAAAGCATTTCAGGAATTGCAAAAATTAGGAGCGAATCAAAAAGCACTGATTTTTACTGAAAGCAGAAGAACACAAGAGTTTCTATATAATCTTTTGGAGGCAAGAGGGTACAAAGACAAAGTAGTTCAATTCAATGGAACTAACACTGATGCCAAATCAAAAGAAATATATAAAAATTGGTTACTAGAGCACAAAGGAACTGATAAAATTACAGGCTCGCCGACAGCAGATAAAAGAGCGGCTTTGGTTGATTATTTTAGAGAGGATGCAACCATTATGATTGCAACCGAAGCAGCCGCCGAAGGAATCAATTTACAGTTTTGCTCGCTTATTGTAAATTTCGATTTACCTTGGAATCCGCAACGTATAGAGCAACGTATAGGGCGTTGTCATCGATATGGTCAAAAACACGATGTTGTTGTGGTTAATTTTCTGAATATTAAAAATGCTGCCGACCAAAGAGTATATGAATTATTAGACCAAAAATTCCAATTGTTTGATGGTGTTTTCGGATCAAGTGATGAAGTATTAGGTGCTATTGGTAATGGAGTGGATTTTGAAAAGAGAATTGCTCAAATTTATAATGATTGTAGAACCGTTGCCGAAATTAAAATTGCTTTTGACAGTTTGCAAGATGAATTAAGACCTGAAATATCTGAAAAAATTCAAACCGTGAGAACTACTTTGTTGGAGCATTTTGATGATGAAGTAAGAGAAAAACTTAAAAGTAACCTCCTTGAAACAAAGCAATATCTAAATACATTCGAAGATAAACTCTGGAAAACAACACAGTATTTCTTGAATGATTATGCAGAATTTTCAGATGATTATTCTTTTAAATTAGTAAAAAATCCATTTCCTAATGAAGTTATTCATAGTGGGCCATATATGATTTTGAAGCCAAAAGAAGGACAAAGAAAATCAGATATTTTTATTCCGGATGATACAAACGTTTACAGAATTGGTCACAAATTAGCACAGCGTATATTGAATGCTTGCAAGACAAATGAAACACCAATAAAAGAAGTTGTTTTTGACTATAATGGAACACAAGGAAAAGTTTCAACTCTAAATGAATTCATCGGAAAATCGGGCTGGTTTCAGCTACAGCATCTATCTATAAATTCCTTTGAGCAAGAAGACTACCTTTTGATGGCTTGTTATTCTGATGAAGGAGAAGTAATACCAAGCGAAACCGCACAACGCTTTTTCTCGCTAAATGCAACTGTAAATGGTGCAATGGTATTAACTAACGAAGCCAGTACAACATTCAAGGATTTGATTTATAACGAAAGACAAGAAATAATTTCTGAAAATTCCAATAGAAACAGGGATTTCTTTGATGTTGAAATGGACAAACTTGACCAGTGGGCTGATGATATGAAAATTAGCCTCGAAAAAGAAATTAGAGATCTGGATGCAGAAATCAAGTTACGCAAAGCCGAAGCTAAAAAAATGCTAAATTTGGAAGCTAAAGTAAAATCACAAAGACAGATTAAGGAATTAGAAAAGAAACGAAGCGAAAAAAGACAAACTTTATTTTCTGCTCAAGACGATATTGATGATAAAAAAGAAACACTTTTGTCTGATATTGAAAAACGTTTAAATCAAAAAATTGAGCAAAAAGAATTATTCACGATTAAATGGAAAATGATTTAATATGACAAATGACGATTTAATACAATTAATAGATGAATTAAAAGCTTTGCCTAACGAAAACGAATGGATAGAGTTCAAGAGTGGCAACGCAACTACTAATGAAAAACTAGGGCAATATATATCTGGTTTGTCTAATGCTGCTTGTGTAAAAAATCAATCATTTGCTTATTTAGTTTTTGGTATTGATGACGTCTCCCATAAAGTAATAGGGACTAATTTTAAATTTAATAATCGTAAAGTAGGTAATGAGGAACTTGAATTGTGGATTAGAAGACATTTAAGCCCTTCAATAAAATTTGATCATTTTATATGTGATTATCATTCCAATAATGTAGAAATATATAGAATTCCTGCGGCAATTGCTGAACCTACAAGTTTTATGCATCAATCCTATATACGTATTGGCACTAACTTAACTGATTTAAAAAAATTCCCTGATTTTATTCGTGCTATTTATAACTCCCAAATTGATTGGTCGGCTCAAGTTGTTGAAAAAGCATCAATAGATGATTTAGAACCAAAAGCAATCCAACTCGCTAGAGAAAAATACAAAGAAAAAAACACTAATGCTCCTTTTTATAATGAAATTGATAACTTGAGTGATAAAGCATTTCTTGACAAACTAAAGATCACTGTTGACGGTAAAATCACAAATACGGCTATTATACTATTAGGAAAGCCTCAAGCAGCTTATTATATTTCTCCTGCTGTGGCACAAATAACTTGGAAACTGGAAACAGAAGAGAAAGCTTACGAACATTTCAGCACTCCTTTGTTTTTAGAAATAAATAATATTTTAGCTAAAATTAGAAATGTGAAATATAAGTTTTTTCCTGACAACCAACTTTTAGCAACTGAAGTAAATAAGTATGACAGCAAGGTTATTTTAGAAGCCTTAAATAACTGTATTGCGCATCAAGATTACGGGAAACACTCTCGTATTTTATTAGAAGAACAAGTCAATAAATTAATTTTCAGTAGCGAAGGTAGTTTTTTCGAAGGTAAAGCAGAAGATTATACAGCTGGAGACAAAACGCCAAAAAAATATCGAAACAAATGGTTGGCTGATGCAATGGTCAACCTTACTATGATTGATACTTTGGGATACGGTATTCATAGAATGTATAATGAGCAGCGAAAAAGATACTTCCCTTTGCCGGATTATACGAAATCGACAAGAGATAATGTTGTGCTAGAAATCTACGGCCATTCTATTGATGAAAACTATTCTAAATTATTAATTGAAAAGAAAGATGATTTAAGCCTTACGGAAGTGATACTTTTAGATAAAATACAAAAAAAGCAGGAGATAACAGATGAGGGTGCTAAATTATTAAAGAAAAAAGGGTTGATTGAAGGCAGAAAGCCAAATTATTATATCTCGGCTAAACTAGCAGAAATTACGAACCAAAAAGCATCTTATACAAAAAGCAAAGGGCTTGATAAGGATGTTTACAAAGGTTTTGTTTTACAACATATAAAAAATCACGGTTTTGCTACTCGTGAAGAAATCGACGATTTGCTGTTAGCTCAGCTTCCTGATTATATGACTGAAAAGCAGCGAAAAAAGAAAGTACATAACATTTTACAGGAAATGTCTGGAAACACAATAATAAACAGTGGCAGCAGAGCAAAATCAAAATGGGTTTTAGTAATAAAATAGTAATAAAATAGCAAAGAAATAGCGAAGAAATAGCAATGATAAAAACACAATTCGTTGATTTTATTGACTTTGCGAGTGATAAAATAAGCAAAGCATTAGCAAAGAAAAGTTTGCAATTTAGCAAAGGAAACAAATAGACAAACAAAACATTATGTCCAAAAATAAACTTCAAAAACTAGAACTAACCTGGATAGGCAAAGGCGACGAACCCAAGCTAGAACCACGTATTCTTATAGAAAACCCAACATACAGTTACGGAGACCCAAATACTGCAAATCCCAGTGATATTGACCACCCAATTCCAATTTAAAGTGAGCACCTGATTCCAATTCAAAATGACCACCTAATTCCGGAGTAAAATGACCACCTCCATTTTTCATTAAAAACTACTCT
>JAKFBW010000171.1:0-4206 GCA_036676965.1 Flavobacterium sp. | reverse complement strand
TTCTTTGAAGGATTTGGGGAAGCGGTGGTTTGCTTTTTCTAAAATGGATAAAGGTTCGGTGGAGAGTATACTAAAGTCGATTTCAAATATTATTGAAAAATGAGAATGGTCAGCCAACTATTCAGAACTTCTGGCTAAAATCAAAGAGCTCCAACAATCTGAATCAGAGCAAAACCATCATATCGGCCAAATCTATCAGATCATCGATGAACTTCTAAAACCAAAATTGGGTGAGAGAACTGAGATTGGGTTTAAGAAGAATCAGAATTAAAAAATTGAATCGCTGCAATTAAGAATTCTCTGAAATTTTGATTTGGAAGCCTATGAATACCTTATCCGCTTATAAATTACCCAGAATTCGAGGTGCCAATCAATTTCTCAATATTATTCAACTCATTGGCCAAGACTCGTTTTATTCCTGAAATACTCTCCTTTTTCATTGGTAATCCTAATACCAATATGGTAATCTTCGTCTCGTTTATTCCATTTTTATATTGAATATTTTTCACTTCAATTTTATCTGAGGGGTAACAAAGGAAACCAAACTTAGAATCTGTCTTGCTAAATGAAGAATAGGCCATTATTTGATGTAAATCGTGTCTATGATCTTCTTTCAGTATTTCACTTTGATCAAACTTGTTGTATAAGTTTGATTTGTATTTCGCATCAATAAAAACAAGAAAATTTTCTTTCTGGTAAATCGCATCTGGCTCAATATGTTTTAACTCCCATGAATAGTGTTTTGATGTCCTTGATTGGAATTTAAAGTTAGAATAAAGTCGTCCACCGGTTTCATTAGCAACTTCTCGAAAAATATGTTGTACAAATTTTTCAAACACATCCGAGAAGTCAACTCTCCATGCTGTACTATCAACAAGATTGAAGTTTAAGATTTTATTAGCCTGCTCTTTACAAGCTTTAACAGTTGGACTGTCTGAAAATCGAATTACAATTTTATTTGTTTGAATTGGTTTGTGATAATACAATTTCTCTTCAAGAAAGGTTAATTGGTTTTTGAGTGTGATTTTAATTCTTTGAGGAGTATTTGAAGAAAGTATTTCTCTTTTACATATGTCAAATACATGCCTTATCGAGGAATACTCAGTATGAAATTCACTTAATATGTTTTTGCTTGTTGGAAATTTCAAACGATTTTCAACTTTGTATTCATTTTCAATATATTTAGTCCAATTGATTTGACCTGTTGGCTGATTTGATACTTTTTCCATATTGTCAAATTTACGCCACGGTTTCATTACCAATTTTTCAAGTGAAGAAATAAACTTGACTCCTTCTAAATAAAGTGGCGGTCTAAAGTTTTTACCAGAAACAAGTGGTAAACTATCCAAAACTTCTGGGCTTATTTCAGTTCCAAGCAGGTTCAAAATTTCTATATAATCCTCAAATCTATCCTTCCCTGTAAATCTTGGCATTACAACAAAATCACCAATTTGTTTTCCTGTATCCGCTGACCTTAATGGAATTGCTCCAATAAAAGATGATGTTCGGTAGGCAATCGATGTGTTTTGGTTAGTTTCAAGAATCATTGGACTAACTCCGATAAATTGGAAATTATCCCTGTTAATAGTTACAAATTTTTGAGCTTGTTCGGGAGCACTAAATTTATCTTTACCCAATGGACCATGCCATTTTTTTTGAATCTCACGCCATTTTTTTTTAAGTGAAATTTCAGTTAGACAAGGAACTTCGTCGAATACTTCTATTTTATTTATTTCTATCATTCAAACAGCAAGATTTTCAATCTGTCATAAAAGTATTTGTTAAACTCCTCTTTGGTATTTCGCAATAAGCCTTCTTGCAGATATTCTTTTATTAAAGGAAATATCTCAAACCTTATACGATTTTCCATTTCCTCCTCCGAGTCGGCAATAAAATAACCTTGTCCAGGCTGCAAGTTCAGTTCATTACTTGAGGCATACCAATCAAAGATTTCCTGAATTCTATTGAAATCTTCTTGAAAAAACTGTTTAGAATTTATAGACTTTGGTTTTAAAGTATACCATGCGAATCTTCTCCTCAATGCAAAGTCAACAACAGCCAAACTTCTATCTGCGGTGTTCATAGTTGCGATGACAAAAAAGTTTTTAGGCAATTTCTTGACTTTAAAATTTGGAGCTATTTCAATTTCGACATTTGAAATATCCATTTTATGTTCAAAAAGGTAAAATATTGGACCTAATATATTTGAAAGATTAGCTCTGTTTATTTCATCAATGATTAAAAGTACTTTTTCTTCTGCGTGGTCTATAGCATATTTCAATGCCTCAGAAAAAATACCTAAACTTTCCTTGTATCTGAGTTCTTGATTATTTGTATTGGGCCTTATACCAAATATAAAATCGGAGAAGCTTGTTTCTGCATGAAATTGAGTAAAGAAAGTTTTTGCACCAATTTTATCAGCAACACTTTTAGCGGTTCGAGTTTTACCCGTTCCGGGAGGTCCTTGTAACACAATGTACTTTCTTTCATTTAGTAAATGTTTTACTTCTTCACCTTCATCTGTTGTTACAGTTTTAAGAAAAGGTTCAAGCGCCTCAGAAATTGCATTTCGATGATCTTTGTTTGAAGGCCATTCTCTCACTTTGGCATAGCCAGCAACAAATGCGGCAATGATTTTTTTTGCTTTATCACTTACTGGGACATCTACTATTTGACAAGCTGGTAAAACCTTAGCGTAAGTCCTTATAGTATTCTTTATATGTTGCAAATCTGGATTTCCTGTAATAGACTTAGGGAGATTAGTTTCAATATCAGAAAAATCAGATTTACAAAAGCCCCTTTCATTTACAACCTTTGAAAAAAGTCGTCGTATTCCCGGATAAGTAGCAAGCTCATAATCATTTTTAAAGCCACTAGAACCAATTCCAAGACAAATTAACCAGGGTTTATTTTGATCGTTTGGAAATATTGTCAAGGAGAAGTCGTAAAATGGTCCTGAAGCTTCCTCTTCTGGATGAATAAAACCAAAGTAAGCGCCATTATCCTTTAGAGCATCAAATCCTATATTCTTTCTAAGAACATATGGCTTATTGAATTCAACTTCAGGTTTTGCTCCAAACTTGATTGCACACTCTTCGATAAATTGTAATATCTCTTCTATCATATAATAAAAAGGTTAAAACTTAAAAAACTCAACCACAGTAGTTTCAAGCCCATCGGCAATTTTGAAAATCGTCTCGATCGACACATTCCTCTTCCCATTTTCAATATCAGAGATATAGGTGCGATCGAGTCCGGCTAAGTCAGCCAAACTCTCTTGGGAAACTCCTCTGCTTTTTCGGATTTTCTTGACTTTTTTGCCATACTCGGCCTTGATGTCCATATCGCAATCTGAAAAAATGTAGACTATCGTACCACCGTCTATAGTCGACAAAATTGTTTTTTAAACTATATTTGATAGAAATTCAAAGCCGTGTTATGAACAAAATCCTCCCCATCGCCACCGAATACATAAATCCATCACGGACCATCGAAATTCTAAACCTGGTCAATCCAAAAGGATCTAGGCAAGTCTATATCTACAATTTTGAAGGAAATCATTTCCGGGTTTTTGACTCTTTACTGGGATTGATTCGGTTTTTTGAAACTAGAAAAGAACCTGAGTATTCCTTTTCTTCAGAAGCCGAGTTGGATGCTTTTTTAGAAAAATATGGGTCTGATGAAAAATCAAGAACTCTCAATCTTAGGCTTAACTACCGCTATCGAGACGCTGGAAATTTCAAACAATTTGGTTCTGTCATTTTTCCAAATTCAAGTCAATTAGCCGTTTCAGAGGCAACCAAACTGATTCAAGAAAAATTAATTTCTGGGGAGTTTTTCAATCCAAAAGATTGGAATTTACCAAGGCTCCATTTCCATCCCTATGACCCAAAGCTCGATCATGAATACCATGAATTTGAGGAGTGGGAAATAACGGAGGAAGCCCCAACGGATGATCGAGACATCTTAGCTTTTCTACAAAACATCCAAAAAGGACTTTAAAAACCCATTTAAAGAGGTTGCTGGTGGGATAGAGATATCTCTGTGAATGTCCCAAAAGCAGATTGGGAAGCGGGAAAAATCACAATCAGTACGATTCGGCATTCCATTCAGCCCGGCGATTATTCATACAATTGATTCCCGGAATTTAAAATTCCTCAACCGAGTATTTGGATTTTCAATTTTAACTCTCGAGAAGAGTAAAAT
>JAKFBW010000170.1:0-12148 GCA_036676965.1 Flavobacterium sp. | reverse complement strand
AAAGTGGTGGTTGGTGATGATTTAGGCAAATGTTTTGGTATCAAAATGATTTACTTCGATTTTGATAAATCCAACATCAGAATAGAAGCTGCAATTGATTTAGAAAAAATACTGGATGTCTTAAACCAATACCCAACGATGAAACTCGATATTCGTTCCCATACCGATAGTCGTGGTACTTTCAAATACAATGAAGCTTTATCCGACAGAAGAGCCAAATCAACCATTGGTTGGTTAGTGAAAAACGGTGTAAATCCAGACCGATTAACCGGTAAAGGATATGGTGAATATCAACTGGTAAACCAATGTAAGGATGATGTAAAATGTTCCGAAGAAGAACATCAAATGAACAGAAGAAGTGAATTTATAATCACTGAATTGTAGGGATAAATAAAAAACAAAACCCTTTCAAATTTAACTTTGAAAGGGTTTATTCTTTAAAAACGGTAACTATTAAATTCCGGCAACCGCTTTAATTTCGTCTATGATGCGTAAAGCCAAAGCATCGGCTTTTTCTTGTGAAGCCGCCTCGGTATATATACGAATAATAGGTTCTGTATTTGATTTTCTCAAATGCACCCAGTCTTCGGCGAAGTCAATTTTTACACCATCAATGGTGGTAATATCTTCATTTTTGTACTTTTCAATCATCGCAACCAAAATGGCATCCACATCGATTTGTGGAGTCAATTCAATTTTGTTTTTACTCATATAATATTCCGGATAGGATGCACGCAAAGCCGAAACGCTCATTTTCTTGTTGGCCAAATGCGTCAAAAACAGCGCAACTCCTACCAAACTGTCTCTTCCATAATGCAATTCCGGATAGATGATTCCTCCGTTTCCTTCTCCACCAATGATGGCATTGTTCTTTTTCATCAATTCCACCACATTCACTTCTCCCACAGCACTGGCTTCGTAACTTCCATTGTGCTGTTTCGTTACATCACGCAAAGCGCGGGAAGATGACATATTAGAAACCGTATTTCCGGGTGTTTTACTTAACACATAATCCGCACAAGCTACCAACGTGTATTCCTCTCCAAACATTTCTCCGTTTTCACAAATGAAAGCCAAACGATCTACGTCGGGATCAACCACAACTCCAAAATCAGCTTTTTCTTCGACCACCAATTCTGAAATATCCGTCAAATGTTCTTTCAACGGTTCCGGATTGTGAGGAAAATGCCCGTTAGGTTCGCAATATAATTTCACCACTTCAACCCCCATTAATTCCAATAATCTAGGAATAATGATTCCTCCCGAAGAATTCACGGCGTCAACCACTACTTTAAATTTAGCTGCTTTTACTGCTTCAACATCAACCAAAGACAGGTTCAACACCTCGTCAATATGGATATCCATATAAGCGTCATTAACAACAATTTCACCCAAACTATCCACATCCGAAAAATCAAATGCTTCCGCTTCGGCAATTTGAAGAATCTTTTCTCCTTCAACACCATTCAGGAATTCTCCATCAGCATTCAGCAATTTCAAGGCATTCCATTGTTTCGGATTGTGGGAGGCAGTCAAAATAATTCCACCGTCGGCACTTTCCAAAGGAACGGCAACTTCAACTGTAGGCGTTGTAGAAAGCCCCAAATCGATTACATCAATTCCCAAACCTACCAAGGTATTTACTACCAAATTGTGAATCATCGGCCCTGAAATTCTGGCATCACGCCCTACGACAACCTTTAAATTCTTATTATCCTTGCCATTGGTGTTTTTCAACCAGGTTCCATAAGCTGAAGCAAATTTCACCGCATCAACCGGAGTCAGGTTATCCCCTACTTTTCCGCCAATGGTCCCTCGAATTCCCGAAATCGATTTTATTAAAGTCATTTTGATAGTATAATTTATGATTAAGAATTACAAATATAAAAGTTCAGGAGAAGTAATGAAGCAAAGAGGGAAAGTTTTTTACACAAAGAAATAACAGTAAAAACGACCTTCAATTATACTTCCTCTTAATATAGAATGTATAATGACATAAAAACGATTGTTTCATGAAGGTAAAATGTTTAGTTTTGTAAGAATATCCAAATTAGTATTTACTTATTCTGAAATAGGAAGTTGAAACACATCACAATGAGCTGTAATTCTATTTCATTCAATAATTACCTAAAAACGATATTTTATTAAGTATAGAAATACAATAAAAACCCAATTATCCTATGAAATTCAGACACTTGCTGTTTTTTGCTGCATTCTTTTCAAAAAGCTTTTTATTCGCTCAAAAAGTTAATACAGACAGCCTTCTTGTTGTAACCAATAAACTAATTTCAGTAGAAAAAAATTACGACAAAGCCATCCAATTGGGACATCTAGCTATTAAAAAAGCGCCAAATTATCTTGATTTTCATATCGCACTGGGAAAAGCTCACAAGATGAAAAATGAAATGGATAGCGCCCGCTTTTATTTCAATCATGTCATTACCAAAAACATAAAATACAAAGAAGCTTTTACTTATTTGACACAACTCGAAATTGAACAAAATAACAGCGAAGCCGCAAATGCTGTAATTAACAAAGGCTTATCTATTTACCCAGAAGAAAAAGATTTTCATTTATTGAAATACAGAGCTATAAATCTGGAAAAGGATCCTAAAAAATCCTTGAATTATCTCAATTTTTTGATACGAAAATATCCGGAAGACAAGTCTTTAAAAAACCAATTGTTTGATTTGAAACTAACTTCTTTTTCTGACCGAATCGGTATTAGCAATAACACAACCATTTTCAGCCGGGATGGTATTGGTCCTTGGAATTATACCAGTTTACAATATGTAAAACAATTTAAAAACCTGACACTCATTGGCCGATACAATTATAACGACAGGCAATCTAACAAAATCAGTATTGCTTCCGGATCTCTTTATGAAATAGAAACCTATATTAAAACGTCTAAAAAGAATTATTCTTATTTTAATATTGGTATCAGTGATGCCAATATTTTTCCAAAAACAAGACTTAATTATTCCTTCTTTCAAAATCTTGGAAATGGATGGGAAACAGAATTAGGAATCCGATACAGTAAAACTGCCAATGATGAAAACTATTCTACCGCTATAGGATTTGGTAAATATATTGGCTCTGGCTGGTTGAATTTAAAATCACACATGCAACTTGCGCAAAAGAAACCTTACCCATCTATATCATCTACTTATAGATATTATATCGGCTCAAGATTTGATTATTTTTCAATAAATGCCGGATATGGAACCTCCCCTGATGAAAGAGAAACCATAACCGAATTTGACAATCGTATCTCATTGAATTCCTATAGAATTGGAGCCGGATACAGTTCTATTCTTTATAAAAAATTTATTTTGGGACTTCAAACAGGAATTAACCGGCAAGAATACACTCCTGAAAAATATCAAAATGAAATCAATTTTTCTGTGCATTTACAATACATGCTATAAATAGACCTTAAGACAAAACATCAACTTTAAAACAAAATAATTTAGAATATTAAAACATGGGTACAGAAAATCTTCAAAACAATACTTTCAAAAACATACTTATTTTTTGCTTTTTCGGATTAAGCCTTGTCTTTCCGTTAGGTTTATTAATGCTTACCATTGGACCAACCCGAATGATTTCCAATAAAGCGGCTTCCGAAAATTGGACTGAATCCAACGAAAGCCTGGTCCAAAAAATAGTAATCTTACTTTTCTTAATTGTAGTTCTGTTCTTAACCATTTATGTCAATCGTTTTTTCAAAAAAAACACTAACAGCACTACCAAAACCATCTTACTTTTGTGCTCCGGAATAGCTTTAATCGGTTCCTTATACCTTTTCAGCTTTAAACCGGAAATGCTAATAAATTCAGAAAGTAGCCATACCGAAGTAAATAAAAGTGCTACTGCCGAATTTCATTTTGGTCCTTATCCTGATGAAGAAAAAATCAAAGAACTAAAATCCGAAAATTATACCGCCATCATTTCATTGTTGAACAAAATGGTTGTCCCTGCAGAACCTATTTTGATAGAAAAAGAAATCAAAAACACCAAGGACAATGACATGAAATTAATATTAGTACCTATGTTACCTTGGATTGATGATAATAATTCCTCGTTATTAAAAATCAAAGACATGGCTCATACCCTAAAAGGTAAATATTATGTACATTGTTATTTAGGGAAAGACAGGGCTAATGTTTTTAAAAATATCATAGAAAATGAAAACAGCAGCATTAAAATTAAAAGCGAATTGGGTTCTAACAATATTGATACCCTAAAAGCTTTTGAAAGAGGGAAAATTTTCAAATTACAGCCTAAAATCTACTTCACTCCCTATCCTACTGATGATGAGTTTTTTGGTTTTATATTAAATGGAAAAATAGACAATGTTGTTTGTATAATGGATCCCAAACTGAATGCTGATTTGATTGAGAAAGAGAAAAAAATCATGAAACAATACAACCAAAAATTTCATATTTTAGCAGTTTCAGAATCTGATTCCGACAAGAAAATACAAAAGGTAATCGATAGTATTCTCAAACTTAAACAACCTGTTTTGATTAATTCCTATTCTACCACATCAGTTCCTTCTGAACGATTCATAAAATTATTTCAAGTGCAATTGAAAAAATAAGAATATACCATTTTAGTGCTAAAAAAGGAAAGCTATATGTAATAAATAGCTTTCCTTTTTTTATTAAATGCATTAATTGAGTACTTGAAAAATTTAAAGAGTTTAAAAGAACTGTTTTCTTTATATTTACAGAAATTAATATTCAAATTACAAATCAAAAGAAGTATTTGAAATGAATTTTTTAGCCCACATCTACCTTTCCGGAGACAATGATTTGATAAAAATTGGCAACTTTATGGCCGATGGGATACGAGGCAAACACTTTTCGGAGTTTCCTTTAGACATCCAAAAAGGAATCATCCTGCATAGAGCCATTGATACCTATACCGATGCCCATCCTGTTTTTAGAAAAAGTACCCAACGGCTACATGAAAAGTTCCATCATTACGCCGGTGTTATAGTTGATATTGTTTACGATCATTTTCTGGCCAAAAACTGGAGTACCTATTCTAATGAAAACCTGGAAGAATTTGTAGATCACTTCTATCAGTCCTTACATAGCAATACCGATTTTCTAACCGAAAGAACCAAAGGGCTGATGCCTTATATGATTAACCAAAATTGGTTGTTAAGTTACCAAAGCATTGGTGGAATTGAAAAAATATTAATCCAAATGGATCATCGCACCAAAAACCAATCCAACATGCGATTCGCTTCTGAAGAACTCAAAACTTTTTACGTTGAATTTGAAGAAGAATTCACCCTGTTTTTTGAAGATATGCGAGTGCATGCCCAAGAAAAATTAAACACATTATAAATCCTTCAAACATCTCACTAAATATGAGTTTTATTAATGCGTTAGAAAATGCTTTTCAAGAAAACAGTAATCCTGAAAATGCCATTACCATGTCGAAATACATGAAAAATAAGTTTCCTTTTTTCGGCATCAAAACTACGGAAAGGAGGAACATTTTTAAAGCCACTTGGAAACAAAACCAACAAGAAGTCACGGCCAATGCAAGAGCTATTTGTTTAGCCCTTTTCGAAAAACAACAACGGGAATTTCATTATTGTGCTATTGAAATTATCATCAAAGAACTTCGGAAAAAATACCACAAGGAAGATATTGAGTTCATCAAAAAACTCATTACCACCAATTCCTGGTGGGACAGTGTAGACACCATTGCCAAATATATATTGGGGGAATATCTACGGGAATTCCCTGAAAAGATTCCGGAAATCATCACTATTTTTTCAAAATCCGATTCGATGTGGCTCAACCGAAGTGCGATTTTATTTCAATTGGGTTACAAAGGAAACACCGATTTTGAATTACTGAAAAACATCTGTAACCAACATCAATCCTCTTCGGAATTTTTCATTCAAAAAGCCATTGGATGGGCTTTGCGCGAATATGCCAAAACCAATCCTGAAGCTGTGAAATATTACGTTTTAGTTAATAACTTAAAGCCTTTAAGCCGAAAAGAAGCGCTCAAAAATTTATCTTTCGCTTAAAATAACAGTAATTTTGACCTTTTAAAATAGCAGAATGTTCAAAAAATATATTTCTAAACTAGACAGTATAATAGTGTTGTCTCAATCGATTTTGACCGGAAAACAGTTTATTTTTCTATCGAGTGTTTTAGTGGGTATTAGTGCTGCATTTGCCGTAATTGTTTTAAAATCATTTGCCCACTGGGTTTTTTCCTTTGCCACTTATATTAATGGCATTTTAAAATTGAGTTTTATCAATAGTGTTCTTCCTATTGCCGGACTTTTGTTAACCGTATTTGTCATCAAAAAAGTACTGGGAGGCACAATCGAAAAAGGGACTTCTCAAATTTTATATGCGGTAGCCAAAAAAGCCAGCATTATTCCCCAAAAACAAATGTATGCCCATATCATAACCAGTTCCCTAACCGTTGGCTTGGGTGGTTCTGCAGGTTTAGAGAGTCCTATTGTGGTTACCGGTGCCGCATTTGGTTCAAATTATGCCCAAAAATACAAGTTAAGTTATAAAGACCGTACTCTTCTTATTGGATGCGGGGTTTCTGCCGGAATTGGAGCTGCCTTCAACGCCCCTATTGCCGGAGTTTTATTTGCGATTGAATTTTTACTGGTCGATGTAAGCATATCTGCTTTCACCCCAATTATGATTTCTGCCGCCACAGGTGCCATTGTATCAGCCATTACCTTGGATGAAACCGTTTTATTGAATTTCAAACAACAACAACTTTTTAATTATCACAATATCCCTTTTTATGTTTTACTTGGTGTGATAACCGGCTTCATTTCTATTTATTACACCCGAAATTTTCAAAGAACCGAGCATTTTTTTCACCGACTTAAATTAACTCCATATAAAAAAGCACTATTTGGCGCTGCTATTCTGGCGGTATTAATTTTTATTTTTCCAACCCTGTTTGGAGAAGGGTACGAAAGCATCAAAATATTATCGGAGAACAATCCCGGTCAGTTATTAGAAAATACGCTTTTTGAAAGTTTAAAAAACAACAATTGGGCGCTTATACTCTTTGTGGGCTGTACCATGATGCTGAAAGTTTTTGCTACCTCGATTACTTTGGGCTCCGGAGGGAATGGAGGAAATTTTGCCCCTTCCCTTTTTGTTGGTTCCTACGTTGGTTTTGTGTTTTCAAAAGCCATCAATTTAATTGGATTATCACATTTACCCGTAAGTAATTTTACTATGGTCGGTATGGCCGGCATCTTGAGTGGGTTATTCCATGCTCCACTTACCGCCATTTTCCTTATCGCCGAAATCACTGGTGGTTATAGCCTGATGGTTCCGCTGATGATTGTGGCTTCGATTAGTTTTGCGATTTCAAAACGATTCGAAAAACATTCTATGGATGTTAAAAATCTAGCTCAAAAAGGACATGTTTTTACCAACAATAAAGATACTAATGTACTTTCGACCTTAAATACCAATTCCATTATTCATACTGATTTTTTAACCCTTCCACCCAACGAAAATCTTGAAAAATTGGTCGATTTGATTTCGCATTCCAATCAGTCTGTTTTTGCAGTGGTTGACAAAGAACAGCATTTATTGGGCGTAATTCATTTTAATGATATACGCGAAATCATTTTTAATAAATATCGTGTAAAATATACTTTGGTAAAAGATATCATGACGCCACCAGCAGATGTTATATATCCATTTCATAGCATGGAAGTGGTTATGGATAAATTTGAAAAAACAAAACGAACATTTCTACCAGTTATCAAAAACGAAAAATACTTTGGTTTTATCTCAAAATCAGAAGCACTAGAAGCCTATCGGGCCAAATTAAAATCGATGACTATCGAATAAAACAATTATTAATATCGGATAGTTTTAAAATTACACATATCCGATATTTATTTGTACCTTTGTGGTTATGTGGAACATAGATATAACATACAGAGACGAATTACAACCAACCTTTGATAGATTGTATGAAAAAAAGCAGCTTTTGCAAACCAGCAGACCGTTGCCTAACATCGCTTTGAATAAAATCAAAGAAAGTCTTTCTATTGAATGGACCTACAATTCTAACAGCATCGAAGGAAACACCTTGAGTTTACGAGAAACCCAAATGGTACTTCAAGAAGGAATTACCGTAAAAGGAAAATCATTGCGGGAACATTTTGAAACACACAATCACGATAAAGCAATCGATTATTTGTTTTCTATCGTAAATGATGATTATGTTTTGCGTAGCATCGATATTCTTTCCATACACGAATTGGTTTTGCGCTCTATCGAAGATGAATTTGCGGGTCGTTTACGTAATGGAGGTGTTCGTATTACAGGTGCTAATTTTGTTCCACCCAATGCCAATAAAATTTCAGATTTACTGGATGAGTTGATTGAGTTCATCAATACGAATCCATTAGGATTAAATGATATAGAATTAGCCTCCGTTTTTCATCATAAACTGGTTTGGATTCATCCTTTTTTTGATGGAAATGGTCGTACGGTTCGATTAGCCATGAATTTATTATTGATGCGTTGTGGTTTTCCGCCGGCTATCATTTTAAAAAATGACCGCAAGAAATACTACGAAGCACTCAATCAGGCTAATGGTGGAAACTATCAAAAACTTACGCTTTTGATGTGTCAGGCTTTAGAGCGCACTCTCAATATTTACATCAATGCGCTTCCTGGAAATGATTCTGAATATATTGAAATTTCTAATTTGGTTCAGGAACCCAATATGCCTTACGGCCAGGAATACATCAGTCTTTTAGCCAGACAGGGTAAAATTGATGCTTACAAAGAGGGTCGCAACTGGCTCACCACCCGTGAAGCCGTCGAAAATTATATGGCAACCAGAAAACGCAAACGCTAACGGAATGGTTAGCGTTTTTTATTCCCTTTTTAACACAATCTTCTAAACTGTTGTATCGAAAGAACAATCCAAAATGGTAACTTTGCTTTTTTGCTAAAATTATGTTAGAAAAAGACAATACTATTGAAGTTCTTGGTGCACGCGTTCACAATCTAAAAAACATAGACATTTCGATTCCGAGGGAAAAACTGGTGGTTATTACTGGTCTTTCTGGCTCTGGAAAATCCTCTTTGGCTTTCGACACTATTTATGCCGAAGGGCAGCGTCGTTATGTGGAAACTTTTTCGGCTTATGCCCGACAGTTTCTGGGAGGTTTAGAGCGCCCTGATGTGGATAAAATTGACGGACTTTCGCCTGTAATTGCCATCGAACAAAAAACAACCAGTAAAAGTCCGCGTTCTACCGTGGGAACGATTACCGAAATTTATGATTTCCTGCGATTGCTTTATGCCCGTGGCGCCGATGCCTACAGCTACAATACGGGAGAAAAAATGGTTTCTTATTCGGATGAGCAAATCAAAGATCTGATCATACAGGATTTCACCAATAAACGCATCAATATCCTTGCTCCGGTAATTAAAGCCAGAAAAGGACATTATGGCGAATTATTTCAACAAATAACCAAACAAGGCTTCCTGAAAGTACGTGTCAATGGGGATATTCTGGATATTACACCCGGAATGAAATTGGACCGTTATAAAACCCATGATATCGAAATTGTCGTAGACCGAATACAGATTGAAGATACTGCAGACAATCAAAAACGATTATCCGAAAGCATCAACACCGCCATGCATCATGGGGAAAATGTATTGATGGTTTTAGATCAGGACACTCAGGAAGTACGCTATTTCAGCAGAAATTTGATGTGTCCTTCGACTGGAATTTCATACCAAAATCCGGAGCCCAATTTGTTTTCGTTCAACTCGCCAAAAGGTGCTTGTGAACACTGTAACGGCTTGGGAACAGTCAACGAAATCAATGTCAATAAAATTATTCCAAATCCAAAATTATCCATCAAAGCGGGTGGTTTTGCGCCATTGGGAGAATACAAATCGTCCTGGATTTTCAAACAATTGGAAATTATTGGAGAAAAATACGGTTTTAAAATCACCGATGCCATCGAGAAAATTCCGGCGGAAGCAATGGAAATGATTTTGAATGGCGGTAAAGAAAAATTCACCATCAACTCCAAAGATTTGGGTGTTGCCCGGGATTATAAAATAGATTTTGAAGGGATTTCCCATTTCATCAAAAACCAACACGACGAAAGCGGTTCTACCACTATCAAACGCTGGGCAAAGGAATTCATGGACGAACTGAAATGCCCTGTTTGCGAAGGTTCCCGCTTGAAGAAAGAAGCGCTTTTTTTCAAAATCAACGAGAAAAACATTAGCGAATTATGCAATTTGGATATTTCGGATTTAACGGCTTGGTTTCAAGATTTAAACACCCATTTATCTGATAAACAAAAACGCATCGCCACCGAAGTCATCAAAGAAATCAAAGACCGTTTGAACTTTTTGATGAACGTAGGTTTGGATTATTTGGCTTTAAGCCGAAGCTCCAAATCGCTTTCGGGCGGTGAAGCACAGCGTATCCGACTGGCTACTCAAATTGGTTCGCAACTCGTTGGTGTACTTTATATTTTAGACGAACCAAGTATTGGTTTACACCAAAGAGACAATGAAAAACTGATCCATTCTCTGGAGCAATTGCGCGATATTGGCAACTCGGTAATTGTGGTAGAACACGATAAAGACATGATTGAGCGTGCCGATTATGTGATTGATATTGGCCCGAAAGCCGGGAAATACGGTGGTGAAATTATCAGTAAAGGAACGCCTGCTGAAACCCTGAAATCCAACACCATTACAGCGCAGTACCTCAATGGAAAAATGAAGTTTGATATTCCGAAAAAACGACGTGAAGGCAATGGAAAATTCTTAAAACTGAGCGGAGCCACAGGAAACAATCTGAAGAATGTTTCGATAGAAATTCCGCTTGGGAAAATGATTTGCGTGACTGGAGTTTCCGGAAGTGGCAAATCGACTTTAATCAATGAAACCCTGTATCCGATTTTGAATGCCTATTATTTCAATGGCGTAAAAAAACCACAGCCGTACAAAAAAATTGAAGGACTCGAACATATCGACAAAGTGATCGATATTGACCAAAGTCCGATTGGGCGAACCCCGCGTTCGAATCCGGCGACTTATACCGAGGTATTTACCGAAATCAGAAATCTGTTCACGATGACTTCAGAGAGTATGATTCGCGGTTACAAAGCCGGGCGTTTTAGCTTTAACGTCAAAGGCGGTCGTTGCGAAACCTGTCAGGGTTCGGGAGTGCGAACGATAGAAATGAACTTTTTACCCGATGTGTATGTTGAGTGTGAAAGCTGTCAGGGCAAGCGTTTCAATCGGGAAACCCTTGAAATTCGATACAAAGGAAAATCCATTTCGGATGTGTTGGACATGACGATTGACGAAGCGGTTCCGTTTTTTGAAAATATTCCAAAAATCCACCGAAAAGTAAAAACCCTGCAAGATGTCGGTTTGGGCTATATCACACTGGGACAACAAAGCACAACCCTTTCCGGTGGTGAGGCGCAACGCATCAAACTGGCGGGAGAATTATCTAAAAAAGATACCGGAAATACCTTTTACATCCTCGATGAACCTACCACAGGATTGCATTTTGAGGATATTCGCGTTTTGATGGAAGTGATTAATAAACTGGTCGATAAAGGCAACACTATCCTGATTATCGAACACAATATGGACGTTATCAAACTTGCTGATTACATCATAGACATTGGCCCAGAAGGAGGAAAAGGTGGCGGAACTGTAGTTGCTAAAGGAACTCCAGAAGAAATCATGAACAACAAGAAAAGCTATACCGCGAAGTTTTTGAAAAAAGAATTGGTTTAATTCCCCTCCTCTGGAGGGGTGCCCGAAGGATGGAGTAGTTTTTTGGTTAAGGTTGTTTTTTTACAAAAAAACAAAGAAAAAACTTATTTGTATTCTAAACTATTGCTACATTGCAATTAAAATATATACAAATCAAAGCCATTAACAAAATATATTATGAGTAAAATAATAATAAAAAAAGGTGTTTCTACTATACTAATTTGCTTTAATAATTACGATTATGTATATTTGCTTCATAATTTTGAATATTATGAGCTATCGGGTAAATTTAACCAAGGAAGAGTTAGTTGATTTAAAACGGATAAAGCGTGAAG
>JAKFBW010000169.1:0-8176 GCA_036676965.1 Flavobacterium sp. | reverse complement strand
GATGAGTCCATCAATACCAATTTCGGCACATTTTTGGCAAAAAGCCTCTACGCCGTATTGCAACATCGGGTTAAAATAGCCCATAATCACTAAGGGAATCGATACGGTTTTACGGATGTCTTTGAGTTGGTCAAACAAAATTTGGGTGGTCATTCCGTTGTGTAAAGCAGTGGTAGAACTCGCTTGGATAGTAGGGCCATCGGCCAAAGGATCGCTAAAAGGCAATCCGATTTCAATCATGTCGACACCGTTTTTCTCCAAATCCTGAATGATTTGCACCGTATCGTTCAAGTTAGGGTATCCCGCCGAGAAATAGATGGAAAGTATCTTTTTGTCTTCTTGTAATTTTTGATTTATTCTGTTCATTGTGGTAGATATATTGTGTCAGATGGAACATCTGCAATTTCTGGTGTTTATGCTAATTTAGTCGGTGACGATATACGCCCAGGCTTTTTGTTTGGATTCTAAATTGACTTCAATGCGTTTGTAATGCAGGCCTTCATAGGTGTCGGCCAGATAGACCTCGTGGGGCGTGATTTCGTATAAAATGCCGTTCACCACATCATCAGGATTGTCGGTGGCAGTGATAATAGGATATTCAACCACACCAAATTCTTCCTCGATACGTATCATTTTGATCACATAGCCCCGCAAGCTGTCCGGAACTCCTTTCAGCATGCGTCTGAAAATGTTTTCTTGAATTCTTTTATCTTTTAAGGTACCGTAAGCGAATAATTTTTCCATAATATCTGTTTTGAAAATGTATGTTTAAAAATCCAATCTTCATCTTTGCCCTGCGTTAGGGATGGAAGCGGTATCTCCCGATTTAGAAAAACAAGGCTTTTTGGCCGTAGTTTTTTTATCGGGAATATAGCGAACAGCCCGACCCCGCTTTTTCTGCGGGGAAACGCCCTTATAATTTGAAATAGTCAATATAGGTATTCAAATCTTTGTCGCCGCGGCCGGAAAGACTGATTACGACCACATCGCTAGGTTTGAATTTCTTTTGTTCTAAAACGGCAAAGGCATGCGCACTTTCGATGGCGGGAATAATCCCTTCGAGTTGGCAAAGTTGCAGTCCGGCTGTCATGGCATCATCATCGGTCACCGAAAAGAATTCACCGCGTCCTGTTTGTGCCAAATGCGCATGCATAGGGCCAACACCCGGGTAATCGAGTCCGGCAGAGATAGAATACGGTTCGGTAATCTGTCCGTCCGGTGTTTGCATCAAGAGTGTTTTACAGCCGTGGATAATACCGACTTTTCCTAATTTGCTCGTGGCCGCACTATGACCGCTATTGACACCTTTACCTGCTGCTTCTACGGCGATAATGCCCACTTCTGGTTCGTGTAAAAAGTGGTAATAGGTACCTGCCGCGTTACTGCCGCCTCCAATACAGGCGACTACATAATCCGGGTTTTCACGGCCTTCTTTTTCTTTTAATTGCCATTTGATTTCTTCTGAAATAACGCTTTGAAAACGGGTCACCATATCCGGATAGGGATGTGGCCCGATGGCCGACCCAATGATATAATGCGTATCAACCGGGTTGTTAATCCAATCACGGATGGCTTCGTTGGTAGCATCTTTCAGGGTTTTGGATCCCGACATCGCAGGACGTACTTCGGCACCCAACATTTTCATACGCGCTACGTTTGGCGCCTGACGTTTGATGTCGATTTCCCCCATATACACGATACATTCCAATCCCATCAAGGCACACACCGTAGCGGTGGCCACACCATGTTGGCCGGCACCGGTTTCGGCAATAATACGTTTCTTGCCCAAACGTTTGGCGACCAATATCTGCCCGATGGTGTTATTGATTTTATGTGCACCGGTATGATTGAGATCTTCCCTTTTCAGATATATTTTGGTATTGTATTTTTCCGATAAACGCTTGGCAAAATACAAGGGGCTGGGGCGTCCCACATAATCCTTTAGCAATTGGTTGAACTCTGTCTTGAAGTCGGGTTCGTCCATGATTTCTAAATATTTGACACGTAATTCTTCTACATTCGGGTATAACATTTCGGGAATGTATGCCCCTCCAAATTCTCCGTAATAGCCTTTTTCGTTAACGTTGTATGATATCATTTGTTTGTTTTTTTATTTTGGTCGCTAGAAACGTTGCATTGCAACCTTTCTACATAATTCTATATTTTTTAATCCCGGTTCAATTTCAAATTTACTGTTTACATCAATGGTGTAAACGGGTAAATTGGTTTTCAAAATTTCATTTACGGCCTCCATTTCGTCTAATCCTATTCCGCCACTGAGGAAGAAGGGTTTGGTCGAAGGATAGTTGCGTAATACTTTCCAGTCGAATATGATTCCGTTTCCACCGGGTAATTTTCCTTTGGTGTCAAAAAGGAAATAATCGCACACGGATTCAAACGGTTGCAATAGCGTAAAGTCAAAGGTATCTAAAATGGAAAAAACTTTGATGATTTCGATCTCTTTCGGCAGACTCTTTTTCAATGCTTCACAAAATGCAACCGATTCTTTGCCATGCAATTGTACCGCCTGTAAATCGTGCCGTAACACTTTTTGGGTAATAATTTCGACCGTTTCATCGACAAAAACCCCTACTTTCTTTATGGACTTTGGAATTTCAGGAATCACACCGTCAAAATATCGGGCCGATTTCTCCCAAAATATAAATCCCATATAATCGGGTAGGAGCGCACCTACTTCGAGTATATTCTCGGGATATTTCATGCCGCAGATTTTAATCCCCACCCCAGCCCTCCCCGAAGGGGAGGGAGTCTGTGTGTTATATTTGACTGATTTACTCATTTTTCTTTTTTTACCGCAAAGATTCACAAAGATTTTTAGCGCAGAGATTCTCGTTTTCTTGTGCTGATACCTATAACTTCTAATCTCTAACTTCTAATCTCTAACTTCTAATCTCTAACTTCTAATTTCTAACTTCTAATTTCTAACTTCTAATTTCTAACTTCTAATTTCTAACTTCTAATCTCTAACTTCTGAATAAATTCCGTTGCCGCCTGTCCGGCGTTGTCCGTTTTCATGAAGTTTTCACCTATTAAGAATCCTTTGTACCCATAAGGTTTTAGTTCGTTGATAGCATCAACTGAGTTGATTCCGCTTTCGGAAACTTTTACAAATTCATCTGGGATTTGGTCTGCCAATTGCTTGCTGAAATCCAAACTCACTTCAAAGGTTTTCAGGTTTCTGTTGTTTACCCCAATCATGTCCAGTGTAGGCATAATTGATTTTTCTAATTCTTCCTGGTTGTGAACTTCCAATAAAACTTCCAATCCTAAACGTTTGGCAAACTCGGATAAGGATTTGATTTCTTCACGGGTTAAAACCGCTGCGATTAGCAAAATCAAATCGGCTCCGTGGGCTTTGGCTTCCAGAATTTGGTATTCGTCTACAATGAATTCTTTTCGCAATAACGGAATGTTTACCGAAGCTCTTGCCAACAGCAAATCGTCCAGAGAACCACCAAAATACTTTCCGTCTGTTAGAACCGAAATTCCACAGGCTCCGGCACTTTCATACCCTTTCACCACTTCTTCTACCGTAAAACCATAATTGATTTCGGCTTTAGAAGGCGAACGGCGCTTGTGCTCGGCAATGATTCCAGAGTTGCTGTTTCTTAGGTTTTGACTCAAAGAAATAGTTTCTTTTCCAAAGAAAACAGAAGCTTCCAACTGTGAAACCGGAATGATTGATTTTTTTAGAATAACTTCCCTTTTTTTGTCTACGATTATTTTGTTTAGAATATTCATTTTTTTATCTGCTTAATTCTTGTAATTTTTTTAAAGCTGTCAATCCTTTTCCTGAGAATAAACTTTCTTTGGCTTGTTCAAATCCTTGCATTGGTGTGCATCCTGTAATCGTAGCAATGGCCATAGCCGCATTGGCACAAACTACATTATTTTGTGCTTCGTTTCCTTTTCCAGAAATGATATCTATAAACATTTGAGCTGACTCTTCAACGGTTTTTCCGCCTTCTATTTCGCTTTGTTGTATTAATCGAACACCAAAATCTTCCGGATTAAGCATTCCTTCCGTACTATGGGTGATTACTTTTGTAGCCCCTGTTAAAGAGACTTCATCATATCCATCTAAGGCATGTACAATCGTGAAATTACTATCGGTATTTTGATAAAGATAAGCATACATTCGAGCCAATTCAAGGTTGAAAACCCCTAGCAATTGGTTTTTTGGAAATGATGGATTAATCATTGGCCCCAGAATATTGAAAATGGTTCTTACCCCTAATTCTTTTCGAATAGGTCCCACGTTTTTCATAGCAGGATGGAATAGTGGCGCGTGTAGGATACAAATTCCAGCTTGATCCACGCATTTCTTTAAGAAATCGGAATCATTACTGAATTTGATACCTAAACTCTCCATTACATTGCTGGAACCCGTAATAGAAGAAACTCCGTAGTTTCCGTGTTTGGTGACTTTTATTCCTGCTCCAGCCGTTATAAAAGAAGCCAAAGTCGAGATGTTGAAAGTGTCTTTCCCGTCTCCTCCAGTACCTACTAAATCGATAGTATTGTATTCGGATAAATCAATGCGTACACACAATTCCTGAAGCGCTTCTCTAAACCCGCTCAACTCTTCAATGCTAATGCTTCGCATCATGTATACGGTTAAAAAAGAAGCAATTTGGCTTGGGTTGTAACTTCCGTTAGAGATATTAACCAAGACGTTTTTAGCCTCTTCTTTCGTAAGCAATTCGTTATTGATTAATCTGTTTAATATGTTTTTCATTTTCCTCCCCCAACCCCTCCGAAGGAGGGGAGTTCCTATTGGGGTAATAGGAGTTTATTAATTTGTAATTTATTTAATGGTTTTATCCACGTATGCTTAAATATATATCTAGTTTCCTATCCGAAGGATTAGGAAGTTAGTTTGCTAACTGAATACTGCAAACTGATTACTGCATACTAGCTATTCACCCAGTTTTCCAACATTTTCTTTCCATTAGGAGTCAACACACTTTCCGGGTGAAATTGAACCCCACGAACATCAAATGTTTTGTGGCGCAAGGACATTACCTGACCATTTTCGTCAAAAGAAGTCGCTTCTAAAACATCGGGTAAAGTCGCGTCAACCACCCAAGAATGGTAACGACCTACTTCGAATTCTTTTTCTAAACCTTGAAATAAAAGTTCGTCGTCCACAACCGTTTTTACTTTGGTGGCTACGCCGTGGTATACTTTATCCAGGTTAGAAAGCGTTCCTCCATAGACTTCGCCAATGGCTTGTTGACCAAGACAAACACCAAAAATACTTTTGGTCGGGCCATATTTCGCGATTACAGGTTTTAACAAACCGGCCTCATCAGGAATACCAGGTCCAGGAGAAAGAAGAATTTTGTCGAAATGTGCAATTTCGTCTAATTCAAATTCGTCGTTTCTATACACCGTTACTTCACAGTTTAAATCTTCCAGATAATGCACCAGATTGTAAGTGAAACTATCGTAATTATCTATAACTAATATTTTTTTCATTTTTCCTCCCCCAACCCCCGCCGTGGCGGGGGAGTTCCTATTGGGGTAAATAGGGGTTTAATTGTTATTTTAGTTTAAATCTTTAGGTTCGAAATGATTATTGAACACTAAAAACTGAATACTTTTATATTGTTTCTGCCAAATCCAAAGCCGCATTTAAGGCTCTCAATTTGTTGTATACTTCCTGCATTTCACTTTCTTCATCTGAACCGGCTACGATTCCGGCTCCTGCCTGGGAATGTAATTGGTGGTTTTTGCTCAGGAAGGTACGAATCATGATGGCGTGGTTAAAGTTACCTTCAAAATCCATAAAACCGATGGCTCCACCGTAAAAATTACGGTTGGTTTTTTCGTATTCCTCAATCAATTGCATGGCCCTGTGTTTTGGTGCACCACTCAAGGTTCCCGCCGGGAACGTATCGGCAACCACTTGCATGGTGGTGGCACTCTCGTGTAAATGCCCGGTTACTTTAGAAACCAAATGGATGACGTGGGAGAAAAATTGTACTTCCCTGTATTTTTCCACATGCACATCGTGTCCGTTGCGGCTTAAATCATTTCGGGCCAAATCAACCAACATCACGTGTTCGCTGTTTTCTTTTTTGTCTTCTGATAATTGTTTGGCCAATACGGCATCTTTTTCGTCGTCTCCGGTTCTTTTGAAAGTTCCGGCAATAGGATGAATTTCGGCTTTACGGTCTTTAACAATAATCTGGGCTTCCGGTGAAGAACCGAATATTTTGAAATCCCCGTAATCAAAGAAGAATAAATAAGGCGAAGGGTTGATACTTCTCAGTGCTCTGTAGACATTGAATTCGTCTCCCTTGAATCCTTGGGTAAATCGTCGGGATAAAACCAATTGGAAGACATCTCCCCTGAAACAGTGTTTTTTGGCCAGGGCTACGTTGTGCTTGAATTCCTCATCAGTCAGGTTAGAAAAACCTTCCCCTTCTTTAGAAAATTTATAAGAAGCTATATTTCTGGATTGCAATAATTGCTCAATTTCTGAGATGTTATTTTTATCGTCTACACTGTGACAGAAAATATAAGCCTGATTTTTAAAATGATCGATAGCAATGATGTTTTGATATATGGCATAATATACATCAGGAATCGTATTGCTGTTTTCTTTTTTGGCGATAGTGATTTTTTCGAAATAACGAACCGCATCATAGGAAATGTAACCGAACAAACCATTGTTGATGAATTTGAAATCATTTTTTTCTGATTGGAATTGTTTTGAAAATTCCTGAATCACTTCCGGGATATCAGTGGTTTTGTCAATCGCTGTTTTTTCGGAACTGCCATCAGGGTAATTTTTGAATATGGTTTCATTTTCAATTTTAATCGACGCAATAGGATTGCAACAGATGTAAGAGAAACTGTTGTCATTAGCATGATAATCACTACTTTCCAATAACAGACTATTAGGGAATTTATCACGGATTTTCAAATACACACTTACCGGGGTAATCGTGTCTGCAAGGATTTGCTTGTATTTTGTATTGAGTGTAAAAGGTTTCAATTGCTATAAAATTTAGTTGTTTGGGATACGTTGTAAGTTAGTTATAAAAAAAAGGCCTGTCGTGAAGACAAGCCTTATATATTTATAGTTTTATAATACTACGGGAGCTCTGTTCACGACGTTTGACGTAAATTATTCCACCACCAGGTATTATTTGTAATTGCTATCATGATTTTTTTCTTGTGCCAAAGGTATAAATGAAATTTGATTTTTCAAACAAAATGTGCTAAAAAAATCAACCTGTTTTTCATTTTTTTTGTTAAATATACTCGGTTAAAAGCTTAGTTCAACATTTAACTCAAAATCATTGTATATGGTTTTATCGCCAAGGTCTTCAAAAAAGCTGCCGGAACCGTATTCAATATTAAATTTAGTACGATCAATAACAACATGGGCTGTTGCGGTATTTCCTTTGACAATTAACTCAAATTGTATGGTCTTGGTAATTCCTTTTATGGTTAAATCGGCAGTAATGAGATAGATGTTGTTTCCTTTATTAGCAATACTTTTAAAAGTGAGTGTTGAAGTTTTAAAATTATATACTCCAAAGAAATCATCGGATTTTAAATGGCCTTCGAGTTTTGTTTTAGAAGAGCCTTTCAGGTCGGTATTGACCAAAGAAGTCATGTCTGCAGTGAAATTTCCTCCGGCCACTTTATTGTCTTTAAAAACGAGATACCCTTCTTTGAAATTTATCGTTCCTTCATGCTGTCCGGTTATTTTTTTACCGATCCAAACAATTTTACTTTTAGAAACGTCAATTTTTTTGGTTTGCGCTTCTGCTTTTGTAAAGGCAAAAGCAATGAACAGTGCTAATACGAGTAGTTGTAGTTTTTTCATTTTGATTTGGTTTTAGTTAATAATTTTGACAACTTATTACGTTACATGCTGTAAAAATGGTGTCATTTATCAAAGTTACAATAAAAACGATATAATCAAAAAAAATATAAAAGTAAAAACAGGAATAAATAATTGTAGAACAGACTATTGTATGAATTGGGAATAAGCAGACTGTCGGGATTGATAAATGCTATAAATAAAGTTCAAAAAACTTAATTTCTGAATGTGATAGTTGTGTTTGTTTTTAGTCTAAAATCGGGTGCTTTTTTGATATTCGATTCTAAAAATAAATTGGAGTTGTTGATGGTA
>JAKFBW010000168.1:0-22280 GCA_036676965.1 Flavobacterium sp. | reverse complement strand
ACGGAAGTACATTTTATTAAAAAAAATGTATCGTAAATTAAGAACCGCCTTGGTACGGATCCGTATGCCGGGTGGTGTGGAAGGTCGCCTAGGGAAATAATCCCTAGGCTCCTATCCGATTTTTAGTGAAAACGCAACAAGAATTATTTCACCAGCACATTATTCACTTTTACATTTTTCAAAGTAAATCCGTCGACAATACTTTTGTCGATATCACCTTTTTTAGTTTCAATATTTAAGTTCTCAAAATGAAATTCTTTTAGTTTCACGTATTGATTGATGGCAATATCAAAGAAAATGTCACATTTCAAGTCGATGTTTTTTAAGGTGATATTTTCGGAGTACGAAACCGGAGTGTCTTTACGGTCTTTCATGTCAAAAAACTGGGTCCAAGGTTTGATGTATATCAAACTATGGGCTTGCCCTTTGATATTATCCAGAGTAATGTATTCGTATTTTTGAGGTGTATCAGGACGCATTTTCAACCATAACAAACGGGTCGCTTCGTTGACCGTACAGTTTCGCATTAGGATATTTTTGTTGTGAATGGCTTCACTTCCTGAGGTTAATGCCGCATGGCAAAATCCGAATTCGCAGTCTTCGATGATGATATTAGTGTTTTTACCATTATTTGGGTCTTTGTCTGCCCAAGGGCCTTTTCCGCCTTTGAGTGCAATGGCATCATCATTAACCGACATATAACATCCTTTGATTAAGACGTTTGAACAGGCATCGATGTCAATGGCATCGGTACTTGGTGCTTTCACGGGTTTGTAAGGGGAATAAATATGCAAGTCGATAATTTTTACATTGTTGCATTTGTAATAATGGCTCGTCCAAAAACCGGAGTTGTGTAGTTTCACATCTTGTAATTGCACATTATTCGAGTTCCAGATAAAAACCAAACGCGGACGCGATACTTCAAGATTCGTACATTGTGGATTCTCTTTTCTGCGTTGCCAGAATGCTTGCCAAAATTTTAGTCCGTTACCGTCGATGGTTCCTTTTCCGCTGATGGTAAAACCGTCAACACCATAGGCGTTTACAAGAGCCACGAAATAATCCAGGTTTTGCCCTTCCATACGGGAGGCTTGTTTAGGATAATCTTCAATATTATCCGATCCTTTCAGTACAGCCCCTTCCGATACATGAAGGTGGGTTTTTGGTTTGAAAAAAAGCGCGCCACTCAGGAAAGTTCCTTTTGGAATCACAACGACACCACCGCCATTTTTAGCTGCCTGGTCAATGGCGTTTTGGATCACTTTAGTTTGTAAAAGGGTACTGTCATTTTTGGCTCCCAAATCGGTAATCACATATTGTTTCCCTAATTTTTTCAATTTTATTTTTGAAGCATCTTTAAACCAGGCTGGGATACGGGTACCATCCGGAAAGAATTTTTTAGTATTGCTTTGGGCAAAACTGTTTTGTAGCAGTATAAAAAAAGAAAAAAGAAGGACAATTTTATTTTTCATAAATGAGGTTTTAAAAAAGTTATAGACTTTTGATGCGTTAAAAAACCAAAAATAACAAATGTATTAAGATAAACTGTCCTGCTAAATCCGGTAGGTGTTTATTCAAGATGTCGAATGATGTATTGGTTTTAAAAACAGCAATATTCAGTAAAAAAGTTTCTTTTTAATGCTAAAATGATGAACTTTGATAGGATGTTGTCAAAACAACTTTATAGATGAAATTATATATAAAAAATATGGTTTGTGGCCGTTGCGAAAGGGCGGTAAGATTAGAATTTGAAAAAATGATACTTCCGGTTATTTCCATAAAATTAGGGGAAGTGGAATTGTCCCGGGATTTAACGGAAGATGAAAGACAAAATTTAGCTGATGCTCTTAAAGAATTGGGTTTTGAATTGCTGGAGGATAAAGTAAGTAAAACCATTGAGCAAATTAAAAATCTCATTATTGAACTAGTGCATTATCAGAAGGATCCACTGAAAACCAATTTGTCTACGTATTTGGTTGAAAATATACGGCAGGATTATAGTGTGCTGAGTAAGTTGTTTTCGGATGTGGAAGGGGTTACCATTGAGCATTATTTTATTGCACAAAAAATTGAAAAAGCCAAAGAACTATTGGTGTATGATGAATTGACTTTGAGTGAAATTGCCCTTGCTTTAAATTACAGTAATGTCGCGCATTTGAGCAATCAGTTTAAAAAAGTGACGGGTTTTACCCCGACACAGTTCAAAAAGACGAAAGCCCATTTGAGAAAGCCACTGGACGGTTTGTAAATCATACAAATTTTATCCAAAATTGTGTAACGCCCCAAAATGGTTTCCTTCGGATATTTGTGTATGGATTTTAAATAACAAAAAAATGAAACATACCTACGCCGTTACCGGAATGTCTTGCGATGGTTGTCGAACCAAAGTGGAGAAAACACTCAATGCCATTGAAGGAGTTGAAGCGATCGTTACGCTTAGTCCTCCGGAAGCCGTTATCACCATGGAAAAACACATTCCAACCCCCGTTTTGCAAGAAGCTTTGTCGGCTGCTGGGAAGTATACCATAGCCATGAGCACTCCTAAAATAATAACGGAGCAGCATGCCGAAGAACCTAAAGCAAAGAGTTGTTGCAGTTCGGGGCATCATCATCATAAAACAGAAAGGGAAGAAATGCCTGCTGCCCCCGGGAAATATTATTGTCCGATGCATTGCGAAGGCGATAAGGTGTATGACCAACCGGGAAGTTGCCCGGTATGTGGGATGAACTTGGAAAAAATCCCCGAGCTGACCCTTGCAAAATTACAATACACCTGTCCGATGCATCCAGAAATAGTGCAGGATGGCCCAGGTTCCTGTCCGATTTGTGGAATGGACTTAGTGCCGATACAACCTGTGGACAGTGAGGAAAATAAAACGTACAAAGACTTGCTGAAAAAAATGAAAGTGGCACTTGTATTTACGATTCCTGTTTTTGTAATCTCTATGATGGAAATGCTGCTTAATAATCCGTTACTTAAATTAATGGATCTTGAAAAATGGAATTGGGTACAATTAGTATTAACGTTACCGGTAGTTTTTTACGCCTGTTGGATTTTTTTTGTGCGAGCTTGGAAATCTATTGTTACTTGGAATTTAAATATGTTTACGCTTATTGGAATTGGTACAGGGGTTGCCTTTTTGTTTAGTTTGGTTGGATTGTTTTTTCCTGCTGTTTTTCCTGTAGAATTTAAAACCCATAGCGGAACAGTTTCGCTTTATTTTGAGGCGACTACCGTAATTTTGACATTGGTTTTGTTGGGACAGTTGCTGGAAGCTAGGGCACACAGTCAAACCAGTAGTGCCATAAAAGAATTGCTGAAGTTGGCTCCAACCGAAGCGACTTTGATTGTTGATGGAAGTGATAAGGTAATTTCGATTCATGACATCAAAAAAGGGGATTTGCTGCGTGTGAAGCCGGGTGATAAAATTCCGGTGGACGGGAAAATTACCGAGGGAGAAAGCACCATAGACGAGTCGATGATTTCCGGAGAACCCATTCCGGTTGATAAAAAAGCAGATGACCGGGTGGTTGCGGGAACCATAAACGGCAATAAATCATTTGTGATGCTTGCCGAAAAAGTAGGTTCTGAAACCCTGCTGTCACAAATCGTCCAAATGGTCAACGATGCCAGTCGTTCCCGGGCGCCTATCCAAAAACTGGCCGATAGCATTTCGAAATATTTTGTGCCAATTGTAGTTGTTGTGTCGTTAATTACATTCTTGGTTTGGGCAAAATTCGGCCCCGAAGAAAACGCATTGATTTACGGATTTATCAATGCTGTGGCAGTTTTGATAATTGCCTGTCCCTGTGCGTTGGGATTGGCAACACCCATGTCGGTTATGGTGGGTGTGGGCAAAGGCGCACAGTCCGGGGTGTTGATAAAAAATGCCGAGGCCTTGGAAAAGATGAATAAGGTAAATGTTTTAATCACCGATAAAACAGGGACTATCACCGAAGGAAAGCCATCGGTGGAAAAGGTTTTTTCTTCCCATAATGGTCAAGAGGAAGATTTGCTGCAAAACATCGCTTCACTCAATCAGTACAGTGAGCACCCTTTGGCGCAAGCCGTAGTCGATTTTGCGAAAGCGAAAAATATAACAGTATTGGAGGCCAAAGATTTTGAAGCCATCACCGGAAAAGGAGTTGTGGGTACGGTAGCCAACAAAAAAGTGGCTTTGGGAAATAAAAAACTCATGGAGGAAGTGAGGGCTACTGTTGCTGATGTACTGGAAAGCCAAATTGTTGCCGAACAAAAACTGGGAAAAACAGTTTCGTATATTGCTTTGGATGGAATTGCGGTTGGGTTTGTGACCATCACCGATGCCATAAAAACGAGCAGTGCCGATGCGATAAAAGCATTGATGCAGCAAGGGGTTGAAGTGATTATGCTTACGGGAGACAATAAGAATACGGCCCAGGCGGTGGCCGATAAATTGCATTTGAGTTCGTTTGTCGCCGGTTGTTTGCCTGAAGACAAACTTAAAGAAATCAAAAAATTACAGGCCGAAGGGAAGATTGTTGCCATGGCGGGTGACGGAATCAACGATGCGCCGGCATTGGCGCAAGCCGATATTGGGATTGCGATGGGAACCGGAACGGATGTGGCGATTGAAAGTGCCAAAATTACCTTGGTGAAAGGGGATTTACAGGGTATTGTAAAAGCCAAGCAGCTGAGCCATGCGGTGATGAAAAACATCCATCAGAATTTGTTCTTCGCGTTTTTTTACAATGTACTGGGAATTCCTGTTGCTGCCGGGGTTTTATATCCGTTTTTCGGGATTTTACTTTCGCCGATGATTGCCGCTTTGGCTATGAGTTTTAGTTCGGTTTCGGTGATTGCCAATGCCTTGCGATTGCGAAGTTTGAAATTGTAATGCGAAAGGATTTTGTTATTTTTGAAAAAAAATACAAATCGATGATACAGCTTTCAGAAATCTGGATTTATCCCGTAAAATCATTGGGCGGAATTGCATTACAGCAATCCAACGTAACCGAGAGGGGTTTAGAACACGACCGCAGATGGTTGCTGGTGGATGAAAACGGATGTTTTATTACCCAAAGAGAATACCCAAAACTGGCACTTTTTCAACCGGAAATCACGGATAATCTTTTAAAAATCTCTCATAAAGTTGCGCAGGAATCCGTTGCGGTTTCGCTTTATCCTTCTTTTTCGGAAAAAGCAAAGATTATAAAAGTAACCGTTTGGGAAGATGTTGTCGAAGCTTATGAAATGAGTCCGGAAGTATCGGAATGGTTTAGTAAAATCTTGGGTTTTGCAGTTCGTTTAGTCTACATGCCAGAAGGGAGTCTGCGAAAAGTGGATCCTGATTATGCGGTTAGCCCAAACGATGTGACCTCGTTTTCAGATGGATTTCCGTTCTTAATTATTGGTCAGTCGTCATTGGATGATTTGAATTCCCGTATGGCTAAAGCGGTGTCTATTCGCCGTTTCCGGCCTAACTTTGTTTTTAGCGGTGGCAAAGCTTACGAGGAAGAAAGCTGGAGAGAATTTACCATGGGCACGCTTTCCTTTTACGGAGTGAAACCCTCTGGCCGATGTATAATGACTACCGTCGATCCCGAAAGTGGAACCATTTCAGGGAAAGATCCTTTATTGACGTTGTCCAAATACAAAAATGTAGGTAACAAAGTGATTTTTGGGCAGAATGTAATTGCACAACAGCAGGGAAGTGTCGCGGTTGGTGATGTGGTAACGGTTACGAAAAAAAATAGCGAGTTGTAATTTACGATTAAGATTAGAAGTTGTTCTTTATCAAATGATCAATTTCTATTTTTAATTTGGGCAGATGATTCGTTAAAATAGACCAGATGTTTTCATCAGAAATGGCATCATAGGCATGAATGACAAGGTTTCTTAAACCAATAATTGATTTTGCATTGGTGATTTTTTCAGTGTATGAATGATCACGGCTTATAATTCGGTTTATTGCTTCCCCAATAATTTCAAGATTTCTTTCGACAGCTCTTTTAAGCATTACATTGTCTCGGTATTTAGAAAAATCTTTTTCTTCGTTATGGAAGAATTCGTTTATTTCATCAATAGCCATTTTTACATCATACAACCATTTAAGAATTCTTTCATCCATAAATTAGTTCTTTTGACTGGTTGATTGACTTGATTAAGATTGGGTTTCTTAAGGTTTGTTCTTCGAGTAAATCGACTTCCCTGCCAAATAAAGATTCCAGTTTTTCTTTGAAATTAATGTAGTTGTCAAAATACAAGGATAATTCAATTGGTTTGAATTTGACTAATAAATCAACATCGCTTTTGTCATTAAAATTGGAATTTAATGCGGAACCAAATAGATACATTTTTTCAACATTGTACAGCGCACAAAGTTTTTTTAAGTTTTCTATATTGTTGTCAATAATTCCCATAATACAAATTTAGATAAAAAAAGTTCCGGTTAGTTGAAGTCTTAATAAATAATGCCTATTGATGCAGCTGTTGTATGGCGGTTGTAAAAAGTATTTAATTCGTTTTTACAGAACTGGTGCAGATGTTTCTTACTCATAATGTTTGTCCAAAGGTCAGCAGGTTGTTGTCGGGGTCAAGCAATGAAAATTCTTTTAGTCCCCATGGTTTTAATGCTAAATGCCCGTTGGGATGGATGCTTACTTTGTTGTCTAATAAGGATTGGTACAATTGGTCAATATTGTCTGTTCTAATGTAAATTTGTCCGTAGTTTTCTTTTGGGTGAAGTTCTTTAAATTCAAAAAAATGAATTTGGATGCGGTCTTTTTGTACCATAAGATAACCGTCAAAATCAGCACTGCCAAATTCCTGAAAGCCTAGTTTATTGATGTAATAATCCCGGGTTACAGCCTTGTTCCGCATGGGTAACTTTGGATGGATGTCTGTAAGCATGTTTTTTAGATTTTATTTTTTCAATTCGATTATTCCATTGAATTCTTTTGCTTGAGAATAAAGAGTGACTCCTAGAATTTTCCAATATAATATTCCTGATGCTTGATATTGGTGATTGATTTGGTTTAATGGTGAAACAGTTACATTTGTTGCTTTCCATTCTGTTCCAGATACAAATCCATCACGGTAAATTTCTGCTTTAAGTAATTTTTTCTCTGAATTGTTTTCTCCAAATTGAATACTAAGACTAATTTTTGTGGTTAGGTTTTCTTCAAGTAGTTTATCAGTCGAAAAGATATTTCCAGTATGTTTATTTGGAAAATTAGCTTCCTTTTGTAAATCAAATGTTTGGAATGAACTGTTTTCTTTATTTGGTTTGCTGATAAATGAAACCAATCCCAAAACAAAAACAAGTGCGGCTATTCCGCCAAAATTATCACGAATCTTTTTAGTGGCTTGAAAACAAAGAAAGAAAAAATAAATTAGGATGGTAAAATTGAGTATTCCCCAGATTAATTCTAACATGATGATGGTTTTTTAATGGTTCGATATTAGGTTTTTGGTTGAACTAAAGTTTTATTAAAACAGTGATTCCACTTATTTTGAAAATGCGAAGTAAATAGATATGTGTTTGGAAGAATTAAAAGTCTAATTTTGTTTGATTTCTCAATTCAATATTTCTCTTTTTACGTTTCGTTTCTGTTATTTTATTGGTTTCAATTATATCAGTAACATTGTAAACGTTAATTCCTGATACTGCGATTTCCCCATCATCGTTCATTGTCTGTTCAAACTCTATATCACATTTTATTGTTGTGCCACTCGAAAAACTTACTTGACCTGAGATTACAGAATGTAAAAACTCATTATCTTTTAAATTAAAGTTCACAGGTTTTTCATCATAAATACCTTTCCATTTTAGATTGCCTTTTTTTAGAACTGGAGAAACGATTTCGACTAATTTTTCAGGATTATAATTTGGTTCAACATCTATATTATGAATTATAAATTTGTGGAAATCGTCTCTAGGTACAATTTTTTCTATAGTTATTGGTTTTTTTTCTGAGTCTAAAAACTGTGTAGATACTTTTTCAATTTTGGGTTCTTTTAATAAAGTGCTGTAAAAATTAGACTTAAAGATTTTTATTTTATTTGTTTCGCTAAGGTATATTGAAAGATTCTCAATGATTAGAGTTTTTTGATTTTCTGATGTTTCTTCTGTTTCTAAATCGCGTTTAAGCTTTTTTATGTTTAATTTTAACTCTTCTTTTTTCAAATCTTCATATTCACTATCAACTTTTAACTTATCACTTACAACATCGGAAATTATTACACTTAAAATTCCTCCTAGAAAAATTGCAACTTGTTTAATTCTATTTCGAGTTTTCTTTTTTAATTTATAAAAAGCTTTTATTCCTCCTTCTTCTAAGGCTACGGTTTCAAATGAAATTTCATCTTCAATTTCTAATAGTTCAGTAATTTCTTTGAATAGTTTTAAAATCTCAGATTCTGCTTTGTTTTTGATAAAAGCATCCATAGAATGAAAATCTTCGATTAAGTAATAATGTAATTGTAAGTATTCCATAGTGTTGATTTTCTATTTCTATGACGTCTAGCGCATAATATATCTAAATGTATGATAAAACCACGTAAAACGACTTGTCTCGGTTAGATTGGTATGATAATCATTATTCAAATATATTCATTTTTTCTTACAAAATTTCAAAATCAATTTTAATAACAATGTGTTGTCTCTAAACGCAAAACTGCGTGAAGGATGGAAGTGAAAATCCTTTTATGGAGCGCAGCGAAATAAAAGATTACTTCACTTAATGTTTATTTGAATAGGAGTTCAGTGAACTTCGTTTATAACGGACAGCCTGACCCGGAGTTGCGAGGAGGAACGACGAAGCAATCTCGGAGGGACACGCCCAAATAAATAGTTGGAAATAAGATAGACTTTAGCATCTTGAACTCCTTGAAATTCAATAAATAAAAAAGCTTGGTTGGCTTGTGAAAATTTTATAATTTTGCCAGCCAATTTTATTATGTAAATTAAAGAAGAAGATGGATATTAAAAGAGTAGCAATTGATGCTGTAACTGAAACCATTGTAATGACTGTGGTACACATGGATTACAAAGGACAGGTAGCCAAAAGAATCAACGAAAAAATGCCTTTGGCGCAAGTAAAAGGATTTAGAAAAGGGGCTGTGCCTAAAGACTTGGTTGAAAAACAATACGGTAGAGAGATTAAAAAAGAAGAAGTTAAGAAAGTAGTTGACTTGGCTTTAGAGCGTTATATTCAATCTGAAAGATTAAATCTTCTTGGAACTCCACTTGCTAAAGTGAATGAAGAGTTGGATTGGTCTGCTGAAGAATTGACTTTTGAATTCGAAATTGGTTTAGTGCCAAACTTCGAATTGGATTTGGAAGCTAAAAACGATATCGTAAAATACGTAGTTACTGCTGATGATAAATTAATCGACGGTCAGGTAGAGCGTATCCAAAAACAATTTGGTACTGCAATTCCTCAGGAAACTGTTGCTGAAGGTGCTGATTTGAAAGGTGTTTTTACTAACGAAGCGGCTGGAATTGGTAACACGACGACTATCTCTTTATCAGTTTTCAAAGATAAAGTGACTGCTGACAAATTCATCGGTAAAAAAGTGGGTGACGTGGTTACTGTAAACACTAGCGGTTTATTTGAAGATGATCACCAATTGATGGATTACCTAAAAGTAGGTCATGATAACGTTCATGATTTGGCTGTTGATGTTGACTTTACTATTGAAGCGATCACTGTTTCTGAGCCTGCTGAATTGAACCAGGAATTGTTCGATAAATTGTTTGGTGAAGGAAAAGTATCTTCATTGGAAGATTTGAAAGCTAAAATCAAAGAAGATGCTGAATCTCAATTCGCACAACAGGCAGATCAAAAATTATTAGGGGATGTAACAGAGTTTTTAATCGAAAACACAAAATTCGACTTGCCTTCTGAATTCCTTAAAAAATGGTTGCAAACTGTTGGAGAGAAAAAAATGACTCCGGAAGAAGCTGAAGTGGAATATGCACGTTCCGAAAAAGGATTGCGTTTCCAATTAATCGAAGGCAGGGCAATGGCACAAAGTGATATCAAAATCACTTTTGAAGACTTGAAAACGTTTACAGCTAAAAACATCAGATTGCAAATGGCTCAATTCGGGCAAACAAATCCTACTGACGAAGAGGTTCAAGGAATTGTAGCCAGGGTTTTGTCTAACCAAGATGAAGTAAAAAGACTTTCTGATCAGGTAGTAGCTGAAAAATTATTGGAATTGTTTAAAGAAAAAGCAAATCCAACAACTAAAGAAGTGACTTACGAAGAATTTATTGCCGCTTCATACGGAGAATAAATTAAAGTTAGAGGTGAGAAGTTAGAGGTTAGAGATCGAATGATGTAAAAATTTTGAAGAACTTTATGATTTTATTTCAGAGCCTAAACAATAAAAAATAGTTATATTTGAGCGTCAAAAGATATTTTTTGACGCTCTTTTATTTATAAGTTTAATGTTCAGTGTTGGACAACCTTAAACTCATAATTCATAACACATAACTTTTAAAATATGAACTACGGTAAAGAATTTAAAAAATTTGCTACTAAGCACCAAGGGGTAAATGCCATGTATTACGACAAAATCGTAGGTGCGATGACACCAAAAAACATGACGCCTTATATCATTGAAGAACGGCAGTTGAATATTTCACAATTGGACGTTTTCTCAAGGCTGATGATGGACAGAATCATTTTCCTGGGAACAGGAATTGATGACCAAATTGCAAACATCGTTCAGGCACAATTACTTTTCTTAGAAAGTGCCGATGCTTCTAAGGATATTCAAATTTATTTGAATTCTCCGGGAGGAAGCGTTTACGCAGGATTGGGGATTTATGATACCATGCAATACATCAAACCGGATGTAGCAACAATTTGTACAGGAATGGCAGCTTCTATGGGAGCAGTATTGTTGTGTGCAGGTACAGCAGGAAAGCGTTCGGCTTTACCGCATTCCAGGGTAATGATCCACCAACCGTCAGGAGGGGCTCAAGGAGTGGCTTCGGATATGGAAATCAACTTACGCGAAATGTTGAAACTGAAAGATGAGTTGTATAAAATTATCTCTCACCACTCAGGGCAAACTTTCGAGAAAATCCATGCCGACAGTGAGCGTGATTATTGGATGATTGCCGATGAGGCAAAAGAATACGGAATGATTGATGAAGTTTTAATTAGAGGATAAACAAAAGTTAGAGGTTAGAGGTTAGAAGTACGGATAAGAACTTCTAATTTCTAAGGTCTGACTTCTAAGTTAAAAAAATGGCAAAAGAAGTATTAGAGTGTTCGTTTTGTGGAAGGAAAAAGCCAGAAACCAATTTATTGATTGCTGGAATCAATGCGCACATATGCGATAAATGTATCGAACAGGCTCACGGAATTGTTTTAGAGGAATTGAAATCGAGTGGAAGCGCGAATTTGATTGGGGACTTGATTTTGAAGAAACCAAAAGAAATTAGGGCTTTTTTAGATCAATATGTAATCGGACAGGACCAAACCAAAAAAGTAATGTCGGTGGCGGTTTACAATCACTACAAACGTTTGATGCAACAGCAACTGGACGATGAGGTAGAGATTGAAAAAAGTAACATCATCATGGTGGGACAAACCGGAACGGGAAAAACATTGGTGGCCAAAACCATCGCTAAAATGTTGGATGTTCCTTTGGCTATTGTAGATGCTACAGTACTTACTGAAGCCGGTTATGTAGGAGAAGATGTTGAAAGTATTTTGACACGTCTTTTACAAGCTGCCGATTATGATGTAGCTAAAGCCGAACGCGGAATTGTATTTATTGACGAAATTGATAAAATTGCCCGTAAGAGCGATAATCCATCCATTACCCGTGATGTTTCGGGAGAAGGGGTACAACAAGCGTTATTGAAATTATTGGAAGGAACGGTTGTAAACGTACCGCCAAAAGGAGGACGTAAACACCCGGATCAAAAATTTGTGGAAGTGAACACCCAAAACATCCTGTTTATTGCAGGTGGTGCTTTTGATGGTGTGGAAAGAATTATCTCTAAACGTTTGAACCGTCAGGCGGTGGGCTATTCTACTTCAAAGAATGTGGATAATATCGACAAAGACAATCTGTTGCAATACATTATCCCGAAAGACATCAAGGATTTTGGATTGATTCCGGAAATTATTGGTCGTTTACCGGTGTTGACACACATGGATCCTTTGGATAGGGCAACCTTGCGTGCCATCTTAACCCAACCTAAAAATGCCTTAATCAAACAATACCAAAAGTTGTTTCTGATGGATGACGTCGAGTTTTCTATCACCAATGAAGCTTTGGATTTTATTGTCGATAAAGCGTTAGAATACAAATTGGGAGCCCGTGGATTGCGTTCGTTATGCGAGGCCATCTTAACCGATGCCATGTATGAATTGCCAAGTTCTGATGATAAAATATTAGAAATTGACGTGGATTATGCAAAGGAAACCTTGAATAAAAATTTATTGAAGCGATTGGAGATTGCTTCATAGGTAATTTCAAGCTCAATAAAAAGACGAATAAAGCTCAAAAACGAATGTTTTTGAGCTTTATTTTTTTTTATCAGTGACTTAAATGTAAATAAGAAAAGTTTTATATATTTGGAGTGTATTTTAAATTGTTATAATTAAGGAATTTATGCTAAAAAAAACTTCAATCTCTATAGTTATTCTTATTGTACTAAGTTGTTCATCTGTCAAAAAAGGTATAGGAAGTAATACTATCAGCAAAACAAGTCGTATTGAAAAAACAGAATGGATTAGTGTAAAACCAATTAGGTCAACTCAAATTATAAATTATTCAGGTGTGCTTGGAATTAAGGATGCTTACTTTAATAATGCTTCAAGTGCTATTAATTATAATGGAAGTATATTGATAACCGACACGGGTAATAATCTTATTAGACAAATTAAAGACAATAAGATTACAACTTATGTTGGTAACGGTCAAAAAGAAAATATAGTCGGGCAATATACTAAAGCCTCATTAAATAATCCAGAAAACATTGCCATTGATAGCAAAAAAAATATTTACGTTTCGGTAAATTATAATCAAATAAAAAAAATTGACAATTTTGGAAATGTTATACATTTTGCTGGAAAATATTCTCCAGGTTGGATTGATGGTGGAGTAGACGGGGCAAAAGAAGCTGCATCGTTTAAATTTATTTCAAGTTTAATAGTAGATAAAAAAGATGAAATATATGTGGCAGATAAAAATAAAATCAGAAAAATTGGTCTTGATGGGAAAGTAATTACTATTGCAGGAGGTAATCAAAGTGGGGATGAGCAAGGAAAAGCTGATGAAGCTCTTTTTAATCAACTTTCGGATATAGCCTTAAATAATGAAAATGAACTTTATATTGTGGATCAAGTAAATGGGAAAATAAAAAAATTAGGCGTTGACGGATTGATTACAACTTTTATTCCCAAAGGAATAATTAAATGGCCATCATCAATTACCGTAAACAGTAAAGGACTTGTTTTAATTTTTGATAATTCTAATAAAATACTATATACTTTTGATAAACAAGGTAGATTGATGAAAACACTGAAAAGTAATATATTGGCTTCACAGGATTATTCATTTCAAATGAAAATAACAGTTGATGAAAATGACAATATAATAATTCCTTCAAAAGATTTTATAAATATTATTAGTAAAGATTCTCAAATAACTCAAATAGGTGAAAAAAATGGAAATTGTAGAAACGGAACTATAAATGAGGCTACGTTTAATTATCCATATGACGGTGTTTTTGATACAAGGGGTAATCTATATGTTATAGAAAAAGGAAATAGTGTTATTCGAAAAATTTCAGAAAAAGGTTTGGTAAGTACCTTTTCAGGAAATGGTGGATATGGCAAGACCGTTGGTACAGCACAAAATACAAGTTTTGTCAATACAGAAGCTATAACAATTGATGGTTTTGGAAATCTCTATGTTATAGATGGAAATTGGAAAGATGTATGTATAAAAAAAATAGATGCTACTGGTACGTCTTCTATTTTTGTAAATCCCAAAAGTAAAAGTTTAGATTGTGAAAGATGGAATGATCTGGTTTTAGACTCTCAAAATAATCTATATGTTTCTGACAATGTTAAGAATAAAATTTACAAATTTGATTCATTAGGAAATATAATTGAGTTTAATTTATCGGTAAAACTTAATGGCCCTGCTGGACTTGCTATGGATAAAAATGATAATCTATTTATTTGTGACTCTAACAATAATAGAATTGTAAAAGTATCAAAAGGAAAGCTAACAGAAATAATTGTTCCTAATAATAATATTTTCTTTGATGAACCAGAGAATATTACAATGGATGATTTAGGAAATTTATATGTTACGGATAAAAATAGGACTAGAATAATTAAAATAGATATAAATTTGGATTCGGAAATTTTTCTTGAGGAATCTTCTTTAGGAAAAAACAAGAATCATAATTTTAGTGAATATGCTAATACATTAAAAATTGAAGCTTTCAAGAATGATGTTTATGTGTTTGATAAATATGACAACCAAATTTTTAAATTAAAATAACTCTGAATTATTTCTTATTATAGGAAAAGCCTTATGTTTGTTTGGCAAAGATACATTTTCAACAGTATTGATAGGGGGTAGATTTGTTGGATTTATTTTAGGATTAGAGGGTATTGAAAAAAGTTAAAGAGAAGTGTTTTTTTTGAATAAAGTGAAACAAAAATAACTCTTTGTAAAAAACACAAAATCTGCTTTTTTATACGCAATATATTGCCGATTTTTGCGCACTGTAAATCAATAGCATTAAAAATGGCGATAGAAGATAAAGAGATTATTTTATTAAAAGTTTCTGGTCAGGACAAACCTGGGGTAACTGCTGGTTTAACATCCATATTGGCGACTTATGATGCCGTTATTTTAGATATTGGTCAGGCCGATATTCACGATACACTTTCTTTGGGTATTTTGTTTGAAATAAAAGCGGGTTCTTCTTCGGCTCCTGTTTTGAAGGATTTATTGTTCAAAGCCTATGAATTGGGTATAAAGGTAAAGTTTATCCCGATTTCTATTCCGGATTACGAAAGCTGGGTAAAAGCACAAAGCAAGCAACGCTATATCATCAATATTTTGGGAGAATCATTGACGGCGGTACAACTGGCGGCTGTGACCAAAATCATGTCGGATCAAAATTTGAATATTGATTCGATTATCAGATTAACAGGAAGAACTTCGGTGGTGGAGAAAGAAGAATATCCCCGTTCTTGCGTACAATTATCCGTAACAGGTACTATTGTCGATAAAACGGTGATGACGGCCAGTTTTATGGAAATCTCCAGAACTTTGGATGTAGATATCTCTTTCCAGGAAGATAATATGTACAGAAGGAACAGACGTTTGGTGTGTTTTGATATGGATTCTACCCTGATTCAAACGGAAGTGATTGATGAATTGGCGGAATTGAATGGTGTGGGAGAGCAGGTGAGAGCCATCACGGAATCGGCGATGAATGGTGAGATTGATTTTAAGGAAAGCTTCAAGAAACGTATGGCTTTGTTAGAAGGTCTGAGTGAAGAAGTGTTGCATAATGTAGCTGTAAATTTGCCTATAACCAAAGGGGCACACCGTTTGATGAGAGCCTTGAAATATTACGGGTATAAAACCGCTATTTTATCAGGGGGATTCACCTATTTTGGGGATTATTTGCAAAAGGAATTAGGGATTGATTATGTTCACGCTAATGAATTGGAGATTAAAGACGGTAAATTGACGGGGAACTATATAGGTGAAATTGTTGATGGTCAAAAGAAAGCCGAATATTTAAAGGCTATTGCCGATAAAGAAGGAATTCACATTAACCAAACCATTGCCGTGGGTGACGGGGCAAACGATTTGCCAATGATTAATTTAGCCGGATTGGGAATTGCTTTTCATGCCAAGCCTACGGTAAAAGAAAGCGCAGCCACATCTATTTCCAGTCTGGGTCTTGACGGGGTTTTATACCTGTTGGGCTACCACGACAGGCATATTGATATGATGGAGGAAGAGTAAAATAGTGAAACGATATGCAAAAGCCTTAGTTCTTATTGGAGCTAAGGCTTTTTTTATGGGTTTGAATTCAAAAAAAATGTAATTTTATAAAGCTAACGTAAACAGGATTAGAATGATAACAGTTCAAGCCAAAATAAAGGCCCCGATAGATAAAGTTTGGGAGTTGTGGACACTGCCCGAGCATATCACCAAATGGAATAATGCTTCCGAAGACTGGCATACGCCTTATGCCGAAAATGATTTGAAAGTAGGTGGAAAATTCAAAAGTACCATGGCAGCAAAAGACGGCTCGATACGTTTTGATTTTATCGGAACGTATTCTGATATTCAGGAAAAGAATTTGATTGCCTATACCATGGAGGACGGCCGGAAGGCAAAAGTCATCTTTGAGGAGCAAGGAGATTATGTTAGAATCCGAGAGTCTTTCGATCCCGAAACCCAAAATTCGGAGGTCATGCAGCAACAAGGCTGGCTGGCCATCTTAGACAATTTTAAAAAATACGTTGAAGGTAATTCCATTTAAATCCCAATAAGATGACCCAACAAATATGGCTTAATCTTCCCGTAAAAGAGGTGGCGAGATCTAAAATATTTTTTTCTAAAATAGGCTTTTCTTTTAACGAACAAAACGAAACGGAGCATTCTGCTTGTATGTTGGTCGGGGAGAATAATTTTGTAGTGATGCTTTTTGAGGAAACCATGTTTGAAGGTTTTGTGCAAAATAAAATTACCGATACACAATCAGGTTCAGAAGTGTTAATTTCGATAGATGCGGAGAGCCGGGAAGAAGTGGATGGATTTGCCCAAAAGGTACAGGAAGCCGGCGGAACAATGTTTGCGAAACCGGCCGAAAGTCAGGGTTGGATGTACGGCTGTGGTTTTGCCGATTTAGATGGTCATCGTTGGAATGTCTTGTTTATGGATTTTAGTAAGTTGCCAAAATGAATGAAAATATTAGATTTTAAAATAGAAATTAAAGCTCCCAAAGAAAAAATATGGTCTGTTTTGTGGGATGACGAAACCTATGGAAAATGGACAGCTGTTTTCTGTGAAGGCTCCTACGCAGTAAGCGATTGGAAAGAAGGAAGTGTGATACAATTTCTTTCGCCTACCGGTGAAGGAATGAATAGTGTGATAGACAAAAAAACAGATAATGAATACATCGCTTTCAAGCATCTGGGGGAAATCAATAATTTACAGCCCATTCCTGTTAATGCCGCGACCCAAGAGTGGACGGGTGCGATGGAAACCTATCGGTTGACCGAGGATAAGGGCGTTACGGTTTTAGAGGTAAAAATAGATGTCCTTGATAAATATGTGGATTATTTTAAAACCACATTACCCGGTGGATTGGAAATAGTAAAGAAACTTTCAGAAGAATAAATAATTAAATCAATTAATTTAAAATTAGAAACATGGCATCAATCAATCCTTATTTAATTTTTAACGGAAACTGCGAAGAAGCATTTCTGTTTTATCAATCGGTATTTGGCGGTGCATTTCCTTATGTCGGGAAGTTCAAGGATATGCCCGCTGGAGAAGGCAATCCAAAGCTTTCAGAAAAAGAGGCGGAAAGAATCATGCATATTTTGTTACCCATAGGTAATGGAACTGTACTCATGGGAAGCGACAGCAACTCGTCAAGCGGAGATGTTGCTTTTGGTGCAAATGTGTCCATTTCTATAAATGCCGAAAGTAGAGAGGAAGCGGATAAATTGTATAATGGACTTTCAGCCGGAGGAAATCGATTTATGCCCATGAGTCATACTTTTTGGGGTGCTTATTTTGGCATGTTTGTCGACAAGTTTGGCATTCACTGGATGGTGAATTTTGATCAAAACGAGAATTAATTCCCATAGAAACAAACGCTAGTTTGCTTCTTCATTGCTGTAGTTTTAAAAGGTTGGGAGGTTTTGCAAATTCCTCTGGCACCACACCCCATCCGGTGTGGTCCGCAGGATATGAACAAGCTGAGAAGAATTAATAAAAGAAGGTTTTTTTTCATTTAGAGTATCACTTTTACTTGCATGCTTTTTAACTGTTCCAGATAATCTCTATGGTTGGAGAGTCTCGGGATTTTGTGTTGTCCGCCCAATTTATCCCGGTCTTTCAGCCATTCGTAAAATAAATTTTCACGGGCAACATTAATCACTAGCGGGTTTAATGTCATGTTGTTGTGTCGTTTGGCCTCGTAATCCGAATTCAGGGATTGCAAGGTTTTATCCAATGTTTTTTGGAATACGTCAATATCCTGTGGTTTTTTCTTGAACTCAATCATCCACTCGTGGGCACCTTTTTCTTTTTCGTTCATGAAAATAGGAGCCACCGTATAGTCAACTATTTCCGCATGGGTAATTTGACAGGCTTTGGCAAGGGCCTGGTCGGTATTTTCGACCATTAATTCTTCACCAAACACATTAATATGGTGCTTGGTTCTGCCTGTAACGCGAATCCGGTAAGGCTTCAAGGAGGTAAAACGAATGGTGTCACCTATCAAGTAACGCCACAATCCGGAATTGGTAGTGATAACAATAGCGTAGTTTTTATGGAGTTCTACATCGGCCAGACGAATTGTTTTTTGGTTGGCTGTGCCAAAGGTATCCATTGGAATGAATTCATAGAAAATACCATAATCTAACATCAGTAATAAATCACTGGAATTATTCAAATCCTGAATGGCAAAAAAGCCTTCGGAAGCATTGTATATTTCGTAATATTTGAAATCTTTTTTGGGTAATAATTTTTGGTATTGTTCGCGGTACGGTTCAAAACTGACCCCGCCGTGAAAATACACTTCCAGATTTGGCCATAATTCTAAAAGATTTCCCTTTCCGGTTTCTTCGAGCATTTTGTTCATTAATACTAACATCCAGGAAGGTACGCCGGCAAAACTGGTCACATTTTCTTTTTTGGTTTCATTGATGATGGCTAAAAGTTTGGTTTCCCAATTGCTCATCAAAGACGTTTTGTTGCTCGGAGTGCTGCTAAATTCAGCCCAAATAGGCATGTTTTCAATCAAAATTGCCGATAAATCTCCAAAATAGGTATTGTTGTCTTCATAAATCTGGGAACTTCCGCCCAAACGAAGGCTCTTGCCTAAAAATAGTTCCGAGTTTTCATTATTGCTTAAATACATACACAACAAATCCTTGCTGCCTTTGTAATGGCAATCTTCCAGCGCCTCATTGCTCACCGGGATAAACTTGCTTTTGGCATTGGTCGTTCCGCTGGATTTGGCAAACCATTTTACAGGGGTTTCCCAAAGTAAATTCTGCTCTCCATTGCGGGTTCGCTCTATTAGTGGCTGTAATTCTTCATAAGTGGATATCGGGACTCTCTCCGCAAAAGTGGCGTAAGATCGTATCGAATAAAAATCATATTGAAGGCCGATGAAGGTGTTTTTTGAGGACTGAATCAAATTCATAAGCAATTCTTCCTGAACTTCATTCGGGTATTTTAGGAAAAGTTCAATCTGATGGATCCGTTGCTTGAGAACCCAAGAGGCAAAAGCATTGATTATGGTTAGCGGCATTTTAAAATTGGAGTTGTGGGTTTTGAATTATAACTTTACCAAAAATAGCAAAATTTGTCAAACATCAAACTTTAAAATTTAAACTTAAATGCAATACGAGGGAGTGCTTACCAAAATGCAAACAGAATTTGCCAATCCGATTCAATATTTTTTGGTTTTTGAAGACAGTTTTTTAAATGTGAATCAATTATTGGATAAGAATATTGCCATTGATTTTGTGGGATTTCAATGTTTGAATTGCGGTAAAAAGAAAAAAATATTTCGTCAGGGCTTTTGTTACGACTGCTTTTATTCCAGTGCCGCAGTCGGGGATTGGATTATGAAACCCGAATTGAGTACTGCGCATCTGGGTATCGAAGACCGGGATTTGGCCTATGAAGAAAAAGTGCAGTTGCAACCTCATATTGTGTATTTGGCTTTATCCAGTGAGGTGAAAGTGGGGGTGACACGAAAAACACAGGTTCCCACCCGATGGATTGATCAAGGTGCGGTTCAGGCTATTTCTATTGTTGAAGTCCCGAATCGTTATCTGGCCGGAATTACCGAGGTGGCATTAAAAAATCATTTTGCCGATAAAACCAATTGGCGTAAGATGCTGACCAATTCAGTAGAGACTATTGATTTGATTCAGGAAAGACTAAAACTGGAAAATTTAATTCCAAATGAAGTCAGGGATTATTTCATTTTGGATAAAAACGATTTATATGAAATGCATTATCCTGTTTTAGAATATCCAAAAAAAGTAAACAGTTTGAGCTTAGATAAAACCCCTCAGTTTCAAGGGAAACTAACCGGGATAAAAGGGCAATATCTGTTGTTTGAAGACGGGACTGTTTTTAATGTTCGTGGTTCGGAGGGATATGTGGTGAGGATTGAGGTTTAAGAAAATATTTGGTTGTTTTGTGATTTTTTTAAATCGTATGAATAATCCTTAATTTTAATTGAATTAATCGGTCTGAAATGGATTGATAAGTTTTAATAATAATCCTTCTTTAATATGAACTTAAGCTCAAATGAACTTTTTCATTTTACTCAATTTAAATTTCTGAAATCAATTGTAGAAACTAAATCTTTTATACCCAGATTTAGCCTAGAGTTTACTCCCCTGGGGGATAATTTCAAGGCTAAAGCATCTCTTCTGCCTATTGCAATGGTATTCCTTTACATCTTTCTGAATTACATCAAAAAAGATATGGGAATCATGGTATCGCTCTAACTGAAAGGTGGAAATTAACTAAAGGTTTGAATCCTGTTTTTTTATATCCAAGAAAATTCTTTTTTAGCAAACATCTTTTCGCATTTTATGAGCATGACAGATGATTTTTATGAAATAATTGACGATATAAATTATCCATACGAACTACGTATAATGCTATCAACGATGGGTCATGATTTAACATATCTAAATTATTTTATAAAACAATTTTAGAATAAAAAATCAATATTAAAAATTGATGAAACTATCCGAGATATTGAGAAAAGAAGATTCTATGATGAGTGAGAGTGGAGATATATTCCTTTTGAAGCAGAAAATAAAAATGAGTTATTCTTAAAAATAGAAGATTTTAATAATCCTATTAAACTAGTAGATGCAAATAATAGGCTCAAAGAATATAAATTGTCTTTTGAGTATGAAGGTATAAGTTGTTTAATAGTTCAAAGTGAAAAAGAAAAACAAGAATTACACGAAATAGTAAAAAAGACATTTGGTAAAGTGAAAATTCTAATTCAATAATCTTGAGTTGGTAACAAACGGGTTTTTTGCTTAACTCGCGTTATGTAGAAAAACTTCGGCAGGAATGCTGAAATAGTTTTTTAGTTTCTGGGCCATTTTTAAAGTGATTTCTCTTTTTCCTGAAAGAATGGCTGAAACATGACCTTTACTTCCTATAATTGGTTCAAGATCTTTTGCTTTTATTCCCATTTCCTGCATTTTATATTTAATCACTTCTAAGGCGTCGAGGTCTGGTAATTGATAATTTTTTTCATCATAATCTTTTATCAAAACAATCAATAAATCCAATTCATCACTTTCAGCCGTGTTGGGTTCGGCGTTGAAAATTTCCATCATTCGTATTGAAGCCTTGTTGTAATCGTCTTCTGTTTTTAATACTTTCCAGTTCATAATTAAATCTTTTTGTCTGTTAGGATTGTTGTGTCAAATGCAATTGTTTCTGCATTTATTTTGTCATATTCTTTGTGTGTTCCAAACCAAATTACATAACATGCGCTTTGTAGAAAATTAACTGAAATAACCAAGCGAAAATCATTTTCTTTGATATTGAAAACTACCCGATTATTATTTACAACACTTGCATTTCCATAAACTTTTTTGAGTTCGTTGAAGTTGTTAAATTCCAGTTTTGAAAATTCATTATACCAAATCAGCAATTGCGTTGCTACGATTGGATACTTTTTGATATAAAATAAAATCGTTTTCTTTACAAGGATTTTCATTTAACAAAGGTAATTAAAAGTTTTCAATTTGCAAACATTGGTTTGGTTTGCAAATTTTTAAAATCTTCGATATTTCAGTTAATAGCCATTTGTGTATCGTATTAGATAAAAATATACAAGCCGTCTCAAATTTTATTTCGAGACGGCTTATTTGTTGTGTGCCCAGCATGGGCGGTAACTCTAGGGTGCAAGTCCCGAACACGCCTTTACAGTGGGAAGTGTTAGCTAAATGCAAGGGTGTCCATTGTGAGGTGGAATCTGAAGGAAGCAGTA
>JAKFBW010000167.1:0-2770 GCA_036676965.1 Flavobacterium sp. | reverse complement strand
GTACAACTTAGTCTCTTTCTCTGCCTGAGTATGTGCTTGGGAATTGGCATCTTACGTTTTTCTTATACCGCTCTACTGCCGTCCACTCGCGAAGCCTATGAATGGTCACACAATTTCGCCAGCCTACTCGGTAGCGCCAATCTGCTGGGCTATCTGATCGGCGCATTTTGGGCGATGAAGTTGCCACAAAATGCAAAAATGCCGATCTATATCATTTTTGCTGCGCTCTTTGGTTCAATCAGCCTGTTTGCCTGTGCATTTTCGCATTTTAATGAAGTCTGGTATTTGGTGTGGCGCATCATTTCAGGTATCGGCGGTGGTTTGCTGATGATTCTATCGCCCAGTATTGTGGCGCAGTGCAGTGAGTTACAGCACCGTTTTAAAATTAATCTCATTGGATTTAGCGGAATAGGAATTGGTGTATTGGCAGCCACGCTGTTTATGCCGTATTTAGACCGTATTGCAATCAGTAGTGCATGGTTCATTCTCTGTGGCTTTGCATTTGTCATTACATGGTTATTATGGATACTTGTTCACCCTTTCCAAAAACAACTGCACAGTATCCCTACAAGCCAGCCCCAGACTTATACAGTGAATAAAATTTACTATAGCTTACTCATTGTTTATGCCTGCAGCGCCTTTGCGTATATTCCCCATTCTTTGTTTTGGATTGATTATTTAAGCCATGTGTTAACGCTAAATTTATATTGGATCAATTTTAACTGGATTTTATATGGCTTAGGCAGCGCTTTGGGTGCAGCGACAGCTTATGCTTTAGCGCGTAAATTTGGCAACTTTCTGGCTTTAAAGATTTTATACAGTAGACTTCCTTCATAAATCATTTTTCAATCAATTTAATTGTTTATCTTTCACCCAATCTAAATTGTATATGCCAGCAAGTAAATTAAACCGCAGGTTTAATCTTTTACGACGATTTCTATATACACAAGATAAAATCTTAAAACATTTCATCCTTCCAAATACATGCTCTACTTGAATTCGTCTACGACCAATCTCTCTATTTAACTTTTTTAATTCAGAATCTAATTTTTCAGTTTTCTTTGCTTTAGATGGCATGAGGCATCCAAAACCCAATTTTTTTATCCCTAAATAACCCTTATCAACGATAAAAAAGGGCTTAAATTTTAATTTCCTCATACTTTTTTTAAATATTTTAAAATCATGCATGCTTCCATGACTTCCACATACACTCAGTATTTCACCTGTTGTATAGTGCATAGATAGCTGAAATTTAAAGGTATGTCGCTTTTTTTTACCGCTATACCATTTCTTCTGTTTTTTTTGGACGTTGAACTAATATTTCAGTTGCATCAATCACAACAACTTCCCAATCCACTTCATCTCGATTAGGAAGTTGTTTTGGCAAGTTAAATTTTCCAGAACGGATTAAGGTATCTTCAATAACACGTGTGATACGAATTGCACTCGTTTCAGATACACCGTAACTCATACCAAGATGGAAAAATGTTCGATATTCTCTCCAATATTCTATACATAAGAGCAAACGATCTTCCAACGGTAATTTATGCGGTCGTCCTTTACCAATATGACGAGGTAACTGCTTATTTAGCTCGGCCAACATGAGGTTAAATGTAGCCCAACTAACACCGGTAAGCCTACGAAACTTAACGTCTGATAATTTTTGAATATCTTTGAATTTCATCCAAGGATTATCTCTTGAATTAAATAATTTTGCTGATTAATTTAAGATCAAATAAATTGTACGTTTTTTGATTTATGACGGAAGTCTATTAATAAATTCAGTGAAATAGAAATCTATTTGTTTTTGCACTAAAAAACCAAGAAAAAGTGGCTCAGTTTTCTTTGTTCGCGATGAATAAAAAACAAACGCTCTGTAAATAAACAAAAAAAAGCTAATTTTTAAACTTGACATTAGTCACGAAACTCCTAAAAATGCTGTCTTTAGTTTTATATGCCTTTACTCGATCACCCTTCGATAAAGTGTCATTTCATGCAATGGACACGCTTTCTAGCCGAGACCGTGAACAAAGTAAAAAAATGTGTTTATCCCAACACGTTTTAGATCTCATATTGCTCAAACAGCATACAGATCAGAATTTTTTCCTATTGCTATGAAAACTAAGAAATATGTGTGCTATAACAGTGCAGACAATCAATGAATGAAACACTGCTGGTGCCTTCCACCATTGCAGTGATAAAGATTAGGGTGAATCACGTTGGAACTTTTATCTGGTGGTGAAATGCTCGTTCGCGCATTGGCGGACGAAGGCGTTGAACATGTATTTGGATACCCAGGCGGCGCAGTTTTACATATCTACGACGCGTTCTTTCAACAAGACAAAATCAATCATTACCTCGTGCGCCATGAACAAGCTGCTGGCCATATGGCAGATGCTTACTCACGCGTAACAGGTAAGACGGGTGTGGTCCTCGTGACTTCAGGTCCGGGTGCAACCAATACTGTGACTCCAATTGCAACGGCTTATATGGACTCAATCCCAATGGTGATTTTGTCTGGTCAGGTTGCGTCACATTTAATTGGTGAAGATGCATTCCAAGAAACAGATATGGTCGGTATTTCTCGTCCGATCGTAAAACATAGTTTCCAAGTGCGCCATGCCAGCGAAATTCCTTCGATTATTAAGAAGGCATTTTATATTGCAGCTTCTGGTCGTCCAGGTCCAGTTGTGGTCGATATTCCAAAGGATGCAACCAATCCTGCTGAGAAATTTGCTTACGAATACCCAGAAAAAGTGAAGATGCGTTC
>JAKFBW010000166.1:0-2657 GCA_036676965.1 Flavobacterium sp. | reverse complement strand
GCTTCCTTCAGATTCCACCTCACAATGGACACCCTTGCATTTAGCTAACACTTCCCACTGTAAAGGCGTGTTCGGGACTTCCACCCTAGAGTTACCGCCCATGCTGGGCACACAACAAAAAAACACCTGAAAAATTCAGGTGCTTTTAGCTGTTTTATAATTTAAAAAAGGAATTACTTTTCAATCTCCCGCATGCTTTCCATTTTTTTGTGCGCCAAGAATCCGGAAATATCTTCAAAATGTTCTACCACACGCTTGTTTCCAAACTCAAATACCTTGGTTGCCAATCCATCCAAGAAATCACGGTCGTGAGAAACCAGAATTAAAGTTCCGTCAAAATCACGAAGCGCATCTTTGATGATATCTTTGGTTTTCATATCCAAGTGATTCGAAGGCTCATCCAGAATCAACAAATTTACTGGTTCTAACAACAATTTAATCATTGCCAAACGGGTTTTCTCACCACCTGACAATACTTTTACTTTCTTGGTAATATCATCACCCTGAAACATGAAAGCCCCTAAAATATTTTTGATTTGGGTTCTAATATCCCCAACAGCGATATCATCAATGGTTTCAAAAATCGTAGCATTTTCATCCAATAAAGAAGCTTGGTTTTGGGCAAAATAACCAATTTGTGCATTATGTCCTATTTCAACACTACCTCCATCAATCCCAATTTCTTTCATGATGGCTTTAATCATCGTCGATTTTCCTTCCCCATTTTTACCCACAAAAGCCACTTTTTGACCTCTTTCGATCACCACATTGGCCTCTTTGAAAACGACATGATCTCCATACGATTTCGATAATTCTTTCACCACCACCGGATATTGCCCCGAACGGGCTGCTGATGGAAATTTCAATTTCAAAGCTGAATTATCCACTTCGTCAACCTGAACAATAACCAACTTTTCCAACATTTTTACACGAGACTGAACCGCATCGGTTTTAGAAAAAGTTCCTTTAAAACGATCAATAAAAGCACGATTATCAGCAATCATTTTTTGCTGCTCGTCGTATGCTTTTTGTTGATGAATTCTACGGTCTTTACGCAATTCTAAATAATGGGAATATTTCGCTTTGTAATCATAGATCCTACCCATTGTCACCTCAATGGTACGATTGGTGATATTATCGACAAAAGCCCTATCGTGCGAAATTACCACAACCGCCTTGGCCGAATTAATCAAGAAATCTTCTAACCACTGAATACTTTCAATATCCATGTGGTTCGTAGGCTCATCCAGCAAAATCAAATCGGGTTTACGCAATAAGATTTTAGCCAATTCTATTCGCATTCTCCAACCTCCGGAAAATTCCGAAGTTGGTCGGGAAAAATCCTCACGAACAAAACCCAGTCCGATTAAAATTTTCTCTACCTCAGCTTCGTAATTTACCTCTTCAATCGCATAGTATTTCTCGCTTAAATCAGAAACCCTTTCAATCAATTTCATGTACGCATCACTCTCATAATCAGTACGAATGGTCAACTGCTCATTGATTTCATCCATCTCGGATTTCATCTTGAAGATTTCACCAAAAGCCTTAGAAGTCTCCTCCATCACCGTTGCCTCATCTGTAGTCAATAGATGTTGCGGCAAATAAGCCACCACAGCTTCTTTGGGAGCCGATATATTTCCGGTTGAAGGCTTACTTTGTCCTGCAATTATTTTAAGAAGCGTCGATTTTCCAGCTCCATTTTTACCCATTAAGGCAATCTTATCATTCTCATTTATGGCAAAAGACACCTCGCTAAAAAGCGTAGTCCCTCCAAATTGCACCGAAATATCGTTAACTGTAATCATTTTGTTATTGAATTGTTTATCCGGCTAATCGTTATATGACTAACCCTTTTTTTGAAAGTGCAAAGATAGATTAATAAAAGAATTGAGCAATTTGAAAAAGGGACAAACAGAAATTATTCTTTCGAACAACTGTTTATCCCTTTATTATTTAAATCCGTTAGGTTGAATTTACTCTTTTCGCCACTTCTTAGTTTCCTCAAAAACGTGCTCTAAAATAGCTTCTTCTTTTTCGTCAAAATCTACATTTCTACGCTCCATCACCAATTTTGCGGTTTGAAACGCCTTTTTCGTAACATAAGTCGTAAATCCGGCAGCACCTCCCCAAGAAAAACTTGGAACAAAGTTGCGGGGAAATCCAGAACCAAAAACATTGGCACTCACGCCCACCACCGTTCCGGTATTAAACATCGTATTGATTCCGCATTTACTGTGGTCTCCCATAATCAATCCGCAAAACTGAAGTCCTGTTTTGGCAAAACCTTCGGTTTCATAGCTCCACAACTTCACTTCTTCGTAGTTGTTCTTCAGATTTGAGTTATTACTGTCGGCACCAATATTACACCATTCCCCCAAAACTGAATTTCCTAAAAATCCGTCATGCCCTTTATTGGAATACGCAAACAACACCGAATTATTTACTTCACCACCAATCTTAGAATAAGCCCCCACTGTTGTCGGTCCGTAAACCTTTGAAGCCAACTTCACTACAGCCCCTTCGCACAAAGCAAACGGCCCGCGAATAACCGAACCTTCCATAATTTCAGCATTCTTTCCTATATATATAGGACCGGTTGATGCATTCAGGGTAACAAACTCTAATTTCGCCCCTTCCTCTATAAATATATTTTC
>JAKFBW010000165.1:0-14692 GCA_036676965.1 Flavobacterium sp. | reverse complement strand
CGCAAGCAAATGAAATTCGCTGAACACCTATGAAAAATATTAACTCAGTGAAGCAAACACCAATAAATAAAAAGGCGATAACATATATGACCGCTAAAAAAACAACTTTTACATATATGAAAATACAATTCTCAAAGTGCCTTGCCCTCGCCTCTGTTTGCCTGGGATTACTATTGACAAACCCAATCAAGGCACAAGAAAACAAATCAACCATTGATCGTAAATGGTGGAAAGAAGCCGTAGTGTACCAAATCTACCCGCGTAGTTTCAAAGACACTGACGGCGATGGTGTAGGGGATTTGAAAGGAATCATTCAGAAATTAGATTATATCAAAAGTTTAGGGGTTGATGTCGTTTGGCTCAATCCTATTTATGGTTCTCCCAATGCCGACAATGGGTATGACATTTCAGATTATAAAGCCATCATGAAGGAGTTTGGAACCATGGAAGATTTTGATGCATTATTAAAAGGAATGCACGAAAGAGGGCTGAAACTGGTCATGGATTTAGTTGTAAACCACAGTAGTGACGAACACCAATGGTTTCAGGAAAGCCGAAAATCAAGGGATAATCCGTATAGGGATTATTACCATTGGTGGCCTGCCGAAAAAGGAAAACCGGCGTTCCGTCCCGGGGCTTTTGAAGCCGATGGAAGCGGTTGGCGTTATGACAAACAAACAGATTCCTATTACCTGCATTATTTCAACTTCAAACAACCGGACCTGAACTGGGAAAACCCAAAATTGCGTCAGGAAATTTACAGCATGATGAACTGGTGGTTCCAAAAAGGAATCGACGGATTTAGAATGGATGTAATTCCGTTTATTTCTAAAGACACTGCATTTCCGGTAATCACACAGGAAGAATTAGACAAAAACTATCATGGCCGTTGGGATGTGTATATGGCCAGCGGGCCACACTTGCATGATTATCTTCAGGAAATGAATCGCGAAGTATTGAGCAAATACGATTGTATGTCATTGGCTGAAGGAGCCGGAATGCTGACGTCTACCGCTTTGAACTTTGTAGATGAAGACCGGAAAGAACTCAATATGGGGTATCATTTTGAAGGGACTAATTTAGGTTATGTCCCGGGTTATTTCAAAAAAATGGGTTCTTTTTCATTAATTGAGTTCAAAAAAATCTATTCCGACTGGGATAAAGTCTATGAAAAAAAAGGTTGGGGAACCATCTATTTAGGGAATCACGACCAGCCCAGAATGACTTCACGTTGGGGGAATGATGCCCCGCAATTCAGAGCCGTTTCTTCAAAATTACTGACCACTTTCCTGCTTTCCATGAGAGGGACACCTTATTATTATAACGGTGACGAGATAGGAATGGTCAATGCTAAATTTAACCGAATCGAAGACTACCGTGATATTGAAACGCTGGCGGAATACGAAAAAGTAAAAATCGCCGGAGGAAACGTAAACGAATTTATTGAAAATCAAAAAACAGGAGGAGCCAGAGACAACGGAAGAACTCCTTTTCAATGGAACAGCTCCACAAATGGCGGATTTACAACAGGGACTCCCTGGCTAAAAGTAAATGACAACCACGTTACCCTCAATGCTGAAGCACAGGAAAAAGACCCTAATTCGGTACTGAATTACTTTAGAAAAATGGCAAAATTACGTAAAACAAATCCAATTTTAGTTTACGGAAAATACACCTTACTCGACGAAAACAATCCGGATGTTTATGCCTATACCCGGGAATTAGAAGGAAAAAAAGTTTTGGTATTACTTAATTTTTCTGCCAAAAAGGCCAAAGCAAATACCGGTTTAAACACCAAAAATGCGAAAGTATTGATTGATAATTACGGCAGTGTTGCCAAAGATGGTTTGTTAAGACCTTATGAAGCAATTATATACCAATTGTAAGTTTCCTAAAAACAAGGTATCTGTTTTTATACCATTTAGAAATATAAAATAATCGGATTATTTTCTGTTTATTAATCTGCTATACAGCCTAAAAAATCGGATTTCCACAAAAAAGCCATAAACAAATTGTTTATGGCTTTTTTTTGTATTTTAGCGAAAACAGCATTTACATTAAACAACCTTTACCCTTGAAAAAAGCCACTCCTTTTTTGTCTCTTTTGCTTTTCTTATTTTTTGGAATCTCCGTTTTGGGACAAACCCAAAAAGATACTATCGCGCTTACGGAAATTATGCTTCAGGCTTCACCCATAAAAACCGCACTTCAAAATACGGCCTCGGCCGTTTCGGTTATCAACAGAAACGACATTAATAAAAGTGATGGTGTAATACTGACTCCCGTTTTAAATAAAATTCCGGGATTGTATATGCAACAGGGTACGTTGAATACCAATCGGATTACCATCCGGGGCATTGGTGCCCGATCCCAATACGGAACGACAAAAATAAAAGCCTATTTTGAAGACATTCCCTTAACCAGCGGCGAAGGGGAAACCACCATCGAGGATATTGATCTGGAATCTATTGAAAAAATTGAGGTCATCAAAGGTCCCAACTCCACCAGTTTTGGTTCGGGATTGGGCGGTGTGATTCATCTGTTCGCCAGGGAAACCCCTTCGGAATCCTTTGGAAAATCAGTCACAACCTATGGCAGTTTCGGCTTAGTGAAGCAAAGTCTATTGGTGGGTTACAGCGATACTAAATCCAATTTATTTGCCGGTTATACCCATTTACAAACGGATGGATTTAGGGACAATAGTGCCTATGACCGAAAATCGTTTAACCTGCATGGAAAACAAAAAATAACCCCGAAAGGAAGCCTGTCCTATTTAGGGATTTTCACCCGACTGAAAGCGTTTATCCCGAGTTCGATAAATGAAAATGATTTTGAGAATCACCCTGAGAAAGCCGCGGCCAATTGGGCTGCCGCCAAAGGGTTTGAATCCTATGACAAGTTCATGATGGGGATAGGCTACCAACATCAGTTTTCGGAAAAATGGTCTGCCAAGACCAGCGTTTTCTCCCATTTCAAAAAAGCCGATGAGGCGAGACCCTTTGATATTTTAAAAGATAAAACAAATGACATCGGATTCCGGGCCATGCTGAATTACAAAAGCCATTGGTTTGACCTGCCTTTTGAAATGAGTCTGGGAACCGAATTCTTAGCCGAAAAATACGAGTTCTCCCTTTTTAGAAACCTTTATCAGTCGCAACCCGGCCATGGAAGTATTACAGGTGCAGAGTTTAGTAATATCAAACAAAATCGAAACTACGTCAATTATTTTTTAGAATTACAGCTGCAATTGTCGAAAGCGCTTTATTTAGAAAGCGGACTGGCATTCAATTCGACCCAATATACTTTGGAGACTCTTTTTCCACAAAACAGTATGAGTCAGGAACCTCCTTCCTCATTCGGGAAAGTGTGGTCTCCCAGACTGGGGCTTTCTTATAAAATGGCCGAAGGGAAAAACGCTTATGCTTCCATCAGCAAAGGATTTTCGACACCCTCTGTTGCCGAGACACTTACGCCGGAAGGACAAATTAACACCAGCCTGAAACCGGAAATGGGATGGAATTATGAATTGGGTTTCAAAGGCCATTGGCTGAACCATTCTTTATATACCGAAATCGCGCTTTACAGCACCCAAATTTCAAACTTATTGGTAGCCCGACGGACGGCCGAAGACCAGTATGTGGGCATTAATGCGGGAGAAACTTCCCATCAGGGTATCGAACTTTTGGTGAATTACAAGTTGCTAAAAACTATCCAATGGCAACTAAGCTCCTATTTTTCGGGGACAATCAACCATTTTGAATTCAAAAATTTTGTAGATGGCAATAACGATTATTCCGGCAATGCGCTTCCTGGAGTTCCTAAAATGCAATGGAATGCAGGATTGGATTTTAGCACCGCGAACGGATTTCGCCTGAATGCTTCTTTCAACAGTGTAGGCCGCTTTCCCATGAACGACACCAATTCAAAATACAGCGAAAAATACCAACTTTTGGACACCAAAGCATCCTATACTTTTACCTTATACAAATTCCTGAAAACAGAACTGAGCACTGGAATAAATAATGTACTGAACCGTCATTATGCCGCCAGTATTTTACCCAATGCCGTTGGTTTCGGGAGTGCGCCGGCACGATTCTTTTATCCCGGAAATCCGAGAAATTATTATGGCGGGATTGCTGTTTCTTATGTTTTTCTATAGAAAACAGGTATTCATATCCTAATCGGAGCAATCAACCTAGTTTACAGAAATCAGTTTAACCTCAAAAATAAGCACTGAACCTCCGGGAATACCAGCATAGTTATAGTTCCCATACCCTAAATGGGCCGGCACCAAAAGAATGCCACTACCACCTTCCTTAAAATAGGGAATCCCTTCTGTCCAACCTTGTATAACCTGATTCAAACCAAACGAAATCCCTGCAGAAGGGCTTTCATCAAATACTGTCCCATTAGTATAATAGCCTTTGTAAGCTACTGTAACATTAGATGTCGCAGTAGGTTTCGCTCCGGTACCCGGTTCGTCAATCACATAGTACAAGCCTGAATCACTTCTTGTTGCCGTCAGATTATTTTTTGCTATATAATCCGCTATTTCTTTTTCATTTTTAGTAACATAATCAATTGGTTTGTCGTTTGAACAAGAGATAAAAAGCGTCAAGACTAGTGTAAGCAGGGGGTATTTCATGGTAAAATGGATTTTTAAAGAAGCCAAATATAGTAAAAATCAGCCTCTGGTATTGTTAAAATTCATCAATCCCCAAAAACCTGAACATCATCAATCTGGAAAGCCCCATCCAAAGCCAGATTTTTCCCGGAGCCAATATATTTGAAAGCAATATTAATCTTTCCGGTATAGGAAGACAAATCGACTCCGCCACTTCCCACAAACTGATACCAGGGCGTGGCCTGGGTGGGCAAAATCACCGTTTGAGGAATCCAGGTTGCTTTGGTGACATTCAGTCCGTCAAAATTCCCGGAAACATAAACCTCAATGGTATTCAGTGGCGAATCCACATCCAGATGATGCTGGGCGGTTCTAAAGGTTAGCATCTCATTGGTATGCAAATCCATATCAATTTTCGGGGAAATCAACCAGGCGATATTCGAATTTACCTTTGTGCCGCTAATGGCAAATTCGGCATAACCATTGCCGGAATACACAGTTCCTTTCCAAAACAAAGAACCGCTTTGAACAATGTTGGACCAGCCCGGCAAACTCAAATTGGTTTTATCCACCACCGTCTGAAAATCCTCTGAAAAGAAAGGTTCTCTCTTGATTCCGGACGATACAATATCTTTTTCGGAACGCATAATCAATTGATAATCAGAAGCATATTTCGTCAAAACACCTCTTATTTTCAGTATACCATTAGGAACTACATTTGAAGCAAAATCGGCATAACTGCTGGTTCTAAGAATCACTTGATTCCCTTGTTTATCGATGATGTTCCAATTGGTCGCTCCACCAACATCATTCGCCTCTTCATAATAATGGCGCCCGGTGGCTGCCGTTGTAAACTGAACGTCCGACAATTCGACCAGGGTATTCAAATTGGCATCATGCAATAAATCCGGAATAGCCATTTGCCGAACCAACAGCGCTTCGCTGACAGTAGTGCAAGAAGGATGCAGCACTTTTTTATACTCATTTTGAGAAAGCCGCCCCACACCTCCTTCATTCAAAGAATTGACATACATATCCCCAATTCGCAAACTCCCATAATTAATATCAGTATACCAATTTTTTAATTTTACATACACCTTATTCCCCAATCTATAATCAATATAGGTATTCGTGGCATCAACCGGAACGCTAAATCCGATGGGCGGGGTGGTGGCTGTCGCCAAAGTTTGAAACGATATCGTCTTGAAAAAATTCCCCGATTCGTCACTCGAAACCACATAAGCTTCAATAATATCGTCATACGGATATTTGGCCACTATCGAATTGGCGTCGGCATGCACTTCTGCCACGGACCGGTTCACCGTGAAATCGGGCTGGGTACATTGCAGTTTAGGAAGCGCTGTTTCATTCGTTTCACATGCCGAAAAAAAACAACTGAAAACAATCAAAAGTACGGAGGTGTTACAATAGATATTCATACTAATTATTGATTTTAAATTATAAATTGAGGTACAGATTGAGGAAATAGGTTCTGCCGTAGCCATAGAAATATTTGTTCCCGAAATTGGGCGTCCCGCTGGAAACATCCTGATTGAGTTGCCTGAAATTGGCATTCCGGGCTTGTTCATAGCCTCCCGTTTTATAGCTCTTCCCCAGAATATTATTGATACTGACAAAGAGACCCAAATTTTTCCCTTTGATACGCCACGATTTTCCGCCCATGACATTCAGCAACACCACCGGATCGAATTTTTCCTGTTGCAACAATACCGCAGCTCTTTCTTCGGTGGCTTCGGGAAAAGGAAACCCGCTGGCCGGATTGATGTAAAACCTGCCGGTTCGGGAAATGGGAGACACGTCAATATAAGTATCCGTCAGATAATTTAAGTTGGCACCCATCCACCAATATTTGGGATCCCGATATTCGATTCCCAACGCATAAGCCTGCTGTGGCATCCCGGCCTGTTTGTAATTTTTGAGGATTGCCGTTCCGAAATCATAGGAAGGATTTGTGTTTTCCGGTGAAGCAACTGCATCGTTATTAATACTCACATTCGGATTGCTTGCATACGTAAACCGTCCATAAGCCGCCGAGGCACTCGCCTTAAACGTCGGACTCAGTTGGTATTCGAAACTGAATTCGACTCCGTAATTTTTTTTATCCAAACCCGTCAAGGTCTGACTCACAAAAGCATTGGTATTCGTATAGCCTGCTTCATTATCAAAAATCCCTTCGGCATAGAAAAAAGAGGTTTTAACCGCATTTTTAATAGCCACATAATAGGCCGTCAGTCGGGATTTAATGGTTGGCGAACGATACAGATAGGTAAAATCTAAACTTCCCAAATTTTCACTTTGCACTCCCGGAACAATAGAATTATTCAATCGGGCATTGGGAAACGTATTGCGAATCGATGGGGCTTTGGTTCGGTAGGAGCCATTCATCAGCAACAATTGTTTTCCGGATATTTTATACGTGAGTCCGCCTTTGAATCCAAAATTTTCAAAAACCACCCGCTCACTTTTGCCAAAAGAAATTGTCTCGTAGATTCCGTTTTTGTACAAGCCTTCTCTTTGATAAGCAGCACTGGTGAATGATTGCGCCAGATAGAAATCGACTTTATCATACGAAAATTTAAACTGGGAAAAAGCTTCGAAATAGGTAGCCAAAAAATTGTAATTGTAGCCGTATGCATCACCCACTTTCACCTGCCGGTTGGGATGGTTCAAATCAGACTGGGCTTGATTGCCATCATAGAAAGCATCAATATCCTCAAAATAACTACCTCCCAACAAATCGGTCAGTTTTTGATAATTGTGTGATTTTAAAAATCGGAACATCCCTCCGGCATTAAAAATAATATGCTCATCAAACTGGGTATTGAAGTTTGAATTTCCTGTTATGGTTTTGTCATCCGTTCGGTCTTCGTACAACACATAATGGCTTTTGGCCGCTTCATAACCTACAATCGTTCCGTTACTGTCTATAACCGGCATTTGATTGGCTTGGTACATCGCCTCCCAATTGATTTGGGGAGTTTCCAGAAAAGCGTCTTTGTTGAGCTGCGCATTGACGGCATCGGGAGTAAAGGCTCCCGAAAATTCCCCATCATCCGGTGCGTATAAAGCGCTGTAATAACTGGGCATTTTTCGGTAATGGGTGGGATCCGGGCCGTTGGCATGCTGAAAATCCAAATTGCTGTTGCCTATTTTCCCCCATTGGTACATGACTCCTGTGTTGAGATTGGCCTGTTCGTTTATTTTAAAAAAATGATTCAACATCACGACAGGTTCTTCGATGGTTTTTATCCGGGCATTTCGTTTTTGCCCTTCTTGAAAACCCCAATAGGAATTGTATTTTTCTGACGTTAATTGGGTTACCTCATCGGTATTGGGTGAATTTTTACCCCTGGAATTGGGCGTATAAAAAGCGGAGAGATTAAGCGAATGTTGATCATTTAGTTTTTTTTCGACACTCATAAAAAAGGAATTCCCGTCAAAATCGGTTCCGTCGAAATAGCCTTGCTGTGCCATCCGTTTTCCGGCCGAAACCACTATCGCCCAACCGCTGTCACCCATTCCGGAAGCATAAGTTCCCATCGTGCGCCAAGTGTAATGGGTATTCGTACCCGAAAAGCTGATTCGGGAACCCGTTCTGTATGCCGAAGCCCGCGTGTTGATTTGCTGCGTTCCCAGAATTCCTCCAAAATGATAGTCGGATGGCGCCGTGCCGATGGTAAATTCCTGATTCCGGGTGGCATCATTCAAACCGCCCCAATTGCCCCACTGCGGCCTTCCGTCGTATATTTTATTCATCACCATGCCGTTGATCATGACGGTGGCATTCTCGCTGTCTAATCCCCGAAGCCGAAACCGGGCCTGTCCCCAATTGAAGGCGGCGGCCTGTAAAAATGCATCCTTGGAGGATTGTAAAAGTCCGGAAGTGTTCTCGGAGTTACTGTTGCCATCCTCAACATCACTCCCGTCCAAGGCAATTAAATTGGCCTGCTGCTCATTGCCTATCACCTCTTCCAGCAGTATGGTACCTAAATCGAGGTTTTTTCCCGGTATTACCGTTATCGGAAACACGCTGTCGGTGAAACCCTGACTGTGAAAAAGCAATAAATAATTTCCGGGAAGCAGATTCTCAAAGACAAAATCCCCTTCGGTTGTGGTGAGTTGCATCAGGTTGGTATTCTGTACCGTGACGACAACATTGACCAATGGAGTGTGTATTTTAGCATCCACTACTTTTCCGAAAATGCCTGTTTTGGGCTGGGCGAAAAGAAAATGTAGCGCACTAAAAAAGAAAAGCAAAAAGGTACTTTTTTTCATATATGGAAAAGTTATTTGTTAGCTGTCATATATGGTATCGCTTTTATTTATTGGTGTTTGTTTGCAACAAACTTGTTGTTAATGGCGATTTCATAAACGAATCGGGGGCTAAATTTGTTATATGAATACAAATTCTTGACCCTATTTTCGCTCTGTCAGCAAGGCTAATGTTTAAACAATCTTTTCCCGATTGGTTTTATTTTGAAGTATCAAACCAACAGATCCGGAAAATAGGATAAGGAATAAAAAAGGAAAAAATTGTTTTTGGAAATTTGCTGCCCGGAGGCAAAGGGTATTTAGTAACTATATAAATGTGGTATTGGTAATCATTTCGATACAGATTGAATCTGTTTTATAAAAGTAAGAAAAAACTATTCGTAATGAAAATTTATTATTATTTTTTTTACTTTTTTCCTGAATACCTTATGAAATAAGCCAGCACGTTTTTAGGGAACGCGAATGGCACGGATTCGATGCATCGAAAACACGGATGTAAACTGATTTTTTTAATAAACCGCATTGTCTTTAGATTTGTTCTGCTTTCAAAATCTAAGTAGATTCTTGTTGCAATATCTATAGCTTCTATGATAAATCCATCCCAATCTCTCAGATTTAAATAGTTATTACAGTAATCTATTGGATAAATTTGTTTCTACATTTTCTGTAATGTCTCAATTTTTGGTATTGTTACAAATTCTACTTGTCCATCAATTGAATAAAATTCTAATTCAGTTATTCTAGTCTCGTTTCCAAAAAGCGTTACTCCTATTAAATTTTTATTTTCAGTGTAACCAAAATAGTCTGCAATGATTTTTTGATTTGATAAAATTTCATCTTCATATGAATTTCCAAATAAAATTGTTGGACAATTACCACATCCACATCTATATATGACTTTTAAATTGTCTATTTTACTAAGAAATTCAGGCTTTTCTTTAGATAATAAGAAATATAAAATTTGTATTTCTATTTCACTTAATTCTCTTTTGTGTTCTATTGAATACTCCATAAATATTTCTGCTATCTAGCTTACAAGAGCCATGAAAAAAAAGCTACACTCTGTTTTTTCAAATATACCAAAAGTATCTTACAAAACATTAAAGTTTGTTTTTAGCCCCGGTAGCAGTGGCATCCTTTTACTCCTTTCTGGAACCTGAATTGATTTCAGGTTAAGGAGTAAAAGATAAAGCGGATAACGGGTGCATTCGTCTTTTGAAAATGAAATCGCCTGCTCCCGGAAATTACTCAATCGCCTTGATTCTGGAAACCATAAAGGCGATGAAAAAACCAAAAATACCGATAAAGGCAAATGAAAACCGTAAAGTGGACACCTCGGCGATATACCCAATGATAGGCGGCCCCATCAAAAACCCGAAGAAACTCACGCTGGAAACCGCTGTTAAAGCCTCCCCTGTTGGGATTGTGGGATGTTTTCCCGCGATACTGTACAGTGTAGGTATGATGGTTGAAACCCCCAACCCCACAAACATAAAAGCAATGGTTGCCGGAATTATATAGGGGAAAAATACGGCGGTAAACAATCCGGTGGAAATCATACAACCGCTGATTTGCATCACGGTCTTACGCCCGAATTTTTGAATGAGACGGTCTCCGAAAAAACGGCCGCTGGCCATCATAATCATAAAAGAAGCGTAGCCTAAAATAACTAACGGACCCGGTGCTTTGACAATATCTTTGAAATATACCCCGCTCCAATCAAACATCACCCCCTCGCTGGCCATACAACAAAAGCCTATGACGCCCAACATCACCAGGGAACCATCCGGTTTTCGGAATCCTCTTTTCTTTTCGACAGTAACCATTTTTTCTTTGGCTTTAATCAAGAATTTAAAATTAAAAACTACTAAAATCCCTACGATAGCCGCAACGATTAGAAAATGGGTATAGGTGCTGAGTTCTAACGCCAGCATCCCTAAGCCTACCAAAGCCCCGGTAAATCCGGCCAGACTCCACATCCCATGAAAAGAAGACATGATGTTTCTTTTAAAAAGCCCTTCGGTGTACACGCCTTGTGTGTTTACAGAGATGTTTGTCAGGTTGGCACATATTCCAAAAATAAATAAAGCCAGCCCCAGTTGCCAGGCACTTTGCACTAACCCTAGATTAGTCAAACTAAAGGCATACAACAGAATACAAACAGGAAGTATACGGTGGCTCCCGAAACGGGTCACCAGTTTTCCTGAAAAAGACATCATCGTTAGTTGCCCTAAAGGAACGGCAAACAAAAGGGTTCCCAAATCTCCCTCACTGAGATGCAACGCCGATTTGATATCCGGGATTCGGCTGGCCCAAGTGGCAAAACACAAGCCCATGCCAAAATAAAACATGGATACCGCCCATCGAATCCGAATCAGATAGGAAGCCTTGGCATCCCTATAGTTTTTCTTGTATTTCCCTTTGGTTTTGGATCCGCCTAAAAAGTTTAAATCAATCAAAAGAATTGGCTTTAGAAATTAAGGTGCAAAAATACAAAAAGCAATTGTTCATTGTGTCGCAACAATACATTTGTATACACATATAACGTTATTGTTTACAAATACTTCGGAATTACCATCATTTCACCATAAAAAAATCAGGCTAAAACCTTAAAACTGATTAATAATGGAAATTATATACAGACAGTCAAGAAAGCCGATAATCACGAAATACGACTCCTAATTGATTTTGCCAATTCGTAACTTTTCTAGAATACAACAATTTCTGCCACAGATTCAGCTGATTTAAAAAACATTAAATTCTATCTAACTCTTTTTAAATAATTGGTTAAGAAATTGAAAAAGTACTATAAAATCTGCGCACCAAATTTTTTTCACGCTTATTTAACAGATTAATACTGTTAAATAAGCGTGTTTTTTATCCTCGTTCCGCTTTAATAAACTCATTACAACATCTGCGTATTTTACGAGTTAGCAACTCTTTGTCAAGGATGACAAGATTTCGGGTAAAAATGTGGAAGAAACTACATAACGGAAGAAGTTAATGTAATCCTTCCTTCATCAGGATGACAAGATTGCGGTGAAAGATTCTTGAAATACGGCTTTAAAATTGTTGCTAAAATCCCTTTTGAATAATCTTGTTTGCAACGAGAACCTACTCTCTTTGGTTCTCGTTTAGTAATGCGGCTATTGTAACAAATTACCATAAAGGTTCAACATTACATTACAAAAAACGGTGTTGTCTTCTTCATAATTTCTGTAACTGCTATTTAGTCATTCCTTAACTTTCCTTTTAAATGAAAAAGGTCTGGAAATACTAAATCCCCATCGAAATTGACCTTTTTTCCAAGAAGTTGTGGTATAAGGAATAAATTGATTTTCTAAAAGAGCCGTATTATTCATAAATGTCAATTGAAAAACATGGCCTCCTGTTTCAATTTCAAGACCAGCTGCCAAAGGATTATAAAGAGGTAGTCCGTTTTTTTTAAAATAAGCTTTACGATTTTCACTATCGAAAGTATAAAAATAATCGGCTATTAATGCCATTCTTTTAGTTAGTTTGGCTCTTGCGCCAATTCCGACAGCAAAAACATCATTACTGTCTCCATATCCCACACGGTTATAGTGGGTGTAGGTTGGCAGCAATGCTAATGAAAAATTGCTGCTAAATTTCCTAACTATAATCGTTTGGGCCACAAACGACCAACGATCGGAAAACGTATCAAAATGATCGGGAACTTTAGTATTGATATTAGAACTCATTGTGGAAATAACAGCATTCCCAAAGAAAGTAATTCCCAATGGAATTCCGTCTTTTTCTGTTTGTTCGAGTAACTTATATTTAATATTTGATTCTAGCAATTGACGAATAGCGGTTGCTCCTTTTGTTCTGGAAACTCCAATGGCGAAACGGTCAGAAAGTCCATAATTTAAAGCAATTTTAATGTCGGCAGCATTATCGGTTCCATAGAAGGTTTTAAATCCACCATAATGACCTCCGGCGTCGCCAAATCTATGGGAAATTATAAAATCAAGCTCTCCTTTATGAACTAATTCATTGGATTGGGCATTAATGATTTTGGAGGATTTAAAAGTGGCATAAACCGGAATAGTGTCTTTTTTACTTGTCGTTTCAGAGGGTAAATAGTTCTCCATGTTTTCTTGAGCCGCAACACTAAAAACAGGAAGCATCACAACCAAAACGATTCTAAATATTTGATTCATTTTCATTATACTTTTTTGTAAGGCTTGTAATTTGCTGTAATTTTTATCTCCAATTGTTCTGCAATTTTTGTGAAGACTACCGTTGGAATCTCCACTCCATGATCGGCCAGTTTAATTTTAAAATCGGAAGTTAAAACCAAGCCGTTTTCATTACTGGAAAGCGTTGCTGCTATTTTATATTCTTTCTTTTTTCCGTGTATATTTAATACACCAACGATGGTTACTTTATGATTTCCAATTTTTGTAAAATCAATATCTTCTAAAATTTTACCATTAAAATCAGATACCGGAAATTTGTCACTTTCCATATAGTTTTCATTGAAATGCTCTTGCATTAACTTTTCCCTAAACTGAAAAGTGGTATTTTGAATTTTAAAATATACTTGTTTGGTTGTGTTATTTAAAACGGTAGCTACTTTATTACTGGTTCCGTCTATATCTTGTATAGGAGTTTTGGAGTAGAAACTCACTTTTGCGTTTGAAGTAGTAAATATGCCTTGTGAAAACATAGAGGTAAAGGACAATGCTACTAATGCAGCAAAAAATAATTTTGGGTTCATTGTGTAAAATATTTAAATAAGTAATTGATTAATTTTCAGGCATTCCTTTTGCAATCCATGCGGCGATTAAATCACGATCGCGTTGGGAAAAAGGAAATTTTGGTGGAGGAGGCATCGTTCCGTTAATAATTGTGGCTGCTATTGGATTAGCGAACCGAAGGGCGTTTTCATAACTATGGGTGTTCAACCACCATGTTTCAGCAGAGCCGTCAACACCATGACAGGTGGCGCAGTTTTTTGTTAAAAGAGGTTTAACATAATTTTGATAACTTACATTTTCTGTTGTAATTTCAAGGGATGCAAATACTTTTCTATCATTAATATAATCACCTTCTTTTGAACAAGAAAACAAAAACAATAGAAATACAAAGTGTATTGGATAATTTTTATTCATTTTTATATTACAGTAAATTTATTTTTAGACAAAACTAAATATTTTTTTTGACAAATTGAATTTGTCTAGTAAAAAATAAGATAATTTGAACTTAATCTGATATTTTATACTTTTTTAAACCCGAAAATGGTTAAGCTACAGTTGTTTTATAGCGTATATTTTCTTATAATATTATTTGTGTTAATACTGAAAACTTATCATTATGCCCACTGGTTCTTGTTTGTCCTCTCCTCTGGTGCCTGCCTGCGGCGAGTACCTACTTAAATTAAAAAATAAATCATGGCAATGCGGCTTATTGAAAAAGAGTTACTTGATGGAGTTTGCTTCGCCAGTTCCCCGCCGCGGCGGGTCGTGTCTTCCTTAATCAGGACGACAAGATTGCGGGCAAAAATGTGGAAGAAACCACATAACGGAAGAAGTTAATGTGATCCTTCCTTCATCAGGATGACAAGATTGCGGTGAAAGTTTATGGCAAAAAAATCCCTTTTGAATCATTTTCAAAAGGGATTTTTAATGTTGTGTGCCCAGCATGGGCGGTAACTCTAGGGTGGAAGTCCCGAACACGCCTTTACAGTGGGAAGTGTTAGCTAAATGCAAGGGTGTCCATTGTGAGGTGGAATCTGAAGGAAGCAGTAGG
>JAKFBW010000164.1:0-75082 GCA_036676965.1 Flavobacterium sp. | reverse complement strand
AGCGGTCATATATGTTATCGCCTTTTTATTTATTGGTGTTTGCTTCACTGAGTTAATATTTTTCATAGGTGTTCAGCGAATTTCATTTGCTTGCGCAAACTTGTTGTTAATGGCGATTTCATTGTAAATTATTTTATATCTTGATACTTTAGGTTAAATATCTTTGGTGATGTCGTCTTGAATTAAAACAAAATAGAATTTTTATGTCGTCATAACGACAAGAGAGTAATATCGATTAATTTTCGATGCTTCTAAATTATTTCCGCCATTTTTAAATATAAAAAGAGGGATTTGTGTTTATTATGTTTTGTTTTTTACGCCAGACTGGGAAAAGCAATGCTTTTTGATAAAATCAATAAAAAATAATAGTTTGTGCATTTTTAATCCAGATTAATTAAATATCTCATTTTTTTAATATAAAATTAATATTCATTTTGGAATATTTTAATTTCAAAAAATCGATAACGTTTTCGAATTATCGAAAACGTTATCGGTTTGTATTTCAGGAAATTAATTTAGGATGCTTTATGTTTTTTTATAGTTTTGAAAGATAAACTATTGTTAAAAAGATAAATTATTATGAAAATGACTTTGAATTTAAAATTGTGTTTACCAGTGTTTTTAGTGTGTTCATTTGTTTTTTGCCAAACAAAATCAGATCAGTGGCATTTGTATGCAAACTCAAGAGAAAATTATTTTGGAGTTGCAATGGCAAATGGCCAGATAGGTATTGTTACAGATGATACCCCATTAAAAACTAAGGAGATTATCCTAAATGGAGTTTACGATGGCAGTCCTGAAAATGGAATTAGTAGAATTGTAAGAGGAATAGAATTTTTGAATCTTCATTTAACTATAAATAACCAAGAAATCAAATCTGATAATATAGACAACTGGAGTCAAGTGGTTTCCATGAAAGAAGGGACAAGCACAACTTCATTCAATTTCAAGGATTTTGCAAGTATTAATTATACGATTCTGGCCAATAGAGCTATTCCTTATTCAGCTATGGCTATTGTTGAAATAACTCCAAATAAGGACGTAGAAATAGTTGCAAATAATTATATGATAGTTCCAGATGAATTGAAGGACGCTAAAAGTCAATTTCGAGAATTAAAAGACGGTCAGTATTTGATGCCTGTTTTTGGAACAACAGCCAAGACACGAACCGGTAAGTATACAGTTTCGGCCTCGACTACTTTTCTTTTTGACAAGGAAAACGAAATTTTAAAGCAAACAGGAAATGAAGTTGGTTTCTCAAAAAAACTTTTTAAAGGTCAAAAATATAGATTTGCTATCGCCGGTGGGATTTGTACTTCTAAAGATTTCTTCGATCCTTTAAATGAATCAGAAAGACAGCCTATTTATGCTTTGCAAGAGGGAATGGATGAATTATTGGAAAAGCATAAACATGCCTGGGCCGAATTATGGAAAACAGGTGACATCGAAATTGAAGGAGATTTAGATGCGCAACAACGGGTTCGTTTTGCTTTATATAATTTGTACTCCTATATCTGTTCCGGTACAAGACAAAGCATTGCACCCATGGGATTGTCTTCTCAAGGTTATAATGGACATATTTTCTGGGACTCTGAACTTTGGATGTATCCAACACTTTTGGCGTTGCAACCCGAAATGGCCAAATCGTGTTTGGATTACCGTTCAGATCGTTTAGGAAAGGCCCGGCAAAAAGCAACTGTTTATGGGTATAAAGGCGCAATGTTTCCTTGGGAGTCTGATGATACAGGTGAAGAAGCTACGCCGACATGGGCATTGACAGGAATTTTTGAACAACATATTACTGCTGATGTTTCTATTGCTTTTTGGAATTACTATGGTTATACACAAGATAAAACATGGTTAAAAAAAGAATGGAATGTTTTGAAAGAGACTGCCGATTTTTGGGTGAGCAGGGTTGTTAAAAATCAAGACGGCAGTTATTCCATTTTAAATGTGGTTGGGGCAGATGAATATGCGCAGCATGTAGACGATAATGCTTTTACTAACGCATCTGTTATAGAATCGTTAAAAAACACAATAAAAGCGGCTACTATTCTTGGAGAACCGATAGATTCAAGGTGGGTTCAAGTGGCTGAACATTTGGTTATTCATTCAAAAAATGGAATTACTCAAAATTATAAAGGATATCAAGGACAAATAATTAAACAGGCTGATGTGAATTTATTGGCATATCCTTTACATGTGATTACCGATAAAAAACAAATTGAAAAAGATTTGGAGTATTATGCGCCTAAGATTGATCCTAAAGATGGTCCCGCAATGGCTTCAGGAGTTTTGTCTGTTCTGTATGCTCGTTTGGGTGATAGGGAAAAGGCTTATGAATATTTTGTGAAATCCTATTTACCCAATAGTCGTCCGCCGTTTGGTGTGTTTTCGGAATCGGCCAATAGTAATAATCCGTATTTCGCCACTGGGGCAGGAGCTATGCTTCAAGCTATAATATATGGTTTTGGAGGGGTAGAGCAAACAGATGAAGGGTTAAAATATAATAAGGGACTTTTGCCTAAGAAGTGGAAGTCTTTGAAAATAATTGGGCTTGGTCTTGATGATAAAACCATTTTAGTACGATAATAAATAATAAACTTTTTTTAGTCGGATATGTTTAGATCTTTTTTAGGATTAAGACATATCCGATTTTTGTTTAAAACAAATAATTAGAAAAGGGTCTTGCTGTTTGTATTTTGGAAAAAGGAAAATAATTCTCATGAATGTTCGGTGGAATTGTATGTAAAGTGCTGATTTTATTGGTTAAAATGTTAATTGTGTTAACAGTGTTTTGATTGACTTGATTTTTGATTGTAAAATTTTAAAAATGATGATTGTGTTTTTTTACTCACTTTTAATTGTAATTAATGTAAATATTACATTAATTTTTTATGATATTAATACCGAAAACTAAAACGTTTTCGATTTATCGAAAACGTTTTAGTTTTCGGTCATGCTTAAATTAACATAATTTTATCATTATGTTTACAGCAATATTTAACAAACCATTTAACAAATTATTAACCAACTTATTTATTACGTATGAAAAATAGTCTAATAAAAGGCTTGATGGTGTTTCTAACCATGCTATGTACTAGCTTGACTTATTCACAAGATGTGTCAGGAACGGTATCAGATTCTAGCGGTCCTCTTCCGGGGGCCACTATATTAGTAAAAGGAACAACAAATGGATCGCAAACAGACTTTGATGGGAAATTTACCATCAGAAATGTAGGGCCCAATGCAGTTTTAGTTTTTAGTTACATCGGTCTTAAAACACAAGAAGTAAATGTAGCGGGGAAAAAAACAGTGAATGTTATTTTAAAAGAGGATTCAGCTGAATTAAAAGAAGTAGTAGTGATTGGTTACGGTTCTGTAAGAAAGAAAGATGCAACCGGAGCAGTAGATCAATTGAGTTCTAAAAGTTTTGACAATGTAGCTTCACCTTCTCCTGCTCAATTATTAAGAGGAAAAGTTGCAGGTGTACAAGTTACTCAGTCAAGCGGTGAGCCAGGTGGTGGAGTTGCTATTAGAGTACGTGGTAATACATCTATTCGTTCTGGAAACGGACCACTTATCGTAATTGATGGTGTGCCTTTGGACGGTGGTAACGTTGCTGCAGGTGGGGATAACTTACTAGGAGCTTCTTCTGCAAGAAATCCATTGAACTTTGTTAATCAAAATGACATAGAAAGTATCAGTGTTTTGAAAGATGCATCTTCTACAGCTATCTACGGTTCTCGTGGAGCTAATGGTGTAATCGTTATTACTACTAAAAAAGGAAAATCTAAAGAACCACAATTGTCTTACAATACTTCTGTACAGTTCAGTAAAATGGCTGGAGATTTCAATGTAATGACTCCAGAGCAATTCGTTGCTGCAGGTGGTGATGATAAAGAATCAAGAAGCTACAACTGGAAAGATGCAGTTTTACGTAACGGATTTTCTATGAATCATGATTTATCTTTTACTAAATCTACAGAGAACTCTAATACAAGAATCTCTTTGGGAGCTAGTAATACTAATGGTATTGTTAAAAATACAGGTTTAGATAAATATTCTGCTACAGTTTATAATTCAAATGACTTCTTCGGAGGAGCTTTGAAAGTAGAAGAAAGAATTATGTATGCTTCATTGAAAGATGAAACTACTATCTTGTCTAATGATGCTGGTTACATTGGAAACATTATCGGTACTGCTTTGTATTGGAATCCAACATTGCCAATTTATAAAACAGATGGTACATACAATGTTGTAAGTAATACTTACTTGAATCCTGTGCAATTATTGAATTCTTACAAAGATTTCACTAATACAAATAAATTTTTAGGAAGTATCAATACTACTTGGAAAATTAATAGCCACTTGAAATACCAATTCTTATTTGGTATTGAAAGTTCTAACTCAAGCAGAAAAAGTCAATTGTTGCCAACTATGGATATTCAAAACGTAGCGCAAGCTTCAGTTCCTGGATCTTCAGATGTAAAACATGGTCAAGCTTCAATAAATTCACAAAATAAATTTAATAAAACTTTCGAGCATACATTAAATTACAATAATGACTTTAGTGATAACTTTAACTTAGATGCATTAGTTGGTTATTCTTACTATGACTACAATGCTGATGGTAATTCATCTATCGGTAAAGGTTATGATATGGCTCAAACAAACTTGATTGATAATATTGAAGGAGGACTTCAAAATGAATTCAGAGTTTTCTCTTACAGAAACAGAACTGAATTACAGTCTTATTTTGCAAGGGTTAATGCAACATTATACAAAAAATTAATCCTTACTGGAACTTTACGTTCTGATGGTTCTACTAAATTAGGGAAAAATAACAAATACGATTATTTCCCATCTGTAGGTATCGCATACAAAGTGATTGAAGATAATGAAGGTTTAGTTAATAGTGTTAAATTAAGAGGAAACTACGGTATTACAGGTAACCAAGAATTTGCGCCTAACTCAGCTATCGCTAGAGGAGCTTATGGATTAAACGGAACTTTAGGTTTAGATAATAATGCTAACGAAAACTTAAAATGGGAAACTACTAAATCTTTTGGTGTAGGTTCTGATTTTGAATTAATCAATAATAGATTAACTGGATCTGTGGATTATTTCCATAAAGACACTAAAGATTTAATTTCTCCAGTTCCTGCTGCATCTTCTCAACCAGGTCCGCCATCTCCTCGTAATACAAACCTTAAAGGGAATATTATTACTAAAGGTATTGAGGTTTCTTTAAGCTATAAAGTAATTAATAAAGAAGATTTTACTTGGGATGTATCAGGTAATGCTTCATTCTTAAGCAACAAATTAGAAAACTTCCCTGGATTTATTTCTACAGGTGGAATAAATGGTCAAGGTTTATCAGGAGCTTACGCTCAAGTATTGACTAACAACAAACCACTTTACACTTACTATATGTACGAGTGGAGAGGATATGATTCTAATGGAAATTCTATCTATGCTGATGCGGCTGGTAATGATACAGGTTTAGGTACTGCTGCTAAAGTATTATTAAACAAACAACCATTGCCAAAAATTAATGTTGGTTTCAATACAAACTTTACATACAAAAACTTTGACTTAGGAGCTTCATTCTATGGTGCTTTCGGTCATTACATTTACAACAACACAACGAATGCATATTTCTTTAAAGGAGCATTCTTAGGTGGTAGAAACGTAACTGAAGAAGCTGCAACTTCTCCACAAGCACAAGGAGATCCTAACTCACCTTCTACTAAATATTTAGAAAAAGGAGATTTCTTAAGAATGGGTAACCTAACTTTTGGATATACAGTTAAAGGTTCTATTTTGGATAAATTAAAAATGTCTTCAGCAAGATTATATGTAAATGCTTCTAATTTATTTATAATCACGAGTTATTCAGGTTCAGATCCAGAGGTTGATACTGATAAATCTTTGAATGGAGTACCTTCAGCTGGTATGGAGTACTTATCATATCCAAGAGACAAAAGTGTATCTGTTGGTCTTAACGTAACATTTTAATTAAAAAGAACAATGAAAAGAAATAATATTATAAAAAGCATCTTTTTTGTAGGTACAATGGTTTTAGGAGTAAGTTGTACTAATTTAGATGAAGAAGTATTAGATGGTGTTGTTATATCTAATACAGGTGGAGGAACAATAAATACAGCTTCACTGTTGACAAGTGCTTATGAAGGATTAAGAGGCTTTCAAGGTCAAGGGCAAATGTTTGCTTTAGATGAAATGGCTGGTGATGCTTTAGTAGGACCTACACGTGGAGGTGACTGGGATGATAATGCTACATGGAGACAAATCCACGTACATACTTGGGCTCCTGATCATAATGAGGTTAGAGGTGCTTGGAATACTTTATTGTCTCAAGTATACAACTGTAACTTAGTTATTGAAAACGGTAGTGGTTCGGAAGTTCCTCAGGCTCGTTTTTTAAGAGCTTTCTATTACTATAATGTGATCGATTTGTTTGGACAAGTTCCTTACAGAGAAGCAGGTTCTGCATTAACAGATGATCCTAAAGTATGGACTAGAACTGAAGCTACTGAATTTGTAATTAGTGAATTAGAAGCTATCGTTTCTTCATTACCTGCTAGAACAGCTGGTGATGCGAGTATTGCTAATGCTGATGCGGCTCACTTTTTGTTAGCTAAATTATACTTGAATAAAGGTGTATTTGAAGCTGCTGATGCTGCAGGTCCTTACACATTTGCTGCTGCAGATATGACTAAAGTTGTTCAAAATGTTGATGCAATCAGTAGTTCATTATCTTCAGATTATTGGGATAATTTTAAACCTACTAATAATACATCACCAGAGATTTTATTCTCTTCTAAAAATATTCAAGGTGGTGCAGGTGGAAACATTCAATATCACTGGAGAATGGGTATGCACTACAACCAAACTCCTGATGGATGGAATGGTTTTGCTATAGTATCTGAATACTATAATAAATTTAATCCAAATGATAGACGTATCAAAAATGCTGATTCTGATATCATCACTAATTTTGGTAACCCAGTAGGTATGCAAGTAGGTCAAATGTATAAACCGGGTGGTTTAATTGCATTAAAAGACAGAAATGGAAATCCATTAGTTTATACTCCTGCAGTAACTTTGATTACTAGTGGAGCTACTTTAGAAACTGCTGGTATCAGAATGGAAAAATATATTCCAGATGCTGCAAACTTAGGTGCACCAAATAATGATTTTGTATTCATGAGATATTCTGATGCTTTATTAATGAAAGCTGAAGCTATCTTAAGAGGTGGTTCTGGTTCAATTGGTACTATCATGACTGATATTGCTGCGAGATCTGGACAAGCTGCTTCGCCAGCTACTCTTGATGGAGTATACCAAGAAAGAGGGAAAGAATTATGGTTAGAAGGATGGAGAAGAAATGACATGGTTCGTTTTGGAACATTCTTAGCTGCTAGAGAATTGAAACCTTATGTATCTGATTCTAGATATATTTTGTATCCAATTCCATCAGATGCATTATTCAATCCCAATCTTACACAAAATCCTGGATACTAGTATTCATAAAGTTTTGTAATATTTTTTAAAGAGGGTAGTTTATTACCCTCTTTATTTTTTATAATTGAGGAGCTTCTTTATGGGGTTTTTTGTTTTTATTTTAAGTATATTGTTCTATTTAGGCTGTTTTTAATTTTTTTATAAACTGGAAAAATCATAAATTGCTACCTTATATTTATTTAAATTAATTCATTTTTAAGATGTTGAAACGTATTGTGTGTGTTTTTTTATGTATAATTTTTGTAAGTTGTTCTAAAGGAAATTCGGATTTCTTGTTTACCAAATTAGATGCCTCAGAAACTGGTATTAATTTTCAGAATGAGGTAAAAAATGGCAAGAATATGAATATCTTCAAATACCGTAATTTCTACAATGGTGGAGGTGTCGCTATTGGAGATATCAATAATGATGGTCTGGCTGATGTCTTTTTTGCTTCTAATCAAGGCGCTAATAAGTTATACCTGAATAAAGGTAATTTTAAATTTGAAGATATTTCAACAAAATCTGGAATTGAAGGTAAGAAAGCATGGTCAACAGGTGTAGTCATGGTTGATATCAACGGGGATGGTTTGTTAGATATTTATGTTTGTGATGCAGGAAGTAATATTGACGCTATAAGAAAAAGTCAGTTGTATATCAATAATGGGAATGCTACATTTACAGAAAAAGCAGCTGAATATAATCTGGCTGATACGGGAATTACAACCCATGCTGCCTTTTTTGACTATGACAAGGATGGGGATTTAGATTGTTATATTTTGAATAACAGCTTTATTCCGGTGAGTACCCTAAATTATTCTAATAAAAGAGAATTAAGAGATAAAGATTGGGATGTAGCTGATATTCTTAAAGGAGGTGGCGATAAATTAATGCGCAATGACAATGGAAAATTTGTTGATGTAAGCCAATCAGCGGGTATTTTTAGTAGTTTGATTGGTTTTGGTTTAGGAGTAACTGTAGGTGATGTTAATGGCGATTTGTATCCAGATATTTATATTTCTAATGATTTTTACGAAAGGGATTATTTATACATAAATAATAAGAACGGTACCTTTTCAGAACAAATCCAAGGTTGGGCAGCTCACATAAGTCAATCTTCTATGGGGGCAGATTTAGCCGATGTTAATAATGATGGTAAATCTGATATTTTTACCACCGATATGTTGCCGGAAGGGGATGCACGTCTAAAAACAACAACTAGTTTTGATAACTATGATTTATTGACTAGAAAATTGAAACTGGATTTCTTTAATCAATATATGTCTAATGCTTTACAGATTAATGATGATAATAATAAATTTGTTGAAGTAGCTAATTATGCAGGCGTCGCTAAAACGGATTGGAGTTGGGGAGCCTTGTTGTTTGACATGGATAATGATGGGTATAAAGATATTTATGTTTGTAATGGTATTTATTATGACTTAACCAATCAGGATTTTATGGACTTTTTTGCAAATGAGTTAATGCAAAAAATGGTGATTACCGGTAAAAAAGATGAAATAGAAACCATTATTAACAAGATGCCAAGTACAGCAATTCCTAATTATGCTTTCAAAAACAATAAAAATCTAAGCTTTACAAATGAAGCTCAAAACTGGGGACTGGATACGCCAAGTTTTTCAAATGGGGCAGCTTATGGGGATTTAGATAATGATGGTGACTTGGATTTAGTTGTGAATAATGTTAATATGGAATCCTTTGTTTACAGAAATAATTCAGAGAAAAACAAAGCAAATCATTTTGTTAAAGTAAAATTGAAAGGGGATAATCACAATAAATTTGCCATTGGTAGTGTAGTTGAATTGTATTCAGGAAAGGAAATTATAAAACAAGAGTTAATTCCGTCAAGAGGGTTTCAGTCCTCTATCGATTATGTGATGACTTTTGGAATTGGAACCAAAAAAATTGATTCGCTACAGGTGATTTGGCCAAATGGAAAATTCCAGACAATAAAAAAAGTGGCCAATAATTGTACCTTGAATTTGAATATTTCAAATGCTAAATTAGATTATATCCCTAAAATTAATACTCCCAAAAAAATATTTTCAGAAAAGAAGACACCGTTTTTGGCACATAAGGAAAATGATTATATCGATTTTGATTATGAAGGGTTGATTGGTAAAATGCTTTCACAGGAAGGACCTTCATTAGCGGTTGCCGATGTCAACGGAGATGGGAATGAAGATGTTTTTATTGGTGGAGCCAAAGGGCAGGCCGGTAAAATCTATCTGAACAAAGGGAACGGTAATTATGCTGTTCAGGCTCAAAAAGATTTAGAGGCTGATGCTAATTTTGAAGATACAGCGGCCAGTTTTTTTGATGCGGATAATGATGGAGACCAGGATTTGTTAGTGGGTTCAGGAGGAAATGAAAAAGCAGATCAGGCCAATTACAAAAACCGTTTGTATTTGAATAATGGGAAAGGAATTTTTATAAAAAGCAAAACGGTTATTCCAACGACCAATAATAATGTTGCTGTAATTGCACCAAATGATTTTGATAACGATGGTGATATTGACGTGTTTATAGGAAGCAGAAGCGTTCCGGGGGTTTATGGGGTCGATCCTAAACATTTATTGCTGGAAAATGACGGTAAAGGAAATTTTACCAATACTATAGACAAAAAAGCATTTAAAGTAAATTCGGTTGGAATGATAACTGATGCCGTTTGGGAAGATATCGACAATGATGCTAAAAAAGATTTAATACTGGTGGGAGATTGGACGGCACCGATGATCTTCAAAAACACGGGACGCCGATTGGCAGAATATAAATCCAATCTTACCGGTTATCACGGATTTTGGAATACTGTTAGTTGTGTGGATTTGAATAATGACGGTAAAAAAGATTTGATTTTAGGGAATAAAGGCACTAATACGACCTATAAAGCTTCTGTTAAAAATCCTATGAAATTGTTTACCAATGATTTTGATAATAATGGAACGATAGAGCAAATAACAACCCAATCTATTAATGGAAAAGATTTTCCGATTCATTTAAAACAAGAATTAGCCAAGCAAATTCCGTCCATTAAAAAGAAAAACTTGAGTTATGCGGATTATTCCAAAAAGACATTCCAGGAATTGTTTTCCCAGGATGTGGTAGATAATTCTATTCAGAAAACAGTAACTATTCAGGAAAGTGTTGTGGCTATAAACAAAGGAAATGGTCAGTTTGAAATAAAAATACTACCTAAAGAAGTGCAATTTTCTTCTGTAAACACCAGTTGTGTTATGGATGTTAATAAGGACGGGATTTTAGATATCATTCTTGGGGGAAATCAATATGAATTCAAACCGCAATTTGGAAGATTAGATGCCAATCATGGAAGTGTTTTGTTAGGGAACAAAAAAGGGACTTTTTCATGGATGCCTTATAACCAATCCGGTTTCTTTATAAAAGGCGAAGTGAAACAGCTTAAAACAATAAAAGATAAGAATAAATCAACTTCAATTATAGCAGTTGTAAATGATAATACACCTAAAATATTTAAACGCAATGAATAATTTTTTTAGACTGGGATTGGCTTCATTGCTGTTTATCGGTTGTTCCAAAAAACAAGATCAATTATTTGAAAAATTGCCTTCGGAGGAAAGCAACATTACATTCAATAATCAATTAGTGGCATCCAAAAATATCTCCATTTTAGATTATCTCTATTATTATAACGGGGGTGGAGTAGCACTGGGAGATATTAATAATGACGGTTTGGTAGATGTTTATTTTACGTCCAATCAAGGAAAAAATAAGTTATACCTTAATAAAGGCGGTAATAAATTTGAGGATATTTCTGTACAAGCAGGAGTAGAGGGAGAAAGTGATTGGAAAACGGGTTCTATTATGGCCGATGTCAATGGAGATGGATATCTTGATATCTATGTTTGTGCGGTTGTTGGAATCAATGGATTTGAAGGTCATAATGAATTGTTTATCAATAACAAAAATAATACCTTTACCGAAAGTGCCGTTGAATATGGATTAGATCTTGATAATTACAGTTCTTCAGCTGCATTTTTAGATTATGATTTGGATGGCGATTTAGACATGTATTTGTTGAATCATGCTGTTCATTCAGAATTATCTTATGGGAATGCCGATATTAGAAATAAAAGAAGCTATGAATGCGGAGATAAATTATTCCGAAATGATAATGGCAAATTTGTTGATGTAAGTGAAAAAACAGGGATTTTTGGAGGGGCAAATGGATATGGATTAGGTTTAGCTGTTTCAGATTTTAATCTAGACGGATATCCAGATATTTATGTTTGTAATGATTTTCATGAAGATGATTATTACTATCTTAATAATGGTGACGGAACTTTTTCAGAAAGTTTAAAAAGTCACTTTGGTCATACCAGTCGATTCTCAATGGGTGTAGATGTGACAGATGTTAATCACGATGGCTTTCCGGACATAATGGCCTTGGATATGCTTCCAGAGGACGAAAAAGTATTGAAATCATCATTAGGAGATGACAATACTCAAATGCTTAAAATGAGAACAGAAAAACTAGGATACCATTACCAGTATGCCAGAAATATGCTGCAATTAAATCAAGATGGGAATAGTTTTACAGAAACAGCATTGTTAAGTGGTGTAGCTGCAACTGACTGGAGCTGGAGTACTTTATTTGCAGATTATGATCAAGACGGTGAACAAGACATTTTTGTTTGTAACGGAATTCCTAAACGTCCAAATGATTTAGATTATGTAAAATATTATTCGAATGATCAAATTAAAAGCAAAATTAATTCAACAAAACTTTTAGATAAAGAAGCGTTGAAGAGAATGACAAAAGGCAATGTAAGTAATTATGTTTTTCAAGGTTCAAAAGATTTAGAATTTAAAAATCGTTCTAATGATTGGATTGAAAATGATTCCATTATTTCAAATGGAGGTGCTTATGCCGATTTAGACAATGATGGTGATTTAGATATTGTTACTAATAATTTGAACAGTATTGCGTCTGTTTACATAAACAAAACAGATAAAAAATCGAACTACCTTAAATTGAAGTTACAATTTGGCGGTAAAAACACATTTGGAATTGGATCCAAAGTAATTTCATATTCTCAAGGAAAAAAACAATTCAAAGAACTTCAAACTACAAGAGGTTTTCAATCTTCATCTGAACCAATGATTCATTTTGGATATGGAAAAACAACTTCTGTAGATTCGATAGTTGTTATTTGGCCTGATAAAACATCTCAAACACTTAAAAATATTAAAACAAATCAAACACTTACTATAAAAGCAAGTAATAGTAGAAAAGGGTTTGATTATAGAAAATTACATCCTGCAGTTTTACCAATTTTTAAAAAGGTAGAAACAGGATTAGGAATTGATTTCATGAATCAAGAAAATGATTATATTGATTTTTTAGCACAAAAATTAATCCCATACCAGCGTTCTGATAGAAGTGCTTCAACTGCAATTGGAGATTTAAACGGTGATGGGAAAGAAGATATTTTCTTTGGAGGATCTAGAGGTAAAAAAGCGGCTGTTTATATCCAAAATCAAAAAGGATTTACTAAAAAACCAGTTTCTGAAATAGAGAAAGATTCTGTTTTTGAAGATGCTTCAGCGGTAATTGGAGATTTTAATAATGATAAAAGAAATGACATATATGTAGCTTCAGGCAGTGGTGAAAATGCATCTAATTTACAAGATAGGTTATATTTAAATAACAACAATCAATTTTTAAAGAGTGCATTGCCTAAACTCACCCAAAATGCATCCGTTGTAAAAGCTTTTGACTATGATAAAGATGGGGATTTAGACCTTTTTATAGGAAATAATTCTTTAAACAATAGATTCGGAAGTATGCCAGATAGTTATTTATTGAATAATAATAAAGGGGTATTCACTATCGTTGAAAGTCAGACATTTTCAAAAATAGGAATGGTAACTGATGCTGTATTTAATGATTTCAATAAAGATGGAAAAATCGATATTATTGTTGTTGGAGAGTGGATGAAACCAACTTTTTTTGCTAATAAAAACGGAAAATTCTCTAATGTAACAAAGACTATTTTTCCAGAAAAGAGCAATGGATTGTGGCAATCTGTAATGCCGTTTGATATTGATCATGATGGTGATGAAGATTATTTAGTTGGGAACTGGGGAATGAATTCAAAATTCAAGGCCTCACAAGATTTCCCTATGAAAATGTATTATGATGATTTTGATACCAATGGATCTTTTGAAACTATAGTTGCAATTGAAAAGAAAGGTCAGTATTATACCACAATGGGACTTGATGAATTAGCAGAACAATTTAGTGGTATGTTAAAGAAAAAATTTAATAGCTATAAATCCTTTGCCGGTAAAACACTGGAGGAAGTTTTTGATCCTAAAATGCTGGAAAAAGCAAAATTATATGAAGTACACAATTTAAAATCGGGATATTTGAGAAATGACAAGGGAAAATTCACTTTTGTTCCCTTTTCGAATACAATGCAAGTAACTCCAATAACAAGTTTTGTAAAAGCTGATTTTGATGGTGATGCACAAGACGAAGTTTTTGCTGCGGGAAATTATTTCGGGGTGACTCCATATCATAGCCGATTTGATGGCTTTTCCGGGGCGTTGATTAAAAATCAAAAAATGATATATCTGGGAAATCAAATAGGAATTGATTTGACCCAAAAAGCGGTGCGTCACCTGGATATTATTCCGTTTAATGGCAAAAAATATTTGTTGGTAACCATAAACAATAAAAAAGCGGAAGTATATGAACTCCCAATGAATAAGAATTAAAACAATCAAATAATATTAATAAAAATGAAAATGAAAATGAAAATGAAAATGAAAATGAAAATGAAAATTTATCTTTTAGGAATTATGGTACTTCTTTTTGCGTCTTGTAAAAAAGAAAAAGCCATTGTTATTACTACCAATGATTATTGCTCAGCGGTTGATACAGTAACAGGGATTATGGTTCATGATATTTTCTCTCCTCCGGTAGCCAGTAGAATTTATGTTTATCCTAATGTTGCAGCCTATGAAATTATGGCTCAAAACAGCACTAAATTTCAGAGTTTACAAAGGCAATTAAAGGGATTAGATTCTATTCCTAAACTAGATTCGAAAAGTGGGGTTAACAAAAAATTAGCGGCACTTATTGCTCATATGGAAGTGAGTAAACAATTGATTTTCTCTGAAGAAGCTTTAGAAAAATATAGAGACAGTTTGTATCAAAAATGGAGTTCTGAGAACCAAACAGAATTTGATGTTTCAAAAGAATATGCATTAAAGGTAGTTGAAAGAATTAAAATATGGATGGGAAAAGATAATTACAAACAAACTCGAACCTTTCCTAAATTTTCAGTCCATACAAATCAACTATCAAGATGGCAGCCTACTCCTCCTGCTTATATGGATGGTGTTGAACCACATTGGGGGAGTATTAGAACATTAGTTATGGATTCTGCTTCGCAATTTAAACCTAAGGCCCCTTATCCTTTTTCTATAGATAAAAATTCAGCTTTTTATAAGGAAGCAAAAGAAACGTATGATGTTGGCAATATGATTTCTAAAAAATTACTTGAAATTGAAAATTCAAAAAATGATAAAATTCCTGAAGAATCAGCTATAGCTACATTTTGGGATTGTAATCCTTATGCAACGGTTACGCAAGGGCATATGATGTTTGCTAAAAAGAAAAATACACCTGATGCCCATTGGATTAATATTGCTAAAATCGCTTGTAAAAAATCCAAATCTGATTTTGAAACGGCCATATTTGTTTGTACTAAAACATCAATCGGGATTTTTGAAAGTTTTATCAGTTGTTGGGAAGGAAAGTATAGAACCAATGTTGTTAGACCGGAAACCTATATAAATCAACATATAGATGAAAGTTGGAGACCACAGTTACAAACACCTCCTTTTCCGGAATATACCAGCGGGCATTCTGTAGTTTCTACCTGTTCTGCCATTATTTTAACATCTATTTTTGGAGATAATTTTAGTTATGTTGATGACTCTGAAATTTCTTTTGGGCTGCCCAAGAGATCTTTTAAGTCCTTCAAGCAGGCTGCTGCGGAGGCCGCAATTAGCAGATTATATGGTGGTATTCATTATAGAGCTGCAATTGAAAACGGGACAGTCCAAGGTACAAACCTAGGGACCTATATTAATAGTAAACTCAAATTTTTTAAATCTAAATAAATCAAATTAATACAATGAATAATAAGTTAAAGTGGTTTTTAGCTGTCGTTTTACTTTCTTTTTTAGGATGGTATTTCTTTTTAAAGCAATCAGATTATACCATTACTTTTAAAATTAATGCTGCTACAGGAACTATTTCTCAGGGAATTGTAGAATGGACAACAACCCAGTCTAAAAATCAAAATGAAATTTATACTATTTTAGAAAAGAGAAATTATGATTTCATCAAGCAACAGATGAAAAAAGGAAATGAAAAAATGGAATATACTTGGGATATGAAATCAATAAATGATTCAATTACCAATGTTACTATTGGAATAAAAGATTTAAATCACTCATTTTACAACAGATTAACTGCTCCTTTTGTTTCAACCAAGTTTAGAACGGAACAAATAGAGAAAATAAAATCGTTTAAAATGGGATTTGAAGATCATATTGACGATTTTAAAATTAGGATAGATGGTGAAAGATCATCTGAAGAAATATATGTAGCTTATATTTCTTTAAAAAGTGTTATGCAGGAAAAAGCACAGACGATGATTGGTTACGATTCTGAAATTGTAGATTATTTAGATAGAAATAAAATAAAAATAATCGGTCATCGTCCTTATTTGGAAGTTACCGATTGGGATCAGGATAAAGAAATAATTAGTTTTAATTATTGTTTTCCGATTCCTAAAAACACAAAATATGTTCCGGATAGTAATGTCAAGTTTAAAACTATACCTGCGTTGAAGGGGCTTCAGGCGACATATTTTGGAAATTATAGGACTTCTGACAGAGCATGGTTTGCATTGTTGGATTATGCGAAGAAGCATGACTATAAATTAGAAAATAAACCATTGGAACATTTTATGGCAAATCCTTTTAATGGAGGGGACGAATTGGAATGGGAAGCAAAAATTATTATCCCATTTGAAGATAAATAATACCCTGAATTTCAGAGTTAAAAACGGTCTTTCGATAACGTTTTCGTGAATAACGAAAACGTTTTTTGTTTTAATTAAAGCGCGAATTGTTTTTTTAAAAATTAAATTTAAAAACTAATTAACGATTCAACAACCACTTAATAAACCAACCTGTAAATATGGGAGTAAAATTAAAACTGAATTTTTGGCAAATTTGGAATATGAATGTCGGTTTTTTTGGAATTCAATATAGTTTTGGATTGCAACAAAGCGCAGTAAATCCCATTTATGATTTTTTAGGGGCAAGTCCGGATCAAATTCCCATACTGAATCTTGCCGGTCCAATGACAGGTTTGTTAATTCAACCGCTTATTGGAGCCATGAGCGATAAGACATGGCACCCAAAATGGGGCAGACGTAAACCTTATTTTTTTGTGGGGGCATTGTTATGCAGTATTGCGTTATTGTTATTTCCATTTAGTAGTTCGTTATGGATGGCTGCAGGTCTATTGTGGATTTTAGACGCAGGAAATAACACGGCAATGGAACCTTACAGAGCTTTTATAGCAGACAAGTTAGATGAAGAACAATTGCCTTTGGGGTTTCAGATGCAAAGTTTTTTTACCGGTTTTGGACAAACTTTAGCTAATTTATCATTATTTATTTTTCCGATGATAATTGTTGGTAAAACAGGGTCGTTACCTTCCTGGGTTTATGCTTCCTTTTTTCTGGGTGCAGTTTGTTCAATTGGTACGATTTGGTGGAGTATGAAAACCACGAGTGAAATACCTCCCTCGGCTGAAGAACTGATGCACATTAAAGAAAAAAAAGGAGGATTATTTGATCCGTTAATAGAAATATTTTCCGCTATTGGTGATATGCCTAAAGTGATGTGGCAATTGGCATTGGTATATCTTTTTCAGTGGTATGCCTTGTTTTGTTATTGGCAAAATTCCTCTAAAAGTATAGCCTTATCGGTTTGGAATGCGACTCCAAAAAGTAATCCTGCCGCATATGAAGAAGCGGTTGGTTGGGCCGGATTAGTCAATGGGTGGTACAACATAGTCACTTTTGTTGTTGCGTTTGCTTTGGTCGGTTTTGCTAAAAAGTTTGGTCCAAAAATGGTACATGCTTTTTGTTTGATTTTAGCAGCAATAGGATTTTTAGTGTTTCCGCATATCCATGATAAAAATATATTGTTTTTCGCTATTACCGGTTTCGGTATCGGTTGGGCCAGTATGATGGGAATACCTTATCTTATGGTAGTGGCAGATATTCCAAAAGAACGGTATGGGGTTTATATGGGAATTATCAATATGATGATTGTTATTCCAATGATTTTTCAAAATCTTTCTTTTGGTTATATTTTAAAAAACTTCTTAGATAATGATCCCCGCCAAGCAATCAGTTTTGCAGGAGTATTGTTAGTGATTGCTGCTATCTGTACATTATTAATTAATATAAAAAAGACAAAATTAAGTGAATAATATAATAAATAATAAAATGGATGAAATAGACATCCTTTGTGTTGGTGAAGTTCTTGTGGATTTTATTGGGCATCAAGAAGGGGTGCTCATTAATGAAACTAGAGATTACCATAGGTATTTAGGAGGTTCGCCTACTAATGTTGCTATGAATTCAACGCGATTAGGTTTGAATACTATTATGGTTGCAACTGTTGGGAACGATGGTTTCGGATCATATATTACGGAACGATTAACGAGTGTTGGCGTGAATACAAACCATCTTAACGTCCTGGATGATAAATCGACTAGTGTGATTTTTGTTTCAAGGTCCGAGGGTACACCAGATTTTATCCCGTATCGTTCAGCAGATTGTTGTATTTATGAAGAACAAATTTCAAGGGAAATACTATCCCATACAAAGATATTCCATACCACTTGTTTCGCATTAAGTAAGAATCCCGCACAGAAAACTATCTTAAAGAAAGCGCAAGAAGCACACGATTTAGGATGTAAGCTAAGTATCGATCTTAACTATGCAAGAAAGTTGTGGAAAAGTCAAAAGAAGGCTTTTAAAGTAATCAAAACCTATTGTCAGTTCAATCCATTAATAAAAATTAGTGAAGATGATATGCTGCGTCTTTTTGAGAAAGAACTTCCCCATGAAGAGATATTTGAATTTTTTCACCATCAAGGAGTAGATACTGTTTGCTTAACTTTAGGTAGCAAAGGGGTGAAATTATCTCAAAAAGGGAAAGAAATAATACAAATGCCAGCAATAAAAATTGACAAAGTTATGGACTCCACTGGAGCAGGTGATGCTTTTTGGTCTGGATTTTTATTTGCTCATATAAAAGAAAAATCAATTAATGAATGTTTGGATATCGCTTTAAAATTAGCGGCTTTAAAACTTCAAAATGTAGGGCGATTGCCGGATAACATCAATATCCTCTCTAAACTTTTATAAAATACGATGCAACAAAATAATAAAAAAATCAGTAATGGTGTAATGCTCAATGTTTATCCGGATAGCATTGGAGAAAAATTTAGAGACACCATAGCCATGCTTAAAATGGCCGAGTTTAAAGATGTATTTTCTTTAATATACGTGTTGCCTACCTTTTTTAATAGTGATTTAGATAGAGGTTTTTCTATTATTGATTATGATATAAATAAAGATTTAGTAGACACAAAAGATTTAAAGGACTTGAATGAGCTACAGATAAAGCTGAAATTTGATATTGTGTTAAATCATCTTTCTGTAGCTTCCCCTCAGTTTAAAGACATGCTGCAACATGGTAATGAATCTAAATTTAAAGATTTTTTTATCAATTGGAATGAGTTCTGGGAGGGAAACGGGGTAAAAAATGAAGATGGAATTGTAATTCCAAAACCAGAGTTTCTAAATAAATTGTTCATGAGAAAGTCGGGTTTGCCCATATTGAAAGTACGTTTTCCGGATGGCACAGAACAGCCTTATTGGAATACTTTTTATCAGCAAATAACCTATAATCCGATTGCTGTAGCGGATTTACAAAATGTAAAAGGATTAACGGAAGAGCAAAGTCTGTTTATTGTTACCGTAATAAATACGGCGATTAATGATAATCAGGATTTTACGACTATTGATTTTAAAGATTGTGTTCCTTTTAAATCAGAAATTTTACAAATTGTAGAACAAAAACGTTCCTATTTAGGACAAATGGATGTCAATGCTGCATCGCCTTTAGTATGGGATTTTTATGAGGAGACACTAAAGAAATTAAATGGTTATGGTTGTAATATCCTTCGATTGGACGCTTTTGCCTATTTGCATAAACAAATAGGGGAATCCAATTTTTTTAATAAACCAGGGACTTGGGAATATTTAGAGCGTATCAAGAAAATAGCACAACAAAATAATTTGATGCTATTGCCAGAAATTCATGCAGAATATGGTTTGCATTTACATGACGAGGTAGCCAATGAAGGATATTATATCTATGACTTTTTCTTACCTGGTTTAATGATACATACTATCGAAAATAAAACTAGTAAAGCCTTGTTAAGTTGGGCTAAGGAAATTATTGCTAAAAGATATAAAACAGTAAACATGCTTGGTTGCCATGATGGGATACCTGTTCTGGATTTGAAAGGCAAGGAAGTAAATGGCGTTTATAATAAAGGATTGTTAGAAGATGCCGAGATTGAAAGTATCATGAATAAAATCATGGAACGTGGTGGTCGTGTAAAGAATCTTTACGATCCTTCAGGGAATAAAATTTCTTATTATCAAATAAATGCTACTTTTTTTAGTGCACTAGGTGAAGACGAACAAAAGTTGCTTCTTGCGAGAGTCCTTCAAATGTTTATGCCGGGAATACCGCAGGTTTGGTATTTGGATATTTTTGCAGGTACAAACAATTATGAAGCAGCAGATAATGGAGGCAGTGCCGGACATAAAGAAATTAATCGCACCACATTGACAATACAGGATATCGAGCAAGGGTTGAAAACGGAAGTTGTAAATAAACAATTAGAAATCATGCGCTTAAGGAATACTTTAAATGCATTTTCAGGTCATGTAGAAATAAATGATACCGTTGACACTATTATAGATATCAAATGGGTAAATGGCACCACAGTTGCGCACCTAAAGGCAAACCTTCAAACCAAAGGTTTTACAATTGACCATTCGGTGGATGGTATGACAAGCAGTATGAGTTTTTAAATTTCATATATGTAAAAGTTGTTTTTTAGCGGTCATATATGTTATGCTTCGCCAGTTCGCTACCGCTCGGGTCGCCTTTTTATTTATTGGTGTTTGCTTCACTGAGTTAATATTTTTCATAGGTGTTCAGCGAATTTCATTTGCTTGCGCAAACTTGTTGTTAATGGCGATTTCATACTGTAATCGAAAAATTAGGCGTGTCAAAATATCAAAACAAAGGTAATGACGCGTGAAGGGATTTAAAATCGTAATTGTCCAAATGATTAAAAAATAAAACATGAAGAAAAGCACTATAAAAATTGCCATGTACCTTAATTATTTTGTGTTTGCAATTCTGCTCAATAGTGTAGGGATTGTAATTCTTAAATCGCAGGCAAATTATGGGGTTGATGAATTGCAAGCCAGTATTTTGGAGGCATTCAAGGATTTGCCTATTGCGATTGTTTCTTTTTTAGTAGCCTCTTTTTTGCCTAGAATTGGTTATAAAAAAGCCATGCTTATAGGGCTTGGATTAGTGACTTTTGCTTGCATCAGCATGTATTTTGGCAATTCATTCAGCGCTGCAAAAATACTTTTTGCTACGGTCGGTGTTTCTTTTGCATTAATTAAAGTGTCGGTTTATTCATTAATAGGGACCGTTACCGAAAATCAAAAAGAACACAATAGTTTGATGAGCAGCATTGAAGGGGTTTTCATGATAGGAATTGCACTGGCTTATTTTCTTTTTCCTGCATTTAATTCGGAGACCAATCCGGATGCATGGTTGAATGTGTATTGGCTATTGGCGGCAATTTCTTTGGTTTCCTTTGCGTTTCTGTTTTTTACAAAATTTGAAAATCAAACGGAAATACCGGGTGTTAATTTGGCTGATGATTTTGCGCAAATGTTCAAATTGTTTGCTAAACTTTTAACTATTGTCTTTGTGATTAGTGCTTTCCTCTTTGTGATGATTGAACAGGGAATCATGTCCTGGCTCCCGACATTCAACAGTAAAGTGCTGCATCTGCCACAGAATATCAGTATTATGATGGCCAGTATTTTGGCTGTTACATTGGCAATAGGCAGGTTGTTGGCAGGGATTATTACTAAAAAAATAAACTGGATTTGGGTGCTGAGTTTTTGCATTGCGATGGCTATGCTTATCGTGATTTTTGTGCTTCCCAAAACAGTAGGGTTAGAAGTGAAAGAAATCAACTCTCTTGGAGATATTCCAATAATAGGGTTTGCTTTTCCTCTTGTGGGACTTTTTATTGCGCCCATATATCCGCTTTTGAATTCCGTTGTGTTGAGTGCCCTGCCTCAAAAATTGCACAGCTCAATGACCGGATTGATTGTTGTTTTCTCCGCATTGGGAGGAACTTTGGGCTCCAGGATTATTGGTTATTTATTTAAAAATGAAGGGCCTGAAAATGCGTTTTATTACACCTTAATCCCCATGTTTTTGTTGCTGCTCTCTTTTTTTATATTAAAAAAACTAACCTCTAAATCATGAAAATAACACTCAACATAGATAAAGTATTCCAGGAGCTTTTGCTCCAGGAAGACATTGATCGGGACAAACGAATTACTGTTGAAGATAAAGGGCCTAAAAAATTTCATCTTACAAGTGACGGGCAGGAAATTATTGTTGAGGGGACTTATTTTTTGTCTAATTTGTTGCAAGAGTTAATCCTGGCGGCAGAGCAAGGCAATGATTGTATTGATACCGAAAGGATATTTGAAAAACCTGCTGAGCGGATTTCGAGAATGATACGGGAGTATTTTTGGGAGGGTTTAACGCGGACGATGGATGAAAAAGGACTGGAGACTATTTTAACCGATTCCAAATCCAAGGCTGAAAAAGCGATTGTCTACGTACCTTTTACAGATGATTTTGCTTTTGAATATTATAAAAAATTAGCATCAAAGTTTAATCTTAAAGTGGTGCAGTTGCCCGAAAAAATAACACCTGAGTATGTAAGCAGTATCAATGATGAAGGCGGAATATTGTCATTGGCACTGGTTGGGCATAACGGGAAAATTTCAGGTTTGCCCTTTGTGGTTCCCGGAGGAAGATTTAATGAAATGTACGGATGGGACAGCTATTTTGAAAACATAGGTTTGTTGCTCGATGGTAAATTAGATTTGGCAAAAAGCATGGCGGATAATTTTGCCTATCAAATTGAACATTACGGAAAAATATTAAATGCCAATAGGTCGTATTATCTTACCCGAACACAGCCTCCCTTTTTTTCGAGCATGATTCGGGAAGTTTTTGAGAGTTTGCCGGATAAAGATCTAAATTGGTTGCAATCGAAACTCGAAATGGCTCTTAAGGAATATGGAACGGTTTGGATGGAAAAAGGAAAACGATTGACGGATAACGGGCTCAATCGTTATTTTGCAGAAGGAATTGGTCTGCCACCTGAGACAGAGCAAGGGCATTATGATGATCTTTTGAAGCCATATGCGCAAGCGGCCCACCTTTCTGTTGCAGATTATGAAAAACAATATTACCAAAGGAAAATTGTAAATAAAGAACTGGATGCTTACTTTGTACACGACAGGAGTGTCAGGGAAAGTGGCCATGATACGAGTTATCGTTTGGAAGCGATTTGTGCCTCATTGAATGTGGTGGAATTAAATACAATGTTATATAAATATGAAACTGATTTTGAAGAGTTAACCGCAACGTATTTTAAAGGGAATTTCATTTATAATGGTTTTACCTATACCCCTGAATATTGGAAAGAAAAGGCAGAGAACCGAAAAAAATTAATGAACCGGTTTTTGTGGAATGAGGAGATGAAATGTTTTGATGATTATAATTTTGAAACCCAAACAAACATTAATTTTCTTTCGGCTACAAGTTTTTTTCCATTGTGGGCGGGTATTGCTACTGCAGAACAAGCCGAAAAAATGGTCAGGTATGCCTTACCTAAATTAATCTGTTTGGGCGGAATCGCAGGTTGTGCCCCGGAAGCCCTGGCGCATGTTGGTGCCGAACAAATGCAACGCCAATGGGATTATCCCAATGGGTGGCCTCCGCATCAAATCATAATTTGGAAAGGATTACGCCATTATGGATACGATGATTTAGCACAGCAATTAATCTACCGTTGGTTATGGATGATTACCAAAAACGCCTGTGAGTACAACGGAACCGTTCCTGAGAAATATGATGTAGTAAGTGCTTCCCATAAAGTTTTTGCCGAATATGGGAATCAGGGAACTGATTTTGAATACATCACCAGGGAAGGATTTGGATGGATGAATGCTTCCTTTCAATATGGATTACATCATTTAACCCCTAAATTGAGAGAGGAACTCAATAAATTGACTTCTCCCGATGATTTATTTTAACCATTTTTTTTTGAAACTTTATCGTTGAGTATTGTTTTTTTTTTAACTTTATAGTCAACTAAATTTTTTTAATATGACTGTGAATCAAATATTAAGCAAAAAAGGGAATGAGGTATATTCCATAGTTTCAACAATCACGGTATATGAAGCCATAAAAGTGATGGGTGAAAAAAACATTGGGTCTGTTTTGATAATTGAAGACACTGCTTTAAAAGGAGTTTTATCAGAAAGGGATTATGCTCGAAAAATTGTTTTGAAAAATAAAGCTTCAAAAGATACGCTGGTGAAGGAAATTATGGATACGGATTTGGTTACCGTAAAACCTACGGACAATATCGAGTATTGTATGGAACTTATGAGTGAGAAAAGAGTGAGACACTTACCGGTTGTAGACTCTAATGTTGTAGTAGGATTAGTTTCCATGAGTGATGTGGTAAAAGCGATAATTGAAATTCAAAAAGACACGATTAATTATTTGAATTCTTATATCTCACAATAACTTTTATATTAATTTATTTTATTTATAGCTGCAATCTGGTGCAGCTATTTTTTTTATATGTCTTTTTTCTGTTTTTTACAAAAGAAAAAGATATAAGTCTGCTTTTTAAAACTAGACTTATATCTTTGTATTAAGTATAAATCTTATAAAAATAAACATAAAACCACGAAAGAAGAGTAGTGTTGTTGTAAGATGTAGTGCTTTATCTAAGGCCAAAAATACAATTTGGTTTGACTGTCTGCGGGATTGTATTTGGCTTGTTTTGGTGAGTGAGGGAATCAATGCCGAAAAATAGAATAAAAGGAGTGAATTCAAGTAAAAACTTGATTTAGAGTTATAAAAAAAACTAATAAATGATTGCACATTTACAAGGAAAGTTAGTCGAAAAAACGGCGACACATGTCGTTATAGACTGTGGAGGTGTTGGGTATCATGTGAATATTTCACTGCATACTTTTTCATTGTTGCCCAATACGGATTTTATTAAATTATTTACCCATCTTCAAATAAAAGAAGATGCCCATACCTTATTTGGTTTTGTGGAGAAATCAGAGAGAGAAATTTTCAAAATGCTGTTAACGGTTTCGGGAATTGGTGCCGGTATTGCCAGAACGATGTTGTCATCCCTGGATCCGAAGCAAATCACTAATGCCATCGCATCAGCAGATGTAAGTACGATTCAGTCTATCAAAGGAATTGGAAGTAAAACCGCACAAAGGGTAATTCTTGATTTGAAAGAGAAAGTGATAAAACTGTACGATATAGATGAAGTTTCTATGTCACAAAGCAATACAAATCGAGATGAAGCGTTATCTGCTTTGGAGGTTTTAGGTTTTGTTCGGAAAGCTTCGGAAAAAGTGGTGGAAAAAATTGTGAAAGAAGATCCGGAAGCTTCGGTTGAATCGATCATCAAAAAAGCTTTAAAGAATTTATAAAAGGAATTCGAAAACACGAATTGTATGTATAAAATTTGTATTTTTTGGTTAGCTTTATTTTGTGGTTTTGTTTCGTTTGCCCAAGTGGATGAAGAAGCGCAAGATACTCTCCAAACAGGATATTCCTTAGGGAAAGTTCAAATAAAAAACCCTAAAAGTATACTTTCCGCCTATACCTATGATCCCGTTACGGACCGGTATATCTATACCAAATCGGTAGATGGGTTTTCTATTGATTATCCTATTATTTTAACTCCCAAAGAGTATGAAAGTTTGGTTTTGAAAGAGTCCATGCGGGATTATTTCAAAAAGAAAACAGATGCCATAGACGGAAAAAAAGAAGGCAGTGAGGCGAATAAAAAAGATTTGTTGCCTAAGTATTATGTGAATTCCGGTTTTTTCGAATCCATTTTTGGAAGTAATACCATTGATGTGAAACCTACAGGATCCGTAGAAATTGATATGGGTGCCCGTTTTACCAAACAGGATAATCCCTCTTTTTCTCCCAGAAACAGGACCAATCTGGCTTTCGACTTTGAGCAAAGAATCAGCATGAGTTTGATAGGGAAAGTGGGAACGCGATTGAATGTGAATGCCAATTACGATACCCAGTCGACTTTTGCTTTTCAAAATTTATTCAAATTAGAATATGCTCCTTCTGAGGATGATATCATCCAAAAAATCGAGGTGGGTAATGTCAGTATGCCTTTGAACAGTTCCCTTATTCGAGGGGCACAAAGTTTATTTGGGGTAAAAACCCAATTGCAATTTGGAAAAACAACGGTAACCGGGGTTTTTTCTGAGCAAAAATCACAAACCAAAAGTCTTGTATCCCAAGGCGGTGGAACCATTCAGGATTTTGATGTGTTCGCATTGGACTATGATAATGACCGACATTTTTTCCTGTCCCAATATTTCAGAAATAAATACGACGCCTCATTAAAAAATTATCCTTTCATTGATAGCAGGGTTCAAATTACCCGATTGGAAGTTTGGGTAACCAACAAACAAACTAGGGTAAATACCAATACCAATAACCTGAGAAATATTATCGCGCTGCAAGATTTAGGGGAAGGACGTTTAACAGGTTTGGCGGATAGTGAAGTGGTGGTCTTAGATCCTTCAACAGGAATGTTTAATAATCCTATTGATTCGCCTACGGATAACTCGAATAACGATTATGATCCGGCGCAAATTACTACAGGAACAGGTCTGTTAAATCCGAATATTAGAGAAATAGTAACTGCAAATTCCGGTTTTAACGTTACCGTAAGTGAAGGTCAGGATTATTCTAAATTGGAGAATGCTCGAAAATTAAATTCGAATGAATATACGTATAATACTCAATTAGGATATATTTCGCTGCAACAACGACTAACGAATGATGAAGTACTGGCGGTTGCTTATCAATATACCATCGGGGACAAGGTCTATCAGGTGGGGGAATTTGGTAATGACGGGATTGACGCAACTGTGGTGACCGGAACCAATTCGAGTCAGGCAATTATTACGCAAAGTTTGATTTTGAAAATGCTGAAAAGCAATTTGACAAATGTCAAAAATCCGGTTTGGAATTTGATGATGAAAAATATCTATCAGATTCCGGGAGCGTATCAGTTGAAGCAGGAAGATTTCAGGTTTAATATTTTGTATACAGATCCTTCTCCGATAAATTATATTACCCCGGTTGCAGGAAGTGATTTTCCAGCGAGCCCTTTGCCTGAAAATAAAGTAGCCGAAACGCCTTTGTTGAAAGTTTTCAATTTAGATAAATTGAATTACAATAATGATCCGCAAGCCGGAGGGGATGGTTTCTTTGACTTTATGCAAGGAATTACAATGGATACCCAAAATGGGCGAATTATCTTCACGACCAAAGAACCGTTTGGAGAATTATTGTTCAAAAAATTATCGAACACGGGGGCAGGAGAAGATTATGCCAATACGAATACCTACAATGCGAATCAAAAAAAGTATGTTTTCCGAAGTATGTATCGCAATACCCAATCGGGGGCGTTACAGGACAGTGATAAAAACAAATTCCTTTTAAGGGGTAAATATAAATCGTCTGCCGGTGACGGAATTCCAATCGGGGCATTCAACGTGCCTCAGGGGTCTGTGGTGGTAACTGCCGGAGGCAGGGTTTTGGTGGAAGGAGTCGATTATAGTGTGAATTATCAATTGGGAAGAGTGCAAATTTTGGATCCAGCACTTCAGGCTTCCAATACGCCTATAAATGTTTCTTTAGAAAACAATTCTATTTTTGGTCAACAAACCCGTAGATTTATGGGGGTCAATGTAGAGCACAAAATTTCGAGTAATTTTTTGGTGGGTGCTACCTTTCTGAAAATGACCGAAAGGCCATTTACCCAAAAATCCAGTTTCGGGCAGGAATCGGTAAACAACACCATTTTTGGATTCAATACCAATTTCTCAACAGAGGTTCCTTTCTTTACCCGATTGGTGAATAAATTACCTAACGTGGATACGGATGTGCCCTCTAATCTTTCCGTTCGGGGGGAGATTGCATTCTTGAAACCGGATACGCCAAAAGCAGATCAGTTTGAAGGAGAGTCTACCATTTATGTAGATGATTTCGAAGGTTCGCAATCTACCATTGATGTCCGTTCGGCTTATGCCTGGAGTTTGGCTTCTACTCCGGATAGGAATACGCTGAGTCCGTATGATTTTAATGCCGCTTCGAATGATTTGAGTTATGGATTTAAAAGAGCAAAACTGGCTTGGTATTCTATAGATCCTATATTTTATACTCAAAAACCATTCGGAATTTCAAACGATGATTTGTCATTTAACACCACTAGAAGAGTATACAGTGAAGAGCTGTATCCGTTGACTGATATTGCGCAAGGACAAACCCAGATTGTAACAACATTAGATTTGAGTTATTTCCCATCAGAAAGAGGACCATATAATAACAGTACTACTTTTGCAGCCAATCCGGCTACCAATTATGGTGGGATCATGCGTTCGCTGAGTTCGACCAATTTTGAACAGGGAAATGTCGAGTATATTCAGTTTTGGGTGATGGACCCTTATGTGGGGAAAGGTCAGATTCCTCAGAACAATACCGGTAAATTGTATTTTAACCTGGGAGAAATATCAGAAGACGTTTTGAAAGACGGTCGGAAACAATATGAAAACGGATTGGGCCCGGATCAAATAATGGTCAACCCACAACCGCTTTGGGGAGATGTTCCTGCTTCGCAGTCTTTAATTTATGCTTTTGATACCAATGCCAATAATAGAGCCAATCAGGATGTTGGTTTAGACGGTTTACCGAATACTAAGGAAGGTTCTGTTTATGATAATTTTGCTGCTGAGTCCGATCCCGCGGCCGATGATTATACGTATTATTTGAATACTTCAGGATCTGTTTTAGACCGCTATAAAAATTATAACGGTGTTGATGGGAATTCGGCGGTAGAAATCAATGATCCTAACAGGGGTGCCACAACCGTGCCGGATGTTGAGGATATCAATAAAGACAATACCATGAATACGATCAATGCGTATTACGAATACAGTATTGATATGAGGCCGGGGATGGAAGTTGGGCAAAACTATATTACGGATATTCGGGATACACAGGTGACTTTGCCTAATGGTGAGCTTACCGATTCAAGATGGATTCAATTTAAAATTCCGGTTTCGCAACCACAAAATACCATTGGAAATATTTCCGACTTCAGATCCATTCGTTTTATGAGAATGTTTATGACCGGATTTAATGAGGCAGTAACGGTGCGTTTTGGGGCTTTGGATTTGGTGCGCGGCGAGTGGAGAAGGTATACCAATACACTCGATTTAGATGATACCAATGTTGCTGATGACGGAACCGATTTAGATGTTTTGGCGGTAAACGTTCAGGAAAACAACGAAAGATGTCCTGTGAATTATATTACACCTCCGGGAGTGCAGCGCGAGCAATTGTATAACAACAATACGTTGATCAATCAAAATGAACAGTCGTTATCGTTACGTGTTTCGGGGAATGGTTTGGAGCCTGAAGATGCCAGAGCAGTCTTTAAAAATGTGAGCATCGATATGCGTCAGTTCAAAAAAATGAAAATGTTTTTGCATGCCGAATCTTTGCCAAATGAAACGGCACTTAGAGATAATCAAATGGTAGGTTTCATACGTTTCGGAAATGACTTTACCCAAAACTTTTACCAAATTGAGATTCCTTTAAAAGTAACAGAACCTTCTTCTGCTACGGGTTCAAATTGTGCGCCGTTGAGCGCAGAAGTAGTTTGGCCGGAAGCCAATGAAATAGATTTGTCATTAGATTTATTGACCCAGTTGAAAATTCAGGCAATGCAAATCGATTTAAGTACATTGCCTTTGGACGGTATTTATTATCAAAATGAGGATGAACTCAATTCTGATTTGGCCAATAAGGTGAATAAATTACGATTAGGAATCAAAGGGAATCCTAATTTCGGAATGGTCCGTACCTTGATGGTCGGGATAAAAAGTAATGAAACCCGTCAGGATATTAAAGGGGAAGTATGGTTCAATGAGCTTCGTTTGGCCGAGATGGATAATAAAGGAGGTATGGCAGCGGTATTGAATGTTGATACTAACTTTGCTGATTTTGCCACAATTTCTGCTACAGGAAAGAAGACGACTATTGGTTTTGGAGCCTTAGAGGAAGGGCCAAATGAAAGAAGCCGGGAAGATATCAAACAGTACAATATTGTTACGAATATTAATTTAGGGAAATTATTGCCGCCTAAATGGGGGATTAATTTACCGTTTAATTATGCAATTGGAGAAGAGATAGTTACTCCTGAATACGATCCGTTTAATCAGGATATCAGGTTGAAACAGTTGCTGAGAGAAACTACCAGTGCTGCAGAGCGCGATAATCTTAAAAATAGGGCTATAGACTATACGAAACGTAAAAGCATTAATTTTATCGGTGTCAGAAAACAAAGAAGCCCGGAGCAAAAACAACATGTGTACGATCCCGAAAATTTCACTTTTTCACAATCGTACAATGAAGTAGAGCGTCATGATTATGAAATTGAAGATTACAGTGACCAACAGGCTAGTACGTCTGTTGATTATGCTTATACGTTTCAGTCAAAACCTATAGAGCCTTTCAAGAAAACCAAATTCATGGAGAAGAGTAATTATTGGAAAATGTTGAGTGATTTCAATTTCAATTATTTGCCTTCCAATATTTCTTTCAATACCAATATTATAAGACAATACAACCGTCAACAATTCAGACAGGTTGACGTGGAGGGAATTGGGTTGGATCCGCTATACAGACGCAATTTTGCCTTCAATTATAATTATGGTTTCAATTATAACCTGACCAAATCATTAAAATTAAGTTATAAAGCTTCATCAAGCAATCTTGTTCGAAATTATTTGAATGAATCCAATGAGCCTATAGATAGTTTTTCTATTTGGGATAATTATTGGGATATTGGAACACCAAACCAACACATGCAACAATTGATTGTGAATTATGAAATTCCCATCAATAAAATTCCGTTATTCAGTTTTGTGAAGGCGACATATTCGTATACCGGAGATTACAGCTGGCAGCGTTCTTCAATGTTTTTATCCCAGGTAGAAATTGATGGTCAGAATTATAATTTAGGGAATACGGTTCAAAATGCACGTTCCAATAATTTGAACACCAGTTTTAATATGGAGATGCTTTATAAATATTTAGGATTGTCTAAAGCAACCAATAAGAATGCAGCCAAACCTAAAGCGGCAACGCCTAAACCTGGAGAAAAAGTGGTGAATACCAATGCCAAACCAGTGGCTGAGGGGAATCAATTTGTAGACGGATTAATAGGGATTTTAACCAGTGTTAAAAACATTCAGGTCAATTACAATGAAAATAGCGGTACCATATTGCCGGGCTATACACCGAGTGTAGGATTCTTGGGGTCTTCAAGGCCTTCATTGGGATTCATTTTTGGCAGTCAGGACGATGTGCGTTTTGAAGCTGCCAAAAACGGTTGGCTGACCAATTATCAGGATTTTAACCAAAATTATACTCAAGTGACGAATAAATCCATTAAGGCTACGGCCAATGTTGATTTGTTTCCGGATTTGAAGATAGATTTGGCTATGGATCGCTCTTTTTCTGAAAATTATTCAGAGCAGTATGATGTTTTAGACGGGCTGTACAATTCCCGTTCGCCTTATACCTACGGTCTTTTTTCCATTTCCACCGTTTTGATCAAGACTTCTTTTTCTAAAAGTGATGAGGTTAGTTCAGATGCATTTGATGATTTTAGGGCAAACAGGTTGACAATTGCAAATCGTTTGGCTGTCCAGAGAGGCATTGATATCACTAATCCTGCGAATCTTGATGCCGAAGGATATCCTTTAGGTTACGGAAAAAATAATCAGGCAGTATTGCTGCCTGCTTTTATGGCAGCCTATTCGGGAACTGATGCGTCTGGTGTCTCAACGGGGATTTTTAGAAATTTCCCAATGCCAAACTGGTCTGTGAAGTACAATGGATTGATGCGTTACAATTTGTTTAAAAAGAATTTCAGACGTTTTTCATTGCAACATAATTATAGGGCTTCTTATACCATCAATCAATATCGTTCCAATTTTGAATACGATAATAATCCCGATGGTGTAGATAATAATGGAAACTTTTTTAATAAGACCATCATGTCTAATATCAATTTGGTGGAGCAGTTCAGTCCATTGATCCGTATGGATTTTGAACTGAAAAATTCATTCAAAGTGCTTACCGAAGTGAAAAAAGACAGAGCCTTGTCGATGAGTTTTGATAATAATTTATTGACTGAGGTAAAAGGCTTGGAATATGTAGTCGGGCTTGGATACCGATTTAAAGATGTGATTTTCTCTTCACGATTAGCTGATAATCCAACCGGGATTATCAAAGGGGATATCAATCTGAAAGCCGATTTTTCGTATCGAAACAATCAGACTATTGTACGCTATTTAGATTATGACAACAATCAGTTGGCTGGTGGGCAAAACATTTGGTCGTTAAAATTAACTGCCGATTATGCTTTCAGTAAGAATCTGACGGCTATTTTCTATTATGATCATTCATTTTCAAATGCGGTGATATCAACTTCTTATCCGTTGACGAACATTCGTTCCGGCTTTACGCTGAGATATAATTTTGGAAATTAATTTTTGAAATCTGAACCAAATTTGAACAGAAGATTGTTACATTTGCGCAACAAAAAATAATTAACAATTAGCATTAGTATTTATTATGAATATACCGGCAAATTTAAAGTACACTAAAGATCACGAATGGGTTAGTATTGATGGCGATATTGCAACAGTTGGGATTACTGATTTTGCACAAAAAGAATTAGGCGACATCGTTTATGTCGAGGTAGAAACTTTAGATCAAACTTTAGAAAAGGATGAAGTTTTTGGTACTGTTGAAGCCGTTAAAACGGTTTCAGATTTGTTTCTTCCATTGTCTGGAGAAATCATTGCATTTAATGAAGAGTTAGAAAATACACCTGAAGCCGTAAATTCAGATCCTTATGGAGCAGGATGGATGATCAAAGTAAAAATTTCGGATATTGCCGAATATGATACCTTATTATCAAGTGAAGGATATAAAGAACTTATTGGAGCGTAAAGAGCTGTTTTTTTGGGCAGCACTTTTTTGGACAGGGTTGGTTTTCTCATTGTGTTTGATTCAATCCGGGAATATTCCGTCGGCGGATGCTATTCCTTATGTCGACAAAATGGTTCATGTCTTTTTTCATTTTGTCTTTACTTCACTTTGGTTTTTGTGTTTTAGAATGCAAATGAAAAGTGTTGCTGTTTTCAAATCATTATTGTTCTCGTTCTTGTTTTCCTTCTGTTTCGGAATTACAATCGAAATACTGCAAGATATTTTTACCGCAACCAGAAAAGCAGATGTGTACGATGTTATGGCAAATGTAATAGGTGCGTTTTTGGCAGTATTTATTTTTTTAAGATTTTATAGTATGAGGTCGTTGCGATCGGTATAACTGATATTAAATCCCACTTCGGTGGGATTTTGTTTTTTAAAGTATGTCGTTTATATAAAACAATTGAGGATATAATATGTATTTTTGTTGATGCCAATAAATCAAAACGAATTGCAAATGAATTGCATTTCTTTCCTGAATACTCAAATTACAAGCAGCATCGATATGAAAAAAGTTTTGTTAGCTTTCTTGATTTCTATTTTTTCAATTCATAGTTATTCTCAAAATGAGAATAATGGAGCACTTTCTCCTGAGCGATTTCCGGTTTTTTCGAATTGTGAAAAGTTGGAATCTTCAGCTTTAGAAGACTGTTTTTATAAAGAAGTGCAGGATTTTGTGTTTCAAAATATGGTGGTTCCGGAGTCTTTGGTTAGGAACCATTTTCAAGGAACGGTAAAAGTGCTTTTTGAAGTAGATGCTAACGGGAATTTTAAAGTGATTTACGTCAATGCCATTAATGAGGAATTGATACAGGAAGCCAAAAGGGTTTTTGCCAGGTTTCCTAAAATCCAACCTTCAACATATAACGGGAAATCAACGTATTCCAAATACAATATCAACATTGCAATACCATTGAAGAGTTCGGAGCAACAGGCTGCGGAGGCCTTGGTCAAAGCGGAACTTTTATTGAATACGACACAACAGCTCACTGAACTGGATAATATGGTCTATAAAAAATATACCAATCCCGAATTCGAAAGCCATTTGAATATTCCGTTTTCCCATAGTTATTATGCGCAATTTGATGGTGCTTTAAACAAAGTGGGCAGTAACAATCATACGGCTTCCAAGCCGTATTCCTATGCCGAGGTTTCGAAATACTACAATCTTAAGGCAGTAAATGAAAAGCTTCAAAAAAAGGTTTCGGGCTGGTGGAATAAAAAACTATGGAATGAAAGCATGGTGGAGATTCAGGGGGAGGATTATTGGTTTACGCTGAATCCGATATTCGATTTACAAGTGGGTAAAGCTTCCCATGATGATGCTTCGTATACCTATATCAATACCCGGGCATTGAATTTCAGGGGTGGATTGGGGAAACAATTTAATTTTACCACTACCATTTTTGAAAGTCAGGGTCGTTTCGCCGATTATTTTAATCAGTATGGGAAGTCTATTCAGCCGGCCGGAGGAAATCCTGCCATTATTCCCGGAATGGGAATCGCCAAAGTTTTCAAGACGGATTCGTTTGATTTTCCTTTGGCGGAAGCCAATCTGACTTTTTCGGCCAATAAATTTATTGATTTGCAAATGGGGTATGGACGCAATTTTATCGGAGACGGTTATCGTTCGTTATTGGAAACAGATGGTGCAAGTCCGTATCCGTATTTTAAATTGAATACTAGTTTTTGGAAACTGAAATACACCAATACCTATATGTGGCTCAAGGATGTTCGTCCGGAAGTGACGCTCGAAAGAACCTATGCGACTAAATTTATGGCAAATCATTATTTGAGCTGGAATGTTTCCAATAGATTGAATCTAGGGTTCTTCGAATCGGTGATTTGGACCAATACCAATGACAGGGGTTTTGATATGAGTTTCCTGAATCCGATTATTTTTTACCGTTCTGTAGAATTTGCCTCTTCGGCCAGAACCGGGAATGCACTTTTGGGACTTACCTATAAATACAAATGGAGCAATCAACTTAATTTTTATGGGCAATTTCTGTTGGATGAGTTTTCTTTGGGGGATATTAAAGAAGGGGATAACAGTTGGAAGAATAAATTTGGCTATCAATTAGGGGCTAAATATTATGATGCCTTCAAAGTCGATCATTTATTGTTGCAGTTAGAATACAATTATGTGCGTCCTTATGTCTATTCGCACAGCAGTCCTATTACCAATTACGGGCATAACAATCAGAATATCGGGCATCAATGGGGAGGGAATTTCAAAGAGTTGCTGGCTATCGCCCGATACCATAAAGGGCGTTGTTTTGCCGATGCCAAATTTACTGTCGGTACCCGCGGATTGGATTTTGCCAGTTCGGGAGCGAATTCTAATTATGGTGGAAATATTTACCGGGACTATGATCTGGAGCGTTACGCTGATTCGGGCGTAAAAGTGGGGCAGGGAAATAAAACGGCGGTTTTTATCGCCGATATACAAGCCGGCTATTTGATTAATCCGGCGACGAATCTAAAACTTTTCGGAAGTTATATCTATAGAAGTTTTGATCCAACACAAAATACGGCTACGACGTTCAATCAAAGTACCAATTGGTTTACACTGGGATTACGAGCGGATGTGTTTAACTGGTATTTTGATTATTAGCCCCAGTTGCTCGAAGTGTTTCTTAAAAAGTAACGTTCTTAAAAGTCGGGATTGCTCTGCGAGTGTCTCCTGACCTCGTAGCATAAACGAGAGCGAGAGCAACGAAAAATAAGTAAAGAAACACAAACGTAAATCCTGTTGGTGTTTGCTTATAGCGAGTGCCGACTTAAATTAAAAGTACGGTTGTAGCGTTTGCAACGCGGTTAATTATATAAATTGCGTTCTTGTTTTTCAGGATGTTATTTTGAAAAAGTTTAAATTTTGCTTCAAAAATATTTTATGATTAGTTTTTTGCAAACCCGCTGTCGGGATTGCAAATCCGAGCTATTGAGGTTTTTTCAAGTATGTAAAGAAAAATAACATTCTTTTATATTTACAGTTGTGATTTTTTTGTACCTTTGGGCGTACAATTAGAAGTACGGCAAAAAACAGCATTATGAAAGCAGTATCAATTTCGACATTAAGAAAAAATATCAAAAACTATTTTGATGAAGTATCTGAATCATCAGAAATGTTGGTCGTTTCAAGAAATAACGAAGAAGATGCCGTTGTAATTATATCCATAAAAGAATACAATTCAATGACGGAAACACAACACTTATTGTCTACTAAGGCAAATAGAAGAAGATTGGCTGAATCAATACAACAAGCTGAAAAAGGTGAATTGAAATCTTACGGTTTAGATGAATTAGAAACAGTTTAAGAATGGATATTAGCTTTACGCCAAATGGTTGGGAGGAGTTTGAATACTGGATTGATAACGACTCAGATACAGTTATAAGGATTAAGGATTTAATAAAATCTATACGTCAAGACCCATTCAGGGGATTGGGAAAACCAGAACCTTTGAAATATGATTTAAAAGGATATTGGTCAAGAAGAATTACTGGTGAACATCGAATTGTGTATAAGGTTTCAGGTACTAAGGGGGTTGATCAAAGGTGTGTAGTAATACAGTGTAGATTTCACTATGATGATTAAAAAAGGAAGCTCTCAGAAATGAGAGTTTTTTTATGCTCTTTTGATTTATAAATTGAATTTATGATTACTCGCTCTCCTCCTCATTTATCTAAGTTATCCGGTACTTGACTTTGTTGAGTAGCAACATAAATTAAAAGTACGGTTGTAGCGTTTGCAACGCGATTAATTCCGTAAATCGTAGTCCTCCCAGCTGGCGCAAGCAGAAATAATGCCAACGGCTAGCGCGATGCCTCTGGCTCGTGCTCACAAACGAGGGCAACGCGAAACAATCAAAACCATAACAAAAAAGCCATTCCGTTACTAGAAGAGGTTTTTGGTTTTTATAGCCTTGTGTGAAATTAACCTACATTAGAAAAAGCTTTGCCGATAGTGCGGATTTGCAATCTTCTCTGCTGCTCGATTGCATCGAGTACCTACTTCAATTAGAAGACAAAACGTAGCGTTTGCAACCCAATTAATTACATAAATTTCAACGTAATCTTTCTAAAAAGTAATGCTACAATATTTTATGATTAGTTTTTTGCCAAATCCCTTTTGTTGCGTTACTTTTGCAGCAGTTTTATAAAACTTAACGAAAACTGCATTGAATACGACCACAAATACATTTTCCCTTAAAACGGTTTTTACGGATTTTAAAGAAATCACTAAGGCAGGATTGGCTATCAGTGTTTTGTTCTCTTCTATTGCAGGATATTTGTTGGGTTTTAATGATGAACATCCTTTTCAGTGGTCTGTTTTGCTTATGCTTATCATTGGTGGTTACTGTATGGTTGGGGCTTCGAATGCTTTCAATCAGGTGATTGAGAAAGATTTGGATGCTTTGATGAATCGTACCAAAAACCGTCCGGTTCCTTCGGGAAGGATGGCGCCTAATACGGCTTTGTTGGTGGCCAGTTTGCTTACCATTATTGGAATAGGATTGCTTTATGCCATCAATCCGAAATCGGCCATGTTTGGTGCGATTTCTATCTTTTTATATACCAGTGTTTACACACCGCTCAAAACGGTAACCTCATTGTCTGTTTTTGTGGGTGCTTTTCCGGGGGCTATTCCGTTTATGTTGGGCTGGGTTGCGGCGACGGGTAATTTTGGTATTGAGGCAGGAACCTTGTTTTTAATTCAGTTTTTTTGGCAGTTTCCCCATTTTTGGGCTATCGGATGGTTTTTGTATGAGGATTATGAAAAAGCAGGATTCTTCATGTTGCCAACCGGAAAAAGGGATAAAGGAACAGCTTTGCAGGTAATACTGTATACCGTTTGGTTGATTGTGGCTTCGTTGTTACCAATGTTTGGGTATACGGGACAGTTATTTATATCGCCGATTGCAGCGGTTTTGGTATTTGTTTTAGGGTTGTGGATGTTGTTTTATGCGGTACGTCTGTATCAGATTAGGACGGCCAAGGCAGCGCGAACGTTAATGTTGGTGAGTGTTTCCTATATTTCGTTATTACAGTTGGTTTATATATTTGATAAATTCTTAAGATAGTTATGGAAATGACAATGACAAAAGACGAACATAAATCGAGAACGGCAAGGTCGTACAAAATGATTCTGTTGTTTGCTATGGTGAGTATGTTTATGATGTTTGCCGGTTTGACCAGTGCCTTTGTGGTGAGTAAGTCCAGGGTAGACTGGTTGAAAGATTTTCAGTTGCCAACCGCATTCTATTATAGCACGGTTGCTATAATTGGTTGTAGTGTGACTTTTCATCTGGCTAAAAAAGCGATACAAAAAGACAATAAAAGTGCTACGACACTATTTCTTTTGGCTACTTTGGCATTAGGAGCACTGTTTGTGGTGTTGCAATTTGTCGGTTTTGGTCAAATCGTTGAAAGTGGTTATTATTTTACCGGAAGTGAGAGCTCGATAACCACTACATTTCTGTATATTGTAACGGTAGTGCACTTAATTCACCTTGCGGGGGGAGTAATTTCACTTTTAATTATAATTTATAATCATTTTAAACAAAAATACAATTCGACTCAAACTCTTGGAATAGAACTAGGTGCGATGTACTGGCACTTTCTTGATTTCTTGTGGGTCTATTTATTTTTATTTTTATATTTCTTTAAATAAGAAAAAAACGTAAATTTGGGAACTTTTTAACGAATAACTTTTATGGGAGCGACAGTTACTACTGCAAATAGTGAAGAAAAAACTTGGGGAGGCGGAAATGAGCCTATGGGAGCAAGTTATGGTAAAATGATGATGTGGTTTTTTATCGTATCAGATGCCTTAACATTCTCTGGATTTCTAGCAGCTTATGGTTTTTCTAGATTTAAATTTATTGAAACTTGGCCTTTGGCCGATGAAGTGTTTACACACTTTCCATTTATGCACGGGGTTTCTGCGCCGATGTACTATGTGGCATTAATGACTTTTATTTTGATTTTCTCTTCTGTGACAATGGTTTTGGCTGTTGATGCAGGTCACCAAATGAAAAAAAATAAAGTGGTTATTTATATGTTTTTAACCATTATTGGAGGTTTGATATTCGTGGGTTCACAAGCTTGGGAGTGGAAAAATTTCATTAAAGGAGAATATGGTGCGGTTGAAACTACTGGTGGTAGTTTGCTTCAATTTGTGGATAAAGATGGTAAGCGAGTGGCATTAGCTGATTTTGCTGCGACTTTACCGGATCAGCCGGAAGAATTAAAAAGAAACGATGCGAAATGGTTTATGTCTAGCGCATCTTCTGTACCGGAGTATTCTGTGGCGGAAGTTCAGGCAGGTTTCAAAGCGCATCCTGAAGTGTTGATAAGAACAGAGGTTCTTACCGCTCAAAAGACAAAAACAATATTGTCCAGAGAAGAATCTGAATTAAGATTAAGCCAGGCTAAATATGTGGTGGAAGGAGCTAGCTTGGTAAGAAATGAATACGGTAATAAATTGTTTGCTGATTTCTTTTTCTTTATAACAGGATTCCACGGATTCCACGTTTTCTCAGGGGTTATTATCAATATCATTATTTTCTTTAATGTACTTCTTGGGACTTACGAGAAAAGAAAGAGCTATGAAATGGTGGAGAAAGTCGGATTATACTGGCACTTCGTTGATTTAGTTTGGGTATTTGTATTTACAGTTTTCTACTTAGTTTAATATTTTAGATTTATTATTATGTCACACGAACATGTTTCTAACGCAAAAAGAATTTGGTTTGTTTTTGCATTGTTGTCTGTAGTAACAACTGTTGAGGTTATTTTAGGTATATTTAAACCGGAATCATTGCATTTCAGTCATTTTCTTGGGTTGAGTTTGTTGAATTGGATATTTTATATACTGACTATTTTTAAAGCATATTATATTGTTTGGGCTTTCATGCACATGGAAGGTGAGAAAAACAGTTTGAAATGGTCGGTTGTTTTACCAGTTGTTTTCTTAATATTATATTTACTTTTTATTCTCTTGACCGAAGGAGATTATATTTATGGGGTTTTTAAGGATTCTACGATTAAATGGAATTTTTAACACTATATTAATTCAAAAAGAGTCCCGATAACATCGGGATTTTTTTATTTTTGCACTTTACAACTTTGTCTGAAAAATGAAAAAAAATATTGTCCTTTTTGTTCTTTTTATTCTGCCTATTGTAGCGTATTTGTTTTTTGCGTCAGGAGTAAACAGTTTTACAAAATTACCCGTAATCACTCCAAAAGTGGCCGACTTTGGATCTTGGAAATCCCTACGCGGTGAAAAAGTTACTTTAAACAATAAAATTACAATTTTAGGATTTTCAGGTGCTGATGTTTTAAAGAACAGAGGGAATCTTTTTAATCTCAATGAAAAAATCTACCAGCGTTATCATACCTTTCAAGATCTACAGTTTGTTATGATTTGTCCTTTGGGAACTGAAAAGGATATCACGACCATCATGGATGCATTTGATGAATTTACCGATGTATCAAACTGGCATTTTTTATTTGCCACTCCGCAAGAAATCGATTCCTATTACAAACAGTTGAAATTAGTAGGGAAACTGGATCAAAATGTGGGAACACCTAATGTTTATATTATTGATAAGGCAAGAAATCTTAGAGGAAGAAAAGAAGATAAAGAATACAAGGAGGGGTATAATACTTTTCATCCATCAGAGCTAAGTAATGAGATGTTGGATGATTTTAAAGTTATTCTTTATGAATATCGTGCTGCCCTCAAAAAAAATCATAATGCATCCAAACAACTTTTAAAAGATTAGCATGTTTAAAAATAAATCATATATCGGGATTTCTTTTATAATATTGATTTTTGGGATTTATGCCGTGCCTAAAATTATTGACCGTTTGCAAAATAATGAGGTGGTCAAAGGAGATCGTTTGGATAAGGTGAATACCCTATCAAAGGAGGATGAAAAATTGGTTAAGATTGGTCCGGCACCTCAATTTGAATTGATCAATCAAAACAAAGAGAAGATTACCAATGATACCTATCAGGGGAAAGTATATGTACTGGAGTTTTTCTTCACTTCCTGTCCGACGATTTGTCCAAAGATGAATAAAAGTATGTTGGAGATTGAAAATAAGTTTTTCGGGAATCCTAATTTCGGAATTGTTTCCATTACCATAGATCCGGTACATGATACTCCTGAAGTGTTAAAGTCCCATGCTGAACTATTGGGAGTAAAATCTTCGAATTGGAATTTTTTAACGGGTGACCGTGCAACTATTTTTGATTTGGCGAACAAAGGATTTAATCTTTATGCCGGGGAAAACAGCAAGGTAAGTGGAGGTTTTGAACATTCCGGTTTGTTCGCCTTGATTGATAAAAAAGGAAATATACGTTGTAGAAAAGATGATTTCGGAAATCCGATTTTGTATTATGACGGTTTAGAAAAGAATGGAGTTAAAGCGATTCAACAGGACATCAATATATTATTAAAGGAATAGAATGGAAGAGCAAAATTTAGAGAAAAAGTATAATAAATGGATTGTAGTGTTGTCAGTTACCATTCCGCTTGTCGTAGCACTTTTATTTGGTGTGAATTTACGTAAAATGGGTTTCGCGGTAGAGCCCCTTTCATTTTTGCCTCCGATTTACGCCACCATCAACGGATGTACGGCAATCCTGTTGGTTGCTGCCGTTGTGTCCATTAAAAACGGAAAGAGACAATTGCATGAAAATCTGATGAAAGCCGCTATAGGTTGTTCCATTCTTTTTTTAGGGATGTATGTAGCGTATCATATGACCTCCGATTCTACTAAGTTTGGTGGGGAAGGCATCATAAAATATGTGTATTATTTTATTTTAATCACCCATATTCTGCTGTCGGTAATCATCATTCCATTGGTTTTAATAACGTATGTGCGAGCTTTGTCACAACGATTTGATGCGCATAGAAAAATAGCCAAAATTACGTTTCCAATCTGGTTGTATGTAGCTGTTACCGGTGTTATTGTGTACCTAATGATTTCCCCTTATTATGTATAAAGAAAATAGCATAAAAAAAGGGCTAAGAGGAAATGGGAAAAAGACAGGAATGATCTGTTTTCTATTTTCTATTTTCTTTTCTCTTTCGGCCAATGCCCAATGTGCCATGTGTCGTGCCGCTTTAGGCGGGGAACAGAATAAAGTACAGGCACAGGCTGTTAATGACGGAATCGTTTATTTGATGGTAATTCCCTATTTATTGGTGGTGGGCCTAGCTTATGTTATTTATAGAATGCGAAAAAAGAGGAAAGATACCTAGCCTTCTTCTTTTATTTTAGACCGTCTACCGCAATATTAATGGCGCCATTAATCTTTATAAAGGCCACAATGGCATTGTTGGTCAATTGTATTTTTTGAAAATGAATGTCTTCCATTTGTCCGTTTACAAGAACGCCGGGCATTGGGGAATAATTTTTCAAATAACCGCCCATGGTTTTCTTTCCTTCCTCTAAATTGGGTTGAATAGAATAGCGACAACTACTTTGAATCTTTTTTACGATTAATCCTTGTGCGAGCCAGTTGGCCGTTCGTATGATTTTACTTTTGGTGTCTAAGGCATAATCCAAATCATCAAAATAGATTTCTTTTGTTTTGTCATCATATTTGGGAGAACCATTCAGGTAAATGGTCCCGTTTACGGCACCTTCTAAGTCCAGTGCAATGACCATTTTTCCTTTTTTATGCCAAAGGTTTACATTTTGTACTTTGACCTTTTTTTTGCCGGAACCAAATTCCTGTCCGGTAAAATTCTTTCTCATGATTTTTGAGGCATCGGCATATGTAGAAACCGCGACAACATTGGCTGTAATTTGATTCGGGATTTTAAGTACGGGTTTCAACGGTATTTTTTTGGCATCAAACTTTGATTCGGGCTTTTGACCGATTAGGGTTTCCATATTGCATTTCATTCCCATTTGCAATAAAAAGGAATCGTTTTTTAATTTTGCCGCAGTCGAATAGATTTCAAGTGGTACAATGCGCAACCAACTTTCATAGGTTTCATTCATTTGAAAAGGAGTGCATATTTGTTCCAAGGCAGCGAGAACATTGGGTTTGAAATCCATTGATTTTTCAATCGCGGCATCAATTTTTTTCTCGATACTTGATTCGAATAGTTTGAGAGCCGGATTGACAAGGTAGGTAATCGGTACATTTTTTCCGAAGGCGACCATTGTTGGGCTTTCATTCCAATCTAAAGATTCAATTTCGGTTTTTGTTTTTAATTCCCAATTCGTCAAGGCGATATCGCTTAATAAGGTAACGACACCGTTCAAATTGAATTCGCGGGTGTTGTACATGTTGACTCCCATGGTTTTGGTGCCCATTCTGTATTTGACTTGCACTTTTAAAGGTAAAACCGTTTTTATTTTTTCCCCCGAATTGGCATTGCCGTTTTTGATGCTGATAGGGGATAATTTCCAAATTTTCATTTCAATGTTATCATCCTCGATATCATTGTCTTCGTAGATTAAACCGTTCAGTAAAGTATTGGTTTTGTTCTCGATGTCCTTCAATTTTACACTGATGGGTAAATTGATAAATGAAGGGGTGTTTTCATAAATCAACGGGATGGCATCATCCGGTTCCGGTTTTAAGGCTGCAATTTTTTGATTGGAAAAACAACCCGATAGTAATAAGGCGGAAACAATGGCAACGATAATCCGGGAACTGATTTTTAGCATTTTGCATACATTTGAAAAACAAAAATAACAAAACAAATATATTTTTCTCTTTTATTGTAACAAAAGGAATCGATAAATGTCTAATTGATTTTAAAGGCCTAAAGAAGCCCTAATTATTTTTGATGGATTGCTAATCAAAAATAGAAAAAGTTAAATTTGTGTGGTACATTTGTTACACTTTCATGCTGAGACATATGGGAAATAAAGTTTTTTTTAGTGTAATTCTATTTGTAATTCTGGGTTGGTCTGTTCAAGGACAATCCAAAAAATGGACTTTAGAAGAATGTGTAAAATATGCCATAGACAATAATATTTCAATCAAGCAAACCGAATTAGATACCCAAACAGCAGCGATTGATAAAAAAGGGGCGATAGGTAATTTTCTTCCATCGTTGAATGCGAATGCTTCCCATTCCTGGAATATAGGTTTGAATCAGGATATCACCACCGGATTATTGCGCAACCAGACTACCCAGTTTACCTCGGCAGGAGCCAGTGTAGGAATCGATATCTACCGTGGATTGCAAAACCAAAACACACTCCGTAAAGCCAATCTTTCAGTCGTGGCGTCAAAGTACCAATTGCTGAAGATGCAGGAAGATATTGCGTTGAATGTGGCCAATGCTTTTTTGCAAGTGCTGTTCAATAAGGAAAGTCTAAAAGTACAGCAGCAACAATTGGCCATCAATGAAAAACAATATAGCCGCTCCGAAGAATTGGTGAACGCCGGATCGATTCCACGAGGGGATTTGTTGGATATAAAAGCGACGGTGGCTTCCAATAAACAAAATCTCATTACGGCTGAAAATGCCTTGCTTATTTCTAAATTGAGTTTAGCCCAACTGTTGCAGCTAAAGGAGTTTGATAATTTTGATGTGGTTGATGGGACGGATGTTAAAGATGAAAACAATATCATGACCCAGACCCCTGAATTGATTTATGAAAAAGCCAAAGGGAGCCGTACTGAACTCAAGATAGCCAGAACCAATCTGGAAATCGCAGAGAAAAATGTGGCTATTGCCAAAGGGGCGTATCAACCGACACTTCAAGGGTTTTATAGTTTCAACAGCCGGGTGTCGTATGCGGATGTCCCTAAATTCGATTCAACGGGGGCTTTGATTGGAACGCAAAGCCCGAATCCCTTTTGGGAACAATTTGATACCAATAAAGGACAGTCTTTCGGGGCGCAATTGTCTATTCCGGTATTTAATGGGTTTGCCACCAAAAATAACGTGGAAAGATCCAGGGTAAGTTTGGAAAAATCTAAAATAACCCTTGAACAGCAAGAATTAGATTTGCAGAGAAATGTGTATACGGCTTTTACAGATGCCAAAGGCGCATTAAACGCCCATGAATCGGCAATTGTGGCCTTGGAATCCAGACAGGAAGCCTATAACTATGCCAAGGAAAAATATGACGTGGGTTTGATGAATTCGTTCGATTTTAATCAGGCACAAACTTTATTGACCAATGCACAATCAGAAGTGCTGAGAACCAAATACGATTATATCTTCAAAATAAAAATATTGGAATTCTATTTTGGAATTCCAATGATCAAAAACTAATATCATGTCAAAAAAAACAATTTATTTACTGACAGGCGTTGCCGTTGTAGTGGTTGCTATGTTACTCATTCTTTCGAAGAAGGGAATTATAGGAAATAAAAATAAAGGGAAAGAAGTAGAAACAGCTGCGGTTAATACATCCACTATTGTTGAAACGGTTTCGGCTACAGGGAAAATTCAGCCTGAAATTGAAGTAAAAATTTCGTCGGAAGTTTCGGGGGAGATCATTTCTTTAAATGTCAAAGAAGGACAGGTGGTTAAGAAAGGCGATTTGTTGGTAAAAATCAATCCCGATTTATATACCTCCAGTTATAACCGCTCAGTTTCTAATTTAGCAGGAACCAAAGCCGGATTGAGTCAGGCTGATGCAACTTTCAATGAAGCGAAAACGAGTTACGAAAGAAATAAAATCTTATTCCAAAAAGGGATTATTTCCAAATCCGATTGGGATAAATCAGTGGCTACTTTTGAAGGAGCCAAGGCAGCTAGGCAATCGGCTTATTTTAGTGTAAAAAGTGCGACCGCCACGGTAAATGAAGCCAAAGACAATCTGGGGAGAACCACGATTTATGCTCCCGCTGACGGAACTATTTCGGTGTTGAACGTAGAACTTGGGGAACGCGTATTGGGAACCCAACAAATGGCGGGAACCGAGATTTTGAGAGTTGCCAACCTGAATAACATGGAAGTGGAAGTCGATGTAAATGAAAATGATATCGTAAAAATAAAAGAAGGTGATTTGGCCAATGTTGAAGTGGATGCCTATTTAAAAAAACAGTTCAAAGGGGTGGTGACCAGTATTTCCAATTCGGCCAGCAGCACTTTGACAGCCGATCAGGTGACTAATTTTAAGGTGAAAGTTCGAATTTTAAAAGAATCGTATCAGGATTTGTTGGAAGGAAAACCGGAAACGTATTCGCCTTTCAGGCCTGGGATGACTGCAACGGTAGATATTATTACCAAAACCAAAACGAATGTTTTGTCGGTCCCGATAAGTTCGGTTGTGGTCAAATCGGATACTGCGGCAGTGAAAGAAATTAAGGTTGAAGATCCTAAGGATCAGAAACAGGAAGCACCTAAAAGTGATAAAAAACTGGAATGTGTTTTTGTTAAGGTGGGAGATAAAGCAAAAATCAAAATCATTAAAACCGGAATACAGGATGATACCAATATTGAAGTCATCAGCGGACTCAAAAAAGGCGATCAGGTAATCACGGGACCTTATACAACGGTGTCTAAAGAACTAAATTCGGGTGATATAGTCTTTATTAAAAAAGAAAAGGATAAAAAGTAATATTTTTGTGCTTTCCAAAAATTATAAATACGCTAATTTTAAATTTAAAGCATTGGGTTATATTCTTAATATCGAAACATCGACCAAAAACTGTTCTGTTACTCTTGCCAAAGACGGTAAAACGATTGTTTGTAATGAAATTGCCGAAGAAGGTTATTCTCATGCAGAACGTTTGCATGTTTTTATTGAGACGAGTTTACGGGAGGCAGGGATTAGTTATAAGGATTTAATGGCAATTGCCGTAAGCCAGGGGCCGGGGTCGTATACAGGATTGCGTATCGGTGTTTCGGCGGCCAAAGGTTTGTGCTATGCATTAGGGATTCCTTTGATTGCGGTAGATACCATGAAAGCATTGGCGGCTCAAGCCAATATCACTGGTGGGCTCATTGTTCCCATGATTGACGCCCGACGAATGGAAGTCTATAGCGCTGTTTTTACATTTGATTTAAAAAACATACGGGCTACACAAGCAGAAATAATTACCGAAACTTCTTTTGATGCTGTAGAAGAAGCCGTCTACTTTGTAGGGGATTGTGCAGACAAATGCAAATCTGTTTTGACCAAAGATAATTTTGTGTTCTTGGAGGAAATTAAATATCCTTCATCCAGAGAAATGTGCGCATTGAGCTTTGATAAATACAAAATAAGCGACTTTGTAGATGTCGCTTATTTTGAACCATATTATTTGAAAGATTTTATGATTACCGCCAAAAAGGCCTAATAAAATCAAGAATTACTTCTGGCATAAGGTTGAAAGTTAATTCCCGCCGCATCAAATGCGGTTTTGCAACTTTCTAAGGTGTCACCAAAAACGCTTCCATAATCTTCATCTTTAGCCCAAGGTCTTACCGCCAATTGGATGGCGTTATCCGTCATGTTTTTGACAGTAACCTCCGCTTTGGGATTTTGGAGCACTTTAGGATTGTTGTCTAAAACACTTTCAATGATTTCTTTTGCTTTTTTAATGTCCGAATCATAAGAAATAGAGAAAGTCAAATCGGCTCTTCTGTTTCCTTGCATAGAATAATTGGTGATGATTCCATTCGATAAAACGGCATTGGGAATAAAAACGGTCTGGTTGTTGGCCGTGGTTAATTTGGTGACAAAAATTTGTATTTCGGCCACTTTGGCTATAATTCCCTGTGCTTCTATGGTATGTCCCACTTTGAACGGTTTGAATAAAATAATCAGCATTCCGCCTGCAAAATTAGATAAGGAACCTTGGAGTGATAAACCAACGGCAAGTCCAATAGCCCCTAAAATAGCGACAAACGAAGAAGTTCCGATGCCTAGTTTGTCGATAATGGTAACAAAAAGTAAAACGCGCAAGACCCAAAGTAAAATATCGGCCAAGAATTTAGTCAGGGTAGGGTCTAATTCTCTTTTAGTCATTATTTTTCGTATCAGTCTGTTGATGATTCGAATGGCGTAAAGCCCAACGAAGAGAATAATAAAAGCGGAAATTAATTTTGGGGAATAATCAACTAATACATTGATTAAAGTGCTGGCATAACCGGTAACGTATTCTGGGGTAAGTGTCATTTTTTTTGTTAATAAAAAGAGACTGACCCAAAAAGGTCAATCTCAAAATTAATTATGCTGTTTCTTTTGAAAAAATGTTAGGCATTGGTTGCTTCTACATTTATTTTTTCATCATTCAACATGCTTTTGAGCATGTTTTCGATTCCGCTTTTTAGGGTGAAAGTTGAAGAAGGACAACCGCTGCAAGCTCCTTGAAGAATTACTTTTACAGTTTTGGTTGCTTCGTCAAAAGATTCAAAAGCGATATTTCCACCATCGGCGGCAACAGCCGGTTTTACATATTCTTCCAGGATGTTGATGATTTGTTGGGACGTCACATCCAGATTGTCGAATGCTTCGTTTTTGGTGCTTTCTTCTTTTTCAATGGCCGTGATCAGGTTTTCGTCCAGGACAGTTCCGCCATTCTCGATAAATTGTTTGATGAACGTTCTTAATTCCAACGTGATTTCATCCCAGTTGTTTATCTCGTATTTGGTTACCGAAATGTAATTTTCATCAATAAAAATTTCTTTTACATAAGGGAATTTGAATAATTCTTTGGCCAGTGGCGAAGCGGCCGTTTGATCGATGTTTTTGAATTCCACCGGGTTTTTAGTCAGCATTCGGCTTACGACAAATTTTAACGCTGCCGGATTTGGAGTGGTTTCCCCGTAAACTGTTATCGGTTGTTTTTTAGCTTTATTTTCGTCAATTGTGATAATGGTTCCGCCATTATTTACAAAAGTTTCTATCTGTTCGGCTACCGCTTCTTTTACGTCTTCCCATTCTACAATGCTGAATCGTTCTATGGCGATGAAATTTCCGGAGATGTAAACTGTTTTTACAAATGGTAAATAAAACAGTTGTTGGGCAAGTGGGGAAGCTTTGGCTTCGTCTATATTTTTAAATTCGAAACTCTCGTTTTTAGTGATGAAATCTTCGAATTCAAACTTTAATATGGTTGGATTTTGAGTTTCTTTTATGCTAACTTTTGTCATGATTTTGTAAATTTTTACAAATTTAGTAAAGTTATTTTCAGCGAATAACTATATTTGATATATTAATGAATAAATTAACTTTATTTTAATTATTGGGTCGGATTTCATTCATTTTTCAAAGCTTTAATATTCATTTTTTATATAATAGTCGTTCACGATGTATATCAAAATAAAATACTTTTTTCTTCTTGTTTTTATCACAACCTACACCTATTCCCAGGAAGGAATCGCTGTGTATTCTGATTATCTCTCAGATAACTATTATCTGCTTCATCCGTCTATGGCGGGAGCGGCCAATTGTGCTAAGGTGAGATTGACAACCCGTAAACAGTGGTTTGACCAGGATGAAGCTCCGGAACTCAGTACCTTAAGTTTTAACGGAAGGGTGAGTGAAAAAGCGGGTGCGGGAATCATTGTGTATAATGATAAAAATGGATACCATTCCCAAAAAGGGGTTAAGTTTAGTTATGCCTATCATCTGATGTTTTCCAGGGATGAAGTGGACTTAGATCAATTGTCTTTTGGAATTAGCGCCGGATTGGTGCAGAGTCAATTGGATGAGACAGGATTTATGCAATCCGGGGATTGGGATCCAATTATTGACGGGACCATCGTACAAAAAGATTCCTATTTTAATGTCGATTTCGGTATGTCCTATAACTTTCTCAATTTTTATGTGCATGGTACGGTTAAAAATGCCATCGAAACCAGAAGAGAGATTTATACCGGATATGAAAGTGATAATTTAAGAAAATATATATTGAATTCGGGCTATATTTTTGGGGATGAAAATAGAATATTATGGGAGCCTTCCCTTATGTTTCAGTTGGTCGAAATGACAGCAGAAAAGTCGATTGACCTGAATATGAAGGCGTATAAAAATATGGATTTCGGCAGGCTTTGGGCCGGATTATCGTACCGTCGCAGTTTTGATGGTGCGGAATATAGTAACGGAAGTAGCATTGAAAAACAACAACTGCAATACATCACTCCCATCATAGGGGTTAACTACAATAAATTTATGTTTGCCTATACCTATTCTCATTTGTCGGGTAAGGTAAAATACGATACGGGAGGTTTTCATCAAATCACTTTAGGGATTGACTTGTTCTGTAAGCGTGAAAAATACGACTGTAAATGTCCTGCCATCAATTAATTTATTGTACCGATGTTGATTAAATCTGTAAACGGAAAAACACCGCAAATCCCGGATGATTGCTATGTGGCCGAAAATGCCACCATTGTAGGGGAAGTGATTTTCGGGGATTCCTGTAGTGTGTGGTTCAATGCCGTGATACGGGGAGATGTTAATGCCATTACGATTGGTAATAAGGTAAACATTCAGGACGGGGCAATTGTGCATTGCACCTATCAAAAATATGCTACCAGTATTGGTAATAATGTTTCCATTGGTCACAATGCCATTGTGCATGGCTGTACCATTCACGACAATGTTTTGATTGGGATGGGAGCGATTGTAATGGATAATTGTGTTGTCGAAAGTAATTCAATCGTTGCTGCAGGTGCCGTTGTTACACAGAATACGCATATTACTTCAGGCAGTATCTGGGCCGGGGTTCCGGCCAAGAAAGTCAAAGATATTGATCAATCTGATTTTGCCGGGGAAATCGAACGCATTTCCAATAATTATGTCATGTATTCCAGTTGGTTCAAGGAGGAATAAGGCATAATTTTTTAGTCCTTAATTAAAACTACAGGTTTATTTTTTCGAAAAAGGAGGTTTTGTAACTCTCACTTATCAGAATTCTTTTGTCTGCAATGATTACTTTAATATCAGCTATTCTTATGGGCAGAAGGGAAAGATTAGCAATGGACTTATCAAAGAGAATTTTCATAAAATAAGTGTGAATTTATTTCTTGACGGAATTTGGTTTGTGAAAAGAAAATATGATTAATTAAAAATCCATCTCCTCGACAGTGTAGGCATTGCCCAGTATTTCCCTCAAAACTTTCGGATTGCTATTGGTGTAAAAGATAGATTGGTTGTTCTTTTCTGAGGTAAAGCCCACTTTGTTTCTCAATAGGCTTTGAGTCTGTCTGGCAACCGCTTCACCTGAATCAATGATATGAATATGATCCGGAAGGATTTTTTTAATTTGTGGAATCAGATAGGGATAATGACTGCATCCCAATACCAGATAATCGATATTGGCCTCAATCATGGGTTTTAGGTATGATTCCAGCAGCTTGGTCATTTCGGGAGAATTGATTTGTCCGCTTTCAATAAGTTGAACTAATCCGTGTCCTACCTGTTCAATGATTTTGGTGCTTTGAAACTTCTGTGCCGTTTTATTAAATAGCTCACTGATAAGCGTTCCCTGAGTGGCAAGAATCCCTATGGTTTGTGTTTGTGAATGTGTAGCGGCGGGTTTTATAGCCGGTTCAATACCGATAAAAGGGACGTCGTATTTCGCTCTCAATTCGCGTATTGCGTTTGTAGTGGCCGTATTGCAGGCAACAACAATTAATTTACAGTTCATTTTAAGCAATAAATCGGTGTTTTTCATGCTCAGGGCAATAATCTCCTGTTTTGATTTCTGACCGTAGGGAGCGTTCTTGCTGTCGGCCAGATAGATGGTTTTTTCATCTGGTAACAATTGATGAATTTCCCTCCAGATGGAAGTGCCTCCAATACCTGAGTCGAAAATTCCTATGGGTTGATTGTTGTTCATCAAAACAAAGTTAAGTGCTGTGTATTTAATTTCCTAAAAAATAATCCACAAAAAAATGCCGCTTTATCCAATAATTGGAGACAGCGGCATTTTTGATAATTCGAATCGGTTTAGACTAGAAACCTAAATCTTTTTTTACGTCAACAGTGATGTCCGGACCATCTGCAAGTAGAAGGGTAGAGCCGTCCAAAACATATTGGAAGCCTTTAGCTTTCCCCACTTTTTGGATAGAAGCTCTCACTTTTTCCATTAACGGTTTTACGATATCAGACTCTTTTTGTTGCAATTCTTTTTGGGCATTGTCTCTAAAAGCAACAATTCTGCTTTGCATATCTTGTACTTCTTTTGAACGCTCTCCGTTTACAGCCTCAGTTACAGTAGCAGATTCAGCTTCGTATTTTTTTAATTTTGTTTGATATTCCTCAACCATTTTTTTGTAATCTGCATCGTAAGTACCACCTAAAGTTTCCAGTTGTTTTTGGGCGGCTAACATAGCAGGCATTGTCGACATGATTTCACTTACATTAACATGAGCTGCCTTAGCTTGCGCAGTAATAGTTTGGGTTGCTGTTAAGATAAATAATCCAGCAATAAATAATACAGTTTTGATTTGTTTCATCGTTTTTAAAATATTTAAGTAATTAATTAGTTGTTTTTAATTTTAATTCTCGGGCCTTTTGAATAGAATCTCTAACTTGAAGTGTTTTTAATCGCTTCTCTTCGGCGGCTTTTTTTCGATCTTCCAGAACTTTTTTACGTTCCTCTAATAATTTTTCTCTTGCTTCTGTTTGTTTCTGTTTTGTTTCTTCGGCGGCTAATTTAGTAGTTTCTTTGTTAGGATTACTAATTTCAGTACTTGTTTTTTCTGCTGTTATTTTTGTAGATTCAGAAACCGTGCCATTTTTTTTAGCGGCTCTTTCGTCCAGCATTTTTTGTCTTCTTTCTTCGAACTCTTTTTTCTTAGCTTCGGCGGCCAATTTTCTTTCTTCGATGATTTTGTCCCTTGCCGCTTTTTTCTCCTCTAAAGCTTTTTGTCTTTCAGCTAAAACTGGATTTTCATCCACTAAGTCTTCTTGATTTTCTTTGGCTTCTTCTGCTTCCAATTGCTTTTTGGTCAGTTGTTCCCTTTTTTCGGCACGGTTCAATACGCGGAGCACCTGGTCACTGATGTCAAATCTTTTGGCTGCAAAAAGCATGGTTAAATCGGATGATTTGTCAAAAATAAAGTCGTATTTTTTTGCTTCGGCAATATCCTGAACGGCAGTAAAAACCTGGTCTTGCAACGGCTTGGTCAATAACGTTTTTTGATTCATTAAGTCTCCGTTAGGGCCAAATCTTTTTTGTTGTAGATCTAATTTTTCATTTTCAAGAAATTGAATTTCGGTTTCCCTTTCTTCAATGAGTTCTTTTGTTAATAAAGCTTTTTCAGCTTTTAGAGCCTCTTTTAATTTGTCAATTTCAATTTTTTTAGTTTCGATTTCCTGTTTCCATTTTTGTGCTTTCTGCTCCAATTGAGTAGTTGCTTCATTGTAATTGGTTACATTTTGCAAAATGTATTCCATATCAATATAACCCACTTTGGTTCCTCTTGTTTGTGAGTGAGTCGAATTTACTCCGGCCAAGGCTAAAAATACAAATAAAAAATGTTTTCCCATAACGTTAGCGTATTAGAAAATCGTATGTCAATATTTTTTAAAATTGTTGTCCAATAATGAAATGGGTTTCCCATCCATTTGGTTTTGATGTCCCTGTTGCGCCTGGCAAAGCATCAAATCCGTATCCGAAATCAATTCCTAATAGACCAAATGCCGGCATGAATACACGTAATCCTGCTCCTGCAGAGCGATTCAGATTAAATGGATTGTAGCTTTTGAAATCGGCATAAGAAGATCCCGCTTCTAAAAACGTCAACGCATAAATAGACGCTGAAGATTTCAAGGTTATCGGGTATCTTAATTCCATTGAGAATTTATTATACACTGTCGCTCCAATTTGTTGTCCTGCTGCGTTTACCGGACTCAAAGAGGTGTTTGGATATCCTCTTAATTGTATGGTTTCTCTACCGTCCATAGAATAATTGGCCAATCCGTCACCACCTACATAAAATCGTTCAAAAGGAATAACTCCCCTGTCTTGGTTGTATGCGCCAAGGAAACCGAATTCGGTTAATGTTCGTAATACGAATTTACCATAAATTTTTGTGTACCAGTCTGCTTTGAACTTAATTTTATAGTATTCCAGCCAATTGTATTTTTGTTGGTCGACTTTTGCCGGGTCTGCTGCTGCTTGTTGATACGTATCTACTTTGTTTCCTTGGGCATCCAGATAGGAACCTTTTGGGATTGTAAGACCATTGACTGTTACATCCTCTGAACTTTTTAATTTGTATTCTTCTTTATCGCCCAAAGCATTATAGTCAATTCCGTTCATTAAAGAATAGGGTGGCGTTATCTTTGCCGAAATACTAAATTCTGACCCGTAGTTTGGGAATATAGGATTCACTCCTTTGTTGTTTCTGGATAATCCTATGGTGTAAGCAAAGTTTCTGGAGGTTCCGTTTCCGAAAGTAAATAATCCGGTGTTGTAATCCTGCAAGTCGTAATGCTGGTAACTTAATGATTGTGACAGTACAAAGAAATCATCCGGAACAGTCAATCTTTTGGCTAAACCAACTGATAAGGTCAAGATGTTGAAACTTTTGCTTTTGTCTACTTTATACGTTACAAAATTGTTTAAATATTGTGTGGTGTAGGATAAAGAGGTGCTAAATTGTACCGGCTTTTTCCCTCCGAACCATGGTTCAGAAAAAGATAAACTGTAGGTTTTAAAATAAGAACTTGCCTGTAAACGCAAAGATACTTTTTGGCCGTCTCCCATAGGAAGCGGTTTGTATGCTTCTTTGTTAAGCAGGTTTCGTGCCGAAAAGTTATTAAAGGATAATCCTAAGGTACCAATGAAACCACCGCCACCATAACCTCCTTGAAGTTCAATCTGGCTGGATCCTTTTTCCACAAGATTGTATTCGATATCTACTGTTCCGGCTGACGGATCGACATTTTTGAATTTTGGGTCGATGGCTTCCGGATCAAAAAAGCCCAATTGTCCGATTTCACGAACAGTCCTGACTAATTCTTCTTTGCTGTATTTCTCACCTGGTTTTGTTCTTAATTCTCTATAAATGACATGGTCGTTGGTTTTGTCATTTCCTACAACCGATATTTTGTTGAAATAGGCCAGAGGCCCTTCGGTTACTCTTATTTCAAAATCAATCGTGTCATTGGCAGTTTTCACTTCTACCGCGTTGATGGTTGAGAATAAATAACCGTTATTTTGGTATAAATTGGTGATGTCTTCTCCGTCTGGTTTTGATTTGTCGGCAATTCTTTTTTCAAGCAAAACACCATTGTAGGTTTCTCCTTTTTTAACGCCAAGAATTCGATTCAAGAATTGATCCGGATAAACGGAGTTTCCTAAAAATTTGATATTACCAAAATAGTATTTGTTTCCTTCCTCTACATTTACTTTGATGAAAAGCGAGTTTTTTTCTTTGTTGTAAGCAACCGAATCAGAAACGATTCTGGCATCTCGGTATCCTTTTTCTTTATAATTGGCAATTACTTTTTCTAAATCGGTTTTGTATTTGTCTTTAATAAATTTTGATGCTTTTAAAACGCGAATCGGATTTTTTTGCTTGGTGTCTTTCATCGCTTTGCGTAAAGCTTTGTCAGATATTTTAGTGTTTCCAACGAAATCAATGGCGTCAATTTTTACTTTGTCTCCTTTGTCAACATTTACGACCATGTTAACCAAATTTGTGGCTGAGGTATCTTTAACGATATTTAAATTGACTTTGGTGTTGTAATAACCGTCTTTTTTGTATTTGTTTTCGATGTAGTTTTTAGTCGTCGTGATTAAGTTTTCATTAACCACTTTTCCTTTGTTCAGGTCATTGTCTTTGATTAATGCTTCGGTTTTGCTTTTTTTGACTCCTACAAATTTTACATCGTTCAGTTTAGGGAGTTCTTTGATGTCTAAATCAAGGTAGATGCTGTCATTTTCAATGCGATTGACATAGAATGCGATTTCATCAAATAAACCTAATTTCCCCAGTTTTTTTATAGCGCTGCTGATTTCTTCCCCAGGAATTGTTATTTCCTGTCCTTTTTGCAATCCGGCAAAAGTTACGACAGTTTGTTCATTAAAAGTTATTTTGCTGGTAACCGAAACATTGGCCAGAATGTATTTTTTGCCTTGATCAAAAGGAACTCTGTCTTGAGCTTTAATTTGTGAAAAACTTCCCAGAATTAAAAGGGTAAGGACTGCTTTTATACTTTTATTCAACACTAAAAAATTATTTAATTTGTTCACTTGTTTTTCCAAATCTGCGTTCTCTTTTTTGATAACTAATGATAGCCTCATATAAATTCTGTTCTTTAAAGTCAGGCCACAATACATCTGTAAAATATAATTCGGCATAGGCTATTTGCCATAATAAGAAATTACTTATCCTATGTTCTCCGCTGGTTCGTATTACTAAATCTACGTCGGGTAAATTTTGCGTGTAAAGATGCTCATTTATAATTGAATCGTCAATAGCGTCTATTGAAATTATATTATTTTTAACTTTAGCACTAATATCCTTTACGGCGTTGACTATTTCTTCTCTTGAACCGTAACTTAAGGCTAAGGTTAAGGTCATTCGGGTGTTGTTTTTTGTTTTTTCAATAACATCCAAAAGTTCTTTTTGGGCTGATTGCGGCAGTTTTTCTAAATTACCGATTGTGTTTAGTCTGATGTTATTGTTTTGCAGGGTTGTGAGTTCATTTTTTAATGAGTTGATAAGGATTCTCATTAAAGTATCGACTTCTATTTTGGGTCTGTTCCAGTTTTCTGTAGAGAAGGCATAAAGCGTAAGGTATTCTATTCCTAATTTTGCACAGGCTTTAATGATTTCTTTTACCGATTTTGTTCCGCTTTCATGACCGAAAGCTCGTAATAAACCTTGTTTTTTTGCCCATCGGCCATTTCCGTCCATAATGATGGCCAAATGGTTGGGTAATTTCTCCTTATTTATAGTTTCTAGTAAATCCATTCTCTTATTCTGTACAATAGCAAGGTATTTTTCCAAATGTGTACGTTAGTGTAACGCCTGAAAAAACATACCAATCATTATTGTTAATATTTCCAAATTTGTATTGATTTAAATTTTTATTGCTTGGAAGGCTACCGTCGATATCATCAGCAAAGGTATATCGGGCACCGACTTCTACTCCTATAATAAGACTACGGCTCAATTTCGATTTGATCCCTAGTGCTATTGGAATTGCAAGCGTATTTTGATTTGTATCCTTATGGGTTACGCCATTTATAATAAACAGACCATCATACATGGTATAGTTTATTCCGCTATAGACATAAGGCGTAATTTTTTTCTCTAAACCGTTAAGATTAAAATCAAAAAAATTAAATTCAAGGGCTAAAGATACTTCTTTTATGTTATTCTCAAAGCTATATCCTCTCAGACTTCTACTTGGCTCGTTGGAGTCAAGATCATTCGAAGTGATTTTTGATTGGGTGTAGGAGAAACGATAGGCGTGTCGCGGACTTTTATTCCATTTGTAAAGTACCCCAATAGCAGGCTCATTAGGAGCGATGTAAGTAGTAGATCCCACATCTCCAATGTAATTGCTGCCGCCAATGAAAACACCTATTTCATGAGTTTGCGCTTGCATGGTCATGGTTATGATGAAGCATATAAATAAACTGAAAATTTTATTCATTTAATTAAAAATTGCGTGCAAATATAATAATTATCAATGCGATTCAATACCTGTAAAGCTAAATGTAGCTTTTAAATAATTGACACACTGACAGGACTATAATAAGCGGGTTTTAACTTTGAAACGGAAAAAACAGCGGGAATCGTATAGTTGTGAAAACTAATTTCTCTTGTCTTCTCCCCAAAGTAATTTTTTTCGAAGTGTTTTTAAGAAGGTTTCTTCGGGGATTTCGACCATGTTGATTTGAAATGGGGTTTTCTTGATGGTCAATATTGTTTCATTTCCTACAGAAGTGATTCTGGAATCTAATGAAACTAAATAATTTTCTTCTCTTCCTGAAACTTTCAATCGAATTTCGGTTTCATCAGGAATTACTAAGGGTCTGGCATTGAGATTGTGGGGCGCAATAGGGGTGATGACCAGACTTTTTACATCGGGGGTGAGTATCGGTCCCCCACAACTTAATGAATAGCCTGTCGATCCGGTTGGTGTAGATATAATCAGGCCGTCTGCCCAATAGGAATTCAAATATTCTCCGTTAAGATAGGTGTCAATTGTAATCATGGAAGTGGTGTCTTTTCTGCTGACAGAAACTTCATTCATGGCAAAATTGATGTCCAGTATCGATTCGTTCTCGGGAGAACAGCTTAGGCTGAGTAGGGTTCTTTTGGAAAGAGTGTATTTGGCATCGATGACAAATTGTAAAAAAGTATCGATATTTTCCTTTTGAACGGTTGCCAAAAAACCCAATCGGCCTGCATTAATACCAAGAATCGGAATTCCGGAATCCCCGACTAATGCTGCAGCTCTCAAAATGGTTCCGTCCCCACCAATGCTAATGAGCATGTCAAAAGTTTGGTCTAATTCGGAATGGGAAGAAAAGGTTTTGTATTTTTTCCGGATCAGATTTTTTTCACGAATCAAATTAAGAAAATTAGATTCAATATATAGGTCTACATTATTTTTATTTAAAAAAACGAAAATGTCTTTTATAATGGGCTCTGTGCTGATTTGGTAATATTGACCGTAAATGGCTATTTTCATTTTCTTTAAAATTGGTGAATTTGGATATTCGTTACTTCATCTGTTTGATGAACGGATTGTCGAATCTTCAAATCGGGACTATATATTAAGGTATTTGTCCAGATAGTCTGAACGTTCCTTTAAGTTATTGATGTAATTGTCTTCCTGATGTTCTGAAACAATTTCATAATTGTATCGTCTGAAAGTCTGAATAATTTCATTCATGGCACCCAGACTGATTTTTATGGTTACTTCAACACTGTCTACCTCTGATTCAGAAATGAATAAACCTAAAATTTTACCATTATTGCTTTCAATAATTTGGGTTATTTGACTCATAGAATAGTCATGTACTCCGCTTTTTACTTTTATGATTCTTCCCTGTTCTTTCAAAAATGGAGTTTGGTGAAAGAACGTCATGATGTCGTCTATTTCATAATAACCCACATACGCATTGTTTTCATCCAAAACAGGAACCAGATTCGTATGGTTTTTGGCAAACACTTCCAATACTTCCAGCCAAACCGAATTGGTTCGGGCAAAAAAAGTTTCCAGTGTATATCTAAAATCACTTACCTTTTTATTGCTGTCAAAAGTTTCAATATCTTCCGACGCAATACTGCCAATATAAACGCCCTCTTCTACCACGGGAAAATGGGAAAAGTGCAGATTAACAAAAAACTCCTGAACATCCAAAATCGTTTGTTGGCTGTCAATCGCTTTGTAATCGTTGGTAATATAGTTTGTAATTTCAGTCATAAAGTAATCCTCCATATTTCATTGCAAAATAATCAAAAATAAGCAAAAACTCCTAAGTTTTACTTTGTATTTTTGCGGTCAAATAATAGTTTAGTGCAATCAAAAAGTATTCCAATGACAAAGTTAAGTGTAAACATCAATAAAATAGCTACTTTACGTAATGCAAGAGGAGGAAATGTTCCGGATTTATTAAAAGTGGCTGCCGATATTCAGCAATTCGGGGCGCAGGGAATCACGATTCATCCCCGTCCGGATGAACGCCATATTCGCTATCAGGATGCCCGTGATTTGAAATCTGTTGTTTACACCGAATACAATATCGAAGGGAATCCACAACATAATTTCATTGATTTGGTTTTAGAATGTAAACCGGATCAGGTTACCCTGGTTCCCGATGCAATTGGAGCCATTACCTCTTCGGCGGGTTGGGACACGGTAAAAAATCAATCCTATTTGACCGAGATGATTCAGGAATTTCAACGCAACGGTATCAGAACTTCCATCTTTGTGGATCCGGTGTTGGAAATGATTGAAGGTGCCAAGAAAACGGGAACGGATAGAATCGAATTATACACCGAAGCTTTTGCGCATCAATATGCTTTAGGGAATAAAAACGGGATCGATCCGTATGTAAAATCGGCGGTTTTAGCTAACGAACTCGGTTTGGGAATCAATGCCGGACACGATTTGAGTTTAGATAATATTCAGTTTTTCAAACAAAATATCCCAGGATTATTAGAAGTTTCTATCGGTCATGCTTTAATTGCCGAAGCCTTGTATCTTGGTTTGGAAAACGTAGTCAATATGTATCTGCAAAAATTAAAATAATTTCAATTGATTGAAGATTCAGTTGGAAGACATTGATTTCTTTTTCTGCAATCTAAAATCTAAAATCTAAATTTAAATGCTTTATTCAAAAATAGAAGGAAAGGGAACACCATTGTTAATCCTTCACGGATTTCTGGGAATGTCAGACAATTGGAAAACACTAGGGGCACAATTTGCCGAAGAAGGTTTTCAGGTGCACATGCTCGATTTACGTAATCACGGGCGCAGTTTTCATTCGGAGGAATTCAATTATGAAGTGCTGGTTCAGGATGTTGTTGGTTATTGTCAGCACCATGATTTGCAATCAATTAATATTTTAGGACATTCGATGGGAGGGAAAGTGGCAATGCTCCTGGCGACAAGGTATCCGGAATTGGTTGATAAATTAATCGTGGCCGATATCGGACCAAAATTTTATCCGCAGCATCACGATACTATTTTAGCGGGATTGAATGCTGTTGATTTTTCGGTTAAACCAAGTCGCTCAGACGTTGAAGCAACTTTGGGTGAATACATCACGGATTTTGGGACCAAACAATTTTTGTTAAAAAACCTGTATTGGCAAGAGCCGGGACAATTGGCATTTCGATTTAATCTACCTGTTTTCAATGAAAAAATTGAAGAAATAGGAGTGCCTTTACCATCAGAACTGGTTTTTGAAAAACTAACACTTTTTATTCGTGGTGGAAATTCCAATTACATTTTAGATTCGGATGTTGAAAATATAGCCGTTCATTTTCCATTAATGAAACTGGAGACGATTCCAAATGCCGGACATTGGCTTCATGCCGAAAATCCAGCCTTGTTTTATCAAATGGTCATTTCGTTTTTAAATTAGTTATAAAATATCATATTTTAAAATAGCACAGAACAGCAACTTTCGAGTTGCTTTTTTTTATGAAAATTTTTTAAAAATTATAATTTTGATAAATGTAATAAAAACACTTATTTTGCTCTGTTTGGAAAATCAACTATTTTATAAATGGTTAAACTATGATAAAAATGAAAATAGCTATTCGCTTTTTAGGAGAAAATAGTAATGTAAAAAGGTTTGCATTGCTTTTTGTGATGATTGCACTTGTATCTGCTTGTAATTCCTTGAAGAATAAGGATTCAAAAGAGAAAATGAGTGCTTATTTAATGACTTATTTCAAAGATGACACTCACGGATTGTATTTTGCATTGAGTAATGATGGTTATACGTTTACTGATGTCAACGCTGGAAAACCAGTTATAGCTGGTGATACTATTGCTGAGCAAAAAGGGATTCGCGATCCTTACATTATGCGCGGTAATGATGGTTATTTTTATTTAGCAATGACCGACTTACATATTTATGGTAAACAAAAAGGCTATAGAGAAACGGAATGGGAACGTCCACAAGAATTGTACGATTGGGGAAACAACAGGGATTTGGTGTTGATGAAATCAAAAGATTTGATTCATTGGTCACATTCTATTTTGGATATCAGTAAGGTATATCCTGAACTGAATGTTGGTTGTGTTTGGGCACCCGAATTGATTTATGATGAGGTGAAAGGCAAAATCATGATTTATTTCACGATGCGTCAGGGTAAAGGACGTACTAAATTGTATTATGCTTATATGAATGATGCGTTTACGACTCTTGAAACTGATCCGGAAATTCTTTTTGAATATCCAGATAGTACAAAGCAAATTTTAGATGCTGACATTACAAAACTGCCAGATGGAAAATTCTGTATGATGTATGTAGCTCAGGAAAATCCGGGAGGTATTAAAATGGCATTTTCGGATAAAGTAAATAGCGGTTATGTGTACCAGCCAGATCAAATTGATTTTGAAAAAAAATCATGCGAAGCTCCAAATGTATTTAAACGTATCGGTGAAAACAAATGGGTGTTGATGTACGATATTTTTAGTGTAAACCCACACAATTTCGGATTTGCAGAAACCACCGATTTTAAAACATTTACTAATCTTGGTCATTTTGATCAAGGAGTGATGAAACGAACTAATTTTTCAGTTCAAAAACATGGTTCAGTAATTCATTTGACTAAAAATGAAGCGCTTCGTTTAGCGAAACATTGGAACATGAATTTCTCATTTGATACTAAAAAATAAACATGAAGTCGATATTTAAAATAGCATTATGCAGCATTTTGTGCGTGTCCAGTTTGAGTGCTCAAAAGAAAGATTTAAAAGGTTATCTTTTTGCCTATTTTGAAGGGAAAGGTCCTGCCGAAAAACAAGAACAATTGCGCTTTGCAGTAAGCGATGATGCAGTGAATTGGAAAGCGCTAAATAATAATGAACCAGTAGTAGCATCGAAAGATATTTCTAATACTGGCGGGATTCGTGATCCGCATATTTTGAGAGGTGCTGATGGAAACAGTTTTTATATTGTTGCTACCGATATGAATACTAAGAAAAATGGATGGGATTACAATCCGGGAATTGTTTTGATGCATTCCAACAATCTTTTGGATTGGAAATCATCGGTAATTGATTTGGAGAAATTATATCCTAAGAAATTTAAAGGTATAAAATGGGTCTGGGCGCCACAGACTTTTTATGATGCCAAAGTAAAAAAGTATCTGGTTTACTTCACGGTTCGTTATAAGGACAATTTAAAATTGGATTTTTATTCGGCTTATGCCAATAAAGATTTTACTGGTTTTGAGCAAGAACCAAAACTAATGTTTAGTCCAAAAGATGGTGCTATTGATGGCGATATTATTTATAAAGATGGCATTTATCATTTCTTCTACAAAGGAAATACAAAAGACGAAAACGGAAAGGAAATCAAAAACGGTATCAAACAGGCTACAAGTAAAAAATTGCAAGGGCCTTGGAAAGAAAGTTTCGAATATTTAGATTTTTATGCTGATAAAAAGACGGGAGTGGAAGGTTCGTCAGTTTTTAAACTCAATAATAGCGACGAATATATTTTAATGTATGATTTGTATTCTAGTGGACGTTATGAATTTCAACGTTCTAAAGATTTGTTTCATTTTACAGATAAAACCGAATCGTTTACCAAAGATTTCTTTCCGCGACACGGAAGTGTAGTAGGAATTACAATAGAAGAAGCAAAAAGATTGCAGGAAAAATGGGGCGGTGTTCCTCAAAGTTTATTGACTTCTAAAGATGGAACATTTCGTTTTAAAGCAGAGGGAAATCCAATAATCAAACATAAATTCACGGCTGATCCAGCAGCTTTTGTTGAAAAAGATACGTTGTGGTTGTTTACAGGACATGATTTTGAAGGCGGACAAAAAGGCTATAAATTGAAAGATTGGTTGGTTTTTTCAACAACCGATTTGAAAAATTGGACCGAATATCCAGTGCCATTAAAAATTGAAGATTTTAAATGGGATAAAACCAATGATGCTTATGCGGGTCAAACCATTAAAAGAAATGGAAAGTATTATTGGTACATTAGTACAAATGGTTCTGGAATTGGGGTAGCAGTTGCCGATGAACCACAAGGGCCTTATAAAGATGCACTAGGGAAGCCATTGTTGACCAATGCAGATTGTTTCGCTTCTACGCATTCCTGGACATGTATTGATCCTGCGGTTTTTATTGATGATAATGGACAAGCTTGGTTGTTTTGGGGTAATGGAGTTTGCTATTACGCAAAACTGAAAGAAAACATGATTGAAATTGACGGCCCAATTAAGAAAATAGATTTCGAAGGATTTCAATTTACCGAAGCACCTTGGGTTCATAAAAAGAACGGAAAATATTACCTTAGTTATGCCAGTGGTTTTCCTGAAAAAATTGCCTATGCTATGGCAGATAATATAGAAGGACCTTATGAATACAAAGGTATTCTAAATGAAATTGCAGGAAATAGTAATACGAATCATCAGGCGATTTTAGACTTTAAAGGGAAACCTTATTTTATTTATCATAATGGAGCAATACAAACAAATGGTTCAAGCTACAGCAGATCGGTTTGTATTGATAAGTTAGAATACAATCCAGATAGAACGATAAAACGAGTGGTAATGACTACGGAAGGGGTTGCAAAATAAGTTTCGAATGTTGGTTTTTGGAGCTTGAAATAATTTCTTTCTTTAAACCAATGGCTATAATTTAAAATAATAGTATTTTTGAAACAACAAATACAAAGCAAATGAAATTAATTATTAGAGTTTTAGTCACTTCTATTTTAGTCCTGCTGATTTCACACTTCATGAAAGGCGTTCATGTGGCTGGTTTTGGAACAGCATTGATTGTGGCAGTTGTTCTCGGATTGCTTAATATTTTTATCAAACCTATCCTTGTGATTTTGACCTTACCGGTGACCATACTTACTTTAGGACTGTTTTTGTTAATCATCAACGCCATACTGATTCTGGTTTGTACCGAAATTGTGGGCGGATTTGAAGTAGATTCATTCTGGACCGCTTTACTGTTCAGTATTATTTTGTCCTTGACACAATCGGTTATGTATAAGCTGTTTGGTGATGCCAAATAGTTACAGCTGATGGCTTTGTGATTATTTTAAATGACTTTTGAAACGAAATAAGGTTTAATTTTTTTAACTTTGTTCCAAGTATTTATAACAATGAAAAATTTCCACTTCTTATTAATTGTTTTACTCGCGTTCTTTTTGACGCCGGGTATCGCATTGGCTTGTGGAAATAATCAGTCAGAAATGAAATGTTGCAGTAAAGAAATGACTGCAAAAACAACAAAGAAAGACTGTTGTCAAAAAAAATCCCATTCAGAAAATGAAAAACAGACGGGCTGCAAAGGAAAATGTGGCCAGGCTTTATGCGGTGCTTCTGCCGCAAATAGTGCCGTTGTCTCTTCTGCTTCATTTGAAATGGGACAGAATATTTTTAATTTTTCTTCTAAAAAACAACGATTTTATCCATCAGTATCCTTTACTTCTGATGGATATTCGTCTATCTGGCTTATTCCTAAAATAGGCTAAAACCATTTTGACAGCCAAAAGTGTGTCAAATTCAAAGCAAATATTGCTTTAAATTCTTTATTTTCAGGCTAATTCAATTATTAAATTAAAAGTTTACTACTTTTATTTGATTGTATTCCAGCTTATTCTATTCAAAATTATTAAAAGTTGAACCCGAAATGGTAATTCCCTAAATCGAAGATTCGAGGAAGTCAATACGCCGTTTTACAAAAAAAAAAAAATGAAAACACTAATTATCGTGCTAAGCGTATTCTTGGCAGTCAGCTCAACAGCATCAGCTCAAACCAGCACAAAACCTTCGAAAGAAGAGGCTCAAAAAACAACTTACACTTGTCCAATGCATCCTGGTGAAGTAAGTATTAAAGAAGGCAAATGCAGCAAATGCGGAATGGAATTGGTAAAAACCACCAAAATGAAACATAACCCTGCAGTTAAAGGAAGTCAAGCATCAATTATTGTTGAAACAAAATATGTCTGTCCAATGGACAAATCAACTTCCGACAAACCTGGTAAATGTTCTAAATGTGGAATGGAAATGGCCAAAACCACCGATACAATTGATACCCACGCGGCAAAAGGAAGTCAAGCCAAAAGTGAAATGGTGACAAAATACGTTTGCCCAATGGATGGTTCAACTTCTGAAAGCGAAGGAAAATGTCCTAAATGTGGAATGGAGTTGACAAAAGTCACTGAAAAGATTAGTACCCACGCTTTAAAAGGAAGTCAGCCTATGAGCAAAACTGTGACAAAATATGTTTGTCCTATGGATGGCTCAACTTCTGATAAACCAGGCAAATGTTCTAAATGTGCAATGAAGATGATAAAAACCACCGAAAAAATAGATACTCACCCTTTAAAAGGAAGTCAACCTAAAAATAAAATGGTGACAAAATATGTTTGCCCTATAGATGGTTCAACTTCTGAAACTGAAGGGAAATGTTCTAAATGTGGAACTGGAATGGTGAAAATCACCGAAAAAATAGATACTCACCCCCTAAAAGGGAGTCAGCCTCAAAGTAAAATTGTGACAAAATATGTTTGTCCAATGGACGGATCAACTTCTGATACCAAAGGGGAATGCCCTAAATGTGGAATGGAAATGACCCCAAAAGAAGACCATAAACACTAATCTAATTTTCAATAACTTAAAATTTTAAAAATGAAAAATATAATTCTTTCAGCTTTAGTAATGATATTCGTAATAGTTTCTTGTAATCAAAAAAACAAAGAAGAAGAAACAACAGATTCAGAAACAATGAAGTCAGAAACCACAACAGAAGCAGCCAATCAATCCTCTTTTTCTATTGAAGAAATTGTAAATAATTATTTGTCTTTAAAAAATGCTTTGGTCAAAGATGATTCCAAAGGAGCAGCACAGGCGGGAAAAGAATTAGTGGCTACTTTAAATAATTTAAATCCGGATAAAATAGAGGAAGGGTTTAAAAAGGAATTTATTGCCATTGCGGATCATGCCAGAGAACATGCGGATCACATTAACAAGACTGCCGGAGAAATAGTGCATCAAAGAGAGCATTTTGCCCAATTGAGTAAAAATGTAAGTGACTTGCTTACGCTTTTCAAAACAGATAAAAAACTGTATCAGGATTATTGCCCGATGTATGATGAGGGAAAAAGCGGCTATTGGATTAGTGAAACCAAAGACATCAAGAATCCGTATTATGGCGCTGAGATGTTGACATGCGGAGGTATACACAAAGAATTGTAGTAACAATGCCGGAAAAGGAATTCATCCGATTGAAAAGATGAAATACGTTTTCTTTAAAAATTAAATTGTTATGGTCGAAAAATTAATATCATTTTCATTAAAAAACCGATTTGTCGTCCTGCTTGTTTCCGCCTCTTTATTGGGTTGGGGTATTTACAGTGTGCAACAAAATCCTATTGATGCCATTCCTGATTTGTCAGAAAATCAAGTCATAGTTTTTACGGAATGGATGGGAAGAAGCCCACAAGTTATCGAAGCCCAAGTGACCTACCCTTTAGTTTCTAATCTTCAAGGAATTCCAAAAATTAAAAACATTCGTGGTGCGTCTATGTTTGGGATGAGCTTTGTCTATATCATTTTTGAAGATGATGTAGATGTCTATTGGGCAAGAACCCGAGTGTTGGAACGATTGAATTATGCCCAGCGATTGTTGCCCCAAAATGTTGTCCCGACCTTGGGCCCCGATGGCACGGGTGTGGGACATATTTTTTGGTATCATTTAGAAGCCAACGGGATGGACTTGGGAGAGCAAAGGGCTTTACAGGATTGGTATGTGAAATTTGCATTACAAACCGTTCCCGGCGTGGCTGAAGTGGCTTCTTTTGGTGGCTTTGAAAAACAGTACCAGCTGGTTTTAGATCCTCTAAAAATGCAATACTATAATGTTAGCATGATGGAAGTGATGCAAGCGGTCAAGACCAGTAACAATGATGTGGGCGGCAGAAAATTTGAAATGAGCAATATGGCCTATATCGTGAGGGGATTAGGTTACATTAAAAACATAAAAGATGTAGAAGACATCACCGTTAAAAATTATAATGCCGTTCCCGTAAGAGTAAAAGATCTTGGTTCTGTTCAAATGGGTGGCGATTTGCGTTTGGGTATTTTTGATGCCAATGGTGAAGGTGAAGTAGTCGGCGGAATCGTGGTGATGCGCTATGGCGAAAATGCCAATAAGGTAATAAACGCCGTAAAAGAAAAAATGAAAGAAGTCGAAAAAGGATTGCCCGAAGGGGTTTCTTTTAAAATTTCGTATGACAGAAGCGAACTAATAGAACAAGCTCTCGAATCGGTTAAAGGCACTTTGATTGAAGTGATGATTACCGTTTCTATTGTTGTTCTTATTTTTCTTTTTCATTGGAGAAGCGCTTTAATCATCCTCATACAGTTGCCGATATCCGTTTCGATTGGGTTTATTTTGCTTGAGGCTTTCGGGATATCGTCCAATATTATGTCACTAACCGGTATTGCTCTTGCCATAGGTGTTGTGGTTGATGACGGTATTGTGATGGTTGAAAATGCGTATCGGAATATTTCAGAGAAACAGGAAGAAATGGATAGTAATCAACAATCGATTGAAAAATGAAAAATCTTCTAAAAAAAATCTTCAAAAAAGAACACGACCCGTTATCTTCTGAAGAAAAACTTAAAATAATTGAGGCTTCCTCCAAATTGGTGGGGCCAGGTGCTTTTTATTCAACCGTAATTGTAATTACTTCCTTTTTACCGGTATTTCTTCTTACGGGTATGGAAGGCAAGTTGTTTAGCCCATTGGCTTATACAAAGTCATTTATACTCATTATTGATGCCTTTATAACCATTACACTTACACCTGTTTTAATTAGTTTTTTACTCAAAGGCAGACTTCGCCCCGAAGCAAAAAATCCAATTAACAGAAAACTGGAAAGCATCTATACTCCAATTCTAACTTTTTGTTTAAAATGGCGAAAATCATTGTTGGGTTTAAATATCATTACTTTGCTAATTGGCATATTGATGTTTACGCGTCTGGGTTCCGAATTTATGCCTCCTTTAGATGAAGGTTCCATTTTGTTTATGCCGGTCACCTTGCCCGATGTGTCAAATTCCGAAGTAAAACGAATTTTGCAAGTCCAAGACAAACTGATAAAATCGATACCCGAAGTGGCTCATGTTTTAGGAAAAGCCGGCAGGGCAAATACAGCGACCGACAATAGCCCCATAAGCATGATTGAAACAATTGTTTTACTAAAACCCCAACACGAATGGAGAGAAGGCAAAAATAAAAATGACATTGTAACAGAAATAAACAATAAGCTGCAAATGCCCGGTGTAACTAACGGTTTTACCCAACCCATTATTAATCGAATTAATATGCTTTCAACAGGTATCAGAACCGATGTGGGAATAAAAATTTACGGAGCAAGTTTAGATACGATAGATGTTTTATCTCAAAAAATTAAAAAAGCACTAGAGGGTACAGCTGGAGTAAAGGATTTATATTCCGAACCTATAACTGGCGGAAAATATATTGATATTGAAGCAAAACGGGAAGTCATTGGCCGATATGGACTTACTATTGACGATGTAAATAATGTTGTCGAAGCTGCTATTGGAGGAATGAAACTAACTACAACTATCGAAGGAAGACAGCGCTTTTCTGTAAATGCGCGATACGCACAAGAATACCGAAATAGCATCGAAGCCTTGAAAAAACTGCAAGTGCAAACCATGCAATTCGGACCAATTCCTTTGGAAGCTGTTGCCGACGTAAAAATAAGCGACGGACCACCCATGATAAACAGCGAAAACGCCATGCTTCGCGGTAGTGTATTGTTCAATGTTCGCGAGCGGGATTTAGGAAGTACTGTAAAAGAGGCGCAGAAAAAATTGAATGCGATGATGACTAAAATGCCCAAAGGCTATTATGTGGAATGGAGCGGGCAATGGGAAAACCAAATTAGAGCCACCAAAACACTTCGAATGATTTTGCCGATTGTTATTAGTATCATTTTTTTTGTTTTATACTTCAGATATCATTCTATGAAAGAAGCTTTAATTACTATGATAACAGTACCATTTGCCCTAATTGGCGGGATATTTATGGTCTATTTTTATGGCATTAATTTATCTGTGGCGGTGGCAGTTGGCTTTATAGCACTATTTGGACTGGCCATAGAAACGGCGATGCTAATGACCATTTTTTTAAATGAAGCCATGAATAAAATGGTAGAAAAATATGGCAATAGTAGAGAGACTATCTCTGAAGCTATTTTAAGGCAGTATATTATTGATGGTTCAGCAAAAAGGCTGAGACCAAAACTAATGACGGTTTCCGTTTCGCTGTTTGGATTAATACCCATTCTTTGGGCAACAGGAACAGGTGCCGATGTGATGCTCCCTATCACTATTCCACTCATTGGAGGTACAATTACTTCAACTATTTATGTATTATTAGTAACACCTGTTGTTTTTGAAATGGTAAAACTACGCGAATTAAAAACGAAAGGTAAAATAGAACTTATAGATGCTAAAGAATAAATATTATATCGCCGTAAGTTGTTTGATTTTAAGCACTACAAATTTAGTGGCTCAAAGACTTTCGTTGGAAGAAGTTTTGACAACCATCAAAGCAAACAATCCACAATTAAAAATGTACGATGCCGATATTCAAAGTATGGATGCCGCTGCAAAAGGAGCTAGAAGTTGGATGCCGCCCGAAATTAATACGGGATTCTTTATGACACCGTATAATACCAAAATGTGGAAAGCTGATGGAATGAGTCCGGGAATGGGGTCGTACATGATTGGTTTTACACAAATGTTTCCGAATGCTTCCAGACAAAAAGCCGATGCGAATTATATGAATGCGATGTCTTCGGTGGAAGCCGAGAACAAAAAATACACCATCAACCAGTTGAATGCTTTGGCCAAAACCAATTATTACCAATGGCTGGTGTTGGATAAGCAAACCAAAATCATTAAGGAAAATCTATTGCTTTTGGAATACATGATCAAAAGTATGGAAATTCGCTATCAGTACAATATGGATAAATTGCCCACCTACTACAAAGCAAAATCAAGTTATAACGAGATGCAAAGTATGGAGGTCATGTTGCAAAATAACATTGCCCAGAAAAGGATTGTACTCAATACCTTGATGGTGAGAGATAAGAATACCCTTTTTGAAATTGATTCCAATTATACGGTAAAAGATTTTGATGTTTTAATATCGGATACGGCTTTACTGGCCCAAAACCGAAGCGATGTCAAAGCAATTGAAAAAACAATCGAATTGAATCAGTTGAAAATGGAAACCGAGAAAGCGAAATTGTTGCCGGAATTTGGAATCAAATACGATCACATGTTTGCTTTTGGTGAGGTACCGCAGCAGTTCTCTTTGATGGGGATGGTTAGCCTTCCGATGCCTTGGTCGACCAAAATGAATAAGTCGAATATCAACAGCATCAAGATTAAAAACGAAAGTTTAGAATGGCAAAAAAAAATGATTTTGAATGAAGCCTCGGGAATGATTACGGGAATGCAAACCGAATTGACTACGCTGAAAAAACAATACGATATTGCCGAAAAAAGCATTATTCCGGCCTTGCGACGCAATTATGACACGGCTGTTTTAGCTTGGCAAAACAACACAGGCGATTTATTTGTGGTACTTGATGCCTGGGAAGCACTCAATATGGCCCAAATGGAAAAGCTAAATAAATTGCAGGCCATCCTGAATACCCAAGTTGAGATTGAAAAACAATTGGAAACAAAATGATTATGAACAAATATTTAAAATATAGCTTGTTGGCTACGGCCGTTTTGCTTGTGGGATTTGCAGTGTATTATTTTGTTGGAAAATCGAACAAGCAAACCACTCATTTGCATGAAGCGGAAATTTATACCTGTCCGATGCATCCGGAAATCATCAGAAATGAGCCGGGAAATTGCCCTATTTGCGGAATGGCTTTGGTAAAAAAAGTCAGTGATAAACAAGCCGATGAAAGTCATTCGATGGAGGATGTGTTGCAAGCTGCCGATCATTTTGTGGTGGGGAATTTTCAAACTACCAGAGCCAAAGACACAGCTATCAGCAGTGAGGTCAACCTGCCCGGAACCGTAGCCTATGATCCCAATTCATCTGTAAATATTGCGGCACGAATCAGCGGCAGAATCGAAAGAATGTATGTCAATTATGCATTCCAAAAAGTAACCAAGGGACAAAAATTATTTGATGTATACAGTCCGGAGTTATTGACGGAACAGCAAAATTTCATCTACCTGATTTCAAATGATGCTGAAAACACGGCTATCATAAAAGCAATAAAACAAAAATTAGCGCTTTACGGAATGAGTACTAGCCAGATTAATTCCTTGGCCGCCACCAAAAAAGTTCATCCGGTAATTTCTATTTATAGTCCGGTAAATGGTATTGTTGGTAGAACAGAAAATGGGGTTTCATCCGGTGGTGACACTATGCAAAAAACAGCAACAACAAGTGCCCCTCTGCTCAAAGAAGGGGATTATATCACTAAAAACGAAGTGGTTTTCAAATTAGTCAATACCAATAAAGTTTGGGGAGTTTTTAATGTTATCCAAGGTTATGCGAATCAAATTAAAGTTGGTCAATCCATTGCCATTACATCAGAATTAGACGAAAAGGAACTTATCCAAGGGAAAGTAAATTTTATCGAAACCCAACTCAGCCCAACTGAAAAAACGAACCGAATCAGGGTGTACTTGAATAATGAAAAGTTGCAATTGCCTATCGGTTTACGATTGCAAGGGCGCATTGAGACCCATCCGATGAAAGGAATTTGGCTTGAAAAACAGGCCTTGGTGAGTTTGGGAAACCAAAAAATAGTTTTTCTTAAAAAAGGAAATGGTTTTAAAGCGACCGTTATCAAAACGGGATTCGAAAGAAATGGTTTTGTACAAATTATTGAAGGTCTAACTATAGCAGATGAGGTAGCGCAAAACGGGCAGTATCTGATGGATAGCGAGAGTTTTATAAAAACAGAATAATTATGAGAGTTATGAGAGAGCTAAAAAAAATCGGTTTGCTATTGCTGGTATTCGCCTTGGTTTTGGCCTGTAATACCAAAAGTAAAGAAGAACATAGTGGGCATGAACACGAAGAAGAAGTATATTACACCTGTTCGATGGATCCACAAGTGAAGGAAGATAAGCCGGGCAAATGCCCTATTTGTCAAATGGAATTAACACCAATGAAAAAAGACAAAGAGGTGTCCAACGAAATTTCACTGAGTAATCAGCAAATAAGGTTGGGGAATATCACCACAGCGACTATTGTTGCATCGCAAAGCAGTCCGGAAGCAAATTACACCGGCGTTTTGACCATCAATCAGGAGCAATTGAAAAGTATTGCTGCCAGGGCCATGGGACGCATCGAGAAATTATACTTTAAAACTGAAGGCGATTTTATCCAAAAAAATCAAGCGGTATATCAACTCTATAGTGAGGATTTGGCCATCGCCAAACAGGATTATGTAACAGCATATAAACAACTGGCGATGCCCGGGGATTTTGGTAAAAATGCCAAGAACATGTTGGCATCTGCCAGGCAAAAACTATTGTTTTTCGGCTTGTCGAATGCGCAGATTGAATCGATAAAAAGCCAGAAAGAAGTGTCGCCGTACACTACTTTTTACAGTCCCCACAGCGGAACGGTTTCGGAAATTCTGGCCACCGAAGGCAGCTATGTCATGGAAGGTGCACCCATTGTTAAATTGGCCGATTTAAAAAATCTTTGGTTGGAAACCCAAGTCAATGTCAATTATACCAAAAGTTTGCGCTTGGGACAAACGGCACAGCTTTCTTTTGTGGATTTTCCGAATCAGACGGTGCGCGCCAAGATTTCTTTTATCAATCCCGAAATCAATCCCGATTCGAGATTGCTTCTTATCCGGATGGAAGTGCCCAATGCGGGCGGGTTTTTAAAACCCGGAATGCAGGCCATCGCCCGATTGACCCAGTCTAATGTAAAAGGGTTGTTTATTCCTGTTGACGCCGTCATCAGGGATGAAAATGCCACTTTTATCTGGGTCGAAAAAAGTCATGGTGTTTTTGAAAACGTGATGGTCGAAACAGGCGTTGAGTCGGGTGGAATGATTGAAATTACCTCGGCAATGGATCCCGACAAAAAAGTGGTAATTACCGGAGCCTATGCCATCAACAGTGAGTATAAATTCCGCAAAGGGCAAGACCCTATGGAAGGAATGAAAATGTAATACTTAAAACTAGTAAACGAAATATAGTGTAACTTTGATAATGGGTTTGGATAGGTTTCTGTGATTGTAAATATTTTAAAATTAATAAATTGAAACTTTAGAAAATAAAAATCGAGCAACAGCGATACTGAAGACCGGGCAACAGCGGAACTGAAGATAATTAAACATATATTTATTATGAAAACACAAAAATTAATTTTGACAAAAACGGTTTCATTACTAACAATGTTTTTAATGGTATTTTCGTTAAGTGCCAACGCACAAACCAAATCGGGCTCCACACAAACTGAAAAAATTCATATCAATAAAAAGGGTGAAATTCACGATCACGGTTGGAACAAATTAGGATTTATTACCAAAGATAATATCGTGAAAAATAATGAAGGTAAGACTATATATTTTATTGATGGAAACGGGAATGTTATTGATTCTAAGGGAAAGAAGTTGGGCAGGGCTAAAAAGAATGGTTCGTACTATAACATAAAAGGTGAAAACGTACTTAATGTAGGAAAAACAGAAAGGGAAAAGTGCGAAATACTGGATGCAACAGGGCATAATGTGGGTAGCGTACATAAAAATTATAAACTCCATGCATGTGCCGCCCATTGCTTATTGTTGGCGCAAAAGAACAGCAAAAAATCTAAAAATTAATTTACAAAAATGATTCGTTTTGCGACGAACCATTTGTTTTTGTAGTGTAATATAACCTCCGTTATACCGATTATGTTTTCAATATAGTCCAATAAATTGTACTATTTTCAAACTATATCTTCATAATACAATAACATTTCAGATTAATTTATAAATGTGTTTGGTATTACTTGTGTTTATTGCAAAAAAAGCTCCTTAAAGTTCTGAAACCTTAAGGAGCTTTTTGTTGTGTGCCCAGCATGGGCGGTAACTCTAGGGTGCAAGTCCCGAACACGCCTTTACAGTGGGAAGTGTTAGCTAAATGCAAGGGTGTCCATTGTGAGGTGGAATCTGAAGGAAGCAGTA
>JAKFBW010000163.1:0-46658 GCA_036676965.1 Flavobacterium sp. | reverse complement strand
CTTCATTAGAAAAATTATGTGGTAATAATTCTTTAATATAAGAAATATCAGTCTTTTTTGCAAATTTTTAGATTGTTATTTTACTAACAATCAATGAAATATATTTTTTTGTCATGTACTAAACTTAGACTTAATGATAATAAACCCACTACAAGCCACAAAAATGCTTGAAGAAGCTAAAAAATTTGAAATTCATACTGATTTACTAATGAAACTTGGTGATGGTTACAAATCATTAAAACAGTATAATAAGGCAGAAAATGCGTATTATTTATCATCACTAATGGTTCCTTCGAGATTCAGACCAAAATATGCATTGTTTGAGCTTTATCGTGAAAAAAAACAATTTTCTAAAGCCACAGAAATAGCCAATCTTATTTTAGGAATGAAAGTAAAAATTCCCAGTTCCACTGTGACATTAATAAAATTAGACGTAAAAAACTGGTTGTTAGAGAAACCCGGGTCTCCGAATAGTACTTTATGAAAAGCTGCATAAATGTTTCATGACTTGGCGGGCTTCATGTTTTATAGAGAACAGATGTTTAAAGTTCTTATAAAATTGTGTTAATTGCATTTTCATAAATTAAATCTTTAAAATTTGAGAACTACTTCAGTAGCTTTGTGAGCTTTTCGAAAACTTTGCTTCCTTAGTGGCTAGAAATCACATTTTTTTTATCACATAGGTCACAATTCCCCAAATGATGAGTATATTGTCTTCAGTGACTTTGATAGGAGCGTAATTTTGATTCTCTGGCATAAGGTATAGGCAGTCTTTGTCTAGTTGAATACGTTTTACGGTGAATTCCCCGTCTAGAAAACAAACGGCAATGGCATTGTCCCTTGGTTCGATGCTTCGGTCTACGACCAATACGTCTTTATCATTGATGCCGGCATCGATCATCGAATTCCCGTTGACCCTGATGTAAAATGTAGCTAGGGGATTTTCGCTCAATTCTTTATTTAAATCGATGCTGTTTTCCATAAAATCGGCCGCCGGGGACGGAAATCCGGCAGAAATCCCTTCCTGAATCATCGGAATGCGTATTTCACTTTCGAGATCCGGATGAAAAAAACGTAATTTTTGGTCTTTTTTTAGTGACATTGTATTTCGAGTATCTCTTTAAAATCAGTGGTGTATTTTGAGGACAGATGTTTTTGGTTCATATCCCAGGTGAGTTCTAAATTTTGGGTGGCCAGCTTTATTTTTGTATCCCCGATTTTTTTGTTGAGCCGGTCCATGACTTGCATTAATACCAAATGTTTCGGATTTTCCTCTTCAAACAATTGCAGTTGCTTTTTGTTTTCGTCAATGAGTTCCGTCACAATTACGCCCGCTTTTTTGAATTTTACAGTTTCATTGCCTTGATGTAATTTACGGAGGATTTCGATTGCCGTGTTGGCAATTGTTAATGTTGAATTGCTGGCATAAGGCAGGGTAATGGCACTGTTGTAATAATATTTTGTGGTGCTGACGGTATGTTTGTCCACCACTAAAAATACGATAATGGTGTGGCAGCAGGATTTTTGTTTTCGTAATTTCTCCGCACAGACCGATGCGAAGGTAGCGATTCGTTCCCTTAACAAGTCAAAATCGGCTATCTGTTTGGGGAAACTTCGGGTAATGGCGATACTTTTTTTCTGCTCTGCAATAGGTTCCAGACTCAAAACTGATTTTCCTTCCAACTCATATTTTAATCGAAGTCCGATGACGCCCATCTCTTTTTGTATCCAGTTTTCGTGCTGTGGTTGTATAAAATCAAGTGCGGTATTGATATTTCGTAGTCTGGCTTTTTTTACGGTTCGGTAACCAATGCCCCAAACGTCTTCAATTTTAGTCCATTTTAGGGCTTTAATCCGTTTTTCTTCATTGTCAATGACATAAACGCCGGCTGTCCTGTCCTGGAATTTTTTGGCGATTTTATTCGCAATTTTTGAAAGTGCTTTAGTTTCCGCAAAACCAATGCAAACCGGTAAGCCAACCCATTTTTGTACCCGTTTCTTTATTTGAATGCCATAATCCTGGTAATCGGAAATGGCTAAGCCGTCAAAATTCAAAAAAGCTTCATCTATGCTGTAAATTTCTACATTGGGCGTAAACTGGTTTAAAATGGCCATGACGCGATTGCTCAAATCGCCATAGAGGGCATAATTAGACGAAAATAACTGAACGTTTTGCTCTTTGACTAATTCTTTAATTTTAAAAGCAGGTGCTCCCATAGGAACTCCGGCTGCTTTGGCTTCGTTGCTTCGCGAAATGATGCAGCCGTCATTGTTGGATAAGATCGCAACCGCCTTGCCGTTGAGTTTCGGATGAAAAACACGTTCGCAGGAAGCGTAGAAATTATTACAATCGACTAAAGCATACATAATACAAATTTACGCATTACACGCTTTGGCTTTTGTATCAAAAAGTTAATTTTTTTTCTTGTTGATAAGTATTTGGAATTTTAGATTTGGCTGTTGTTTTTTCTGTAAAAACACCGATTAGCCTAATTATTGCTAGTGTTTTTGTATTTTTAGATTGTTTCTTTAACGTTTTCGTAAAAGGTAATATAGCATATAAATGGGAGAATACATCGCAGTTTTCTCTTACATTGTTGTGATACCTTTGAAATAGTTAATAGAATTATTAATTAAAACTTTTAGTTATGAAAAAGATTTTGAAACTTAGTTTAGTGTTAACGGTAATATTGATTACGGTTTTCGCGCATGCAATGGGTGTTGGTTTTTCAAAAGTTGAAAAAAACGGACAAAAAAAGACGGTAAGTGTAGCTCTTAAAGATATGAATAAAATTGAGCTATCTATTTATGATGGGAATAACAAATTGATTCACTCAGGGAGTGTTACTTCAAAAGGTAAAATGATTAAAAAGTATGACTTGAATGCCTTACCGGAAGGAGTTTATATCTTAGTTGCTGAATCAAATGCAAAAACTACTAAATATGAAATTGTGGTAGTTAAGGAAACCGCAGCAATTATGTCTGATCCTCTTTCAGAAGTGTATAAATCAGTTGCTGTTAAATAATTAAGATTGGTTAGTGAAATTGGGCTCCTTTTAGGAGCCTTTTTTATGTAATAACATTAAAAATATTTTTACTCTAGAAATGATTTTAATTCATTGCGGTATTGTGAAGCGCTTTTGCCGGTAAATTCACGGAAGGATTTGTTGAAATGGCTAAAGTTATTGAACCCGCTTTCGAAACAGATTTCCGTAACACTGATGGGTTTTTCGGCCAATAGCTTAGAAGCATGAACCAATCGGTAGTCGTTGACGAATTTGGTGAAGGTTTTATGGGTTGTTTTTTTAAAATAGCGACAGAAAGAGGGAACAGTCATGCTCACTTTCTCGGCAATTTCTTCCAGGCAGATGTTTTCCTGGAAATGATCTTTCACATAATTATAGATGATATTGATGCGGTCATTATCCTGCATTTGCATTTCCATGGTAAATCCTTCGGCATTCAGAATTTGGCTCTCATCAGACAGCTCCAATTCATTTAGTATGTTCAGCATGCTCAGCAATCGCTCCAATTGGGATTGCTCTTCCAATGCTTCCATCTTTTCGCCGATTATTTTTTTTGTCTCTCCTTTGAATGAAATACCCGATTTGGCCTGGTTGAATAAGTTTCGGACGTTTTTCATTTCTGAGATTTCAAAAAAATCATTCCCGAGAAAGTCGGGTTTCATTTGTATAACCGTTTCTTTTTTGTTTCCGGTCTCTTCGTTGGTAAATCCGCAATGCGGTAAATTACTGCCAATGAGCAGTAAATCACCATCTTTATAATAAGAGACATGGTTTCCTACTTGTCTTTTCCCGGAACCACCATTGATATAAACCAATTCGATTTCCGGATGATAATGCCAGTGGTTGGTACTGTTTCGGGCATTGTCATCATATTTAGTGATAGAAAATGAACTTCCAAAAGAAGGGGTTATGATTTCCAGATTGGGGATTATAGGTCTCATATTCCAAATATTTAGAATTAATGCAAAGATAATAAATATTGCGATATTGTTAGCTTTTTTAACCTTTAACGTTTTCGTAAAAGGTAAAATGTCGTATAATATTGAAAACGCTGCATTATTTTCAATGAAATAGATAGTGTGATTTATGTCAATACCTATTACAGGCGTGTAGTTTTTGGATAAATTTAATCACATCCCTCAATCCCGCAACTTTCCCCATCCTGGCTGTCGAGTATAGTGATTTGCGGAACAAAGCTGCCTTCTTCCCACACTTTTTCTAAGGTTTTTACAAAAGTTTCTGTGTGTTGTGCACCGGAAACGGCATATTTGTTATCAAAAACAAAAAAGGGCACGCCTTGAATGCCGATTTTTTGTGCCATTTCAATATCTTCCTGCACTTCTTTGGCGTAGGCAGTAGAGTGCAAGACGTCTTCAATGGTAGATGATTCTAATCCCACTTGCAGTCCCAATTCGAATAAGGTTTTCAAATCATCTATGTTTTTACCATCGGTCAAATAGGCTTTGAATAATAATTCTTTAAGTTCGTTGCCTACATGGTGTTTTTTGGCTAAATGCAGCAGTCGGTGTGCGTTGAAGGAATTGGCCAAAATGGCTTTTTCAAAATGAAAATCCAATCCCGAATTTTTAGCATTTTGGGTCATATTATCAACCATTTCTTGTGCCCACTGATTGTCTTTTCTATATTTCTCTGCCAAATGGTCTATGATGTTATCGTCTGGCGAGGCAATAAAATTGGCATCGAGTTGAAAACTTTTCCATTCGATTTCAACCGCATCCCGGTGTTCAAATTGGGCCAATGCGCCTTCAAGTCTTCGTTTGCCGATATAGCAAAACGGACACATAATATCTGACCAAATCTGTATTTTTAATGTATTTCCCATTCTTTATGAATATTTGTATATACAAATGTATGGAATGTTATGACGAAAGCCATGCGTTTTAAGATTCTATTTAGAAAAACAAGTATAGTAATTTCACAATGATTAAAACGGTTATTGAAGTTGTCTATACACAAAAGCCATCAAAATGATTCTTGATGGCTTTTGTATATTTTAAAATAAAGCTTTTACGCTAATAAATCCAAGACTAAGGATGGAAACAAACCTAAGGCAATATTCAATACGATAGCGATGATAGCTACGGCATAAATACTGATTGGAGTTGCGGTTCGGGCTTCATTCGGTTCTTTGGTGTACATCGCCAAAATAAGTTTGAAATAATAGCCCACACTGATGATGGAATTCACAATCGCAACGATAACCAAGGCAATATAGCCCGCTTGTATGGTTTGGTTGAACAGGAATAATTTGGCAAAGAAACCGGCGAAGATAGGAATACCGGCCATCGATAATAAAGAGGCGGTAAGGATAGCGGCCAATAAGGGATTCGTTTTTCCAAGTCCGTGGAAATTGGCGATATCTTCGTTTTCATTGTTTTTACACACATATAAAATCACGCTAAAGGCGGCAATTCCCGCCAGGGCATAGGCCGAAGTATAATACAATAAGGTTCCGGCTGCATTGGTGCTGCTCAGCAAAGTCATCAGCATGAAACCGGCATGTGAAACTCCGGAGAAAGCCAGCATACGTTTTACATTGACCTGACGCAAAGCCATAATGTTTCCTACGGTCATAGAAGCCATGGAAATTATTACGATGACCAATTTGAAGCTTTCAGATAAATCGGCATTCATGATGGTCAATAGTTTGTATAAGGTGGCAATGGCTACCACTTTGGCCAGGGTACTCATCAGGGCAGTGGTCAAAGCAGGCGAACCTTCATAGACATCAGGAGCCCAGAAATGGAAAGGAACCGCGGCAATCTTGAAAAACATACCAATGGTCACCAAAGCGATTCCTATAGGGAACCAAATCGGTAATTCGGCAGATTGGGATAATTCGCTTATTTCTAAGGTGTCAAAAGTTCCCATGGCTCCGTAAATCATACAGATTCCAAATAATAAAATTCCGGAGGCAAAAGATCCCATCAGGAAGTATTTTAAACCCGCTTCATTACTTTTGATGCTCAATCGGTTGCTGGATGCCAACACATACAGGGCAATAGACAATACTTCGATTCCTAGGAAGAACATGGCTAAGTTTCCAAAGGAAACCATGGCAACGCCTCCGGCCAATAAGAAAATTTTTATGGCAATGAAATCGGATAGTTTGCCCTGATTGTTCTCATAAAATTTATGACTCAAAGTCAGTAAGAAAATAGTCAGAATGATAAACAAGCCCGAAAAAGCACTTGAAAATTTACTCACTACAATCATGTTGTTGTAGAAGGATTCCGGAGAATTAAACTCAGAGACTGTGATGCCAAGTACGCCCAGTAATCCAATTACGGTTACGGGAATAATGGCTTTTCTAAAATCCAATATTTCAAATAAAAGGCATAAAACACCTAATCCTATTATAGCTATTAATGTATTCATTGTTTTTATTTGACTAGTTAATTCTGTTTATTTGATTTAAAATTTGCTCTAAACTTGGGGTAATCAAGTCTGTTATTGGTTTTGGATACAATCCGAAAAAGAATAAAACAGCGATAATCAGCACTAAAACTGTACCTTCATTGAAGCTTACTTCTGCAAAAATTCGGGTATTGGTTTCCCCAAGCATTACCTGTTGGAACATTTTCAACATATAATAAGCCCCTAAGATGATGGTGGTACCTCCCAAAAAGGCAAACCAAATATTGATATGGGATAAACTGTACAATACCGTGAATTCCCCAACGAAGTTAAACGTAGTTGGTAAGGCCACAGATGCCAATACCAGGATGATGAACATCGAAGTGAATTTTGGTGATTGTGTGCGAATACCTCCCATTTCGGCCATGGTTCTGGCAGCGTATCTTCTGTAAATGATTTCGGCAATAAAGAACAATCCTACTACTACAAAACCATGGGCAATCATTTGTAAAACGGCACCGCGTAATCCGTCAATGGTAAGGGTATACGCTCCTGCCGCTATCAGTCCGACGTGGGCCAGGGAAGAGTAGGCTAATAATTTTTTCAAATCTTTTTGTCTCAAGGCTACGATAGAGCCATAGATTACACCGGCAATTCCAAGACCAACTAAGATGTTAACATGTCCTTTTGCCGCAATTGGAGCCAATGGCAACTGCCAACGGATCACACTGTACAATCCCATTTTTAGCATAAGCCCGGATAGCAACATGGTTCCTACTGTAGGTGCTTTTTGGTATACTGATGCCTGCCAGGTATGGAAAGGGATCAACGGAATCTTGATGGCATAGGCCAGTAAGAAAGCCATGAAAACCCATAATTGTTCGGTAGCGGATAAATTCAATTTATATAAGTCTTCCAATAAAAAGCTTCCCGCTTGTTGGTATAAATACACAAAAGCGACTAGCATAAACAATGAACCTGCCAAAGTGTAGATAAAGAATTTTACCACCGCTTTTTTCCGTTCTTCGGCATCACCATTACCCCAAATCAATGCGATGAAGTAAATCGGAATTAATGACAGTTCCCAAAAAATGTAGTATAAAAGCCCGTCTGCCGCCAGAAAGGTTCCTGTCATGGCAAAAGCCATAAATAAAATCAAGGCATAAAAGGCTTTGGCATTTTTATATTCATTGTCTATAGAGGAGAATACAATGATTGGAGTCAGGGCAGTAGTCAACAATACCATCGCTATGGATAAACCATCAGCTTGTAAGGCAAAGGCAATAGAGGGTTGATGAATCCATTGGCAGATGAAACTGATATTTTCACCTGCATTAAAATGATTTAATAATAAAATCGAACCAGCGAAAGAGGCCAAACTAAAAAACAGAGCCACTTTTGAAGCCAGTTTGTCACCAGAAAGATAGGTTACCAATGCGCCGACTAAAAGTAGTATTAGTAGTAGAGATACGTTCATAGTATAAATTATTGAGCTAAAAATAAATAGGTTATGATGGCACAAAGACCCAAAACAAAAGAGAAAAGATAAAAACCGATACTCCCGCTTTGTAATTTTTTCCCTTGAAAACCTATTTCGTAGGTTACTTTCCCTAATCCGAAAACCAAAGTGGATAAGGTAGTTTCTATAGAATCCCTGAAAAATTTAGATAAGCTGTTGATAGATTTTACGAATAAATAATCATAGATTTCATCAACATAATATTTGTTGTACAATACTTTGGCAAAACCTGTAATTTCAGCATCGGTTGCAGGAACCTGATTTTGTTTGATGTATTTGCTGTAAGCAATTCCAATTCCAACCAATCCGCCGATGACAGCAATACCCATAAGCATGTATTCTGTAGTTCCTAAATGGTGTGCTGCATGGGCCAATTTGGGTAAAACAGGGGTTAGGTATTCGTTCAGCCAACTGTGTCCCGGTAAACTGATGACACCTCCAATGGCTGCCAAAATTCCTAAAACAATTAAAGGAAAGGTTATCAAAGCAGGACTCTCGTGTAAGTGGTGTTTTTGTTCTGCTGTTCCTCTGAATTCTTTGAAGAATGTTAAGAACATCAATCTAAACATATAAAAAGCTGTCAATATGGAAGCTACCGAAGCGATAACCCAAAGTGGAATGTTATGATGGAAAGCTACCAATAAGATTTCGTCTTTGGAGAAAAACCCTGAAAACACAGGTATCCCGGAAATGGCTAAAGAAGAAACCAACATGGTCGCGTAGGTAATAGGCATTACTTTTTTCAATCCGCCCATGTTGCGCATGTCTTGTTCGCCATGCAAAGCATGAATCACGGATCCGGAACCCAGGAACAGACAGGCTTTGAAGAAAGCATGTGTGATAACATGGAAAACGGCTACTTCATAAGCGCCGAATCCCAATGCTAAAAACATTAATCCCAATTGGGATACGGTAGAGTAGGCCAGTACTTTTTTAATGTCGTTTTGAACCAAACCAATAGTGGCAGCCACCAAAGCAGTTACGGCTCCAACAATAGCAATGATATTTTGAACATCCGGTGTCACATCAAATAAAAAGTTCAATCGGGTTACCATAAAGATACCGGCAGTAACCATCGTAGCGGCGTGGATCAAAGCCGAAACCGGTGTTGGACCCGCCATCGCGTCCGGTAACCAGGTGTATAACGGAATTTGTGCCGATTTTCCGCAAGCCCCAATGAACAACGCAAATGCTGCCGCCGAAAGCCAATAGCCGTTTACATCGGTTGCGGTTGCAATAGCCGTTTTTAAAGTGGTGTAATCTAAGGTAGAGAATAGGGAACCAACGATAAAAATTCCGATTAGCAATCCTAAATCCCCGATGCGGTTCATGATGAAAGCTTTTTTCGCTGCGTCATTAAAATCCTGGTTTTTATGCCAAAATCCGATAAGAAGATAAGAACAAAGTCCAACGCCTTCCCAACCAATGAACAATACCAATAAGTTGCTTCCAATGACCAATGTAATCATGAAGAAAACAAACAGGTTCAAATACGCAAAAAACTTGTGCATATTCTCATCATCATGCATGTAGCTGATAGAATACAGGTGAATTAAAGAACCGATTCCGGTAACAAATAACAACCAAAGGATAGATAACTGATCCAATAAGAACCCAAAATCTACTTTGAAAGTACTGATTTGTATCCAATCAAATAGAGAAACGCTGATCGGTTGCCGGTCGATATTGATTTTTGAGAAAAAGCAAAGGGTAACGGCAAAAGAAAAAGCAACAGTTGCTGTTCCTATTACTCCCGAAACTGTTTTCCCAACGGCTTTCCCAAAGAAAATATTAAATAAAAATCCTAAAAAAGGAGTCAATAATAAGAGTAAAGCTAAATTCGTATTCATTATAGTTTATCCTTTTAAGTTTTTTAAATTATTGATGTCAATCGAACCTAAATTTCTGAATATCGAAACCAGAATGGCTAAACCTACCGCTACTTCTGCGGCAGCTACGGCCATAGAGAAAAACACGAAAATCTGACCTTGGGCATCCTGATGATAAGTAGAAAAAGCGACAAACAGAAGATTGACAGCATTAAGCATAATTTCGATAGACATAAATACGATGATCGCATTTCTTCTGTATAACACCCCGAAAACTCCAATACAGAAGAGTATTACAGAAAGAAAGATATAATTCTCGATGCCTATTTCATTTAAAATATTATTCATTTTATTTTTCTGTTTTTTCTTTTTTAGACAATAATACCACTCCTATCATAGCTACCAAAAGTAATATAGAGGCAAATTCAAACGGCACCATATACTCATTCAATAATACACTGCCCAGTACTTTTATCGATTGGTAGTCTTGTCCGGTTGTAACATATTCCCCAACAATCGGTTTTGAGTTGATGAAAATGGCAATCAAAACCAAACAAATCAAACAAAAGGAAACGATGGCTCCCAAACGGGTAATTCGGGGTTTATGTACCTCATGTTCTTTGTTCAGATTCATCAACATGATGGTAAATACAAACAAAATCATAATTGCTCCCGAATATACGATAATATGAACAATCGCTAAGAACTGGGAATTGAGCAACAAATAATGTCCTGCAATAGAAAAGAAGCAAATCACCAAATAGAGTGCACTATGAATCGGATTTCTGCTAAAGATGGTCAAAAATGCTGTAGCTATTGTGATGGCAGCCAAAACACAAAATATAATAAGTATCGTAGACATTAGTTAGCGTTTTTAAGTTGAGCATTTTTCATTGCGATATCCAAAGGCATGACCAATCGGTCTTTTCCAAAAATAAAGTCTTCCCTGTTATAGCTCGAAGGGACCAATACTTTTGAAGTCGTTAAATAAATCGCGTCTTTCGGGCAGGCTTCTTCACACAGGCCACAGAAAATACAACGCAACATATTTATTTCATAGATTTCGGCATATTTTTCCTCACGGTACAAATGTTTTTCATCTGCTTTGCGTTCTGCCGCTTTCATCGTGATGGCTTCGGCAGGACAGGACAGTGCACATAATCCGCAGGCCGTGCAGTTTTCTCTTCCCTGTTCATCCCGTTTCAGCTGATGCTGGCCACGATACACCGGACTCATCGTTCGCACTTGCTCCGGATACTGAATCGTAACTTTTCTTGTGAACAAATGCTTCAATGTAATCATCAATCCTTTGATAATCGCAATCAGATACATTCTTTCCAAAAAGGTCATCTCTTTATTTGAGACCATCTTTTTTCTTCCAGATAAGGATATGTTTTCTATTGACATTTTTTTATTTTTTGTTGAAGCTATTCCTGCTATCCGTCTCAATCTTTTATCCTGAACTTGTTTCAGAATCCTGAAACAAGTTCAGGATAAAAGGATTTCCACTGCTATCAGGGCTAGGCTTTCTGTATCTATAATATAATTTATCTTTTAGTAAGGCCTTTAAAATCCTAAATAAGCCAGTATTTCAGCTCTCAAGATTACAATTCCGGTGATGATAATATTGATGATCGACAACGGAATTAAAACCCTCCATCCCAAATGCATCAATTGGTCGTACCTGAATCTCGGAATCGTCCATCGTACCCACATGTAGAAGAAAATGAATCCACATATTTTAGCAAACAATACGGCAATACCTATGACATTGGCAATGTTTACCCCCCAGTTTTCTACCGCCCAGCTCATTCCAGGATAGTTATATCCACCAAAGAACAAAACGGCTAATATAGTGGAGGAAATAAACATATTGGCATATTCGGCAAACAAATAGAATCCCATTTTCATCGAAGAATATTCGGTATGGTATCCACCAATCAATTCACTCTCGCATTCTGCCAAATCGAAAGGCGTTCTGTTGGTTTCCGCAAAGGCACAGATTAGGAAAATTAAAAAGGAAAGCGGTTGGTAAAATACGTTCCAGTGCATTCCCGGTTGTTGTGCCGAGATTTCCCTTAGACTCAAGGTGCCTGTCATCATCAATAAAGCGATAATAGACAATCCCATCGCCACTTCATACGAAATCATCTGTGATGCCGCACGAACAGCTCCCATCAACGAGAACTTGTTGTTTGAAGCCCATCCACCAATCATGATGCCGTAAACACCAATAGAAAGAATGGCAAAAATGTACAACAAGGCATTGTCAATATCCGTTGCCTGTAATATAATATCTCTTCCAAAAAGATGAAATTTATCACCCCACGGAATAACGGCACTCGTCATCAAAGCCGTGCTCATGGCAACAGCCGGTCCAACGTAAAATAAGAATTTATTGGGAGTGTTTGGCTCGAATTCTTCTTTGGCAAACAATTTAAGTCCGTCAGCAAGAGGTTGTAAAATCCCCCCTTTACCGGCTCTGTTCGGACCAATCCGGTCTTGAAGCCAGGCAGCCACTTTTCTTTCTGCAAGGGTAGAATACATGGCCATAACCATCGTAATGGCAAAAACCACTAAGATGATGATACTTTTTTCTATAATAATTGTACTGTCCATTTGCTAAAGATTACCATTGTTAAATTCTTCTTGCTCTTCTTTATCCAATGGGACAGCGGTCATACTGATTTTTTTACGATCCTGTTCCCTTCCTTTTAGGATACCTTCTTCGGTAGCGATATGAACCGTTTCCAATTTTTGGGTATAATTATTTTGATTGATAACCGAATCTTTGTCAAATTCTCTTGGCCCTTCAATAACCCAATCCGCCGGGTCTTTATGATCAAAACGACATTCGTTACAGATAAATTCTTCTACTTCATGGTACACGTCTTTACGACCGGTTACTCTTTGGATTTCATCACCAAACATCCAAAGGGTTGTTTTACCACAACATTTATCGCAATCTCTATGTGCATTGTACGGTTTGTTGAACCATACTCTTGATTTGAAACGGAAGGTTTTGTCGGTTAAGGCACCTACCGGACACACATCGATCATGTTCCCGGAGAATTCATTGTCAATCGCTTTAGAAATACAAGTGGAGATGTTAGAATGGTCCGCTCTGTCCATCACCCCATGTACGCGGTTATCCGTCAATTGATCGGCCACCATCACGCAACGGTAGCAAAGAATGCAACGGTTCATGTGTAATTGAATATTTGGGCCTATATCCTCAGGCTCAAAGGTTCTTTTTTCTTCTATAAAACGACTTTTCGATTTTCCGTGTTCAAAGCTTAAATCCTGTAAATCACATTCTCCGGCCTGATCACAGATCGGACAATCCAATGGGTGGTTAATCAATAAAAACTCTGTCACCGATTCTCTCGCTTCTTTTACCCTTTCTGAAGATTTGCTGTTGACTTCCATGCCATCCATACATCCTGTTACACAAGAAGCCATCAATTTTGGCATGGGTCTCGGATCGGCATCACTACCTTTAGCCACTTCCACCAAACAACAACGGCATTTACCTCCGCTTCCTTTTAGTTTAGAATAATAGCACATCGCTGGCGGTACGGATTCTCCACCAATCATTCGTGCGGCTTGCAGGATAGTTGTTCCTGGTGCTACTTCTATTTCCTGACCGTCTATTGTTACTTTCATCATCTACCAATATTTAACTCCTGGGAGTCTTATTTCTGAAATCAAAAATCTTCAATCTTAAATTACTTCTTTAGAAACCAAAAGCTTTACTTTTTTCAAAAGGTTCGGCAACAAAATGGTTTCTGTTTTTTATTTTTTCCGGAAAACGGACATGGTATTCAAACTCGTCCCTGAAATGACGAATTGCTGCTGCCACCGGCCAAGAAGCGGCATCTCCTAATGGACAAATCGTGTTTCCTTCAATTTTGCTTTGGATGCTCCATAGCAAATCGATGTCTTCTTCACGACCGTGACCGGTTTCGATTCGGTGTAATACTTTTTCCAACCAACCGGTTCCTTCACGGCAAGGGGAACATTGTCCGCAACTTTCATGGTGGTAAAAACGGGCAAAATTCCATGTGTTACGTACAATACAGGAAGTATCATCATACACGATAAAACCACCGGATCCTAACATAGAACCTGTTGCAAATCCCCCGTCGCTCAAACTTTCGTAAGTCATCAAGCGGTCTTCTCCGTTGGCTGTTTTATAAATTAAATCGGCAGGTAAAATGGGTACCGAGGAGCCTCCCGGTACTAAGGCTTTCAATGGTCTGTCAGAACCCATTCCTCCTAAATACTCATCCGAATTCATGAATTCGTAAACACTCAGTCCCAATTCAATTTCATATACCCCCGGATTTTTAATATGTCCCGATGCAGAAATCAATTTGGTTCCGGTAGATCTTCCAATTCCTATTTGTGCATATTCATCACCGGAATTGTTTACAATCCAAGGTACAGAAGCGATAGTTTCAACATTGTTTACCACCGTAGGATTGGCCCATAATCCTGAAACTGCCGGAAATGGCGGCTTGATTCTGGGGTTTCCTCTTTTTCCTTCCAATGATTCAATCAAAGCGGTTTCTTCTCCACAAATGTAAGCTCCGGCACCACAATGAACATATAAGTCCAAATCGTAACCGGTTCCTAATATATTTTTACCCAACCAACCGGCTGCTCTCGCCTCGTTGATGGCTCTTTCCAAAATTTTGTACACCCACATGTATTCCCCGCGAATGTAGATGTAGGACAGGTTGCAACCCAGGGCAAAACTGGAAGTAATCATCCCTTCAATCAATAAGTGCGGAATGAATTCCATCAAATAACGATCTTTGAAAGTTCCCGGTTCTGATTCGTCAGCATTACAAACCAAATGTCTTGGTTTCCCTGATTTTTTGTCAATAAAACTCCATTTCATTCCGGCAGGGAATCCGGCACCACCACGACCACGAAGCCCTGATTTTTTTACTTCTTCGACCACTTCGTCAGGGGTCATTGCTTTCAGCGCTTTCTCTACCGAAGCATAGCCGCCTTCCTTTCGGTATACTTCATAAGTTTTGATTCCAGGAACGTTTATTTTGTCTAATAATATTTTTTTTGACATCTTATTTATCGTGTAATATTATTTTATTGTCTTTGCAATCAGCAATTAACTGATCTATTTTTTCTTCGTTCAGGTTTTCTTTGTAGAAATCCCCCAATTGCATCATCGGGGCATAGCCACAAGCTCCCAAACATTCCACGCCTCTTACCTCAAAAAGACCGTCAGGGGTTGGTTCGCCTACTTTCACACCCAGTTTTTCGCAGGCATAATCCATTAAATCTTCGGTACCTTTCAGGCAACAAGGAGATGTCTGGCAAAATTCAAACATATATTTTCCAATAGGTCTCTGGTTATACATGGTATAAAAAGAAACGACTTCGTAAACTTCTATGGGCTTTATTTGTAAGATTTTGGCAACTTTATCCATTAATTCTACACTCAGCCAATTTTCGTGAGCATCTTGAACTTCATGCAAAACAGGCAACAGAGCCGATTTTCTTTTGTCTTCAGGATAATGACTGATTAATTCATTGATGCGATTCATCAACGCTTCAGTCATGTTTATTTCTTGTTTGTGATGTGTACATTTCATAATTTATGCGTCTAATTCTCCTGCGATTACATTTAAACTGGATAAAATGACAATGGCGTCAGAGAGTAATGAACCTTTTATCATTTCAGGATAGGCTTGATAATAGATGAAACAAGGTCTTCTGAAATGAAGCCTGTATGGTGTTCTACTGCCGTCTGTAACTAAGTAAAAACCGATTTCTCCGTTTCCGCCTTCTACCGGATGGTATATTTCGGCAACCGGAACGGGAACTTCTCCCATCACAATTTTGAAATGGTAGATTAGCGATTCCATGTTGGTATAAACATCTTCTTTAGGAGGAAGGTAGTAATCAGGGACTTCAGCATGATATACGTTTCCTTCCGGCATTTTTGCCAGAGCTTGACGGATTATGCTTAAACTTTCCCAGACTTCGGCATTACGAACACAAAAACGATCGTAAGTGTCGCCTGATTTTCCAACAGGAACAATAAAATCAAAATCTTCGTATGAGCTGTACGGTTGTGCCACACGCACATCATAATCCACTCCGGCAGCACGAAGGTTTGGTCCTGTAAAACCATAGGCCATCGCTTTTTCAGCAGATATGGCACCCACGTTTACGGTACGGTCAATAAAAATTCGGTTTCTTTCGAACAGGTTTTCAAATTCTTTCCAGGCCGGTGGAAATTCTTCCAGGAAAGTGTTCAGTAATTCAAAAGCTTTTGGAGTCCAATCTCTTTCAAAACCACCAATTCTTCCCATGTTGGTCGTTAAACGTGCCCCACAAATTTCTTCGTAGATTTCGTATACTTTTTCCCTGAATTGGAACACATATAAAAATCCGGTATAGGCACCGGTATCCACACCCAAGATAGAGTTGCAGATCAAGTGGTCTGTAATTCGGGCCAATTCCATTACAATAACTCTCAGGTATTGCGCTCTTTTTGGAACTTCAATATCTAACAGTTTTTCTAAAGTCATCCACCATCCCATATTGTTGATAGGGGAGGAGCAATAGTTCATTCGGTCTGTAAGTGGCGTTATTTGGTAAAAAGGACGATTTTCGGCAATTTTTTCAAAGGCACGGTGAATGTATCCAATGGTTGGCTCGGCGTCTAAAATTCGTTCCCCATCCATTAATAAAATATTTTGAAATATTCCGTGGGTGGCCGGGTGAGTTGGGCCTAAATTCAGAATTGAAAGTTCACTTCCGTCTTCATTTAGCTTCTCCTGTATGATTTTAGCATAGCGATGCTCCGGGGGTAATAATAGTTCTGACATTTATAGCATGTGAAAAATTATATATTTTGTTTTTTTAGCAATTGTCAATTGTTCGTCCGAAAAAGCGGTCGTCTTTATCGGTTCTTCCGCCATCTTCCATTGGGAATTCTTTGCGCATCGGGAAAGAAATCATTTCATCCATATTCAAAATACGTTTCAATTGGGGATGACCGATAAAGTTTACACCGAAGAAATCGTAGGTTTCCCGTTCCATCCAATTGGCGCCTAAAAAGATATTGGTAATTGTTTTTATTTCTGGAGTTGAACCATCAATAAAAGCTTTGATTTTGATGCGCTTGTTTTCATACCAATTGTGCAAATGATATACAATGGCAAATTGTCTGTCGGTTTCATTATCGGGATAATGTATGCCGCATAAGTCCGTTAGAAAATGAAAACGTAGTGTAGGGTCGTTTTTTAGGAATAAAATTACCGGAGTATTTTTATCGGCTTTGATTTCAAAAGAAAAAATGTCTTTTTCCTGTTGAAAGTTGAAAACATCTTCTCCAAATGTTTCTGTTAATTTATCCTGAATATCTGTATTTTCTAAAGCCATTTTTTATTTGATATTATAAGAAGCCAATAATTCTTGGTACTCTGGTGAACTTCTTCTTCTTACCGATTCGTTTTTGACCAATTCCTGTAATTTCATTACTCCGTCAACAATTTGTTCCGGTCTTGGCGGGCATCCGGGAACATAAACGTCTACAGGGATTACTTTGTCGATTCCCTGTAAAACAGAATAGGTGTCAAAAATACCACCGGAAGTAGCACAAGCTCCCACGGCGATAACCCAGCGGGGTTCTGACATTTGTTCGTAAACCTGACGTAAAATAGGGGCCATTTTTTTGGAGATGGTTCCCATAACCATTAGCATGTCTGCCTGACGGGGTGAGAAACTTACCCTTTCGGAGCCAAAACGGGCTAAGTCATAATGGGAGGCCATTGTTGCCATAAATTCAATACCACAACAAGAGGTGGCAAATGGCAACGGCCAAAGTGAGTTGGCACGGGCCAAACCGACTACGTCATTGAGTTTTGTGGCAAAAAATCCTTCTCCAACAACACCTTCGGGAGGGGCAACCATATTTACATTTGAATTACTCATTTGAATAAAGTTATGAGTTATGAGTTATGAGTTCATAACTTAAAATTAATTATAAACATTTTAATTCCCTTTTTTTTTTGGGGGGGGTTAGGGGGCTTATTCCCACTCTAAGGCTTTTTTCTTGATAATATAGAAAAAACCAACCAAAAGCAACGACATAAAAATGATCATTTTTATCATTCCTTCCATTCCTAAATCTTTGAAGTTGATGGCCCAAGGATAAAGGAAGATAACTTCAATATCAAACAAGACAAATAAAATAGCGACAAGGAAATATTTTACAGAGAAAGGAATACGGGCATTTCCCATGGATTCAATCCCGCACTCGAAGTTTTTATCCTTTATTTTTGAGCTTCTTTTAGGGCCTAATTTCCCTGAAATAATAATGGTCCCTACCACAAACCCCACGGCTAATAAAAGCTGCATCAGAATAGGAATATAACTTAATTGGTCAGATTGCATATTTATTTATTTTTTTGGTACAAAATATAACAGCAAAGATAGCTTTCAAGTTGTTAAAACACAAGTTAAAAAATGAAATTAGTTTTGATCAAATTGGGGTTTTTTCGTAATTTTTAATGATTATAAATAACTGTGTATTTATGGGGTTGTTTTTTTGAGAAAGTGCAAAAAAAAACGTTCCGATGTATCATCGGAACGTTTTTAAACATTCGTAGGCAAAAAAAAAATCTTTATGCTTAAATCACCGCTACTTTCGCAGCAACTTTTCCTTTTCTTCCTTCTTCTTCTTCATAGCTAACTCTGTCACCTTCACGCAATTCTTCTGCGTTGATTCCTGATGCATGAACAAAAATGTCTTTTCCTGTTTCTTCGTCTGTAATGAATCCGTAACCTTTTGATTCATTGAAAAATTTAACTGTACCTGTACGCATTGTAATAGTAATAATAATTTATAATAAGACAAATGTAATATTTAATATAATACGAAAATCATTCTTGTCTTTTTATTTTGTAAAAATATTGGTATTCAACGTTTTCACCCACTATATTGTGTTTAATTTAATATGTAATTCGTTTAATTGAGATTCATCAATTGCTGACGGGGCATCAATCATTACGTCTCTTCCTGAATTGTTTTTGGGGAATGCAATAAAATCACGGATGGTTTCCTGTCCGCCAAGAATCGCTACCAATCGGTCTAATCCAAAAGCCAATCCACCGTGTGGTGGTGCGCCAAATTCGAAGGCATCCATCAGGAAGCCGAATTGGGCTTTGGCTTCTTCTTCAGTAAATCCTAAGTATTTAAACATCAGTTGTTGTGTTGCTTTATCGTGAATACGAATCGATCCGCCCCCGATTTCATTTCCATTCAAAACCATGTCATAGGCATTGGCACGAACTTTTCCTGGAGCGGTTTCCAGTAAATGCATGTCTTCCGGTTTAGGGGAAGTAAAGGGATGGTGCATGGCATGGTAACGGCCACTTTGCTCCGCCTGTTCGCCCGTTGGGCTCGGGTCTTCAACAAATTCCAATAACGGGAAGTCGATTACCCAAAGTGGGGCAAATTCATCCGGTTTTCTCAATCCCAAACGAGTTGCCAATTCCATTCGCAAAGCGCTTAATTGTGCTCTTGTTTTATCGGCCGGACCGGAAAGCACAAATATCATATCGCCAGGTTGTGCCCCGGTTGTTTTAGCCCAATTGGATAAATCACCTTGATCGTAAAACTTGTCTACGGATGATTTATAGGTTCCGTCTTCGTTACATTTTACATAGACCATTCCGCTGGCACCCACCTGAGGACGTTTTACCCAGTCAATTAAAGCATCAATTTCTTTACGGGTACAATTTCCTGCTCCCGGAACAGCGATTCCCACTACCAATTCGGCAGCATTGAAAACCGGGAACTCTTTGTGTTGTGCAAATTCGTTCAGTTCCCCAAATTCCATTCCGAAACGGATGTCCGGTTTGTCATTTCCATAAGTTTTCATCGCGTGATCGTAGGTCATGCGAGGGAATTTGGCAACTTCAATTCCTTTCAGTTCTTTCAATAAATGACGTGTCAATCCTTCGAAAATATTTAAAATATCTTCTTGTTCCACAAAAGCCATTTCACAATCGATTTGGGTGAATTCCGGTTGACGGTCGGCACGTAAATCCTCGTCACGGAAACATTTCACAATTTGGAAGTATTTATCCATGCCGCCCACCATCAACAATTGTTTGAAGGTTTGCGGTGATTGTGGTAACGCATAGAATTGTCCCTCATTCATTCGGGAAGGCACCACAAAATCACGGGCTCCTTCCGGAGTCGATTTGATTAGATAAGGTGTTTCCACTTCGCAAAAATCCAAATCCGAAAGGTATTTGCGCACTTCCATCGCCACTTTATGACGGAACAGCAGGCTGTTTTTTACCGGATTACGACGAATATCCAGGTAACGGTATTTCATTCGGATGTCTTCACCACCGTCGGTTTCATCCTCAATCGTGAAAGGGGGCGTGAGTGCGGCATTCAGTATGTTGAGTTCGCTGACCAAAATTTCGATTTCACCCGTTGGGATGTTTTTGTTTTTCGCTTCACGTTCAATAACGGTTCCTTTTACCTGAATCACAAATTCTCTTCCAAGCGTTTTTGCCTGTTCAAAAACGGTTTTATCGGTACGACTTTCGTCAAAAATAAGTTGTGTGATTCCGTAACGGTCGCGTAAATCAACCCAGTTCATGAATCCTTTGTCCCTTGATTTTTGTACCCAACCTGCTAGAGTAACTTCGGTATTGATATTTGAGGCGTTCAATTCGCCACAATTATGACTTCTATACATGGTGCATTTTTTTAATTCTTCTGTTCGCCTTTTTGGCAGCGTGCAAATTTAGGACTAATTATGAACAATGAATTGAGAATTTTAATTTTTTAATGATGGGAAATAAATTGAATCCAAATTTCCAATGTTAAGTTTTTGTTTTGTGTTACCAAATTGTTACCAAATTGTTTCTAGAATGTAAATAAATTACTAATTTTGATATAGAACCAATTTAATATTTCATATTATGAAAAAATATATAGCATTAGTTGCGGTGTTGATATCAGGGATGATTTTTGCACAAAATGTAAAGCCAACATTAGAAGCTGTTGGAAACCGGGTTAAAGCCACGTATTATTATGAAAATGGCCAAGTACAACAACAGGGTTTTTATAAGGACGGAAAACTACAGGGAGAATGGGTGTCTTATGACTTGAAAGGGAATAAAACCGCGATGGCCAAATACGATAAAGGGGAGAAAACAGGTACCTGGTTTTTCTGGAATGATTCCGTTCTGAATGAGGTGGATTATTCCAATAACCGCATCGCTGCCGTGAAAAATTGGAAAAAAGGCTCCATTGCGGATGAAGATTAAAAGAACGTCGTAATGAACTATTATAAAGGGCTTCCGATGATTTTGGAAGCCTTTTTTAGTCTAAAATTTTGATTTCCAATGTTAAGTTTTTGTCTAGTGTTACTAAATTGTTATCAAATTGTTTTTTTAACGTAAATAGATTTTTATATTTGTTAAAGAACTATCAAAATATTTGTATTATGAAAAAATATATAATAATCGTTGCAGTGTTGTTTTCAGGAATGATTTTCGCAAATAATGAAAAACCAAAGTTAGAAGCTGTCGGTAACATGGTAAAAGTAACCTATCTTCATGAAAATGGAAAGATTCGACAAGAGGGTTTTTACAAAGATGGAAAGTTGCAAGGCCATTGGATTTCTTATGATACCAACGGAAATAAAATCGCTGTTGCCGAATATAATAAAGGACAAAAAGTTGGGAAATGGTTCTTTTGGAATAACTCCGTTTTAAGTGAAGTGGATTATTCGACTAACAGAATCGTTTCTGTGAAAAACTTGAAACAGGATGCAATAGTAAATGCTTTTTAAAACAAATTGTTAATTATTAAAAGGGAAGTTTTCGTTTACGGAAGCTTCCCTTTTTTTGCATGTTTTTATTCGTTATTCGTGTGGTGGGATATCGAGGACATTCGCCCAGCATCCTGTTTTTAATGCTGTTTTGTTTTTAGAAGATTTTATGGAGCTGGGTATGTATTGTTGATTTTTAGTAAAGTCTTTTTATTTAAGGATATACTGTTTAGTGTTGTTTTTTTGCAGTTTCTAGAACATTATAATACGCTTTTTTAGGTTGTAGGTTAGTGTCAAATAGCAATGGATAGTTGGTTCTTCCTTTAATAGGCCAGTCATTAAGCCAAGATTGACTGTCGTTAACTCCCCAAAAAGTAATTCGACTAATTTTGTCTTTGTGTTTAAAGAATAATTTGAAAATGTCGGCGTAGCGCTGTGCTAATTTAGTTTGAATGGAATCTGGTAAAGTCTTTGGATACGGATTCATCTTTTCGCTATTTTCAAATCTTTGATTCACATCTGCACCTTGTAGCTCCCATGGACTTGGTAAAACAGATACATCAAGTTCCGTAATAGCTATTTTTACTCCTAATTTGGAATATTCTAAAATACTTTTTTCAATTTCTTCAATTGTAGGTGAGTTAAGATGCCAATGGCTTTGCATACCAATACCGTCAATTTTAATCCCTTTTTTCTGTATTTTTTTCACCATTCGAATTACACCTGCTCTTTTAGCGGGATTTTCCATGCTATAGTCATTATAATATAAATCTGATTTAGGATCAGCAGCAGCTGCAAGTTGGAATGATCTTGCTATAAAATCTTCTCCAAGAGTGTTTAAAAACACTGATTTTCTTAAAGTGCCGTCATCATTAACGGCTTCGTTAACTACATCCCATGAATCAACTTGCCCTTTGTATTTTTTAACGATGGTTGTAATGTGATTTTCTAATGCTACATTCATTTCAGTACTATCCTTTATTTCAGAAAACCATTGTGGTAATTGGCTATGCCAAATTAAAGTATGACCATGAATGAACATCTTGTGTTTTTTTCCAAAAGCAACAAACTTATCAGATGTGTCAAAATCAAATTTATCCTTTTCGGGATGGACAAACATCGATTTCATGATGTTTTCGGCAGTGATAGCATTGAATTCATTCGAAATAAGATTTGTTACTTTAGCATCTTTTTCTTCTATTTGATTAAGATCTAAGGCTGTACCGATATAAAAATCATTTTTATAAGCATTTTTAAGTGAAGTTGTTTTATGCGTTGGCTTAATTTTAGAAGCACAATTCGTCAATAACAAAACAGAAGTTGTAAATAAGCAAAGTTTTAATAGTTTCATTTTTTCATTTTTAATAATCAATTATTTTGAAATAATTTAAAACAGATTCCCATTTCTAATCCTCTCAATTCGGCTAATCCTTTTAATCTTCCTATCAAAGAATAACCAGGATATTTGTCTTTTGCGTCTTCCATTGAATGTAAAAAACCATGGTCAGGTCGCATTGGCAAAGTTATTTTTCTGGTATTCATAAGAAGAATAAGTTTTTCCATGATTGCTTCCATAGGATTATCGCCGTTGAGATGTTCTGATTCCCTAAAAATATTCACATCTTTTCGAACTACATTTCGAAGATGTAAAAAATGAATTCTATCACCAAAATTCTCTACCATTTGAACCAAATTATTTTTAGGATCAGCTCCTAAAGAACCTGTGCAATAACACAAACCATTTGCATTTACAGGAACAGCATCAAATATTTTTCTAATATCGGCTTCGGTACAAACGATACGAGGCAATCCCATAACTGAAAAAGGAGGGTCATCTGGATGAATAGCTAATTTTAGGCCTAATTTTTCCGCTAAAGGAGCTACTTCTGAAAGAAAATAAATGAGATTTTCTCTTAATTTGTTGTCGTCAATATCCTTGTAATTGTCTAATGATGACAAAATTTGTTCAGCAGTAAAATTGATTTTGCTTCCCGGTAATCCTAAAAGCACATTTTTGAACAATAGTTCTTTTTCTTCGGTAGAAAGCGATGCGCCAAAAGCAAGAGCCAGTTCTTTTTGCTCGTCTGTATATTCATTTTCGGCATTAGGTCTTTTTAATAAATGAATATCAAAATAAACAAAGGCAATATGGTTGTAAAGCAATGCTTTGCTGCCATCGGTATTAATGTAATCATGGTCAGTGCGAACCCAATCCAGAATGGGCATAAAATTATAGGTAACGACTTTAATGCCGCATTGGGCAATGTTTCTTAGGCTCGTTTTGTAATTTTCAATATATTTTTTGAAATCGCCGCAAGCTCTTTTAATTTCTTCGTGAACGGGTAAACTTTCGATTACGGGCCACTCCATTCCAGCGGTTTTAATCAGGTTTTGTCTTTCCTGAATGGCTTCAACAGTCCAAATTTCTCCAACAGGGATTTGATGTAAAGCCGTTACAATTCCTGTTGCACCGGCTTGTTTAATATCGATTAAATTTACAGCGTCTTGTGGACCAAACCAACGCATGGTGTGTTGCATTTTTATCATTGGAAAAAAAAATTAAAATCCGATACTATTTCCACCATCTACTGGTAAAATTGTTCCTGTTACATATTTTGATTCGGCTGTAGCGTAAAAATAGACTGCATCAGCCACATCATCTGGTTCGCCCAAGAACCCCATAGGAGTTCTTCCTAAAACCTTATTTTTTCTCTCGGGGTCACTATCAAGTGCCTTCGCTGACATTTTGGTTTTGATAAATCCTGGAGCAATACAGTTCACACGAATTCCGAATGGTGCCAGTTCCACTGCCATAGCACGAGTCATAGCTTCAATAGCTCCTTTACTTGCTGAATAAGCAATTACTTTTGGGATTCCGTATTGAGAAGCCATCGAACTAATGTTGACAATGCTTCCGTTTTTGTGTTCCTTCATATTTTTCACCACTTCTCTACTTATGGTAAAAACACTTAACAGATTAGTATGTATAATAGAAAGAAATTCTTCGTCAGTAACATCAACGAATTCTTTTTTTAGATTAATTCCGGCATTGTTTACTAAAATATCAATTGGAGCTCCTTTGCCAATATCGGCAACCATAGCTGGAATTCCGTCTAAATTATTCAGGTCGAAAATTACAGGGATGGCATTTTCGCCTATTTCAGCACAAGCTTCTTCCGTTTTATCTTTCGAACGGCCTATTATGTAAGTTTTAATACCGTTGTCACATAATTTTTTTGCCGTTGCAAAACCTAATCCTGAATTTCCTCCGGTTACGATAGCTGTTCTTGTAGTCATTATTTTTTAACTTTTTATGATTAATTTCCCGGTGCAAAAGGGAATTTTAAAGATTTGAAATAGTCTAATGATTGGGTTGGTTTTTCAACACCCTTAGGTAATTCTTTTCCTGAAAATTGTTGGAAATACAATAGGCAAGCATCATGCCACCATTTTGCTTCTTTGTTTTGAATATTCAATAACATTTGTACTTCTTTCATTCTGTCCTTATCAACATAGTTGTCCATTTTGTTCCAAGTCGAAATCATGGATTGAACTTGGTCAACACCTTCTTGATATTTTAAAGCCATTCCGTCCCAAAGCGAATGACCGTCTTTTAATTTATAATCCCATGGTAGGTGATGAAACCACAACAAATCTTTTTCAGGACAAGTGGAAGGCTTGTCAAATAATTGAGCCACTTCTGGGGAGTATTGAGACGTGGCATTACTTCCTGTTTTAGAACGATCAAAACCAATTCCGTCTTTAGCGGCTTTATGATAATAAACGGGATTCCATTCAGGTCTTGATAAATCGCTTACCCATGGTCCTGGTCCATAATGATGTCCCGTATCCATAATATGATGCAATCCTAGTGGAGTCATATAATTGACAACCGCTTCCCTGGATTGTAACATCATTTCTTTAATTGGTTTTACAAAACCTTCGTCATTGGAAAAAGTGCTTTTCAACCATTCATCTGCAATACGCTCTGAATCTAAATAAGGATCCCAGGCCAATCGCCCAAAGCCGTACCAGTTGGCTTGCGCAAAAGGATGTCCGGTCCAGTTTAAGTCGTTTCCGATATTAGCCACTCCGGCAATTCCTGTGATTTTATTATTATACAAAGTCCCGTCAATAATTTTAGCAACCGTGGAGCCTTTCCCTTTTCGATATGTATCCGATTCTAATACTTCCTGATATAATTTTGGTAGGTACACTAAGTGTGTGCTAAAACCTAAATATTCTTGGGTGATTTGAAATTCCATCATAGTATTGGTTTTTGGCATAGCTCCTAAAAGGGGATGAAAAGGTTCTCTAGGCTGGAAATCAATAGCGCCATTTTTTACCTGAACAATCACATTGTTTCTAAATTTACCATCATAAGGAACAAATTCACTATAGGCTTGTTTGGCTCTGTCATCAGCATCGTGTTCTGAATAGACAAAAGCACGCCACATTACAATTCCCCCGTGAGGCGCTAACGCATCGGCAAGCATATTGGCACCATCAACATGGTTTCTGCCATAATTTTGAGGCCCGGGTTGTCCTTCCGAATTTGCTTTTACCAGGAAACCTCCGAAATCTGGAATTCTGGCATAAATTTCAGCGGCTTTGTTTTTCCACCAATTGATTACTTTTTCGTTTAATGGATCGGCAGTTTTTAACCCTCCAATTTCAATTGGAGCAGAAAAACGTGCTGTTAAATATACTTTTAATCCGTAAGGTCTGAAGGTTGTGGCTAAAGCCTGTACTTTTTCTAAGTATTGGGGCGTTAGAATTAATGCATTGGCATTTACATTATTGAGAACCGTTCCGTTAATTCCTATCGAAGCATTGGCTCGGGCATAATCTGTATAGCGTTGGTCAATATAATCGGGCAGTTTGTGCCAATTCCATAATGAAAAACCAGCATAACCTCTTTCGACTGTTCCGTCTAAGTTGTCCCAATGATTTAATATTCTGATGTCTGTTTTTGGAGAATCGACAATAGTTAGGTTTTCTATTGGTTTATTAGTTTGAATCATTCTCAGAAAATTAAAAACTCCATATAAAACCGCTACATCATTTTTTCCTGTAATGACAATGCTTTTTTTGCCTTTATTTGAAATGGTTTTGATAATGAAGCCGTCTTTGTTTATTTTTTCAAATTCTGACTTCAGGTTTTCTTGTACGCTTGCGTTCAAAGACGATTTGTTTCCAATTAGTATTAAATTCGCTCCTTCTGTGTTTTTAAGATGAGGAATTTTATTCTCCAACATGTTTTCAAGTCCAAGATCAAGTTCTGCTAAGGCAACTTTTAAGGTTTCAGAATTTCCCAGCATAACGATTCCCTGGATGGTGTTGAGGTATTTTGTTGTGATTTCAAGATTATTTTTGGGTTCATATTGTAACCACAATTTATAATCCTTTTGCGCTGTAACCGAAAAAGGAATCGTGCAAATACTGATGATGCAGATGAGGAATTTTAATTTTTTAAGCTTCATACGTTTATTTGTTTTGACTTAATTTTTTATTTATATTCTGTTTATTTGGATAAAAAAAGCAAATATGACAATAATGAATTAAAATAAATGCATTTATATTTGCAATCGGTTGCGTAAAAGTATAGCTTTGTTGTCGAATAAAAAAAAATTAAAGCAATTTTTTTGTTTTTTAGGGATTCGCAATAAAAATATTAATTAAATCAATATGAGAAAAATTACAAAAGTCTTTTTTACATTCTTATGTATATTGATTTTTCGACCATGCGTAGGTCAGGAAAATCAAAATAAATTTCCATTTATGAATTCCTCTTTGTCTGTTGATGAAAGAGTGGCAGATTTGATTTCGAGATTAACAATGGATGAGAAAGTAAATCAATTGATGAATAATACAGCTGCCATTGATCGTTTAGGAATCTTGCCTTATAGTTATTGGAATGAAGCTTTACATGGCGTAGGGCGTTCGGGCGTTGCAACGGTGTTTCCGCAGGCTATTGGACTTGGAGCTACTTTCGATAAGGACTTGGCTTACCGAGTATCTTCGGCAATTTCAGATGAAGCACGTGCTTTGCACAATGCGGCTAAAGCCAAAGGATACTATAAACAATACGGAGGTTTAACCTTTTGGACTCCTAATATTAATATTTTTAGAGATCCTCGTTGGGGGCGTGGTCAGGAAACATACGGTGAAGACCCTTTCTTGACGGCTACTTTAGGAACTGCTTTTGTAAAAGGTTTGCAAGGAGATAATCCTAACTATTTAAAAACGGCGGCTTGTGCCAAACATTTTGCGGTGCATAGCGGCCCGGAAAAGTTAAGACATGAATTTAATGCCGAAGCATCTCCCAAGGATTTATGGGAAACGTATTTGCCCGCTTTTAAAGCATTAGTCGAATCGGATGTTGAGGCTGTAATGTGCGCTTATAATAGTACTAACGGTGCACCTTGTTGTGCCAACACTTTCCTGATTGATGAGGTATTGAGAAAACAATGGAAATTTAAAGGTCATGTGGTTAGTGATTGCGGTGCATTAGATGATTTTTTTACGGCTAAAGAAAAAGGAGGTCACGGCATTTCTAACTCTGAGGCAGCGGCAGCGGCTTTGGCGATAAAAAGCGGTGTTAGCTTAAATTGCGGAAGTACTTATGAGGCATTGCCAGAGGCGCTTAAACAAGGATTGATTACTGAAAAAGAAATTAATAACCAATTGACTATTTTATTGAGAACCCGATTCAAATTAGGTTTGTTTGATCCAATGGGTAGCAATCCTTATGATGCGATTTCAATAAATGTTGTAGATAGCAAAGAGCATAGGGCATTGGCCAAAGAAGTAGCTGAAAAAGGGATTGTTTTATTGAAAAATAACGGGGTTTTACCTTTAAGAAATGATCTTTCAAAGTATTTTGTTACAGGGCCTAATGCCGCTAATACAGAGGTGCTTTTAGGAAATTATTATGGAGTTAGTTCAAATATGGTAACTGTTTTAGAAGGAGTTGCCAAAGCAATTAATCCAGCAAGTCAAATTCAATACCAATTAGGGGCAATGTTGAGTCAGTCAGGAGTAAATCCAATTGATTGGGCTAGTGGAAATGCAGGAAACAGTGATGCTACAATCGTAGTATTGGGAATTTCAAGTTTATTGGAAGGAGAAGAAGGAGAATCATTGGCTTCAGCAACAGCAGGTGACCGATTAGACTATAATTTGCCTCAAAACCAAATGGATTACCTCAAAAAATTAAGAAAAGCAGCAGATAAAGACTCGAAAAATAAAAAACCAATCATTGCAGTCATTACGGGTGGAAGCCCGATGAATCTAGCTGAAGTTCATGAAATTGCTGATGCAGTTGTATTGGTTTGGTATCCTGGAGAAGAAGGTGGAAATGCAGTCGCGGATATTCTTTTTGGGAAAACTTCGCCCTCTGGAAAATTACCGATTACTTTCCCAAAATCATTAGAGCAATTGCCGCCATATGAAGATTATTCAATGAAAGGCAGAACCTATAGATATATGAATCAAGAACCATTGTATCCATTTGGTTTTGGATTAAGTTATACTAATTTCATTTATAGTGAAGCTAAAGTATCGTCTGGAAAGATCTCCAAAAAAGAATCTGTCATTGTTACAGCGAAAGTCACTAATTCCGGAAAAACAAAATCAGATGAGGTTGTCCAACTTTATGTTTCTGATTTAGTTGCTTCAGTAGCTGTGCCTAATTTTCAACTTTTGGATATGAAAAGAATAAGTTTAGCGGCTGGAGAAACTAAAGAAGTTGCATTTGAATTGACCCCTAAAGCATTCGAAATGGTGAAAAATGATGGAAAACGAACCATTGAATCGGGGGATTTTAAAATTTATATTGGTGGATCAAGTCCAATGAAAAGAAGTTTTGAACTAGGAGCACCAAAAATGGCAGAAGTTGTAGTAACTGTTAAATAAAAATTAGATTATTGTAATTATCCTTTTCGATTTTAACTATTTTAAATTACAGAAAATGAAAAATGCGTTTTTAGTATTGATTACTTTTATTACTCTTCAAACAATTGATTTGAAAGCCCAAATCAGACTTCCGAAATTAATTAGTGATGGGGTGGTTTTACAACGCAATGAAGAATTGAAACTATGGGGTTGGGCAGCAGCAAATGAAAAGGTGAAATTGGCTTTTAAGGACAAAGATTATGTAACTACCGCAGATATTTCAGGAAAATGGTTAATCCTGTTGCCAAAACAAGTAGCTGGAGGTCCTTATAAATTGGAATTTAAGGCCAGTAATGAAATTACGGTTTCGGATGTGTTATTTGGTGATGTCTGGATTTGTTCAGGACAATCTAATATGGAATTGCCTATGGAGCGTGTGAAAGGAAAATATGAACAAGTTATTAAAAATGCCACTAATAGCTCAATAAGACAATTTTTAGTGCCAGATAAATACAATTTTAAGACAGAATTGGATGATTTTGATTCAGGAAGTTGGGTAAGTTGCAGTCCTGAAAATGTGCTTAATTTTTCGGCAGTGGCTTATTTTTTTGCAAAAAGCATTTCAGGGAAATATCCTATTCCCATAGGATTAATAAATACCTCATTAGGAGGTTCTCCTGTTGAGGCTTGGATGGGTGAATCGGCATTAAAACCATTTCCATTAGCTTATCAGGAAGTGCAAAAGTTTAAAAGTGATTCGCTTATTGATGCTATTCAAAAAAGTGATCAAAAACGAAATGACGATTGGTATTCTGAATTAAATACTAAAGACAATGGTCTTTCGAATAATAAGCCTATTTTGAATCAAGCAACAATAGATGATTCAGATTGGAAAGAAATGCAAATTCCAGGGTATTGGGCGGATGGATCTTTAGGGAATATTAACGGTGTGGTTTGGTTTAGAAAAGAAATAACGGTTCCGAAATCGGCGGCTGATAAACCAGCAAAATTAGTATTGGGACGAATTGTCGATCAGGATTTTGTGTATATAAATGAAAAATTTGTCGGTACCACAGGCTATCAATATCCACCACGTATTTATTCGGTAAATTCTAATGTCCTAAAAGAAGGGAAAAATACCATTACCGTGAGAGTCATCAATAATTCGGGTAGGGGAGGTTTTGTATTGGATAAACCGTATTATTTAGTTGTTGAAAATGATACGATAAACTTACAAGGAGGTTGGAAATACAAATTGGGAACCGAAATGAAATCGCTTGCAGGACCCACTTTTATAAGATGGAAACCTGCGGGTTTGTATAACGCCATGATTGCACCATTGTTAAATTTTAAAATTAAAGGCGCAATTTGGTACCAGGGAGAATCAAATACTTCAAATCCTTCGGACTATAAAAAGACATTTCCAGCTATGATTACAAATTGGAGAGAAAAATGGAACCAAGGAGATTTTCCATTTCTTTTTGTTCAATTGGCTAATTTTATGGAAGAAAAATCCATTCCGACTGAAAGCAATTGGGCCGCTTTAAGACAGGCTCAATTCGAAAGTTTGTCAGTTCCCAATACTGGAATGGCGGTTGCCATTGACTTAGGAGAGTGGAATGATATTCATCCGTTGAATAAAGAAGCTGTAGGGAAAAGATTAGCGCTTCAAGCTCAAAAAATAGCGTATCACCTAAAGAACAGCATTGCTTCAGGTCCTGCGCCCGAGAAATATTCCTTTACGAAAAATCATGTTATGATTTCTTTCAAAGACATTGGTAAAGGCTTGATAAGTAAGGACGGTGCAGGGTTAAAATATTTTTCAATTTCGAATGATGGTAAAAATTTTGTTTGGGCTAAGGCTCAAATAATCGGGAATCAGGTTAAAGTTTGGAATCATAGTGTCCAGAATCCAATTGTGGTGCGATATGCTTGGGCAGATAATCCACAAACTGCCAATTTATTTTCAAAAGAGGGTTTACCTGCTACGCCTTTTCAGATTCAGAAAAATAAATAGATAAATTTAAGTTATAATTTAGAAATATTAATTTCAAAATAAAAGCCAACGTTGTAGTTCTAAACGTTGGCTTTGTAATTTATAAGGATAGTTTTTAGATTCTCTTTGACGATTCCCTAATGATTACTTCGGTATTTAAAAAAGTAATTTCTTTAACATCGTCTTTTTTAGCCGATTTCAAGTTTTTTAAGATAATTTCTGCCGATGCTTTTCCCATTTTTTCTGCCGGATGGGTAATGGTTGAGATATTAGGATCGATAATTTGCGAAATCGGGTCATTGTTAAAACCGATAACGGCAATATCTTCAGGCACTTTAAGTCCTCTTTTTTTTGCCGTTTGAACCGCACTAACCGCTATGATATCTCCTGATGCGAAAACGCCGTCCGGAATAGGGTTTAAATCAAACAGCTTGTTACTGGCTTTGACGCCTTCTTCATAAGTAACGGCTTTTAGATAGACTATTAAATCTTCATCAATTGGGATGTTGTTGTCTTTTAAAGCTTCGATATATCCCCTTTTTCTTTCGTTATACAAATTTCCAAATTCTGATCCTGCTGTAAGATGTGCAATGCGGGTACAACCTTGTTCAATAAGATGTTTTGTTGCTTTATATCCAGCGGCATAGTTGTCAATAATTACTCTAAAGGTATTAAAATCTTTAGGTACCCTATCTACAAAAACAAGCGGAATATTATTGCTTATAAATTGATCAAAATGGGAAGTATCCCGAGTTTCCATAGCAAGTGAACTGATGACTCCGCTTACTCTATTACTATATAGGGCTTTGGCCATGTTTACCTCATCTTCATAGGAATCATGGGATTGCATAATAATTACCGTATATCCTGATTTTTGAGCAGCAATTTCGATACCGCTAATTAGTGAAGAAAGAAAGGGTTGTGTAATTGTAGGGATTAATACACCTATAGTTTTAGTTTTATTTCCTCGCAATCCAGCTGCCAAAGTATTAGGGACATAGCCCATTTTTTCAGCTGTTTCTTTTACTTTTTTTATTGTTTTTTTACTGATGGTATGATGGTCCTGTAAGGCTCTTGATATTGTCGAAGTGGCAAGGTTTAACTTTTCTGCAATATCATAAATGGTAACATCTTTACTTTCTTCCATAATTGATGATTCTGAAAACAAATATATTTAATTTAATTAATGAAATAGGTTTTTAAAGTTTTTTGGAGATTCTAAAGTACAATTAAATCTTTAAATAAGATGAAAATTTAGCAATCGGTTGTTTTTTCTTGAAGACTATTTCGGATTATTCACTCATTTATAGCCTTTTTTGAGCTGTTTTTAGGGGGTATTATTAAGTGTGATTTGTTGTTTTTGTACGGAGAATCAATTTGTTTGGTTTTTTATTTTTTGAACAGTTTCTATTAAAAATCTGGTATTGATGTGAAATATATATAATCAGTCTTTGAATTTGGTTTTATTTTGATATATTATTATTGATTGGCACTAATAAATATTTAATACGAATTTAATAGTATTATTTTTTTTGGAATATTTAAAAAATAAATACGCAATCGGTTGTGTGTTTTGTATTTTTATTTATATTTGTTAATGAATTATTAATTCAACGGCTTTGCCAGCGAATGGTAAAGTTTAAAAAAATAACTAACTATTAACTTTAATTAATTAACCAAATTTAATCTTATGCAAAATGTAAATTTACAATTGTATTCACTGTGGAGACACCCTTGGTTTCTTCAAGTATTTTATTCCTTGCTATTGTTTTTTTCTATGATTGCTATTGCAAATGCACAGTCAGTAGTGAAAGGAATTGTTAAAGATGAGAATGGTATGCCAATTCCGGGTGCAAACGTCTTATTAAAAGGAACTCAAGTTGTTTCCAGTACCGATTTTGATGGGAACTATACTATTAAGTTAGCAAAAGATGCTAAGGCATTGATATTTACTTTCGTAGGGTATAAAGATAAGGAAGTGGTAATTGGAAACCAATCTGTAATTAATGTTAAACTTGAGCCTGCCACCTCTCAGCTTTCAGAGGTTGTGGTTATCGGTTACGGTACTCAGCGAAAAGAATCTGTAACTGGTGCTGTCGCTTCTATTAATGGAGATGCAATGAGAGATGTTCCTTCGGCTAATATCACTCAAGCCCTTCAAGGAAGAGTGTCAGGTGTTGAATTTTCTCAAGGTTCATCAAAACCAGGGGCGCAAATGCAAATTAGAGTACGTGGTACGCGTTCATTAAATGCAAGTAATGATCCTTTGGTTGTTTTAGATGGGATTCCATTTGCGGGTTCACTTAGTGATATTAATCCAACAGATATAAAAAGTGTTGATATTCTAAAAGATGCTTCAGCAACAGCTATTTATGGATCACGCGGTGCTAATGGTGTGATATTAGTGACAACAAATAAAGGGACTAAAAGACAAGAAGCAAAAATAAGTTACACGAGTTATTTTGGTTTAAAAAATGTTTTTGCAAAATTCCCTATGATGAATGGGCCTGAATTTGTTAAACTTAGAGCAGCGGCAGGTGTATATTCGAATTCTGTTGATGAAGCTGATGATGTAAATACCGATTGGCAAGACTTATTATATGATACTGCAACTGTAACCAGCCATGATATTGGCGTTACCGGGGGCGGTGATAAAAGTAACTATAGTTTTGGTTTAGGTTATTATAAAGATGAGGCTGTACTACCGGGTCAAAATTATGAGCGTTTTTCATTAAGAACTGCTATCGATCAAGAAATTGGTGAATATATCAAAATTGGGTTAACCTCAAATAACAGCTACTCTATTAACAATGGTAACAATTTAGGTATTTATGGCGCATTAAATTCATCACCTATAGCGAATCCTTATAATGATGATGGTACATTAAAAAGAGTTATAGAAATGCCATTAGACTCACAATGGGTAACTACCAGGGCTACCATTGATGCCTTAGGAGACAAATGGGTAGATCAGACTAAAAGTTTCGGTTCCTATAATTCAGTCTATGGTGTTGTTAAAATTCCAGGGGTAGAAGGATTGAGTTATCGCTTAAATCTGGGGTTAAATTACCGTCAATCAATAGGTGGAAACTATACAGGAGAAGGCGTTTTTTCTGTTAACCCAAAAACAGTTTCAACAGCCTCTTTAAGTAATTCTCATACAACAAGTTGGACTGTTGAAAACATACTTTCGTATGATCGTACTTTTGCAGATAAACACAAAATTAATGTGTTAGGTTTGTATTCTGCCGAAGAAAGATCATTCAATAGTTCTTTTATTCAAGCAAAAGATATTCCTGCAGATTCTTTTCAGTTTTATAACTTAGGTCGTGCTAATGAACCTATTATTATCAATCCTGATTATCAAGGCTATGAGGTGAGTGGTTTAACATCTGTAATGGGGCGTTTCATGTACTCATACGATGACCGTTATATGTTGTCTGCAAGTTATAGATCTGATGGGTCTTCTAGATTGGCAGCCGGAAACAAGTGGGTTTCTTATCCTGCTATTTCTGCTGGATGGAATATTAAGAAGGAATCTTTCATGGAAAATGTTGATTTAATACATTCATTAAAATTACGTGTTGGTTATGGTATTACTTCTAATCAATCTATTGCACCTTATTCTACACTTGGACGTTTAGGTACTACACCATACAATTTTGGAAGCACCTACACCACAGGTTTTAGCGTTTCTGAATTGCCTAACCCGAATTTAGGATGGGAAAAATCTGCAACGATGAACTACGGATTAGATTTTAGCATACTAAAAAACCGATTATCAGGTACAGTAGATTATTATAAAACGAAAACAACTGATCTTTTATTTAGAGTTGGACTTCCTACAACATCCGGAGTTGGCAGTTATATGGCAAACATAGGTGAATCTGAAAATAAAGGTCTGGAAGTGGGTATTAACGGTGTTATATTAGATAACCCTGAAGGTTTAACTTGGGAAGCTGGTATCAATGTTTATACAAACAGAAATAAACTTACAAAACTTGCCTCTGGTACACAAAAAGATGAAAGTAACTGGTGGTTTGTTGGGCATCCTATAGATGTAATTTATGATTATAAAGCTGTTGGCCTATGGCAACAAGGTGATCCTTACTTGAATATTTTAGAACCAGGAGGAAATGTAGGTATGATTAAGGCTGAGTACAAGGGTGATTATAATGCGGATGGAACTCCAACAAGAGCTATTGGAGCAGCCGACCGACAAATTATGGATATGCAACCAGATTTTCAAGGTGGTTTTAACACTCGTTTGGCTTATAAAGGTTTTGATTTAAGCGTAGTAGGTACTTTTAAAAGCGGAGGATTGGTTATAGCAACACCTTATGGTGCAAATGGTTATTTAAATATTTTATCTGGACGTAGAGGACAAATACAAGCAGATTATTGGACACCAGAAAACACAGATGCAAAGTATCCAAAACCTGGAGGAATAGGAGGAGACCAACCTAAATACCTTAATTCACTTTCCTATTTTGATGCTTCATTCGTAAAAATAAGAACCATTTCTTTGGGTTATAATTTTGACACAGATAAGTTGTTCAAAAAATCAGGGATTGACAATTTGAGACTTTATGTAACCGCTCAGAATCCATTTGTGTTTTTCTCTCCTTACAAAAAGGAATCTGGTATGGACCCGGAGACAAATTCATTTGCTAATGAAAATTCAGCTGTTACGATTGGCGAAAATGACCAAAGAAAACGTTTGTTAACTATTGGGACAAATACGCCAACAACCACTAACTATCTAATTGGTCTTAATGTATCATTTTAAAGAAACAATCATGAAAAGAATAAAAATTAAAACTTTCATATCAACAGCCCTATTAGCATCGGTTTTGTTTGGCTGTTCAAATATTTTAGAGGAAGAACCTCGCAGTATTTATACACCTGAATATTTCAAAACTGAAAAAGGAGTATTAGGAGGCTTGACCGCTCTGTACGCACATACACGTAACATTTATGGGAATGGATATTTGTATGCAGGTATGCAATCAGGTACTGATGAAGGTACCTGGGGACAGAATGTTAATGTTGATGCAAAAAATGGTGACTTTTCTGGTGTAGGAAACCTTTCTTCGACAAATGATCCATTCGCTGCAATTTGGAATGCAGCATTTCCCAATATTAATACAGCCAGTGGTATTATTGAAAATGCGGAAGCTGTTGGTACAATTTCAGACGCATTAGTAGCGGAAGCAAGATTTTTTAGAGCATTCGATTATTTTTTATTAGTACAAAATTTTGGAGGAGTACCGTTGGATCTTGGCGCGGGAGAATTAAAATTTAATACTTCTACGGTTCGAACTTCAGTTCGTAACACAGTGCCAGAAGTTTATACAAAAGCAATTTTTCCCGACTTAGTAAAGGCGGTAGCAGATTTGCCAGACAATTCCAGACTAACAGGATCGGCAAATAAAACTGTTGCAAGATTGTTTTTGGCGAAAGCCTACTTAACTTATGGTTGGTGGTTAGAAAACCCCAATAACATACCTACTTACCCACAAGCAGACAGAATAGATCCTGATGGTAAAACTGCAAGTTGGTATTTTCAGGAAGCTTATAATATAGCGGCAGATGGTATTGATTTGCATCCAACTTCGGTTGCTTTGCTGGATTATTATTATGATGTAAATTTAGGGTCTAATGATCGCAACAAAGAGATGTTGTTATATGCGGATCATACCCAAGGCAGCGATCTTTATAATGGTGCCGGAGTTAATGTATTTGGTTCAGGGAGCTCTCCAGGAAGTTTTGCGCCATGGTTCGCAACATGGAATTACACCGAATTAAGAAGTGCAGAAACAAGTGGGGGCGCATATAGTTTTACATCAGTTGGTCGTGAAGCGGTACAAGCACATGGACGACCATGGGCAGGTGTAGCACCTACTCATGAAGTTATTAAAAACACCTTTGCTGATAAAATTAACGATTCACGTTATGACGGTACTTTTACTACCGCATACTATGGTAACTGGCAAAGAAATGGCAAAGCAGCAATAACAACTGTATATAATGCTAATAATTTACCCATAACCATGAACGATCCTGTTTTATCTTTCTTAGATGCGGATAATCCAGCTATTGCTTATCCAACTAATGCAGGTTCAAGTGGGGTAGGTGCAGGTACAATATCTGGTAGATCTGATTGGATAGTTACACCAACAGGAATAAGTAGAATAATGTATCCTGGTCTATGGAAATTAGGTCCTTACCGTACAGACAATGGTAATACTTTAGGACAGGCAAATGCTACTTATACGCGTCCTTTTCCTATAGCAAAATTCTCAGAACTTTATTTTATAGCTGCAGAGGCTGCGGTAAAAGGAGCTACAACTAAAAGTGGTAAAAGCGCCAGAGAATTAATTAATGTGATACGTGCCAGAGCTGGTAAATGGCGTTGGAATAACAATGGTAGAACAGCAAAAATTCAGGACAATAGTGCGGCTATGGTGGCTTCAACACCAGCAACGATTACCATTAATTATATTTTAGATGAAAGGTCACGTGAATATTTTGGTGAAGGAACACGTTGGTATGATTTATCCCGTACACAAACATGGCACACTAGAGCAGCTTCTTATACTATTTGTGGAACCGGAAAAGGAGATCATACCCCTGTAACCGTTAATCGTACTATTCCATTAACAGCTTATTTACGACCAATTCCTCAGAGTCAGTTTGATGCTATGGAAGGGGATAGTAGCACGTATCAAAATCCAGGTTATAACTAGAGCGATAATACTTAAATGCATAATTGATTAATTGGTTGGTAGGTTTAATTGTAATTTGTTTAAATTAAAAAGTCGAGAGGTGGTTACTTTCGGCTTTTTAGCTTAAAATGTTTAACAGATATTTTTTTGTAGAAGATATAATTAAGTGATTATTAATAAAATATATAATCAATCATTAAGAAATACATTAGAGGAGTACATTCTTTGTAATTTAAAAAAGCTTACTTTTTTTATTCAATGTATTACTTGATTACTAATAAACCATTTGATACATGAAGAATATATTTAAATTTTTTTTAGGATGTGTAATCCTCATTAGCTTCTTAAGTAGTTGTAAGCAAAATGAAGATGATTATTTAGCCTTAGCTGATGGAACTGACGGTAATTGGCTTTTACATGGTCTTAATTATTCTGAAACCCGATTCAGTCCTTTGAACCAGATAACGGAATCAAATATTAATGAATTAGGGCTTGATTGGAGTTTGGATCTAGGCTTGAAAAGGGGAATCGAAGCCACACCTATTGTCAAAGACGGTGTTATGTATCTTACTGGTCCTTGGAGTATCGTTTTTGCTGTCGATTTGAGAACCCATAAATTATTATGGAAGTATGATCCTAAAGTGCCTAAAAGTTATGGGGAGAAAGGTTGTTGTGATGTAGTAAACAGGGGTGTTGCACTTTATGATAACAAAATTTTTGTGGAACATTTGATGGTCGTTTAATTGCTATAAACAGTGAAAGCGGTGAAAAGATATGGGAAGTTATGACCGTAGATCAAACACATCCTTACACTATTACTGGTGCACCTAGGGTAATTAAAGGCAAGGTAATAATAGGTAATGGAGGAGCCGAGCTTGGGGTTAGAGGTTACTTTACAGCCTACGATGTTAATAGCGGTAAAGAGGCTTGGCGATTCTACACTGTTCCGGGTGACCCTTCAAAACCATTCGAAAATAAAGCTATGGAAAAAGCAGCCAAAACCTGGACAGGAAAATGGTGGGAATATGGTGGTGGGGGAACCGTTTGGGATTCGATGGCGTATGACCCGGAATTAAACTTACTATACGTTGGTACAGGAAACGGATCGCCTTGGGATAGAAATCAAAGAAGTCCACAAGGGGGTGATAACCTGTATCTGTCATCAATTCTTGCAATTAATCCAGATACAGGAGAATTGGTTTGGCATTATCAAACAACACCAGGAGATTCTTGGGATTTTACAGCGACCCAACATATCATTCTTTCCGATTTAGAAATAAAGGGAAAAAAACGTAAGGTTCTGATGCAGGCGCCTAAAAACGGGTTCTTTTATGTTTTAGATAGAACAAATGGGAAGTTGATTTCGGCTGAAAAATATACCTACGTAAACTGGGCTAAAAGTATTGATTTGAAAACGGGTAGACCAATTGAAAATAAATTGGCAAGGTATGACCAAGCCAATATTGATATTGCACCTAACTTTAACGGAGGTCATAATTGGCAACCGATGGCTTTTAATGAAAATTTAAACTTAGTTTATATTCCGGCCAGAGAAACTTTTTCAAATTATGGACAAGACACGACATGGAGATATAATAAGTCAGGATTTGGTACGGGTATTGGGTGGAATTTAGCTATTGGAAGTGTGAAATCGAGACCTACAATTAAGGATACTAAAGCAAGAAATATAGGGAAATTAGTGGCTTGGGATCCTATTAAGCAAAAAGAAGTTTGGAGTGTAGAACAATCAAACACTTGGAATGGTGGTTTACTAACAACTGATGCTAACTTAGTTTTTCAAGGTACAGCTGACGGACGATTAACAGCATACAATGGAAGTAACGGGAAATTAGTTTGGGAGGCAAATTTGCAAAATGGAATCTTAGCTTCTCCCGTAACTTATTTGGTTGATGGGGTGCAATATATTACTGTGATAACAGGTTGGGGAGGTGGATATGGCATGAAAAATAAACATACCAACTATATTCTTCCAGGGACAATTTATACGTTTAAAATTGGCGGAAAATTATCCTTGCCTTCAGCAACTCCTAAAAATACTCAGAAATTAATAAATCCGGAATGGAAAGTGGATAACAGTAAAGTAGCTATTGGAGAGGAATTGTATTATAAATTTTGTGCTACTTGTCACGTGGTTGCTGATAATGGTGGAGGGATAGCTCCTGATTTAGGATATAGTCCGTTTGTAGGAACAGAAACTTTTGAAAAAGTGGTTTTAGAGGGGCTTTTGTTGCAAAATGGGATGCCAAAATTTGATACTAGGTTAACAAAAGAAGAGGTTCGTAATCTTCAACATTTCATAATCAATATGGCTAAAGAGAAAAGCAAGAATGATTAAAAATCAATAATACGACAATTTAATCTTGTTTTCTTCTTTATTGAATGCCATCGTCAATTTGGAAGTGTTTAATTGTAATTGATTTATTTTTAATGTTTTAAAGGTTATATTTCAAAAGAGTTTCAATCCTTTTCGAAATAAAAAAACCTAAATGTAGTATCCATATTATTGTTTTATATAAAGTTTTACATATATTTACACAACCGATTGTTTTTTTTCTGGAAATCAAAAAAATAAAGCATAAATAAGGCAGTCTCTCTAATTATTAAGAGAAAACAACAGATTTAAAAAAGAGACCAAATTCGCTAAAAAAAACACCTATTATCTATTATTAAACCAAAAATAATGAGTTCAAACACCGAAAAACTATCCATAAAAGAAAAAATTGGATACAGTTTAGGAGATCTGGCCGCAAATCTGGTATTCCAAACCTTAATGACCTATCTCGCCTATTTTTATACGGATATATATGGTTTGTCACCAAAAGATTCATCCATAATAATGCTGGTGGTGGGATTGATAGCGGCTTTTATTTTCAATCCAATTATAGGTGCCATAGCCGACAGAACTTCAACTAAATGGGGAAAATTCCGTCCTTGGATATTATTTACATCCATTCCGTTAGGAATTATTGCTTTACTGGCATTTTCTACGCCCAATTTCTCTTATCAAGGAAAAGTAATTTATGCTGTGGTTACCTACACATTACTCCTCTTGTTATATGCCAGCAATAATCTGCCTTATTCCGCTCTCAGTGGCGTGATTACTGGGGATATGAAAGAGCGCAATAGTTTGTCCTCTTATCGTTTTGTAGCAGTAATGTTTGCCCAATTTTTTGTTCAGGTTTTCATGCTTGGAATCATTAAAACGGCGGGTAATGGAGACAAAGCCATCGGTATCGAAAAAGTAATGACCGTATTGGCGATTATTGGGACTATAATGCTTATCATCACCTTTTTAACCACAAAGGAACGTATTGTTCCTAAACCGGAACAAAAATCAAGTTTACGAGAAGATTTGGGCGATTTAACCAAAAACAAGCCTTGGATAATCATGTTAACTCTAACTACTTTAGTTTTTGTAACACTGGCCATGAAAGGCGGGGCTTATGTTTACTATTTTGAAAACTATGTAAACAAGGAACAATTAACCCTATTTATAAAACCTTTACTTGATACACTAACTTCGATGGGGATTAATCCTTTTGGAGAAGATCCAATCTCGGCGGGATTTGGATTATTTAATGCCGGAGGGATTATTTTTATGATTGTGGGGATCACATTTTCTAAAAAATTAGCAGATAAATATGGGAAAAGAGACATTTTTAGACTATTCCTTTTTATATCAACCTTATTTATAATTGCCTTTTATTTTTTCTCTTCAGAGTCGATCGTTTTAATGTTTTTATCGCAAATACTACATGGTTTTTTCTATGGTATTACCATCCCAATTTTATGGGCAATGATAGCTGATGTAGCCGATTATTCCGAATGGAAAAATAACCGACGCGCCACTGCCATTATCTTTTCGGCAATGATGGTGGGTTTAAAAGCGGGATTAAGCATCGGGGGTTCCTTAACAACTTGGTTTTTAAGTTATTTTAACTACACCCCAAACTCAATCACCCAACAAGATAGTGCCATAAACGGGATAAAATTATTAGTAAGTATTTATCCTGGCATCCCATTTTTAATTGGAGTGGGATTGCTGTTTTTCTACGAAATCAATAAAAAAATGGAGCTAGAAATTGAAAGTGAATTAAAAGAAAGAAGACAATAATAAACAGATAATGCAATAAGTTATGCCTGAAAATAGTATAGAACAAATTGATTTTAAAGATTTAAATAAAAAAGCCATTTCACAACCCTTAGTGAATCATATGTATACTGCTGATCCATCTGCCCATGTTTTTGATGGAAAAATTTACATTTATCCTTCACATGACATTGATGCCGGAATTCCATTTAATGACAATGGAGACCATTTTGGAATGGAAGATTACCACGTTATTTCAATGGACTCTATCGATTCAGAAGCTAAAGACAATGGAGTAGCCCTGCATGTCAACGATGTTCCTTGGGCAGATAGACAAATGTGGGCTCCAGATGCCGCGCACAAAGAGGGCAAATACTATTTATATTTTCCGGCAAAGGCTCATGATGGTATTTTTAGATTAGGTGTCGCTATAAGTGATTCGCCTGTTGGCCCATTTATTCCAGAATCTGAAGCTATTGAAAACAGCTACAGTATTGATCCTGCTGTTTTTGAAGATGAAAATGGTAAATACTATATCTATTTTGGTGGAATTTGGGGAGGTCAACTTCAAAAATACCGAAACAATATTTATGCTGAAGCAAATGAAGAACCGCTAGCTCACGAAGCTGCATTAGGACCTATTGTCGCTCAACTTTCTGATGACATGAAGCAATTTGCAGAAGAACCAAAAGAGATCCTTATTCTGGATGAAAACGGCAAACCATTATTGGCTGGAGATAACGACAGAAGGTTTTTTGAAGCCTCTTGGGTTCACAAATACAACAATGCCTATTACTTTTCATACTCAACAGGAGATACACATTTCATTTGTTATGCCATTGGGGACAATCCATATGGACCATTTACCTATAAAGGACGAATCCTGAATCCTGTAATTGGTTGGACAACACACCATTCTATCTGTGAATACAAAGGGAAAACCTATTTATTCTATCATGATTCCAGTTTGTCTGAAGGGGTAACCCATTTAAGATCTATCAAAGTAACTGAGATTATTTACGAAGAAGATGGTACTATTGTTACCGTAAATCCCTATACAAATTTAGAATCCCTTTAAAAAACTATAACTACCAAAACCAATTGCGATGAATACCAATGTATTGAACCGTATTTTTTTTAAAATAAGAAATCTTGGTTTCTTGATTCTTATATTCATTAGCAACAGTACAAATTTGTGTAGCCAAAATATAAAACAGAATTCCCACAGCAATCAATCCTATAAAAGGGAACGAATTAATATCAATGAAGCCTGGCAATTTATGCGCTATAGCGATAATCCAGATAAACTTATCTATGATGTCCGTCCTGAAATAAAAGAAGAGAATGACAGTAAAGTTGCTGATTCAAAACCTACCGAAGCAGTTAAAGTAGCATCAAAAGAGGAAGTTTTAAAAAATTGGATTCTACCAACTGGAAATGATTTCATCAAAGATCCGTTGAAAAGGCATATCCGCCCCAAAGGGGATCCTGGTTCTGATTTTCCGTTTGTAAAAGAAAGTTTCCAGGACGAAAGCTGGGAACGGGTAAGCTTACCTCACGATTGGGCAATTAAAGGGGCTTTTTATACTGGTGACAAACCTGAAGTAGGCGGCGGAATGGGACGATTACCGAGTCAAGGTGTTGCCTGGTATCGTAAAAAATTAACTATTCCCACAGCAGATCAAGGCAAAATCATTTATTTAGATATTGATGGTGCCATGTCTTATGCCATGGTTTGGCTAAACGGACATTTAGTGGGCGGATGGCCCTATGGCTATAACTCATTCCGATTGAACCTGACGCCATACTTAAACTTTGGGGGAACAAATCAGTTGGCAATTAGAATTGACAACCCCAACCATTCAGCAAGATGGTACCCTGGCGGTGGGATTTATCGTAATGTATGGCTTACCAAAGTTGCACCGGTACATGTTGCCCAATGGGGAACTTTTGTAAAAACACCTCATGTTTCCGATAAAGAAGCGACTATAAAATTGACTGTAAATGTGGAGAATAATACAAATTCTGCGCAAACAACCAGAATAGAAACACAAATTTATGTTGCTGATAATTCAGGTAAACCAAAAGGAAAGGTAATAACTTCATTTCCCGTTACTACATTGTCATTAAGTGCAAACGATAAGCAATTTAAAGAAAATGAAATAAAACTCCAAAATCCCAGACTCTGGGGAGTGTATCCATTACAACAACAAAATTTATATGTAGCAAGAACTACTGTTTTTATGGATGGTAAATCAATAGACCAATATGATACTTGCTTTGGAATACGTAAAATTGAATTTAATCCAACCAAAGGATTATTAGTAAATGGAGAAAAAATAAAAATACAAGGTGTGAACCAGCACCATGATTTAGGAGCATTGGGAGCGGCATTTAATGTGAGAGCAGCTCAACGTCAGCTTGAAATGCTTCGCGAATTAGGCTGTAATGCTATTCGGTTATCACATAATCCACCTGCACCCGAATTACTGGATTTAACAGACCAAATGGGCTTTCTGGTAATAGATGAAGTATTTGACAGTTGGGAACGTAAAAAAACGCCACATGATTTTCACTTAATTTTCCCTGATTGGTACGAAGCCGACACCCGCTCATTTATCCGAAGAGATCGTAACCATCCTTCAGTTATCGCCTGGAGTTTCGGAAACGAAGTAGGCGAACAATATACGGATGTTGATGGAGCAGTTATTGCTCAAAAGCTCCATGACATTATACTCGAAGAAGACCCTACACGTCCTGCTTCGGCATCACAAAACTATGCTAAACCTGAAATGCCATTTTCTAAAGTAATGGATTTTATGAGTCTAAATTATCAAGGAGAGGGGATTAGGGATGCCGCGGCCTATTTACATCTTAAAGGAATCAGAACCTCGCCTTTATATCCGGCTTTTCAGAAAGCATTTCCAGAAAAGATGATTATAAGTAGCGAAACGGCTTCTGCTTTAAGTACCCGTGGTTCCTATATTTTTCCTGTTACAAAAGAAAATTCAGCTCCGATAAGTGATACAACGGGAGGCAATCCTATAACCAAAGAAGTAAGTGCTTATGAGCTTTATACGGCACAGTTTGGATCCTCTCCAGATAAAGTTTTTGCCACCCAGGATCATTATCCATTTGTGGCCGGTGAATTTGTGTGGAGTGGTTGGGATTATCTTGGAGAGCCAACGCCTTATTACTCCGCACGTAGTTCTTATTGTGGGATTATTGATTTGGCTGGCTTTAAAAAAGACCGTTTCTATTTGTATCAAGCCAGATGGCGGCCTGAATTGCCTGTAGCCCACATCTTACCGCACTGGAATTGGCCGGATCGTTTAGGTCAAATCACGCCTGTACACGTATTTACATCGGGTGATGAAGCCGAATTATTCTTAAATGGGCAATCACTTGGACGAAAAAAGAAAGCAGCATTTGAGTACCGTATTCGTTGGGACGATGTTAAATACCTGGCAGGAGAACTTAAGGTAGTTGCTTATAAAAATGGTAAAATTTGGACCCAGGAAACAATTAAAACTACCGATAAAGCTGCAAAATTAGTAGCCACAGTCGACCGTTCAACAATCAAAGCCAATGGGGAAGATCTTTCTTTTATAACAGTTAAAATTACAGACAAAAATGGCTTAATGGTTCCCGATGCCAACAATACTATCCGTTTTAGTTTAGAAGGCAATGGTGAAATAGTTGCCACCGATAATGGTGACCCGGCTAATTTGGTCTCTTTTGCTTCACAGGAACGCCAGGCTTATAACGGCTTAGCATTAGTTATTGTTAGAGCCAACAAAGGAAGTAAAGGTAAAATGAAACTAATTGTAACTGCCGATGGATTAGAAAAAACATCCTCAATAATCAAGAGCAACTAATTTTTAACTGCTTATCAATCATTTGCTCAGCAAACATTCTGATAGATTGGTTGTTAAAATTAAAAAAAGGAAGTCTCACAACTAAAACAGTTGTCGAGAATTAATAGGAGTTTGAATAAAAAACAGAAAAGGTTTCTCCGATATTTTGAGAAGCCTTTTTGGTTTTGTAACGATGCAGGCGCAGCAATTTTATACGTTATTTTTTCGAATAATATCAGGCAAGTTGGGGGAGATTTCTGAATAATTTCTCGCTTTACTAAGTCAGGAGATATTCGCCCAGCATCCTGTTTTTAATGCTGTTTTGTTTTTAAGAAGGCTTTGTGGAGCGGGGAAAAAGAACTGCCTATTAAACAGTTCGCTCCTATGGAGCTAAGAAAAGGAAACAACATCTATTGCTACAAACAGAAAGTCCCATCGGGACTTTCTGTTTGTAGCAATAATCAGCATTGATAAGTAA
>JAKFBW010000162.1:0-2056 GCA_036676965.1 Flavobacterium sp. | reverse complement strand
CCCGCATTCAAGGCACACATACTACTTGAACATTTGGCGAGGTAGCTCAGTTGGTTAGAGCGCAGGATTCATAACCCTGAGGTCACGGGTTCAACTCCCGTCTTCGCTACAAAAACAAACCCTTAAACATCAATTGTTTAAGGGTTTTTTATTGGGTTTTATTTCAAAAATACCGACTTCAAATTACAGATCATAAATTACTCAAGTGAGGAATTGTACAAATCGAGATCATAAATTATTATCACATATTAAGCAAAAACGGTGTAAGCGAAATATAGTTGGTAGTATCCTATAAAGTGTGTGATTTTTTAAGGACAGTGTCATCAATTTATTCTAAGCACATAAACCTTAATCATAAAAAACGGATTCAATTACATGCAAATTCTAATTTATTTTTATCTAAACTTAGTTTTCTCCATAAAAAAATCAAAAACATATTCTAAAAAAAGACCTTTAATCGACCGATAGCGACACTTAATCGAAAATAAAAACTTAAACCAAAAAATCATTTTTTTAATCATTAATTTTGGTATAAATAAGATGTAAAAAAACATTTAAGACCCTAAAATAGTTGTTAGCGATTGGTTATCAAACCAGACAACAATAAAACAACTATACATTTGATTTACAACCAAATAATACCACTACAATAAACATTTTTAATCCTGTACATCCGAATAGAATACTGGGGATGCTTACAAAAAATTAATTATTATCTAAAAAGTGACTATTATGAGACAAAAATACATTTATACATTTCTATTAATACTCAGTTATCTACATAGTTTTAGTCAAAACACTGGTGATTTTCGTTCGAAAACAAATGGCACTTCCGATTGGAGCCTGAGTACTTCTTGGGAAATTTTTGATGGGATTTCATGGGTTGACATATCTTCTTATCCGGGTTCTTATCCAGGTTCTTATCCAGGACAAATTGCAGGAACATACAGCGTAACGATACAAACAGTAGATACCATTACCATTTCATCTAATCTAACTACCTTTTCAATGGGTACCGTCACTGTAAATGGTACCTTAAATTTAAGTCCTTCATCATCTCCGAATACGATTACTTTATCAACTTTAAATTTAGATATTGATGGTGGTTTTTTAAATTTTAATTTAACTAAAGTCCGTTTAAATTTACCTACATCAGCCGTAATCACTTTAGAAAATAACGGAAATTTTGCGGGACAATGTAATAATAATGATGAGATATACATCGGTACTAAAAGATATGCTGCTTGTGTTGGCGGAGGTTCAAATGTATATACATTTGGTGAAGTGGCCGCTTCCGGAGGAAATGTTAATGCAACAATTACTAATCCCGTAACTGACCCAATAACAGTTTCAGGATGTATCCAAATAAATTTGACGGGAGGATATACCGGAACAGAAAAACCTGTAACGTATAAATGGACTGTTAGACATCCTGACGGCTCAACGAATACAATAGCTTCTGGTAGCTTAGCAGATGATAACGAATCCATTTCAACTTCTTTCACCCCGGTTGTCTCAGGGGAATATTTAGTTTCATTAGAAATCACAACAACGGGATTAGCAACCAATATAGAAACAAGAACGTTTAATGTGATTGACACTACCAATCCCGTTTTAACTCCGGAAGCCAATCAAGACACAACGCTCGACGCCAGTTGTGTGGTAACTATTCCAAACTTGGTGGACGGTTCTACAGCTACCGATAATTGTGCGGGAGTGACTATTACTCAAAGTCCGATTGCGGGAACAACCCAGGCCGCAATCCACAACGGAACGATTAATGTCACCGTAACCGCTACCGATGCTGCAGGAAATACAAACTCTGAAATTGTGGTAATTACTGCAAAAGACACAACTAATCCAACGCTTACTGCCGGAACCAATCAATCGGCAAATACTGCTGCCGGACTTTGTAACGCTTCCGTTGTTGTTGCCGATGCTGTATTCGCAGATAACTGTTCTGGGGCTACCATTTCATATACCCTTAGCGGTGCAACAATTAAAACGACTACGGCCGGACAAGTGGGAACTTACACTTTTAACAAAGGAATCACAA
>JAKFBW010000161.1:0-6408 GCA_036676965.1 Flavobacterium sp. | reverse complement strand
CCATCCGGCCGGATATGTAAGTTGAGTTCTTTGTTGGCAACCAATTCTTTGACAATATTCTTGAAATATAATTCGGTTTTGGGTTGTATTCTGAAACCAACATTGATGTTCACTTTGATTACTTTATCATCAACCAATTCAGAAACATCATAAGATAATGTAAAAGGATCTTCGGTGCGATTGATATGTAAGAACCAATATACATCGGCACGTTTTGGTTTTTTAGAGAAAATTGATTTGATGATTTTGTCCTCAATTTCGTATCTTCTATCCGCTTTAGTTAAATAAATTAAATGAGTGGCAAATTTTGGTATGGCATCGTCCTCACTTAATTCGGTAAGTTGTGCGCTATATTTGCCTAATTGTACAAATTGGGTGAATTTGTTATTGATTTTTCGGGCAAAATACCAAATGTACATAATGATGAAGATGAACAATTCAAAAAATAAAAACATCCAACGTTCCTTTATTTTGGCCACATTGGTAATAAAAAAGGATATTTCTATAACACCAAAAATGATCAAGAATAAGATTACGTATGTTTTTTTCCATTTTAATCTGTAATAAATAAAATAGCTTAATAATAGGGATGTCATCATCATTGTTATCGTGATAGAAAAGCCATAGGCGGCTTCCATATGGGAGCTTTCTTTGAAATATACCATCATTAAAACACATCCAAACCAAAGGAGGGAGTTGATACTCGGGATGTAAATTTGTCCTTTACTGTCACTTGGTTGTTTTACAGATACCCTAGGCCAAAAATTAAGGTTCATCGCTTCGCTAATTAACGTAAAACTACCGCTTATCAATGCTTGTGAAGCTATAATGGTTGCACAAGTAGAAATAATGATGCCAGGTAATAAAAACCAGGTTGGTATGATTTCAAAAAATGGATTTCTACCGTTTAATAAGGTTTCTCCCTGATGCATCAACCAAGCGGCTTGTCCTAAATAAGCGATAACTAAACTTATTTTCACATAAATCCAAGTGATGCGAATGTTTTTAATTCCGCAATGTCCTAAATCAGAGTATAAGGCTTCAGCCCCTGTTGTACAAAGAAAAACAGCTCCCAATAGCCAAAAACCTTTGGGATAATTAACTAATAAATCATAGGCATAATAAGGATTTAGCGCTTTCAAAATATCTGGATGATGGGTAATTTGGTTTATTCCAGAAACAAATAACATGGTAAACCAAACAGTCATAATGGGACCGAAAGTTTTTCCTATTACTTGTGTCCCAAACCGTTGAAAGAAAAATAATAATGATAAAATCGCAACAACAATTCCAATCGTTAAAAAATTACCGGGAATGATAGTGTTTTCTAAACCTTTAACCATGCTTAATCCTTCAATGGCCGATGAAACGGAAATAGGAGGCGTAATAATACCATCGGCCAGCAAGGTTGTCGCTCCTAGTATTGTTGGGATGACTAATTTTTTGCCATAGCGTCTCACTAGTGCATAAAGGGAGAAAATTCCGCCTTCGCCGTGGTTATCGGCTCGAAGTGTAATCCAAATATATTTTATGGTCGTTTGAAAAACCAACGTCCAAAACACACAAGAAACACCGCCATAAACCAGCATTACATTAATATCTTTCGTGCCAATTATTGCCTTCATAACATATAACGGACTCGTACCAATATCTCCGTAAATAATACCAAGTGCGACTAAAAGTGTTGCAATAGTTACTTTATTTGCAACTCCATTTTTTGTTGTATTCATTATTTAATTTATTTAAAATTCTAATGATACAAAGTTCCATTAAATGGTATTTATAGAATATAAAGATAGATATGTCTGATATAAAGATTTTATAAAGATTAGCTAAAGCGATATCCCACACCACTTTCTGTAATGATGTGTTGGGGTTGGTTTGGGTTTTCTTCTATTTTCTTACGCAATGTTGCAACAAAAACTCTCAAGTACTGTGTTTCAGTTTGATAACCAAGGCCCCATATTTCTTTTAAAATATATTGATGTGTTAAAACCCGACCTTCGTTTTTCATAAAAAGAGATAACAAATTAAATTCGGTAGAAGTAAGTTTTACTATTTCGTTGTTTCGTTTTACAATCCTTGCTCCAAAATCTATTTGTAAATCGTCACAGGAAAGAATACTACTGTCATTCTGTAATTGATTTCTGCGAATTGCGGAACGGATTCTGGCTAAAAGTTCGGCGGTTCTGAAAGGTTTTGTCAGGTAATCGGTAGCACCATTGTCAAGCGCTTTCACAATATCTTCTTCACTGTCTTGAACCGATAGTATTATTATAGCTTTATTGTACCAAGTGCGCAGTTCTTTGAGAATTTCATGTCCGCTTTTATCAGGCAAACCAATATCCAGCAGAATTAATTCAGGGGGATGGTTCACTGCTAAAATCATCCCTTCTTTTCCTGTTTCGGCAAACCAAACTTTATAGTCATTACTCTCCAAAGTTATTTCAAGTAATTTTCTGATTGGCGCTTCATCATCAATAACCACTATTTCAGCTTTATTCATTTTTGAGATGATTTAAATAAGAAGTTTCTGTCGGGATGTTTGAAGTGAAACAAGCACCGGAATGATTGGAATTATTTTCTAATGTAATAGTTCCATTGTGGGCTTCAACAAAGCCTTTTACAATAGACAAACCCAGTCCGCTTCCCCCGGTTTTTGTACTTGGTAAACGATAAAATTTATCAAATGCAAATTGTATTTCATTTTCGGGAAAACCATTTCCGGTATCCGAAACGGAAAATATACAACGATCCGATGCATACTGTACATCAATCGTTATGATGGTATTTTCAGGAGTATATTGAATGGCATTGGTGACTAAATTTTGAATAGTTTCTTCAATCAATCCGGCATCTAATTTGAATAATGGCAATTTTTCATTTGGAATGAAATGTATGATGTGGTTGCGTTTTTCGGGGGCAATTTTCTGAATTACTGTATAAATAAGCTCGTTGATATCGCACCAATCTTGTTTTAGTTTTAACATTCCTGTTTCCAGTCGGCTCATGTTTAATAAGTTTTCGACTTGTCTATTGAGTCGGATACTGGCCTTATCAATTTCTTCTAATAGTTCCGTTTGATTTGTTTCAGAGAGTTTGTTTCTGTTCTCTTTGAGAATATCAATAGCACCGATAATGGTAGCGATTGGAGTTCGTAACTCGTGAGAAAGAGAGTTAAGTAAGGTATCGTAGAGTTGTATTGTTTTTTCTTTTTCCTCTTTATCGCGTGCTTTGTTTTCGGCTTCCCGAATTTTGAATGTTAAAACAGCGTTTACTAATGCAATGATGAGATACATTAAAAACAGTAGAATGTCTTCGGTATCAGTAATGTGAAATGTAAAAAGAGGCTGAATGAAGAAGTAATTTAAAATTAAACCACTTAAAAGGGCGGTCAGCAACACAGGAAAAATATCAAAAAGCATAGCAACAAACGAAACAGTCATTAGTAAAACTAATGCTGTAATACGATAATCGATATATTTTGACGAAAAAAAACAGATTACAGAAACCATAAATACCAATATGATGCTAATCAAGCATTGTCGTATTATGGAGTATTTTTTTGTTTTGCCTTTAATCAAAATAAAGTTACTTTGTGTTGGGGTAAAAGTAATTTAATTCTTGAAATATTTTTAGGTGGCTATAAATAAATTAATCGTCATCATTCCCGTCGATATCTTCTTTTTTTGCTTTCTTAAAATCATTGTTTAACATTTTGGTTAATTTTTTTTTATCCTTTTGATTTTTCTTGATGAGGAATCCTATCAAAATAATCACACCTATCGCAATGATGCCTAACACTGGCCAATTTATTTCCATAGCTTTTTATTTTAAGTTTTCTTTTTGAATAAAATCAAAGTATTCGCTGAAAAATAGGGTATTTACATAAATAGTAAAAGATTTCAGTGGATTTTAGTTCTTTTTAATCCTTGAAATCAGTTGGTGTGTTTCGTGTTTTCAAGTTGGTATTCAATAATAAAGCTAACCGATGCGTAATTTTTTTTTGAGCATTTTCCATCATTCAGTCCAGAAATAATTGGTTTGTACCAATTAATTACGATGTTGATTAATAAGCACCTCTAATTTACAATTTGTTTTTGTAAATTAGGGTTCTATTTAACATATGTTCAACACAAAAACTTCAATTTGTGTTGATTATGGTTTGTGTTAAGGCTGTCGTTTCAGTTTTAATTTTTCAAATCGGCCGAATTGTTTGATACGATTCATATAAAAAAAGACCATTGTTTATGAAGATACACTAATGAAATTTCAGCAACATCTATAGTTTTTATCTATGAAAAAAATAATTTAGATAAATAGAAAATAATTAATTTAGTCATGTACCTTTTTAAAAATCAATCATATTATGGAAAATAACAAAAATCTGAACTCCAACGGTGAAAGCAAGTGCCCGTTTTCAGGAGGAGCTGTAAAGCAAAGTGCCGGGTCTGGTACGAGAAACAATGACTGGTGGCCGAATCAGTTGAAATTAAACATTCTTCGTCAACATGCTGAGCCGTCCAATCCGATGGGTCAGGCGTTTAATTATGCAGAAGCGTTCAAGAGCCTTAATCTGGATGCTGTAAAAAAAGATATCTTCTATTTGATGACCGATTCGCAAGACTGGTGGCCTGCCGATTATGGACATTACGGACCGTTTTTCATTCGAATGGCATGGCACAGTGCCGGTACCTATCGCATCGGGGACGGTCGCGGCGGTGGGGGTTCAGGGGCCCAACGTTTTGCGCCACTCAACAGTTGGCCTGATAATGTGAATCTCGATAAGGCACGTTTGCTGCTTTGGCCTGTCAAGCAAAAATACGGTAATAAAATTTCATGGGCCGATTTGATGATTCTCGCCGGAAATTGCGCTTTGGAGTCGATGGGTTTCAAGACCTTTGGTTTTGCCGGTGGACGTGCCGATGTTTGGGAGCCGGATGAAGACGTTTATTGGGGGTCTGAAGGGAAGTGGTTAGATGACAAAAGGTATTCAGGAGATCGTGAATTAGAAAATCCGCTTGCGGCCGTTCAGATGGGATTGATTTATGTGAATCCGGAAGGGCCTAACGGAAATCCGGATCCGCTGGCGGCAGCCCGTGACATTCGGGAGACTTTTGGCCGTATGGCGATGAATGATGAAGAAACTGTCGCACTTATAGCAGGTGGACATACTTTTGGGAAAACCCATGGTGCCGCCGACCCCTCTAAGTATGTAGGAGTAGAACCGGCAGCAGCGGGTATCGAAAATCAGGGTTTGGGTTGGAAAAATACCTTTGGCAGCGGTAGTGGAGGCGACACCATTTCCAGCGGTTTGGAGGGAGCCTGGACAACCAGCCCAACAAAATGGAGCAACAACTATTTCGAAAATTTGTTTGGTTTTGAATGGGAACTAACCAAAAGTCCGGCCGGAGCCCACCAATGGAAACCGAAGGGTGGGGCAGGTGTTGGGACAGTGCCGGATGCACATGACCCATCAAAGAGCCATGCGCCATTTATGCTTACTACTGATCTTTCCTTGCGTTTTGATCCTATTTACGAGCCCATTTCAAGACGTTTCTTCGAGAATCCGGATGAGTTAGCCGATGCCTTTGCCCGTGCCTGGTTTAAGCTGACCCATCGTGATATGGGGCCAATCGCCCGTTATCTTGGTCCGGAAGTGCCAAAAGAAGAATTAATCTGGCAGGACCCTGTTCCGGCAGTTACCCATCAGTTGATTGATGAGGCTGATATAACAGCATTGAAAGACACAATTTTGGCGGCGGGATTATCAGTGTCCCAATTGGTTTCTACCGCTTGGGCATCAGCGGCTACGTTCCGTGGTTCGGATAAACGTGGAGGAGCAAATGGTGCGCGTATTCGCCTGGCACCTCAAAAGGATTGGGTAGTCAACAATCCGGCACAACTTTCTAAAGTTTTAGCAACCTTAGAAGGGATTCAGGGTACTTTTAATAATGCCCAAACGGGAGGAAAAAAAGTATCACTGGCCGACTTGATTGTGTTGGCCGGATGTGCGGGAATTGAGCAAGCTGCCAAGAATGCGGGACAAGCGGTGAAAGTTCCTTTTACACCGGGAAGAACCGATGCGTCACAAGAACAAACCGATGTTGATTCCTTTGCTATCCTGGAACCGGCTGCCGATGGTTTTCGTAACTATACCAAGAAAAAATACACAGTATCAGCAGAGGAAATGTTGATAGACAAGGCGCAGTTGTTGACTTTGACTGTGCCTGAGCTGACGGTTCTTATTGGAGGTTTGCGTGTGCTTAGCACGAACTTCGATCAGTCTGCACATGGGGTATTCACGAAACGTCCGGAGGCATTGACCAACGACTTTTTCGTGAACCTACTGGATTTGGGTACAACCTGGAAGGCTACTTCAGACGCACAAGAGGTTTTTGAGGGACG
>JAKFBW010000160.1:0-36073 GCA_036676965.1 Flavobacterium sp. | reverse complement strand
TATTGAGGCTCAGAATTTATTGAAATGAAAAAGGATGTATCTAAATTTTTTAGATTACACTATTATCAATTCTCTACCTAATATTCACTTATGTTACAAGTGTTTTTTAAGTAAGTAAGTCGAAAGATAATAAAAGCCCGCAAACAATAATGGCTAAACGAATTCCTCTCATAAATGATTGAGGCAAAAAAGTAATTCTTTTTTTCATAATAATTAATTAATGGTTATTTAATAGTAGTTTGGGTAATTTTTTTTATAACTGTCTATTGGTTGTATAAACAGCGTGTCCAGTTCTTTTCTAGTTAATAAGTTATTCGTTTCTAAATTTTAATATTAGAAATGACTTCCATTTTTGACTTCAACAAATCTTATTCTGTATATATTTTTAAAAACTTCAAACGTTTACTAACTTGTTTAATCCATTCCCGAGCCATCAGTTCGTGACCAAATACTGTTGGATGCACACTATCCCAAATCCAATAATCAATTGGGGCCTGTTGTTGTGCCTCTTCAAAAACCTTGGGATAATCAACCAAAACGGCATTAAAATCGGCAGCGATCCGTCTTACAATAGCAGCTCTTTCGACTGTTAATGGATGCCACTTTTGATACTGGTCTTTACGCCATCCGGAAGCAAAAAAGAATGGTAATCCCAATACTATCAAAAGATTTGGGTTTTGTTCTACAGATGAAGCTAGCAACCTACGGTAAGTACTTTCAAACATTTTTGCATCCAATGCCTCTTTCTTCCCATCTATTAACGCATTCACATCGTTTATACCAACTAATAAACTTAATACGTCTGGTTTCAAATCCAAGGTATCGGCTTGCCACCTTTTTTCAAGATCGCTAACTGAGTTCCCACTAATGCCCCGGTTGATAAATTTGTAACCGTACTGTGGAAAATCAGCGCCAATCCTGCTGGAAACAGAAAAACAATAACCGTGTCCCAAAATATGATTCGGGTCTTCATTTCTCCCCCGATTCCCATCAGTTATAGAATCGCCTTGAAACAAGAATATCAAGTTCTCCTTTTCTGGTTTTGCAATTGCTGCTTTTGCATTTGAACAGGCGGTCGGCAATCCTGTGACAGCCAATCCGGCTACCGACATAAGTTTAATAAAATCTCTTCGGGAAGAATCTTTTGTTGTCATTCTATTTTGTTTTGATGTAAACCCTTTTGCCTTTATTTGAAAATATGCTGAACAAAAAGATACAGATTATTGGCCCACTCGGTATCATCGTGAGCATTGGTATCCACATGCCATACATGTCGTACCCCTTGTTCTTTGAGATGTTGGTGCACTCGTTGGCTGACACTAAACAAACCATCCTTGCTGCCACAGGCAAGCCATAACAATTTAAGTTTCTTCTTGGCTGCTACCAAATCGGGTAAAAGCTTAGCATCAGAAAGCCCACCGATTTCATTAGTATTTGGAGCCGAAGAGAATCCACCGACATAGGCGAAGGTATTGATATGTGAAAGTCCTATATTCAGGGATTGACCACCGCCCATAGACAACCCGGCGAGCGCGCGATGTTTGCGGTCCGTGTAAACTGAATAATGAGACTCAATGTAGGGAATGATGTCGTGAAGCAAATCGTTTTCGAAAGCTATACCATAACCTTTATATCCACCTTTTCGTTCCTCCTGTTCATCAGGTTTTGGATTAGTCACCGTTACGTTTGTATTACAATTCGGAAAAACCATAATCATTGGCTCGATCTTGCCATCGGCTAACAGGTTATCGATGACGTAATCGGCATGAACCCAGTATGGCCATTGACCGTTACCAGAATTAAGTCCATGTAGTAAATAAATCACTGGATACTTTTTACCGGGGGAATAGCCGGGAGGAGTATAAACCATCATTTCACGACGTGTACCGAGTGTTTTGGAGTCATACTGAACAGTCGTAATGGTGCCGTGTGCTGTATTGTCGCGTTTATCTCTGAAACCAACTGGCGGATTGTTGAACGCAGGCTTGTCGTCAGGACCTAGTTTAGCTGGTTCGCCAAAGCCCTCTTTCGGTGCTCCCTTCTCGCCTATATAACCCCTTGCTTCAAGCCATTTACGGCAGGCTTCCGTCCACGTTGATTCTGTGCCAGCATTTTTCTTTCCTAGCCCATAGCCATGTCCTCCGTGTTCATAAATGTGGAGTTCGCACGGAATATTATTTTTTTTCATTGTTAATGCATATTCAATACTGTTTTCTACTGGAACTGAACCATCATCCAGCGAGTGTATCATAAATGCGGGAGGCGTTTTTGAGGTAATCTGAAGTGCGTTAGAAAAATGTTTTACCAATTCCGGGCTGGGATTTTTTCCCAATAAACTTTCTCTTGAACCTTTATGTGTTATTGCAGAATCCATACTAATAACTGGGTAAATTAGCAAAGAAAAGTCTGGACGAGCACTGGTAGAATCCTTTGGTTCATAAACCTTTTCATCAAAATGAGTTGAAACTGTAGAAGCCAAATGTCCTCCTGCCGAAAAGCCCATTATTCCGATTTTATGTGGATCAATACCCCATTCCTTTGCGTTTCGGCGTACGATACGAATTGCTTCTTGTCCGTCCTGCAACGGAGCGATGGATTTGTTTTTCATAATAGCGTCATCAGGCAAACGGTAATGCAAAACAACAGCTGTAATTCCCAACCGATTAAGCCATTTGGCCAATTCAATACCTTCGCTAACATAAGAAATCCCATAGTATCCGCCTCCAGGACATACCACCACAGCAGTACCCGTGTTTTTATCGGCAGGCGCCAGATATACCTGGATGGTAGGTTTTGCAATATACCTTAGTTTTATATAATACGCAGAATCAATTATTTGCTTGTAGTCCGATTTTGGGATTGAACCGGGCACTTTTCCATTCCAAAGTTCAATTACCTTGCTTTGACCAAAAAGATTGCCACTAATTATTATAAAACAGACAAAAGTTAATGCTATTTCTTTTATATTTTTAATTTTCATTTTTATTATAATACTCGTTCATAATATACCAAGCTTTCTTTTTCTCCCCTTTTTCAGACAACAATCCTTTTCTGTTGTAGCCTTTTTGATAAACCTGATTCATCCTTCCCAATGATTTGTAATCAAATAACAGCCAGGGAGAGGTGCCACATAAATTTGGAATGGTCTTAAACAGCTCTATTTGATTGACATAAATTTGTTTCTGGTATTCTTCAGTCCAATTGGCAGCTTCATCAATTGGTCGGGCATTACTTCCATACACGGCTTCTCCTCCAAACTCTGAAATAAATACGGGCTTATCAGGAAAAGCAAACTGCCATTTTGTCTCTGATGGTTTACCTTGCCAGGGAACATACCAACCTATGTATTCGTTAATAGCAATTAAATCGGAATATTTATACAGTGTGTCCCAAACATTAAATGAGTTGTTTGTATAGCCTTGTGTATTTATAACATGTGTGACTAATCTTGTAGAATCTATTGCCTTGCATTTTTCAGTCAAATCAATAAGTGCTTTATCCCTATTTGGAATACTCGAATACGTTTCGTTCGAAAGACTCCAGACAACAACTCCACAACGGTTTTTGTCCCTACGAATCATTTCTTTCAACATCGTCTCCATTTTTTTTGGAACAAGGCTATCCGAAAATTGAATAAACTGGTATATGGGAAGTTCATTCCACACCATTAGTCCCATTTTTTCAGCTTCCTTGACCATGTTTTCACTATGCGGATAATGAGCCAGGCGAACAAGGTTGCATCCTAATTCCTTGGCAGCATTCAATAGTATCAAGGCATCTTCTTTCGAATGTGCTCTAGCGCCTTTATATGGATTCTCTTCGTGGATATTTACAGCTTTTAAAAAAACGTCTTTTTTGTTCAGTACTACCTTGCTACCCTGAACTTCAATACTCCTAAAACCGATGCTATCCACAACCACATCTGTTTCACTTTCAATGATGACTTTATATAGTTTGGGATTTTGTGGAGACCAAAGACTAAAATTCGAAGCAAACTCAACACTGGCATAACCCTCATTGTTTGCTTTTGTTTTATATACCTTATTAAGTTCAGGAATTTTAATTGTAACCTTTTGTTTTGCACTTGTTCCATTTAATTTTACCCATCCCAATACGTTGTTTAAGCTCCCTTTTTTTAGTTGGATGAAATAATCTTCTATAAAAGTTTTGTTGGTTTTAATCAAATTGACATCGCGGGTAATACCTCCATAATTAAACCAGTCATATCCCGCACCTGGTAAACCATTATTCAAACGTTTATTATCTACTTTAACGATTACAACATTATCTCCATTTTTTACTTTATCAGTAATTTCGAATTGAAAAGGAGTAAATCCTCCTTCATGGCTTCCAATTTTTTCACCATTCAGATAAACATCTGCCAAATAATTTACAGCTCCAAAATGGAGAAATAACCTTTTTTCTTCGTCAGATTTATAATTGAATACTTTTTTATACCAAACAATGCCTTCCAAATAAGTGAGTTCGCATAGTTGCGAGTTAAAATCTCCAGGTACTTTTAACATTGGACCTCCATCAAAAGAATACTCAATAAAGTCCGTCTTTTTTTGAGGCTTTTTTTCCTGCCAGACCTGTTTCCAGTCACCTGCGCCCAATGGATCTAAAATCACCTGCCACTCACCATTTAAACTTGTCAAACTTCGAGATTGAACATTGATCATTGCTGTTTGGGCATATAAATAATTACCCCATAGAAGAATGATCAGAGCAACCAACATCTCTTTTTTAAACACTAATTTCTCCCTATTGTTGTTCATCTTACTTTTGGTTATTTTTATTGGTTCTACTCGAAATGTTATGAAGTTTTTAACCACATAGTTTTTATTGTAGAAACATAGATTTAATTTCATTGTTGTCCGATTAAATTTACGGATAATTAACAGGTCGCTCCTCAGGAGCTTTATTTAACAAAAATCACTATTTTCTACAATCAGTTCGCTCCTAACGGAGCTATTTTTAGTCCCATCGGGACGTGCTGTTTGTAGAAAAAAAGGAGTCACCAAAACTAGCTCCAGAGGAGCGACCTGTCAGCATGCACCATAAATATTGAGTTCAAAATTTTATTTATGTTTTTCATCGGACAACAATGATTTAATTTTAGAAAGCTTCACTTTTACATAGTTTACATAGCTACTATATGCAAAAAGTATTTTCTAAGACAATCTTTTTAACAATTTCAACATCGCTTCTAGCCTGCACTGAGCGTAGCCGGAGTGTGGTTTAAATTTATCTCAAGTTTGTTTTTACACAAAATCCAGTAGAGCCTTTTTATTAATCCCATCGTCTGGCAAAATACCATTAAACCCAAATTTAATCTAAATTACCTGGCTTATACATAAACTTATCAAAATCAGCATACGCTTTTGTATTTTTACTTTGGGATGTACTATATAATCCTATGTATGTTCCTGTAAAACCGCCATTGGTTTCAGAACTCAGATACCATACATTTATCTTACTTAAAAAAGTAAACTTTTTACCATCCAAGGAATAATAAAACGAATAAAAGTCCTTATCTCCTTTTACTTTCAAATAAATTTTATCACTAGGAATGTCCATCTCGTATGCAATGTGGTTCAGCACTCCCATATGATAACGTACTAGCAATTTATGTTTGCCTTTTTCCGATTTCTTTAAAAAGAGGTCATAATGTGCCTGACTAGAGTACAAAATTGTCATTCCCGCTTCGTCTCCTTCCTTTGCATCGTTTAATGACAACACAGTGGCAGCCGAAAAATCAATATGTTCCTGTCTGCGACCCACAAAAGTGGGTGAATCATTATCATCCAAAGTAACTGGGCTTGCTTTCAATCGCAATGAACCTTTTTTCTCTGTTAGCGAATAATTTTTCATCAATGGGTTTCGGAGATAGTTCCAATCGAAACCTAACTTTGCTTCATCAAAATCAGTAGAGAGATTATGCTGCTTTGTAGGTTGTAAAGGTAAAGTAGGCACATTCATATCAATATTAACTGTCCCATTACCATTAATCACAGGCCAAGCATTTACATCCCATCTTACTGGAGCTAAAAATGTTTCACGTCCTATTACGTGATGCAGTAAGCTTTGTGGACGAAAACCCAGAAAGATTATCCACCAAGAACCATCATGAGCCTGAACAAAATCCCCATGCCCTGTCCCTTGAATTGGGTTGTTTTGAGAGATTTCATCTATATGTGTAAAAATCGGATTAGCTGGGTTCGACTGATAAGGTCCATAGAGATCTTTACTGCGAGCAATCGTCATTTTATGTCCGTATTCAGTACCACCTTCAGAAATCAATAAATAATAAAATCCATCTTTTTTATAAATATGCGGCGATTCAGGATAACGGCCTCCTGTACCATTCCATACGATTCTACTCTCAGAAAGTCTTTTTCCTGTTTTAATATCTATTTCAGAAATGGTGATGCCAGCTCCATTTGACACAAAGTAACATTTATCGCCTTCAAAATATAAAGTAGGGTCAATACCTCCCTGTTCAACAAAAATAGGATCAGACCATTCCCCAGCAGGATTATCCGTATATACATAAAAATTTCCAGTGGATACATTTGTGGTAACCATATAAAAAAGACCATTATGATAACGGATAGTAGGTGCATAAATACCCGCAGAAGGAGGGCATTTGTCTAATGGGAGTTGGGAAGGACGAGTCAAACAATGTCCGATTTGCGTCCAGTTAATTAAGTCTTTACTATGAAAGACTGGTACTCCAGGAAAGTATTCGAAACTACTGTTTACTAAATAATAATCATCGCCAACCCTACACACGCTTGGATCTGGATGAAAACCAGAAATAACAGGATTTTTATACCCCTGAGCATTTGAGTAATGAGAAAGCCCCAAAACACAAACTAAAAAAATAATTATTTTTTTCATATTGTTTTTTTTTAAATCAATTATAATGTTCTATTTCAAAATAAAGTCAACTGTACCTTTGATATCGGTTGCCGAAGCTCCAATCATAATTTTGAAATTACCGGGTTCTGCAATCCATGTTTTTTTTTTGTCATCATAGTAAGAAAGATCCTCTTTTGTCAAGGTAAAACTCACCGTTTTTTCCTCTCCCGGTTCTAAATAAATTTTCTCAAACCCTTTTAATTCTTTAATTGGGCGGGGCAAACTTGATTTTTCATCATTAACATACAGCTGAACTGCTTCCTTTCCCGCAACTTTTCCCGTATTTTTTATTGGAATTGTCACAACTAATGAATCATCTACTGTAATTGATTTCGAAGAAACGGTAGGTTTTCCGTATTGAAATGTTGTGTAACTCAATCCATATCCAAATGGAAAAAGGACTGGAATGTTCTTAGTATCATACCAACGGTATCCCACTAAAATATCCTCTTTGTAATACACGTTGACACCATCACCTGGATAACTGAGCTTATCAAAGGCATGAGCGCCAACATCTTCCAGTTTTTTAGGAAAAGAGATAGGGAGTTTTCCTGAAGGGTTTACTTCACCGGAAATAATATCCGCCAAAGCATTTCCAGCCTCAGAACCAAGATACCACCCTTGCACAACAGCTGGTGTTTTATCTAACCAGGGCATCAAAACTGCATTTCCACTTAGTAAAATTACAGCAACATTTTTATTGACTTTCTGTATCGCTTCAATTAGTTTATCTTGTTCGAATGGTAAACTAAGCGATTTACGATCACCACTTTCACAATCCTGAAAATAATTTTTATTCAAGCCACCAACAAAAAGTACCACATCGGCATGACGGGCAACTTCAATAGCTGCGATTTGCAAGGAATCTAAATTTAATTTAGAAGGCTCTTCTGCCCCATATAATGGCCTGCCTGAAGCATATCCCATGCTGTAAACAATATGATTTTCGCCGTATTTATTCTTTAATCCCTCTAATGGTGAAATTTCATATTCAGCTTTCAGTGATGTAGAACCTCCCCCAACAATTAGACTACGAGTAGCATTTTCACCTATTACAGCAATCGTTTTGTATTTGCCTTCTGGAATGGGTAAAAACTGTTTGTTATTTTTAAGAAGAATAATACCTTCATCAGCTATTTTTCGGGCTGCTAAGCTATGTTCTGGCGACACAAAACGTCCAAACGGACGATTAGCACTCATAGTAGTGCGAAAAATCATTCGCAAGATTCGGCTCGCTTTATCATCAAGCTTCGACATTTCATATTTCCCCGATTTAATTCCTTTCAGGAACGGATCAGCCAAAAAATAACTAGAAAAAGGAAAATGACCTTGTGTTGTCAATCCATTGGTATAGGTACCCATCTCAATATCAAGTCCACCATTGACCACTTCATCGGTATTATGTACACCGCCCCAGTCACTGACCACCACGCCATCGAACTTCCAGTCATTTTTCAGGATTTTATTCAACAAAAGGTCGTTGTGACAGCAATGCACACCCCATATTTTGTTATAGGCACCCATGATGGACCACACATTCCCTTGCTGAACGGCAGCTTTAAAGGCTGGAAGGTAAATCTCGTGCAACGCCCGGTCACTTACATTTACATTAATTTCGCCACGGGAAATTTCCTGATTGTTCAACGCAAAGTGTTTTACGCACGCAGCAACTCCATTGGACTGCACACCCTGAATGTATGGAACCACCATGCGTGAAGCCAAAAATGGATCTTCACCCATATATTCAAAATTCCGGCCATTGAGCGGGGTCCGATAAATATTAACTCCCGGTCCCAACAACATGGTTTTGTTTCGGTATCGGGCTTCTTCTCCAATAGATTTACCATAAAGCTTCGATATCTCGGGATTGAATGTTGCCGCAAGACATGTTAAGGCCGGAAAAGCGGTACAAGAGTCATTCGTCCATTGAGCCCCGCTCCATTCATCCCATAATTTCTCATCGCTCACACCATGCGACCCATCGGCAGACCATACATCCGGAATACCCAGCCGGGGAACTCCTTTTGAACTGAATTTCGACTGTGCATGACAGAGGGCTACTTTTTCCTCTAACGTCATTCTTGACAATGCATCTTTTACACGGGCTTCTATAGGTTTGCTATCGTCTAAGTAAACAGGCTCTTGTGCCCATCCACAAATAGATAACAGCGTAAAATATAGTAATGCTAAAACGTTAATTTTTCTTTTTATCATGATATTTGTATTCTCTTCTATTATTTATCAAACTACTGTTATGTCATTCATTTTATAACTAAATTAACAGCGGTACGGGGTCTTTCAATTAATTTAAAAAAAGCAGAATAATTTCTATTTATTCTATTTTATCACACCAACGAATCCTCCTCTTGGAAGACATTCTATTTTCAATGTATCTCCTTTTTTGACTTTTATTATTTCTGAAGAAAAAGATGTAGAATCCTTCCCGTCCTTAATAAGCTGAAAACTATGGTTTCCTTTATCAAGAAAATCAAATTTTACCAGTAAGGTCTGAGGTACATCTTTTCCATTCAGCCCGGCGATATACCACTGATTCCCTTTCTTACGGGCAATGATTACTTTTTCGCCAAGGCTGCCATCAATCAGTTTTGTATCGTTCCAGACAACCGGAACCTGTTTCAAAAAGGCCTTTGGTTCTGCCGGTAAGGATTCATATGCTGATGGCCTGTCGGCAAAGTGCTGTAGCCCTGATTCAAATACAACAGACAAAGCCAGCTCATGCCCATAAGATGTGATATGCGGATGCTGTGAATTTGAAAAGGTAACAGGAGTGTAATCCATCGATCCGATTACATTTCGTGTAAACGGAAGTGTGGTATTATGAGCAGCAGCTTTATCGGTCATTGTGGGCACATTGTTATACCATTCTGCACCGTACACCGCCTCTGTGGACATCAGGTTGGGATACGTACGGGCCCAGCCACGAGGAACTGTAGCTCCGTGAAAGTTCACCAATAAATGATATTTTGCCGCATCTTTCAAAATGTCGATATAATACTTCATCATATCCTGCTGGTCGCCGGCAAAAAAATCGACCTTGATTCCATACACCCCTATTTTATTGAGCCACGCAAATTCCTTGGCACGTTTTTCTGCTGTAAGTAAACGGTCATTCGGTGTCGGTTCTATCCAGCTTGTACCGGAATTATACCACATCAAGGGTTTTATTCCTTTGCTTTTTGCGTAGTTCAGTGCATCGTTTATATTCCCACCATTGCCCATTACATCCCACTCCCAGTCGATCAGTACATATGGCCAATTCATTTCTACGGCAAGATCAACATATTCAACAATCTTTTCGTAATCTTTGGAACCATGATTATTTGCCCAATAAATCCATGAAACTGCGCCTGGTTTAATCCAATCAGTATCTTTCAATTGGTTCGATTCGCTTACATCCGTAATCAAAGTTGATTCGACAATATCTGACAATTTACCAATGATAAGTGTATGCCACTGAGAATTCCATGGTAACGTAGCTTCGACTCCTGTCTGCTTAAAATTATCACGGGCAGAAGGATATGTAACCTGATATTCGTTAGGATTTGTCAGGTTAGATAACTTTGTGGCACAATTATTCTCTGTTATATCCGCTTCGGAAATTAGTCCCCAAACAGGCTGATTATTTACTTTAAATAATGCAGGATAACCCCACTCCTGATTACTTTTCTCATCAACCCCGGTTTTATTCAACGGATAAAAATTTTCATAAGACTTGTCATAAAGCTGCATCCAACGGTCTGTATTTTCAGGCAATACATAAGTGGTAGCTTCGCCAATGATATTAACCTTTGAATCTGATTGGTTTGGAAAAACATAACGAAATGCAACACCATCATTATAAACCCTAAAAACAATATTCAATGGCTGATGATTGGAATTTTGAAAACTGAATGTTTTTTCGGTTCCTAAATTTTCACATTGTTGACGTTTGCCACAAACCATTTTATAGGTATCGTGTATGGAAACAGGTTTTGATGCAGCAATAAAACGAAGGTTCTCTGCAAACTGCTCATCGGTACGATTAATACCTAATTTAGAATCGGGCAATACTTCTGTAAACTTGTTTTCAATTTTATACAATACCTTAAAAAAAAGATGGTGTGCAGCATTTTTTTCAGACAAATTCAAAACAACTTTTACTTTCCCATTAGGCGAAATTATTTCCTGTGCATTTATAATAAATGAACTTAAAATAAAAAGCAGAAAAAAGACGGTCTGTTTCCTTGATATTCTCATGTATTAATTATTTTGTGTTGATTTAATAATCATACTTTTCCCTTCCAATCCATTGGATGATACCGATAATTTAATTTCACCCGCCTGATGATTGCTTTTTATTACGACCAAAGCTCTACCCTTCCATGCTTTGCGTGTATTGCCTACGTATTGTTCGAAGTCTTTCAAATCAGCATTATCTACTCCGGCAATTGTACCTGGTCCATCAATTTTGAAATTCAAACGGTTGGTGGCATTCGGTTGGAATATTCCGTCCTTGTCTGTTATTTCAATAGTTACGTATGATAAGTCCTGTCCGTTGGCCAGTATTTCTTTTCGGTCAGCTGTAAGTTTTAGTTTTGCTGCATCACCGGCACTTTGCAGAATCGTTGATTCCATTTCCTTATCATTTTCTACTCCGACAGCTTTAAGCAAACCTGCAGAATATGGAATCGGAAAAGTAGCCTTAAATTGCTCCTCTTTACTGGTTTTTTGTTCGCCAACCAGTTTGTCGTTCAGGTATAACCTTACTTTCGGGTATTTGGAATATACCTCAACCTGAACCGTTTTATCTTCAAAACCAGGCCAGGTCCAGCTTTCCCACGTTGGATAAACCGACCACCAGGTTTCTTTTATTTCCAAAGGTTCCGGGGCTGGTTTACGAACTGCCATATAGAGTTTCTCGTTGGTATTATACAACAGGCTTCTGTAATGGGAAATGGTTTTTCTCCAGCCAATCAGATCGATATCACCGCAGTAAGCACCGTGATAAGGGAAGAAATCATTTTCCCAGTGCTGGCCGGGAACTTCTCCCGAATAATAATAACGACCAATTCCTGACTCACCCAAATAATCCATGGCTGTCCAAACAAAATCCCCGATTACATAATTGTTTTCCTGCACTAATTTCCAATTGTTAAAAGCATCTTTCGGATAGGATTCGGTTTGAACAATGATACGCGAAGGCACTCTTTTATGATCGTCGGGAGCAGTATGCAGGTTGTAATTGTAACCGGCAACATCGTGTACGTTTATCAAAGGATCCAGGTTTTCCCATTTGTCGAAATTCACAACTGCAGAAGTTACAGGTCTTGTCGTATCCATTTTTTTTACTTCCTGCAAAAGCATTTTAGCTGTTTCAACAGCCTCGGGTTTTCCTCGCTCTGCAATTTCGTTACCTATGCTCCACATAATGATAGATGGATGGTTTCGATCCCTCAAAATCATTGCCTGCAAATCTTTTTTCCACCATTGGTCGAAATATTTTGCATAATCGTTACTGTTTTTTCCAATTTTCCAGCAATCGAAAGATTCGTCCATTACCAGTAAGCCTAACCTGTCGCAGGCATCCAAAAATGCTTCAGAAGGGGGGTTGTGGGAAGTCCTTACGGCATTGAATCCACCGGCTTTAAGCAATTCTACTTTACGCTCTTCGGCACGGTCAAAAGCAGCAGCACCCAAGCAGCCATTATCGTGATGTACACAACCTCCGTTTATTTTCACTGTTTTTCCATTAAGCTGAAACCCATTTTCGGCAGTAAATTTTATCGAACGGATACCAAAATTGGTTTTTGTGTCGTCCAGCACTTTTTTATCTTTTACTACCTGAATCTGGGCCTGATATAAATGCGGTGTTTCCGGTGTCCAAAGCATCGGATTTGACACTTGTAGGGTTTGGGTGATTTCCTTCTCGCTATTGGCAGGAAGCTCAACTTTCATCTGGCCATTTCCTGCACTTTTAAAGTTTTTATTCAAAAGAAGGGTTTTTACAACAACACTCTGGGCAGATGCTGTTTCATTTTTAACCTTGGTTTTAACCAGTACAGTTGCCTTTTTTGAAGAGACTTCCGGAGTTGAAATGCCAACACCCCAATGTGCCACATGTACAGGATCGGCAACCATCATCCAGACATGGCGATAGATTCCTGAGCCACTGTACCAGCGGCTGTTCATTTGTTGTGAATTGTCGACACGCACAGCAATAACATTTTCTTTTCCAAAATTCAGATAAGGTGTAAGATCATAACTGAATGATGAGTAACCATAAGGATAAACACCCAGCGATTTTCCGTTGATAAAAACTTCGGAATTCATATAAACACCTTCAAAATAAATAGCTGTTTTTTTTGCTTTCCAGCTATCAGGCACCTGAAAAGTTTTACGATACCAGCCAATTCCTGACGGAAAAAATCCACCACCTCCGCCTGTAGCATTTTTAGGATGAGTTTTTCCTTCGATACTCCAATCGTGGGGCAAGTCGAGTTTACGCCAGCCTGAATCATTAAAATCATTTGCTTTGGCTTCTGATGTATCTCCTAAAAAGAATTTCCAATTATAATCGAATAACTGTTTTCTTTCCATGCTATTTTGCGCATATCCTGAAAAAAAGCTTACAAATAGTATGAATACGAATACTATTTGTTTTGCAAAATATTGTCTTCTGTATGAATTTAAGCGCTTCATTTTGTTGTGTTTATTTCTTATTAATTATCCGATATGATTTATTTTAGAAAAGCTATTGCTTCGCAATATATTCCAGAATAAATCCAAAGCTATAGGGCTTATTTCCAACATTCGTATATTTTCAGATGATCTTTGGCCTCCCAAGCATCATCACTACCAACCCCGTGAGTATTCAAATCAATGTATCAGTTGATAAAATCGATAATAGTGTAGAACAATTCGATTAATCCTTCACACAGCGAACGGAAAGACCACCAGCCTTACTGTTGGCAAAAGAATCCGTACCTATACCACCAGCATTATAACTCAGGTGAATGTGCCATACGCTAAAAGACTCATTTCCCTCAGTTGCACTCCACCAATAGCCCCGGTAACCAGTACTTTTAAACGTCCCATCGAAATCTCTAAACCCGCCCGGAAGGGCAGTAAATCCAGTTTCGTTGGTTACATCCGGACTGGAAGCCTGCCAATGCCCAGTGCCGGTTTCCTTTAGTTTAACACCAGCAACAGATTTACCGCCTAAATAATCAGCTAATTGGTTCCATTCTTCAATAGTCGGTAAATGCCAACCGGCTGGACATGCTGTTTTGGCTGCTGCCCAATTATACAAAACACCATAAGCACCGTAATTAAATGAAACTTTGGCTCCAGCTAAACTAGTGCCGCTATAACCATAAACATTATAACAGGGGATTTCTACTGAAATTATTCCAGGTTCAGAAACACTGGGTAAATATTTCAGGTTTTCAGCCATCCATACCTGGTTACCTATTTTTATGCATTTATAAACATTCCCATCGCGGGAGTCAGTAAAAACCTGGGGGATATTATCACTTTTTAAATCTTCCTCTTTTTCACAACTACTTGTAAGTACTGCAAACACTGCTATTAATATGTATAGGCGAATCAAAAGCTTTGTTTTTTTTTTCATTTTTAAAAATTTAATTATATAAATAACATTCTATTATTTTTATTCAAATTACAATTAGCTACAGTTTATTAATATATTCAATAATGAAGTCATACCTGTATGGCTTCATTATTGAATATATTAATCATTAATTTTCGTCTTGTTTTACAGGAAAAACAAGTCAAATACTGATTTTTTTATTCGGTGGAAAAACCGAAATAGTCTCCCCTAATTATCAAATTCAGTACAAGCTTCCGAAGAAATAATATGTGCTGATGGATAGTATCTGGTAACTTCCGTATAATAGGATTCATTTGTATATACCATGATATAATTTATAACTTGATACTTTTGAATGCATTAACGCAAAGGAGTTATCCTATACAATCCAGCCCCATGTTGTGGCAATTCACGCTCAAAGCTCCCATTAAAGATTCCCAAATCTTTGTGATTCCACAAATCGCGCACTTTTACTTTGCCTTTTATATTAATAGCTTCAAAGTTTACTTTTACATTGGCCTTGTCGGGCAAATTTAATGTTCCTTTATCAACCAAAACTCCAAAATTCACTGAGCCTATTTCTGTTGTTACATAGCCAGTTGCTGTAAAAGAATCATATCCTTCTGGCAATTGATAAATGATCACAGACTCTGCATGAGCACCAATTCCCTCTCGTGTTTCATTATTTATAATAATTGGGTTATTGTCGCAGGTACGATTGACATTTGCTTCTCCCCAGCCCGAGGTTGCGCCCAGCCATTTGAGGTCAGTCAGTTTTAAATCGCCTTTGGAACCGTGAAGTACTGGATCGACCCAAACGATATGATCCCAATCATTAGTGTTTCCGCCATCTTTCACAAAGAGAACAAGTTTTTTACCCTCTTTTACCGATACTTCTATCTTTTGCGAACTTCCTTTGCCAGCAATTATTGGACTGACATAATCGGCATTGTTTAAATCAAGATTTTCTCCCTTGCTTTGCGCGTTGAAAAGGGCTACATACTTGTCTTTGCTATTAGGCACATCGGCTGTCCACGCAATCAGATTCTTTTCGCGCGATACCTGACGGTTATTTATGCTGTGTTGATTTACTTTGAGCATTTCGGGATTGGTGAGCATTTCCTTGGTAAAATCGTCGAGCTTGGTCATATCTCCACCAAAAATAAGTGGCGAACGACCAATAGCCCAAAGGCTCATAAGTGTATATTGTTCGTTTTTAGTGAAATTGGTTGGACGTTTGAAGTCAACAATTCCAATGGGTAACATATCTGCATCAGGGAAATGTCCGGGTCCACGAAAAGGTGTCCACACATCCATTCGCTCAAACATGCCTTGCAACAATCCCCAGCGATCCCAAAAATCATCGGTGATACGCCACATATTCGCATGATTCATAACATGTTCGCCCATTTTAACCGGCGTTGCTCCCGGCGATAAACTTAACAGAATATGACGCCCGGTTTTGTCTATTGCTTTGCGAAGAGCTTCAACTTCGGCTTTTTGTATATCATCGTAAGGGCGTGAAATATCGTCGCATTTGATAAAATCCACTCCCCAGTCGGCATACATCTGCACAATAGAATTATAGTAAGCCTGACCTTCAGGCCTATTAGCATCAACTCCGTACATATCAGGATTCCACCCACAGGTAGAACTTTTAATGGCAATATCCTGAGCTTTTACGTTTGTCCCGAGTACAGGCGTATTTTTTTCGACAGCCTGACGAGGAATTCCGCGCATAATATGAATACCGAATTTCAGTCCTTTAGAGTGCACATAGTCGGCAAGGTGCTTGAACCCTTTTCCATCAGCGGCCGAAGGAAATTTTTTCAAACCTGGCGTTAAGCGGCCATATTCATCCATGGTAAGTATTGCCTTCGAGTCGTAATAATGTCCTTTTGATTCAGGCTCATACCATTGAATATCCACTGTGAGATAGTTGTATCCGCTTGGTAAAAGATATTTTGCCATCGCATCTGCCTGTTCTTTTATTTGCTGTTCGGTAACGGTTGTTCCAAAACAATCCCAACTGTTCCATCCAAGAGGTGGTGTAGAAGCCCATTCGTGATATTTTTTTGGGGCTGTTTGTGCATTTATAATGCTAAAGACAATTGCCAAAACCAAGGTAAGTTTATATTTCATTTTTATTTTAATTCCGTTAATATTATAGTTTTTCTGTTTTAGTTTTTAATTATTCGGTATTAGGAACGTAAACTAATCCCTAATACTCATTTCGTATAGTAGCATAAACTCCGTACGACTCATTAGTTACTTTGTAAAAAGGCAGAAGCGCATATTCTTTTCCATTATTTTTTAATGCAAATGACATAGAATTCTCTCGTTTTGAGATGTTTTTCAAAATATCTACCTCATTTCCTTTTAATATTGTTTCTTCATTAACTTGAAATGCTAATAAAACCGGCCCATAAAACAGTGCAACTACATTTGGATTATCAGGCATTTTTTTTAAATTAAAATGATAATTAAAACGTATTTCTATCTTATCTCCGTTTTTCCACTTTCTGTCAATTATAAAATAAGACATCGGAGTTACATTAGTTGTAATTGGTTCTCCGTTTACCAAAACCTGAGTTTGTTCGTCAGCCCAGGATGGAATAAATAATTTCAATGCAAATGGCGTAGTTTTATTAGCCGCTATGTTAAATTTCACAATAGAATTATCCGGAAAATCGGATGACTGTGACAAAGTAATCCCTTTAGATTTCCATTTCACAGTGGAAGGAACATACAAGTTTACCCAAAGGTTATCATTGTTATGAAAATAAATATTAGCATTTAAGTTCGTAAACGCTTCAATTGTTGTTCCGTTACAACAAAAAAACTCACTGGGACTGGCAAAGCCCTTCTTATTGGGAGAACCCAATGGCAAAGAATAAACATTCCATCCGGTTTCGGCATTTTGTAGTGCAAAAACAGAATTATAAAGCGTATTCATATATACATCTGCATATTCGGGTTGGGCAGTCCAACGAAACAAAGTACTTGTGATTTTTTGAGTATTATGTGAAACACATGATTCAGATGTTTTATCAGTTAGAGTTGTACTTAAACAATCTGGTTTTCCCCAATGTTCTGAAGTTTGAGCAGTTGGAGTTGTAGCAATAGGTCTTGGACCACTACTAGACCCATTCACATAACAATGATGATGTTCCAGCATATCCCAAAAATGGGAAACAACATCACGATAATAGCTGTCTCCGGTATTTTCATACCTTTTGGCAAACCCAATTATCAAAGGCAAATGAGTATTAGAATGCAACCCTGACAAAATATCTTTCCCATCATACAATGGCTGGCTGAACCATTTACGGTCAAAAAGACAAGCCAATCTGTAATGAGTTGAATCTTTGGAAATTTCAAATAAATTCTGTAGTACATCATTCATCCCACCCACTTCATTTGCGGGATTTGCCTGAGGAGTATATAACATTTTTTCAATAGTTTCAGGCGAAAGTTTATCCATACGCCCTTTTACATAAGCAGCCATATTAACAACTATTGCATAGGCTTTTTTATTTCCTGTAGCCTTATAAACATCTAGCATTCCCTGCATCATTTTATGATAGGTATAGTACGGAGCCCAAACGCCACCAAATTGAGTTTCCAATGTAGTAAAATCTTTTTCGGGGAATGCGCTCAGGTATTTGCCTCCCAATTTTTGCTGACACTCATCAAGCACATCAACCATATATTTCACACGTTTTTGAAGCAAAGTATCGCTCGTTTTTTCAATCAAAAAAGCACAAGCCGACAAATAATGACCCACAAAATGCCCGCGCAATCCCACCTTAGGCGACTCCCAGCCTTCAAGCGGTTTCACTTTCGATTCAATTCCGGCATTTATCCTAAAATTGTGTAGTAACCTATCCGTATCAAACTGGTAAATATACTTTGTGTTGACAGTCTCCCGCTGCTTTATCCATGACTCAGACAAAACAACATCTTTATTTAAAAATGCAATGGGCTGCTTCGCCTTGTCAAGAAATGATTGTCCAAAAATCGTCTGACAAACAAACAAAAACAACCCAATATATTTTATTTTATTTTTCATATTGAAAATTGAATATTAGAAAAATTGTATTACTATATTGAAACTATCACTCTAAATTTAGAAACAATTATTTCGTAGTTATTTTAAAAACAATCGCAATATTATTAGGAATAGATTTTGGTTTTATAATTACCAATGAATCTACTTCTTGTTTCCAAGAAATTTTTTCTTTACTGCCAAGAAGTTCAATTTTTTTAATTTTTCCTATTCCTCCTTTTTTTGCGAGCGACTTCAATAAAATATTTTCTGTTGGTTTACCCATCACCGTAGCATACAACACATTTCCTTTCTGATTATAGCGAATATCTTTTTCTGAATATTTCGTTTTTCCCTCATTAAACCCCTGTTCGGTCATTGGATTCAATGCTTCAGATACTGGTCCTTCACCAAAAATTTTCCAAGGACGAGTGTCGAAGATGCTTTCTTTATTTACATCCATCCAGGCTGCAATACCTTCAAGAACAGCAACTTCTTTGTCATCAATTGTACCATCTCCACGCACAGGAATATTAAGTAATAAATTTCCATTTTTACTGACAATATCCACTAAAGTACGAATGACACTCTCAGCCGATTTATAACGGTTTTCATCATACACCTTTCTATTATAATGCCAATCTCCGATACAAGTGCAGGTTTGCCATGCTTTTTCTTGTGGTTTGTCAGGTGCTCCACGTTCTACATCCCACACCATACATTCCTTTTGTTTATCTGAAAGTATTTTACCAAACAAAACCGCTTCAAGCTTCCCTTTATGGGTTGTCATATTATGGTTGTAGTAGTGAGCTGCTATTTTTAAACCAGCATCGCTAACCGGATACAATGGGAGTGCTGTATCATCAAAATATAGCAGGTCGGGGTTGTACAAATTAATAAGATCCATAGTGCGGTTATAAAAATTTTCACAATACGCTTGGGAAGGCCATGAGCTTTTATCTTGCCATTCCCAATTCCATCCCTTGCTTAATTCATGATTTTGTGCATACAATTTCTGAGGATCCAATCCTTCCCACCAAGTGCTTTTTCCAGCTGCTTTTGTAAGTTTTCCATCGTATGGAATACCGATAAATTCTCCAGATTTATCGGTGCCCTGTGCCGTTTCGTACCACATCCATGCATGGGCAGCATGTACGCTCAATCCAAAAGGAAGCCCCTGTTTTTTAGCGGCTTTTGACCAACCGTTTATAATATCCTTTTTAGGACCAACACGAACAGAATTCCATTCTTGGTATTTACTGTCCCATAAGTCTAGATTATCGTGATGGTTGGCCATAGCAAAAAAATATTGAGCCCCTGCACGTTTATAAAGAGCTACAAGTTTATCTGGATCCCAGTTTTCTGCTTTCCAGTCGTGTATTACGTCTTTAAAACCAACTTTAGAGGGATGACCGTAATGTTCCACATGCCATTTGTAGTAATCAGAACCTTGTTCATACATGCCACGTGCATACCAGTCGCCCCGTTCAGGCTGGCACTGCGGTCCCCAATGTGCCCAAATACCAAATTTGGCATTACGATACCAATCTGGAACTTTATATTGACTTAGTGATTGCCATGTTGGTTCAAACTTGCCAGAGGCAATGGGCTCATTGTTGGTATTAACTACCACTATTTTATCCTGTGCCAATATCGTAAAACTGCACAAAAGAAAAATTGCTGTCGAAAAAATGATTTTCATAAGGGAATATATTTTTTTAATTTTTTTTAAATCAATCTAATTTATAAATGCGTTCCATCAGTTGCCATTTTTGGTTAGCAGCTGCCTCAGCTAAAGTATCTTGAAATTGCGACATATATGCTTCCTATTCATTTTGACGTAGCTTTAGTACCAATTCTGACATCATCTCGTCGTGGTTAAAATCAGCTCCGGTATCCATAATCATAAAAAGTTTAGTTTCTAGAAGATAGATTTCCATATCGATAATCCCTACTTCTTTAATTCCTTGGATTATTTCCGACCATGCTGCCCCTTTGGCATGTGCTTTTTTATATCTTTCGGTTAAGGCTGGATTGTTTTGCAATTCCATTGTTTTGCCATAACGTTTGAATAATGTTTGCATATTTTATTTTCTTTTATTAAACTAATTAGTGATTTTTGTTGTTTCAAGATTATTTCCATCGGAACTATTATATAATAAATTTATCTTCGACTTAGGAGAACATTAGAAATCTATTTCACCTCAATAAACTCTGGTTCATAAGGTTTAATTGTAAAATTCCCCGTATAATCTTTATCCAAAAGAAGGCTTCGTGACTTTGTTTTCATCTGTATTTCTTTAGCTTCTCCACTCACGTTCAAATACAAATAATGGTTTTTGTCTATCTGCCTTGCCATTACTCCTTCCGGTACTTCGGGACCTTTTTTAATCCCCAGCTCCTTTATAAGATCATCAAGCAAGAGATTCAGCACATTACCATTCGCAGGAAGCCCCACATAAATTGCCTGGCCTTTGCCATACTTGTTTTTGGTCATTATTGGATAATCCTTGTCCAGGCTGGTTAAACTTCCGATAATCTGGGCTCCTTTTGGCTCGATAATATCAAACTTTTCAGATTCTAAATCGGTAGTCTTCCCATTATAAGTAAACTCCATTCTTTTGCCATTATAAGATTTTCTGGAAATCTCATTCATCATTTCTGTCTCTTCGAAACTTCCTACACGAATACCAAATACGTCGCTTAAACGGCCTGGACGGGTAGAAGCAAATACTTTCCCTGTTTCATCAACAAAAGCCGAATTGCTTGTCATAATAACCGTTCCTCCATTTTTAACAAAACTCCTGATTTTGTTGGCTGATACTTCATCCATAACAGCTACTCCGGGAACAATCAATAATTTATAATTAAGTGCACTTTTACTGATTTCAACTACACGGGTATCCATATTGCGGTAATGAAATATGCCAAAACAGGACTCAAGTTGTCTCTCATGCAGTTCAGGGAATACGTTGCTTGCAATCTGACTTGGGAATGAAAAAGCCATGCCCACCTCTGCTTTGTTTTTATAAGGAAAGTACTTTTCTATCTTTTTAAACTCTATGGCGATTTTTTTATACTCTTCATATTTTCGGTTAGGAATTCCGTCCCAGTCAATCATACCTTCCAAATACTGTTCTTCTCCGGAATGCATACTTTGCCAAGTCCAACCACAAACCATTTGATTGCCGTACATTAAACTGGCATAGGCCGATTTACGGATTGAATTGGGTACGGCTGTCATAGTGGTAAACTCGCTGCACCAAAAAGGATTTGTACTTTCAAATTGAATACGCGAGATTCCAAATAAGGAATGTACAACTCCCCAGTTAGTCACTAAAGTGTTCCCTGGATAAAACCCTTCGCCCTGACGGGTCATTTTACCAGAATAAGCAATATCTGAATAGTCAAAATATTTCATATGACTATAATACCAGGCATTCGTATTGGTTAAAACACCTGGTGCGTTTTGGTTTACTTTATCGAGAACCTTAAACAATATCTGATTCACTTCATCAGAGATAAAACGCCTGAAATCCAATATTTTTTCAGGTGCACCATTTTTGTTTCCGGTTACCGGCAGTCCAACTTCATCAAAGTGATTAATGCTCCTTGACCAACGTTGGGTGGCCCAAGCGTTGTTTAAATTATCAAGGTTCAAATACTTTTTCGTCAACCATAGTACAAACCTTTTTCTTACTGTCTCTGAATAAGATATAGGCCCATCTCCAGATTCATTGTCAATACCAAAAGCCAGTAGTGCAGGATGTTTTGCATAATGTTTACTCAATGTATCGGTAAAGCGTAAAGCATATTTTTGAAACATCGGATCACCGGCATCGTCCATGTAGCGATGGTTCGGATATTGTGCATTACCCTCGGAATTTGTAACATCAATAGAAGGGTATTTTTGATGTAACCATATCGGCGCAGGTCGAATAGCGATGTCTAAAATTACTTTAATACCAGCTTGTCCCATCTGGTCCATAACGCTATCAAACCATCCAAAATCAAATTTCCCCTCGGACGGTTCATAGCTATCCCAGGCCAAATGTCCCATACGGACTACGCTTAGCCCTGCAGCTTTCATTAGCTGAATATCTTTCTTTATTTTTTCTGGATTCTTATCATCATGCGGATGATAGTTTGCTCCAACATACAAACTCTGAGCATTTCCAGAAAAGCTAAGAATACATGAAAATATCGCTAAGTACAAAAGATTAATCTTCTTCATTTTTATTTTTTTTTTAAATAAAAACTTCATATAAAAAAACAATTTTATATGAAGTTTTATTTTTCAACTTCCTGCCATCTTCTAATGTGAAGTTGCCAAACGCAATATCGTTAATGAATTCCCGGGAAATGAACGTGTAATAGTGGTTCCTGAAAACTTCACATTTTCTGTTTTTGGAGAAACTTTGGTAGGTTGTTCCAAGGTATTTTCATCCAGCGCACTGGCAGATGTAAGCACAATAGCTTTTCCTTTTCCGCTAAGCTTTTCGGCTCCGGACAAATTAATTTCTGTTTTTACAGTGCCGGGTGCCGCATTAACAACTTTAAGGATAATATCTCCCGTAAGTTCATCATTAGCTGCACTTACACAAACACTGCTGGTATTTAAACTTGGAGCAGATATTTCCTGGATAAGTTTACCATCAAGGTAGCCCTTGACTGTGCCCCCTTTAACTTCAACTTTAATATCGTACCATCGGTTTGCTTCTATACTTCCGGGAATGATTTGCTTGCTGAATCCATTGTCCAACACAAACCCGGTATTTTTATTGCCGCCGATTTCCCACCGCATCTGATCTTCTTTATTTTGATTCCTGAAATAAATCTGAATACCATTCTCTCCGGAAATTTTACGCCCTTTGAAGGTAATTGTATAGTCTGTCCATGATTTGTCGCCGAAAAAAACGGAAGTATTAGTAGTTGTTGCTGACTGACGAAGTACGCCGTCTTTTACCGCCCACTCTCCTGCTGTTTTTTGCCAGTCATCAATGTTTTTTGTAAAATCCGATTGAAACAAAACACGGCTATCAGGTGCAAGTACTTTTAAGTCTTTAAATTCTGCCGAATTGTTTGAAGTACCAAATCCGAGACCACCTTTGTTATAAAGTGCCAGGAGCGGTACTCCTTCTACTTTTACAGGCAGGGAGGTAGTACCCTGATTTTGGGCAAACAAAGTTTGAACATAATATCCTGGCAGACCATACCAGCGTTGACTATCAAAATTAATCAGGTTAATAGGCCATGCTTTATGATTCACATTACAAAACAGAGGCGCATAAGCACTCATGGTAACCACATCTGAGTTTCGTTCCAGACCCGTCATCCAGGCAGCCTCACCAATAGCACCACGCAGGTTACCCTTACCTGTTTTACTTGTCACAGCATATTCACCAACAAATATTTTCGGACTTTTTCTGTCGTAGTTATCATACTTATTAGCATTCAGGATAAACCACTCAGGATTATCATAATAATGTTCATCAACCAAGTCAGGCATGGGATCTTTAGGATATGGTCCCCAACTGTTGACAATAAGTGTAATATCAGGATATTTTGAACGGATGGCGTTAGCAATAAGCTTCCATCGCTCTGCATACTGGTCACCTCCGTTTTCGTTTCCTATCTCAATATATTTCATACCGAACGGCTTTGGATGGCCATTTTTAGCACGAATGCTTCCCCACACTGAGCTCTCAGCCCCATTTGCATATTCTATTGCATCGAGCGCATCCTGCACCCATTGTCCCATCTGATCCATGGGTACAAAATCTTTATGCGACATTCCTACATTGATACAAAACAAAGGTTCGGCACCAAGGTCTTCGGCCAGTTGCAGGTATTCGTGATAACCTAAACCCTGAGTAGCATTGTAGCCCCAGAAATTCCATGTGGAGGTACGTGTATCGATATTCCCAATTGTTTTTTTCCAATTGTGCATTTGCTTGAAACTTTCTCCTTCTACCCAACAGCCGCCTGGAAACCTAAAAACCTTAGTCTGCATAGCATTAAAGGCTTCTGCCAAATCTGTTCGGAGTCCATGGTTTTTCCAAGTTTGATCAGGGAGTAGTGAAACCATATCCAGATGTAAGCGACCATCACCTTTCGCGCTTATCTCAATATGGGCTTTAGGGTCGCTGCCTGCCGCCGTTAAATTAACGGTATAGTATTTCCACCCCTCATCAAAGCCTTTCACTTCAGCATTGGCCAGCTCGATACCGGCAGCACTTACAATACTAACTTTGAGCGGTGCATTGAAGCCTTCGACACTGCGTGCTGCTAATTTGAAGGTGTATGAATTGCCTTTAACAATATTCATTCCCCAGAAACCATAGTTTTCAAGCTTAAATTCTCCTTTGGCCTCAATGGAAAGATATTTTCGATTGAATACGTTTAACCCTCCAACTTGGGGATACAGCGCATCTACATTAATGACCGAAGCCTTGCTGGTACCAATCTGATTTATAAATTTCCAGTTTTCAAGCTTATCAGAATCTTCAAACGAACGATTCCTGATAAGCTCGGGATAAAGGCCTCCATCAGTTGAATGGTTAATATCTTCGAAAAAACTTCCGAATAAAGTTGAAGGAATACGATGTCCCGGTTTGTTGACTTCAACAGTAATTTTAGCTTTACCAGCTTTGGTAGTCTGTGCGTTCAGAACAGTACTCAATCCGAAAAGCAATAAGCCCACAACAAACTGTTTATTTATGTCTTTTTTCATTAGTTTATTTTTTTATTTACAGCTAACTGTAATGAAGGCAGCAGTTATTAACCCCTACCCATATTATTGGCAGTTCCCTGTTCGTCTAACTTTTTATAGCCAATCCATTTTATAAATTTGCTCCATCAATTGCCATTTTTGATTGGCGGTTGCCTCAACAGAGCTGTCCTGAAATTGCGACATATGCGCTTCCCATTCGCTTTGACGTGGCTTTAGTGCTAATTCTATCATTGCCTTGTCGTGATCAAAATCTGCTATGGTATCCATAATCATGAAAAGTTTTGTTCCAAGAAGGTATATTTCCATATCGATAATCCCGACCTCTTTCATCCCTTGTGTTATTTCAGGCCACGCAGCCCCTTTGGCATGGGCTTTTTTATAAGCTTCGATTAGTATAGGGTCATTAAGCAACTCCATGGTTTTACAGTAACGCTTAAATGAAATTTCCATTTTTTTAAATTGTTATTCTATTGATTAAAAAATAGTATTTATTCGTTATTTTCAGATTCTTGTTATCAGAACTATTTTCATAATAAACCTTATTAGGAATGGAGCCAGCAGCATTTTTGCGCTGACTCCATATAAAAAATTCAATTATTTATTTTTTAACCATCTTAAATGATTTTGAGTAATTTGATTTTACTCCTTCAACCTGAACCATATACAATCCTGATTTCAATGAAGATACCATTGACAATTGGCTTACAATTTTATTGTCTCTACTTTTCTTCCAAGTATATCAAAAATGGAAACACGAAATGGTTGATCAGAATTTACAGCTTCACCTTTAAATTCGTTAACAAATAGGATTTGGATAAACCTTAATTGAATTGTCACATGATTGGTTCGATTCAGTCGCCAGGCTTACTGCTTCTTTCCAGTAATTATAAAATTATCAAACATTATAGCATTAGAAATCAACGTATTAGGATTTATTCTAAGGCTTATTGTTTTATAATTTCCTGAAGACAAAGCAACCAATTTTGTTTCTTTAGACCACCCTCCACCACTAGCAACTGTAGGTAGAGTTACCCAAGAAGCACCGCCATCAACACTTGCTTCAATTTTTGGTACTACAGCATCTCCTGCATCTTCAACAACAAGTTCATAAGACAGGTTTAAATTTGTAAAACCAGCCACATTGATATTAGGTATGGTAACAGCAGCACCTTTAGATTCTATTTTCAAATTATATTGCTCACCCCACCCTTGACGCAAATTTATATTGGCATCGCCAGCAGTTTTTAGATCTATTCCACCACTCCATGTTCCTGCCTTTGTAGATGGTTTAAATGTATGCATTTGACCATCACCAAGGATGGCAACATTTGATTCAAAATTTTCGGCATACAGAGTTTGCTGTGCATTGGCTAACATCCCTGTTAGAGCAAAAAATAATAGTGTGATTTTTTTCATGTTAAATTTGTTTTTTAAGTTTATAAAATATTGATTAGAAATAAGTAATAATTTGTTTAAAACAACTGGGCAAATAGTTTTAGGTATAAGCATTTATCTCTATAGAGCCCTAGTTATTAAAAACATTTTTTTTGAAATATTCGTCTTTTAAACTAAAATAAGTCTATATGTTTTTTTTTATTTTATTTTAAGCAGCATTGCAAAATCGTTCGGGATAACAATCCGTAAAGCAATAAGCTGCTTATTTATGTCTTTTTTCATTAGTTTGTTATTTTTTATTTGTCCATTTTATAAATCCGATCCATCAATTGCCATTTTTGGTCGGCGGTTGCCGCAACAGAGCTGTTCTGAAATTGCGACATATGCGCTTCCCATTCGCTTTGACGTGGCTTTAGCGCTAATTCTGTCATTGCCTTGTCGTGATCAAAATCTTCTGCGGTATCCATAATCATGAAAAGTTTTATTCCAAGAAGATAGATTTCCATGTCGATAATCCCGACTTCTTTCATGCCTTGGGTTATTTCCGGCCATGCTGCTCCTTTTGCATGTGCTTTTTTATATGCTTCGATTAATGCAGAATCATTAAGCAATTCCATGGTTTTGCAATAACGTTTAAATGAGATTTGCATTTTTTTAATTATTAATCTGTTATTAAATAATAATGATTTTTGTTGTTTTAGCCTTTGCTGGCAATAGCCCAATTCGTCTATTATTGTTTTATTTTTAATACTATTGCAATATCGTTCGGGATAACTTTTGGTTTTATAATTACCAATGAATCGGCATATTGTTTCCATGAGAGTTTCTCTTTGCTTCCAAGCATTTCGATACTCTTAATTTTACCATTATGTTTATTCTTACCAAGCAATTTCAAACTAATATTATTTGAAGGCATTCCTAAAAGAGTGGCGTAAAGGATGTTTCCATTTTGATTGTAGCGGATGTCATTTGCCGAAAACTTTACTTTTCCTTCGTTAAAGCTTTTGTATTCACCAGGTTTTACAGCATCTGAAGCTGGTCCCTCACCATAGAATTTCCATGGACGTGTATCAAAAATACTTTCTTTGTTCACATCCATCCAGACCGCTATTTTTTCAAGAATTACAACTTCCTTTTCATCAATAGTACCATCTCCCTTAACAGGAATATTAAGCAACAGGTTTCCATTTTTACTGACAATATCAACCAACATGTGGATTACTGTAGCCGCAGACTTGTATCCGTTATTTTCATAAACCGACTTACTGTAATGCCAGTCTCCGATACAGGTACATGTTTGCCATGGGAGGTTTTCAATTTTATCTGGTGCACCTCTCTCTACATCCCATACCATGCATTTTTTTTGTTCATCGTTCAGCATTTTTCCGAACAGGACAGCCTCCAGCTTGTCATTGTGGGTTGCCATATTATGATTATAGAAATCAGCCGCAATTTTTAATCCTGCATCGCTTACAGGATAAAGAGGCAGTACACTATCATCAAAATAAAGCAAATCAGGATTATACTTATTGATAAGGTCTATGGTACGATTATAGAATTTTTCACAGTATTCCTGTGAAGGAATGGATGCACCATTGTTCCAATCCCACTGTTTCCAAAGACCAAATATATCATCACTTCCTTTGCTTAAAGGATGATTTTGGGCATAAAGCCCCTCAGGATCAAGCCCTTCCCACCATGTTCCTTTACCATCGGCTTTGGTCAACTTTCCGTCGTATGGAACACCGGCCAACGCTCCGTTTTTATCTGATAGCTGGGATGTTTCAAACCACGTCCATGTATGTGAAGCGTGTACACTAAGTCCGAACGGAAGATTATATTTTTTGGCTGCTTTTGACCAACCTGTGATAATATCTTTCTTAGGTCCCACACGTACTGAATTCCATTCCTGGTATTTGCTGTCCCATAAATCCAGATTGTCATGATGATTTGCCATGGCAAAGAAATATTGGGCTCCTGCCCGTTTGTACAGCGCTACAAGTTTTTCAGGATCCCAATTTTGGGCTTTCCAATCATTAATAACTTCTTTAAACCCAACTTTGGATGGATGACCGTAATGTTCAACAAACCATTTATATTGGCCACTACCTTCGTTATACATATATCTCCCAAACCAGTCTCCTTGTTCTGGCTGGCACTGAGGTCCCCAATGAGCCCATATCCCGAACTTGGCATTTTGGAACCATTTCGGAGTTTTATATTGCTGCAAAGATTGCCATGTTGGTGCAAACTTTCCGGTGGCAACCGGTTCGTTACCTTCCCTTATCGGCGATACATAATTTTCCTGAGCTGTCAAAAAATGTGAAAACAGGATACAAACCACTATAAATCGGTCAATTTTCATATGTCTTTTATACTTTTATATTTATACTTTTTTCAAATCTCAACAAACAGACCTATTAAATCGTTCCAATAACATTGCTGAGATAAAACTAACTTCTTCAATCTTTCTTTTTTAGGATTAATTAAAATGATTTATTCATTTCCATTGCGCTATAGAAAAGAAAAAACATAATAAAAAATGCCGCTATTTTAAAGCCATAACATAATTATTTTTAGAATATTCATGTTATGACTCTACTTAAAAGCCAGTATTTATTCCAAAATAAATTACTAACAAAAAACAATTATTTATTTTTTAAGAATCTTAAATGATTCTACCTTTTTGTTTCAAATTCTGAATCATCTGAACTCAAAAAAGCTTTATTACCTTTTCGTCCTTGTTTTATCACCAATAAGAAAGTATGGGAATAAATAAACGCTGCTGGTTACAAGACCAGCAGCGTATTAATAAATGAATTTCCATTCATCAAACAAAAAATTTTCTCCATTAAATACAAAATAGATATTCTCTACTCCTTTACCTATTTTCTGTTTTATTTTCTTTGAGATCGTAGTCCATTCTTTCCCATCACATATAAGGGAAACAATAGGTGTGCCTTTAAGATCATTTACATACACATCAATACTTCCTTTTCCTTTCACCCTGGCTTCAAATCTTTTAGGAATCTGTTTGCTGAAATCCGCTCCCCTGACCATGAGACATTGTTTGTCTGCTTTTCCTTTGGCAGCCATATTGCCCAAATTCCCAGCAGCTTCGAACTGAACCTGCCCCGAAGTGCCTGCAGTGGTTTCTGCCTGCTGAAGAACAAATGGATTTAATGGGCTAATTTGTGACGGACCTTTAAAAGTTGCTTTGACCATGGGGATATTCACATTCTCTTCATCTACCTGCATTTCTTCGATACCTACATTACGAAAACCGCCTTTAGTGCCAAAATAATCCTGTAAATACATGGCATGGTAAGCAATATAATATTTCTCTTTAAACTTGAATATGTGAGAGTGATTGTTTGTCATAGGACCCACACTAACATCGCCTGTATTCTTAAAGTAATTATCCCGATACTTCCAACTATCCGGAACTAACGGTGTTTTGCTCGTCATATAAGAGATGTTGCATGCGGTTGGTTTATCAATATTGCTATAAGGCCATTCAGTGCGCTCATCCCAATTTGTACAATAGCTATAAACCCATGTTCCATTGATAAAGTTAAGGTCGCTGGCCTCATTATAATAAGGAGCGGGTATCTTGGCGACATCACTGGACAAACTGATCATATCTGCACCTAATTTGACGATTCTGGCGTTATCGGGCATATATTTCGTTTTAGCAGATCCGCCTCCAAAAGCCAGCCAGCCTGTACCCTGGTCGTCAATCAAAACTCCGGGATCAAATGGAGCATCAACATCCACACCGGGAACAGAACGGTCGACTATGTTCTTTCCTAACGGGTCACTCCACGGACCTACGGGAGAGGTGGAAGTAAGCACGGCTGAGCCACCTCCACCATTGGAATAATACAAATAGAAGTGCGTCTTGCCATCTGCTTCCAGTCTGGATGTAATGGAAGGTGCCCAGGAATTCGAACTCCATGGTGCCAGTACGGCAGTATTTATAAGGCCATGATACGTCCAGTTGACCATATCATCGGTAGACATCATGACCAGTGTACGGATATGCTCGTATGAATTTTTCCCATTCTTTCCTACCTTCTCATATTGTTGATGATCATTTGTGCCATACACATAAATTCTTCCATTGTATTCTACAGCTGTCGGGTCGGCCGTAAAAATAAAATCCAACAGTGGATTTGCATCATTGGAGGTAAGTTTCGGTGAAACATTTGCGAATTTTTCTGCCAGGTTTTCTTTAATTTTTTTCGGTTTACCTGCATTAATTTGGGCTTCTACGAATTCTCCTCCCAGAAAAGCCATAACAACGACTGTGCTTAACAATACTTTTTTTCTAAACATGCTTTATTTATTTTACCCAAAAAAACGATACTCGTTAAGGGTTAATTTCAATTAATTATTTTTTTAAACTACTGAGGTTTATCCTTCCCTGGGAACTGGCAAACGCTAATCTCAGGGAAGGGAAATAACCTTATGCTATAATTGACACTATACTATTACTTACCTCCTTCAATAATCGCATCTATCAAGGCCTGATCTTTTACCGTATTATTAGCTCGGTCTAAATTAACACCTACCTCCCACCAGAAAGGCACAAGACCGTGTAGTTTAGCCTGTTTAGTCACATAAGTTGCCCAATAGTCCACAGACTTGTTGTGTTTCTCCTTATCCAAAGGAATAGGCTTGCCGGGCTCATTCCGCCTCCAGGATGCATATTCACCCAGGATTACAGGCATGCCTTTATCAACAAACTTCTGTTTCATCTTTTGGAATTCATCAATGATTACATCCTCTTCTCCATAGGTAGCGTTACGCTCTGGCTCAATAGTAGAATGATTCCCAGCTCCCCAGTAGTAAACCATCTTGCCCCAACTTACATCTCCATCCAATACTATCGTAAATGTAGAAGGCGTGTAGTTATGTACCTCAACCATCAATTTGTTAGGAACCAGGTCTACAGGAAGAGTATTCATTAAAGTATAAGTTTTATTAGCGTCGGTACTAGGCCCCTGCACAACCAAAACCCGGTAACTGTTCTTTCCTCCGGTAGAGCGAACTGCATCAATAAATGTCTGGTGGTAACTATCGAGTATGGCCATCTGCACGGCATCTTCAGCAGGAGGTTCATTTGCGCTGGCAAATATAAGGTGTTCATCAAAATCACGCATTCCTGTAGCAATTTGCTCCCAAAGTGCTTTTTGCTTCGCTTTAACGGACTCTTGATTTGCCGCATTTATATTACCATCCAGCCAACCGCCATCCCAATGAATATTAAGCATCACATACATATCATTGGCCACGCACCATCCAACCACTTCTTTCACACGATTAAGCCAGGCAGGGTCAATTTTAGCCTTTGCCGGATCGCTTAAATGAGTCCAATTCCAGTTACAAGGAATTCGTACAGCATTAAAACCTAATCCTTTTACAAATTTCACATACGATTCGGTAATTTTACTACTTACCCAGCCCCCTTCTACTTGGGATTCCATGGTATTGCCAAAATTTATTCCCAGATGCATTTTTGCCGCCAGTTCCACCGCAGTGCTGCTCATACCGGTTGCATCAGGGGCTTTAGACGTTAAATTATATGATGGATATAAGTTAGCTGTTTGTTTAATAGTAATTTTTCGGGTCTGACCATTTGCTGCCTCAACTGTTAGTACAACCGAGCGGGTTAATCCAGTTTCATTACTTAAAGCTGTTAATTTTGTTGCAGTAGTTCCACTAGCACCACTTGTTTTGGTTAATTGCAACCAAGATGCTGCCGAATTACTAATACTCCAAGTACTGTTTGCATCAATGGTGATTTCTTCTGATGTACCTCCTTCTGGTTTAAAAGAAACAGTTGTTGCTGAAACTAATAATTGTGGGTTCTCGTCTTCACTTTTTGAACAAGAGACCGAAAATCCGGTAACAATCAGCAGTAGTACAATCTTATAAAAATGTTTAAGGTTCATTTTTTGTTCTTTTTTAGAATTATAATTTTTATTGCGATTCATGTATTTTAAGCTTAAAATACATGTTTCAGTGAGAATTCCTTTTAAGTAAATCAATGGTTTCTAAAAGTCAAAGATTTTTTAAATTTAATCCTCGCTTACTAGTCGCAATGCAAATACTCAAACTCTGTTTATTTAGTCAGCGCGTCAATCTTATTCTACAGTTTTTAAAATAATCGAATCCAATAATATGTAACTGAATTAGTAACTGAATTTCCATTCATCAAACAAAAAATCCTCTCCATTAAATACAAAATAGATATTCGCTGTTCCTTTATTTATTTTCTGTCCTATTTTCTTTGAGAGCGTAGTCCATTCCTTCCCATCACATGTAAGGGAAACAATAGGAGCACCTTTCAGATCATTTATATACACATCAATACTTCCTTTTCCTTTCACCCTGGCTTCGAATTTTTTAGGAATCTGTTTACTGAAATCGGCTCCTCTGACCATGAGACATTGTTTGTCTGCTTTTGCTTTGGCAGCCATATTGCCCACATTCCCAACAGCTTCGAACTGAACCTGCCCCGAAGTGCCTGCAGTGGTTTCTGCCTGCTGAAGAACAAATGGATTTAATGGGCTAATTTGTGATGGGCCTTTAAAAGTTGCTTTGCCCATGGAGATATTCACATTCTTTTCATCCACCTGCATTTCTTCAATCCCTACATTACGAAAACCACCCTTAGTGCCAAAATAATCCTGTAAATACATGGCATGGTAAGTAATATAATATTTCCCTTTAAACTGGAACAGGTGCGTGTGATTGTTTGTCAAAGGTCCCACATTAACGTCGCCTGTATTCTTAAAGTAATTATCACGATATTTCCAACTTTCCGGATCTAACGGTGTTTTGCTCGTCATATAAGACATGTTGCATATTGTTGGTTTGTCAATATTTTTATAAGGCCATTCAGTACGGTCTTTCCAATTCGTATTATAGGTATAAACCCAGGTTCCATTGATAAAGTTAAGGTCGCTGGCCTCAAAAAAATAAGGAGCGGGAATCTTGGCAACATTGCTCGCCAAACTGGTCATATCTGTTCCTAACTTGACGATATGGGAAATACCTGGCATAAAATCTGTTTTAGGCGTTCCCCCTCCAAAAGCCAGCCATCCTGTACCCTGATCGTCAATCACAACTCCGGGATCAAATGGAGCATCGCAATCCACTCCCGGGACAGAACGGTCGACTATGTTCTTTCCTAAGGGATCACTCCAAGGGCCAACAGGAGAGGTGGAAGTAAGCATGGCTGAGCCAACACCGCTATTGGAATAATACAAATAGAAGTGCGTCTTGCCATCAGCTTCCAGTCTGGAGGTGATGGAAGGAGCCCAGGAATTCTGAGTCCATGGTGCCAGCTTTGCTGTATCTATGAGACCATGATACGTCCAGTTGACCATATCATCTGAAGACATCATGACCAGTGTATGGATCTGCTCGTATGAATTTTTTCCATCCTTTCCTACCTTTTCATATTGTTGATGATCATTGGTGGCATACACATAAATTCTTCCATTGTATTCTACAGCTGTAGGGTCGGCCGTAAACATAAAATCTAATAATGGATTCGCATCATTGGAGGTAAGTTTCGGCGAAACATTTGCGAATTTTTCTACCAGGTTTTCTTTAAACTTTTTCGATTTACCTGCACTGGTCTGAGCTTCTGCAGATTCTCTGCCTCCCAGAAAAGCCATAACAACGGCTGTACTTAACAATACTTTTTTTCTAAACATGCTTTATTTATTTTACCCAAAACGGATATCCGTTAAAGATCAATTTCAATTAATTATTGTATCACTGGGGTCTCTTTGTTACTCCCAGTACGCTTCTTTATTTATAAATCGAGCTTCCGGTAAGATATCTTGTATTTAACCAACGTAAATCTGTACAGAATCACTCCATGGATTTCACTCAACTTTTCTAGATAACCAGACCTTCATCTTCCCCACCCCTCTGTTTGACCATGTATAATAAGGTATAAAAACCGGCTTATTAGTTTCTTTCAACCCCGCTATATTGCCTTTAAGAATGTTAACCTGGTTAGATAAAATATTTTTGTTCTCAACAAAAAATTCATCATTGTCATGAATGGTCATTTCAGATAATTGCCCGGTATTGTCAATCTGTTCTATACAGTAAATAATAGGGCCATATTCAAGAGCGACGAGGTCTTTGTTTGATTGTACTTTTTCATTGGTAATAACACGTCGGACATTCATAGGAACTGACCATTCAATTTTATCTCCCTTACTCCAGTTTCTTTTTATTTCAAGATAACCGTTATTCATTGTCAGGTTTTCGTTCTTACCATTAATCTTCAGATTCATGATTCCGGTATTTTCTCCTATGTATTGATAAAGAGTACCGGGAACAGGTTTATTCACTGCCCATCCGGGAATGCGGACCTTTAAAGTAAAAGCTGCGGTTTTCTCCGGATTAACTTCAATATTAACCTGCCCATTCCATGGATATCCTGTTTGTTGTTTTACTTCAACCTTTGTATCCCCTACAGTTAACTTCGCCTGATTAGACATAAAAAGATTGATATATAAATTATTTTCATGAGTAGCATAAACGAGTCCTGGTATTGAAGGTAAGAACCTGATTAAATTGGTTGGGCAACAAGAACACTCAAACCAGGACTGGCGTGTACACGAACCATGGTTAAAAGTATATTTGGCATCCGACTCCAATGGATTTGGATAGAAAAATTTATTCCCATTCAAAGAAATACCAGCAAGCAATCCGTTATACAAGGTTCTTTCAATAATGTCGTAATATTTTGATTCACCAGTCAGAAGAAATAATCTATGGTTCCAATATACACTGCCAATAGCTGCACAAGTCTCGTTATATGCTGTGAGATTGGGTAGTTCATAATTATCTCCGAAAGCTTCCCCTTCATGTCTCGAGCCGATACCTCCTGTAATGTACATTTTCCTGTTGACCATATTTTCCCATAGCTTATGTGTAGCATTCAAATAAGCAGGATCTTTATAGATGGCAGCAATGTCAGTCATCCCGGCATACATATATACTGCTCTTACTGCATGTCCAACTACTTCTTCCTGTTTAACAACAGGTAAGTGATCCTGGTTGGAGCTTCCATACAATTGATGACTCATTGAATCTCCTCTCCAGTCCAGATAAAGTTTTGACAGTTCAAGATACTTTTCATTTTTAGTAATAAGATAGAGTTTGATTAATCCCGTTTCAACAATCTGATGCCCCGGCGGAATTTGAAGCTTACCAGGTCCGAAGGTAGCCACCAGCAAGTCAGCATTTTTAATGGCGATATCTAAAAAATTTCTTTTGCCAGTGGCGATGTAATGCGCCGCTGCAGCTTCAAAAAGATGTCCGCTATTGT
>JAKFBW010000159.1:0-6319 GCA_036676965.1 Flavobacterium sp. | reverse complement strand
ATAAAAATTCATATCGAGATAAGACAAAGAAACGCCACACAGTCTCCCCCTCCTTCGGAGGGGGCTGGGGGGAGGAAAAACACAAAAAATGAAAGTATATACAAAAACCGGCGATAAAGGAACCACAGCACTATTTGGAGGAACCAGAGTCCCAAAAGACCATGCCCGCATTGAAAGCTATGGAACGGTCGACGAATTGAATTCCCATATCGGTTTAATCCGGGATCAGGAAATGAATCCCCACTACAAAGAAATCCTGATCGAAATCCAGGATCGTCTGTTTACCGTCGGAGCCATTTTGGCTACACCACCGGAAAAAGAAGTATTGAAAAACGGGGAACTGCGTTTGAAAAAATTAGGCATTATTGAATCCGATATAGAATTACTAGAAAACGAGATTGACACTATGGAAGAGTCACTGCCGCCAATGACTCATTTTGTACTTCCCGGTGGACATACAACGGTGTCATATTGTCATATTGCACGTTGTGTTTGTCGCAGGGCCGAACGTTTGGCCGTACATTTAAGCCACAATGAAGCCGTTGCCGAAATCGCCATCAAGTACCTGAACCGACTTTCTGACTATCTTTTTGTATTGGCACGAAAGTTGTCCCATGATTTGAACGCTGATGAAATTCAATGGATTCCAAGGAAGTAATCAGTGGACAGATTTAGGATACGAATTTAGCATATTTAGGGGCACAAAAATCCTAAATCTAAAATCCCGAATCCCAAATTAAAAAACGTTCTTAATTTTTTTTTAAATAAATCGTTTTTTACTTGTATTTTTCAGTAAAAAATTTATTTTTGCACAAAACTAAATCGACACAAGATGTATTGGACATTAGAATTAGCATCCTATTTAAGTGATGCGCCGTGGCCTGCTAACAAAGACGAACTTATTGACTACGCTATTAGAGCAGGAGCTCCATTAGAAGTAGTGGAAAACCTTCAATCTATTGAAGATGAAGGTGAGATATATGAATCAATGGAAGAAATTTGGCCAGATTATCCTACAGACGAAGATTATCTTTGGAATGAGGATGAATATTAAAAAATACCCCAAGGAAAAAGTCTCGAAAAGAGGCTTTTTTTTTGGCTAAATTCACACATAAAAAATAATTAGAAATATAACCCATTATGAGTTTCATAAACAGTATTATCAAAGCTTTCGTTGGAGACAAATCCGACAAAGATGTAAAGGCATTACAACCCTACTTAAACAAAATAAAAACTTTTGAGAGCAACCTGATCGCTTTATCTCACGATGAACTAAGAGGGCGCACTGTTTTTTTTAAAGACAAAATAAAACAAACCAGAGCAGGTATCGATGCTAAAATTGCCTCTTTACAACAGGAAGTGGAAGGAATTGAGGACATCGACAAAAGAGAAGATATTTATGTAGCTATCGATGCTTTAGAAAAAGAGGCTTATGAAGTATCTGAAAAGACCTTAATGGAAATCCTTCCGGAAGCTTTTGCCGTGGTGAAAGAAACAGCCAGACGTTTCAAGGACAATACACAAATCACGGTTACTGCCACTCCTAAAGACCGTGAACTTTCAGCAACTAAAACATACATTACATTAGAGGGCGATAACGCTATTTGGGCCAATTCATGGAATGCCGCCGGAAAACAAATCACCTGGGACATGGTTCATTATGATGTTCAATTAATTGGTGGTATGGTGTTGCACGAAGGTAAAATTGCCGAGATGCAAACAGGGGAAGGAAAAACATTGGTTGCAACATTACCATTGTATTTGAATGCCCTGACCGGAAACGGAGTACACCTGGTTACTGTGAATGATTATCTGGCCAAACGTGACAGCACCTGGAAAGCCCCTTTATTTGAGTTCCACGGTCTGACTGTTGATTGTATCGACAACCACCAACCAAGTTCTGAAGGAAGAAAGAAAGCCTACGATGCTGATATCACTTACGGAACCAATAACGAATTCGGTTTTGATTATTTAAGAGATAACATGGCGCATTCGCCAAATGATTTGGTGCAAAGAAAACACAATTATGCCATCGTCGATGAGGTCGATTCGGTATTGATTGATGATGCCCGTACGCCATTGATTATCTCAGGACCGGTGCCACAAGGTGACCGTCATGAGTTTAATGAATTGAAACCTAAAATTGATAATTTAGTTAATCTGCAACGTCAATTGGCCAATGGATTTTTAGCTGAAGCTAAAAAGTTAATCAAAGAAGGGAATACCAAAGAAGGTGGTTTCTTGCTTTTGAGAGCCTACAGAAGTTTACCGAAAAACAAAGCCTTAATTAAGTTTTTGAGTGAAGAAGGAATCAAACAATTGCTTCAAAGAACAGAAAACCAATACATGCAGGATAACAATCGCGAAATGCACAAGGTTGATGAAGCCTTGTATTTTGTAATTGAAGAAAAAAACAACCAAGTGGAATTGACCGATAACGGAATTAAATTCCTTTCGGGAGATACAGACGCTGACTTTTTCGTACTTCCGGACATTGGGACTGAAATCGCCAACATCGAAAAGAAGAAATTGGATAAAGATGCCGAGGCCGAAGAAAAAGAACGATTATTCCAGGATTTTGGTGTAAAAAGCGAACGTATTCACACCTTAACCCAATTATTGAAAGCTTATACGCTTTTTGAAAAAGATGTGGAGTATGTAATCATGGACAATAAAATCATGATTGTAGACGAACAAACCGGTCGTATCATGGATGGCCGTCGTTATTCTGACGGATTACACCAAGCGATTGAAGCCAAAGAAAATGTAAAAATCGAGGCGGCTACCCAAACCTTTGCAACGGTTACTTTGCAAAATTACTTCAGAATGTACAACAAACTGGCGGGTATGACAGGAACTGCGGTTACTGAAGCCGGGGAGTTATGGCAAATCTACAAATTGGATGTAGTGGAAATTCCAACCAACAGACCAATTTCACGTAAAGACAAAGAAGATTTTATTTATAAAACCACTCGCGAGAAATTCAATGCGGTTATCGAAGATGTAACTGAATTATCCAACGCAGGAAGACCGGTACTTATTGGTACCACTTCTGTGGAGATTTCCGAGTTATTAAGCCGAATGCTGAAAATGCGTGGCATCACTCACAATGTCTTGAATGCTAAAATGCACAAACAGGAAGCACAAATTGTTGAGGAAGCAGGAAAAGCAGGAGTCGTTACCATTGCCACCAACATGGCGGGTCGTGGTACCGATATTAAATTATCTCCGGAAGTGAAAGCCGCAGGTGGATTGGCCATTGTAGGTACAGAACGTCATGATTCGCGTCGTGTTGACCGTCAGTTACGTGGTCGTGCCGGTCGTCAGGGAGATCCGGGAAGTTCTCAATTTTATGTTTCCCTGGAAGACAACCTAATGCGTTTATTTGGTTCCGAAAGAGTAGCCAAAGTGATGGACAGAATGGGATTGGAAGAAGGAGAAGTGATTCAGCATTCTATGATGACAAAATCCATCGAACGTGCCCAGAAAAAAGTGGAAGAAAACAACTTTGGTGTTCGTAAACGTTTGTTAGAATATGATGACGTGATGAATGCGCAACGTGAAGTGGTGTACAAACGTCGTCGTCATGCTTTGTTTGGAGAACGTTTGAAACTGGATATTGCCAACATGTTATATGATACTTGCGAGCTTATCGTTCAAAATACCAAAGCAACCAATGATTTCAAAACTTTCGAGTTTGACCTGATCCGTTATTTCTCTATCACTTCACCGGTGAGTCAAAGTGATTTTACGAAACTGACTGATATGGAATTGACTGCGAAAGTGTACAAAGAAGCTTTAAAATACTATACCGAGAAAACAGAGCGTAGTGCCAGAGAAGCTTTCCCAATTATCAAAAATGTCTATGAAGAAAAAAACAATCAGTTTGAACGCATTGTAGTGCCTTTTACAGACGGTGTAAAATCATTGAACGTGGTTACCGACTTGAAAAAAGCATACGAAACGGAAGGAAAACAATTAGTGGCCGATTTCGAGAAAAACATCACTTTATCTATTGTTGACGAAGCTTGGAAAAAGCACTTACGCAAAATGGATGAACTGAAACAATCCGTTCAATTGGCCGTTCACGAACAAAAAGATCCTTTGCTTATCTATAAATTTGAAGCCTTCAACTTATTCAACAATATGTTGAACGGCATCAACAGAGAGGTTATTTCTTTCTTATTCAAAGGGGATTTACCTCAGCAAAGTGCCCCTGCAATTCAGGAAGCTATAGAAATTCCTCAAAAAGAGAATTATCAAACTTCTAAAGATGAAATTCATAATAGTGAATCTGCAAATAAGGAAGCAGGACAAACGCAACAACGTCAGGTTACCGAAACTATCGTAAGAGATATGCCGAAAATCAACCGCAATGACAATGTGACCATCAAACAGGTGGCTACCGGTAAGACTGAAACCATGAAGTTTAAAAAAGCAGAAAGTCTGTTGTCTACAGGAGAATGGATTATTGTAAACGAGTAAATAGTTTGCAGTATTCAGTTGCAGTTTGCAGACCGCATAAATAAAGAGAATCCCCAATTACGAAAGTAGTTGGGGATTTTTTTTATTCTGAACTTGTTTCAGAATCTTTTCTTTATACCATTAATCATAATTGAATTTATTTCAGAATCTCCCCCCTTTTTAATCCTTCAATCTCTGAACTAGTTTCAGAATCTTTTCTTTTTTAGGAGCAGTACTTTTGTGTTTACAATAAGCATCCCTCCCGCTATTCGTTACACTCTTTTTTTCGAAAGAACCTCAAAAAAGGATTTTCACTGCTATCGGGGCTAATTTCGAATATTTTATTTATAAGATATTTTTTATATATTTGGGGTTGAATTAAGCATGACTTTTATCATACACACCACCCAAAATCAGATGGGCTTTGTGTGATTTTGTCATACATATATACAGTTATACACAATTGATTTCAGCACATGAATAAAAATCAACATTCAGAAATTAAAATCGCCATAATTGGAGCTGCTTTTGGTGTAATATTTACAGCCATTTATGATTGGATAAAAGCAAAGCCAATTTTATCAACATTTGTAAGTTTCTGTAAATGGTTATGGAAAAACATTTTTCAAGTTGAATTAAGTATATGGCAAATTCTTCTCGCAATTTTCCTTTTCCTCATAATCAAAGGAATTTTAAAAAATTTCAAGAAAGAAACAACAAATGATACTCTCGATGAAAATCATTGGTTAAATTACAAAGAGGATAGCATTGATGGCGTTAAATGGAAATGGAATTGGCAAAAAAACACAATGACCGGAAAAATGAATATTGATGATTTGCGCCCAGTTTGTCCAAATTGTGAAACTCCAATGGATTTACACGAATCAGGTTCATATCAATTTGCAGATTGCCCAAGGTGTGAAAAAATTCTAGATAGATTTAAATCGCCTCCTAAAGTAGAAGCAGTAATAATAGATAATATCCAAAGAAATTTGTACTCCAATCGCTCGGATACGCACAAACGTTAGCGCAGACCAGATTGCTCGGATATACCAATATGTTCAAAGTATACTGTAATTATGAGAAAATTGAATAGCTTCTTAACAATATGTATTTCACTTTTTGTGGCTGCTTTTACCGCATTATTTTTTATTGGCTCTGAGGAAACTCATAATAAAATCGTTGAAAATTGGTGGTATACTTTTCCTTTAAGAATTTTATCAAGTATTTTTATAGGACTCATTTTCTTTATTCCAGTATTTCTTTTGAATTTATTAATTGGCAAATTCAACTTTAAAAAAAATTGTGAATTTATTCCGTTGAAACAACTTTTTATAATTATCTTTTTAGGAAGTTTAATTGGAAATATTATATTTTACTTAATTTAAAAGGCAACTAAAACAGCTCTTCAAAATCACCCAATCGCTCGGATATGCACAAACGTTAGCGCAGAATTTCATTCTATACCCACAACAATAACCAAATAACGTAAGTTAATACTTTGTCGAGTTACTGAATGAGATTCCTCATTCTTCGGAATGACAAGATTGCGGGAAGAGCGTTAAAAAACCCGCTCTTCGAAGTCTCCTGACTTCGAAAAACAATACAAATAACTTATGTTAAAAACTTGGTCGAATTACTAAATGAGACTGCTTCGCCAGTTCGCTATCGCTCAATGTCATTAAGTTAAGAATAATAGTATTGAATATCAGTTTTTTAGTCTCTTTAAAATTTAATTATTAATAGTAATTTTCGTATATTTATGTCTTAAACAGACGTGTAATAGTGATAGAAAAAAACTCTCTTTTAGTTCTAGAAAAATTAAAAGAAACAATATTTAGCAAAGAAATAATTT
>JAKFBW010000158.1:0-59330 GCA_036676965.1 Flavobacterium sp. | reverse complement strand
CCCTTCGCTATAGAAGATGGTTTTGACTTAGTAATTGTCAATACTGAAACTGAAAATCATTTTGGACAATTTGTATTTCCAACTGCAATACTTATCGAAAAAGGTGTTTTTTCAACTAATTTAAAAGAAGGTAAACGTGCCTTACGCGTTTATCCGCCCTGGGATCCAACAACGAGTAAACAGGCACAAAAAACACAACAATGGCAATTGGAATATTTCATGGAAATTCCCTTCGAAAAAACGAGAGCTAAAAAACTTTATGGACTAATTGGCTAAAAATCATTTGTCTTAAAATCACTTCAAAAATTTAGCTCTGATAATGGGATTTTTTTTAGAAAAAAAGTTATATTCGTTAACAGTATACTAGCCCAGATTACTTCACTTAACAATTAATTACATTTGAGTTCAGTGAACTTCGTTTGTAACGGCATCCTTTTTCTTGCTTCTGTAGCAAGGAAAAGATACAGTGAAAAGCTGGATTGGCTTCCAAAAAAATTTAACACAAAAATAGACAACCACACAACACTGATTATCAATTATCTATTTTAAAAATATGAGATTAGAAGATTTTGACAATGATGAGGATAAAGTAATCCAAGATCATTTAAAACAGAAAACCTGGAACGAAATTAAATCCAATGACAGTTGGGCGATTTTCAAAATCATGTCTGAATTTGTTAGCGGTTATGAAAATATGGGACGTATTGGGCCTTGTGTGACCATTTTTGGTTCGGCACGAACCAAGCCCGAAGATCCGTATTACGAACTAGCCGAAAAAATTGCCTATAAAATCAGTAAGGCCGGTTATGGCATTATCACCGGTGGCGGTCCCGGAATCATGGAGGCCGGCAACAAAGGTGCCCATCTGGGTGGAGGGCCTTCGGTGGGATTGAATATTGTGTTGCCTTTTGAGCAACATTTCAACCCTTACATCGATGGCGACAAAAACCTGAACTTTGATTATTTCTTTGTTCGCAAAGTGATGTTCGTCAAATATTCGCAAGGATTTGTCGTGATGCCAGGTGGTTTTGGTACGATGGACGAATTATTTGAAGCGATGACATTGATTCAAACCAAAAAAATTGCGCGTTTCCCAATTATCCTGGTCGGCAGCAGTTTTTGGTCGGGCTTGGTCGATTGGATCAAAAAAGTACTATTAGATCAGGAACATACCATCAGTGCAGAAGATTTGAATCTATTTAAAATCGTGGACACCGAAGAGGAAGTCGTCGAAGTTTTGGATACGTTTTATAAAAAATACAATTTCAAACCCAATTTTTAAGATTATAAGGCTGCTAAAGGTGGCCTTTTTTTATTGAAAAACAGCTAACTTTATCTGACTATTCCTGTCAATAAAAAACGCTTCAGAAAGATAAAACTTTATTATTCCTACTCATCCTTCATAAAAAAATTTCAATTCAAATAATGGTACATAATCCCTTCTTTAGACACCAATTAGAGGAAAATTAATTCTTAAAAAAACGCCCTCTTATTGACTCTTCATCAATAAAAAACGCTAATTTGTACGTCTGTCAATTTTTGTTAAAAAAACGATAAAAATGCTGTTATCCACATTTCAACTTATACATTTGTATGTACAACTGTTTAACACTATAGATCCCTGAAAATGGAGACTTGTTTTTCGTTTAGAAATCATTTGGTATAACAAAATTCAATCCCGCTTTACCCTTATTTTATGAAAACAAAATACATTACCTACTCACTACTTGCCTTTGGATTATCTGCCTTTATCATCTATCGCATTGTAGAGAACAAAGGTGATTCTGGTGCCGACAAAGACAAATCAGGGAAATCAAAAACCATGAATGTAACAGGAATTATCGTAAAAACGGAAACTTTTGATAATAATTTATCGCTTTCCGGTTCTATCGAAGCCAATGAACAGGTAGAAATCCGCTCTGAGATTTCAGGTATCGTCGAAGGTATTTATTTTCAGGAAGGCAGTAATGTCACCAAAGGACAAGTATTATTTAAGGTAAATGACAGTGAGTTGAGAGCGCAACTGAGCCAGGCCAACACCAAAGAAAATTTGGCTGCCGAAAACGAAAGAAGAGCCAAATTGTTATTACAAAAAGAAGCCATCAGTCAGGAAGAATTTGACGTAGCCAGAGCAGAATATGCTTCTGCCAAAGCGCAAACCCAATTGATAAAAGCACAAATTGCCAAAACATCGGTTAGGGCTCCATTCTCAGGAAAAATCGGATTGCGCTCTATTTCCCCGGGAACCTACATCTCCCCCAGCCTTCTGGTGGCCAAATTAGTCAACACCAATAAATTGAAAGTCACTTTTTCGATTCCCGAAAAATATGCCAGTCAGGTTAAAATGAATTCGACTTTAACATTCAAAGTGGGTGGTTCTACCCAAGAATACACAGCCAAGGTTTATGCCATAGAGCCTGAAGTGGAAATTGCCACCCGAACATTGAAAGTACGTGCTTTGGCCGAAAATAAAAACGGGAAATTATTTCCGGGAACATTTGCCGATATTGAATTGCCACTAGACATTATTGAAGATGCTATCGTAATTCCGACCGAAGCCATAATACCGGTGCAAGACGGAAAAAAAGTTTTTATTTCGAATAATGGAATGGCCAAAGAGGTGAAGGTAGAAACCGCTACACGAACTGATGCTTCCATCCTGATTCTCTCCGGTTTGAAAGCAGGTGATACCGTATTGACCAGCGGAGTGATGGCTTTGAAAGAGGAGACTCCAGTTAAGGTGAAAGTGAAGTAATTTTTATCTTTTGTCAGGTCGAGCATTGTCGATATTCGAAATAAAGTCTAGACTATCAACTTGACAACTAAATCACATAAATCGTATTTAAACGAAATTAAATCGCATATCCCAGATGAGTTTATCCACCACAAGTATAAGAAGACCCGTATTTACCATCGTCATCAATTTGGCCATCGTGCTGTTTGGAATGATCGGTTATAGTTTTCTGGGCGTTCGTGAATTCCCGTCTATTGATCCGGCACAAGTCTCCATCAGAACAAATTATACAGGGGCCAATTCGGATATTATTGAATCCCAAATTACGGAACCTTTAGAAAAAGCCATTAACTCGATTGATGGAATCCGAAATGTAACCTCTTCCAGTATTCAGGGTAGCAGTAACATTACGGTCGAATTTAATCTGGACAAAAATCTGGAAGAAGCGGCAAACGATGTGCGGGACAAAGTGTCCCAGGCCATTCGCAATTTACCGCAGGACATTGATGCCCCACCCGTTGTTTCTAAGGCTGATGCCAATGGAGATGCCATTATTTCGATGACGGTGCAAAGTGATTCCAGAAGCGCACTAGAACTGAGTGATTATGCCGAAAACATAATCGGACAACGACTGGAAACGATTCCGGGTGTGAGTGGTATCCAGATTTGGGGACAAAAACGATACGCCATGCGCTTGTGGATTGATCCGGTAAAACTGGCAGCCTATGGCTGTACGGTTTCGGAAGTTCGGGACGCCTTAAACAAACAAAATGTAGAATTGCCTTCCGGGAAAATAACGGGAGCTAACACCGAACTAACGGTAAAAACCATTGGCAACCTCTCTACTCCGCAGGAATTCAACAACATTATCATTCGCACGGACGGAGATAAAATAGTCCGTTTTAGTGATATTGGTTCTGCTACCTTAGACGCTGAAAATGTTGAAACCAAAATGACCCAATCCGGAACCCCATTAGTGGGTGTGGCCATCGTACCACTTCCGGGAGCAAATTATTTGGATATTTCGACCGCATTTTATAAAGAATTCGAAAGACTCAAAAAAGATTTACCGAAAGATATTAAACTAAACATCGCCATTGATACCACAATTTTTGTGAAAAAATCGGTTATTGAAGTGGCCGAAACACTAGGAATTTCAATCATTCTGGTGATATTGATTATTTTCTTGTTTTTCAGGGATTGGGCCATTGCTTTCAGGCCCTTGATTGACATTCCCGTTTCGTTGATTGCCACTTTCTTTATCATGTGGCTTTTTGGGTTCTCTATCAACGTACTGACTTTACTGGCTATCGTTTTAGCCACAGGATTGGTAGTCGATGACGGAATTGTAGTGACTGAAAATATTTTCAAAAAAGTGGAAGAAGGCATGACACCAATAGAAGCGGCCATCAAAGGTTCTAACGAAATCTTTTTTGCGGTTATCTCTATTTCCATCACTTTGGCAGCGGTATTTCTTCCGGTGATTTTCCTCGAGGGATTTGTCGGGCGACTGTTTAGGGAATTTGGGGTGGTCATAGGTTCAGCGGTGTTGATTTCAGCCTTTGTATCTTTGACATTGACTCCAATGTTGAATGCCTATTTAATGAAAGGCGGCGAACAGAAAAAATCAAAATTCTATTTACGGACAGAACCTTATTTTCAGCAATTGAACAACGGCTATGCAGAGGCATTAAGCCGTTTCATGAAAAGAAAATGGTTAAGCTTCCCTATCCTGATTGCCTGTTTCGGATTGATATATCTGTTTTTTAATTTATTGAAAAAAGAAACGGCACCCTATGATGACCGAAGTGCATTGGTCATGCGAATGACCACTGCTGAAGGTTCATCTTATCAATACACTGATCGATTCATGCAGGAAATTTCAAAATTGGTTGATGATTCCATTCCGGAAAAAAAAGTAAGTTTAGTGATTAGCTCCCCTAGTTTTGGTGCTGCCTCTGTCAATAATGGATTCGTCAGAATTGCGTTGGTAGATCCTTCTGAAAGAAAAATTTCCCAAAAGGAAATTGCCGAAAAACTGACGAAATGGACCAATCAATATCCCGAAGCAAAAACGTCTGTCATTGAGCAGCCTACCATTGCGGTAAACCGACGCGGCGGATTGCCAATCCAATATATCATCCAGGCGCCTAACTTTGAAAAATTGCGTGAAAAGATTCCGCAATTTATGGATGAAGCGGCAAAAAATGAAACCTTTTCCATAACCGATGTTAACCTCAAATTCAACAAACCGGAAATTAACGTAACTATTGACCGCGAGAAAGCAGAGAGTTTAGGCATTTCGGTTATTGATGTTGCCCAAACCTTGCAACTTTCGTTGAGTGGTCAGCGTTTTGGTTACTTTATGAAAAACGGAAAACAATATCAGGTCATTGGACAATTTGATCAAAAAGACCGTTCCAAACCTATTGATTTGACTTCGATGTTTGTTAAAAACAACAAAGGGAAATTAATACAAATGGATAATGTGGTAAGCATTGAAGAACAAAGCAATCCGCCGCAATTGTATCACAACAACCGATACATGTCGGCAACCGTTTCTGCCGGTCTCGCTCCGGGCAAAAGTATCAGCGACGGAATTGATGCCATGAACGAAATCAAAGCCAAAGTGCTGGACGATACTTTTACCACCGATTTAGGCGGGGAATCCCGTGATTTTGTCGAGAGTAGTTCGAATACTTCTTTTGCTTTTGGATTGGCTTTGCTATTAATATTCTTAATCCTGTCTGCACAGTTTGAAAGTTTTATCGATCCGTTTATTATCATTTTAACGGTGCCGATGGCCGTTGCTGGAGCTTTATCCTCACTGTGGTTGTTTGACCAAACCTGGAATATCTTCAGTCAGATCGGAACCGTAATGCTTATTGGTCTGGTGACCAAAAACGGAATCCTGATCGTAGAATTTGCCAATCAGCTGCGGGAACAGGGCAAGCCAAAACTGGAAGCCATTCTGGAAGCCTCCGAAGCGCGATTACGTCCTATCCTGATGACGAGTTTGTCCATTGCATTAGGGGCCTTACCTATTGCCATGTCACTGGGAGCCGCTTCAACAAGCAGAATCGGGATGGGTGTTGTAATTGTGGGAGGAACCATTTTCTCATTGGTACTGACTTTGTTTATCATTCCGGCCTTGTATTTTATGTGGTCTAAAGCCCGAAAACATTATCCGGAATTTGATCATATCGAAGAATATGAAACCAGCGTTAAAAAAAGCTTTTCTTCCAATGAAATGGAAAAATTGGTTCCTGATAACCTTGAGCACCAAATTGTTTCACCGGAAGAAAAAGAAAATAAATAACATGAAGCATCATACCATTTTATTTCAAAGTATCCTTCTATTTTTCTTATGTGTTTTACATACCAATGCACAAGAAGTATTAACGATAGAAGAAGCCATAAAAATAGCTTTAGAAAATAATTACGAAATCAAAATCGTCAGAAACGATTTGAAAATCGATGAAACCAACGTTGCCATAGGAAATGCCGGGATGCTGCCTAAAGTTACCGCCACAGTTGTGGACAACAACAGCATTCAAAACAGTACGCAAACGCGTCAGGATGGAAACGTAACGGCATTAGACAATGCTAAAAACAACAGCTTGAACTATGGTGTAGGTCTGGATTGGACAATTTTTGACGGCATGCGAATGTTTGCTAAACTGGACCAATTAAAAGAATTACAAAAATTAGGCGAAGCCCAATTAAAATTGACAATCATTACCAAAATCAGTGAGGTACATGCCGCCTATTACGATTTGGTACAGCAACAGCAACAATTAGCTGCTTTAGACAGCACCATTGTTATTTCAAAACAACGACTGGATTTGGCCCAAAACCGATTCACTATTGGTAAAGCCTCTAAACTGGAAGTATTGAATGCCCAGGTCGATTTGAATACCGATCAGGTAGCCCAACTGAGACAAAAAAAATTGTATGCCAACAGCAAAACGTTGTTGAATCAAATATTAGCGAGAGACTTACAATCGGATTTCAGGGTAATTGATTCCCTGACGGTAGACCAACAATTATTACTCCCGGAATTAACGACATTGGCTGAAAAGCAAAATCCCGAATTAGAAACCCAAATTATCAACAAAAGAGTCGCTGAACTACAGTTGAAACAAGTCAAAGCAGCACGTTACCCAACTATAAAAGTAAATACAGCCTATAATTTTTCTGAAAGTCAGTCCAGTCTTGGTTTTGTGGCCCAGTCTTCCTCACGGGGATTGAATTATGGTTTCAGTGCTTCCTTGAATGTGTTTGACGGTCTTGCACAAAACAGGAACGAGAAAATTGCCAAAATTCAAATTGAAAATTCACAAATACAAATGGAACAACAAAGTATAGCATTGAAATCTCAATTGGCTACTTCGTATCAAACCTATCTGACCAATTTAGAGCTCATTGCTTTAGAAGAAAAAAATGAAGCGATTGCTAAACAAAATCTTCAGATTACCTTAGATAAATTTCGCATCGGGACGATTACCACATTAGAATTCAGAACAGCCCAACTCAATTATGTGAATGCCAAAGTACGCTACAGCAATGCCCAATTTCAGGCTAAATTATCTGAAATTGCATTGAAAGAATTGGCAGGAAATCTTAGCTATTGATATATTTGCAAAAATTAAATCCCAACAATGATTTCATACAATACAAAAGACTGGTTTACTTTTATATTCCGTTTTACCAAGGCAGACACCTTCAGAACCCTATTCCCTTTATTGGTAGCCATAGGCATATATTCGGGTATCATTGGTTATTTAGAAGTGGAATACTGGAAAATTTCAGAAGACGACTATGTAAAAAACATCACCATAATGCACGGAATGTTAGGTTTCGTTATTTCGTTATTACTCGTTTTCAGAACCAATACTGCCTATGATCGTTGGTGGGAAGGACGTAAAATGTGGGGTAGTTTGGTAAACAACAGCCGTAATTTAGCCATGAAATTATCCGTGATACTCAACGATGAAAAAGACCTGGTGTTTTTTAGAAAAACAATCCCCAGTTATGCTTCTATTTTAAACAAACATTTGAAAGATGAAGAAACAGGAATGCAGTTATTTGATGATGTAGACTTAGCCATAGACCATCACAAACACAGACCGAATCAGGTGGCTAAAATGATGTTTCAAAAAGTGAATGATTTATACAGCGCCAAAAAAATAACCGGAGACCAACTCATCATTTTGAATAATGAATTACAATCTTTTACTGATATCTGTGGCGCTTGTGAGCGTATTAAAAACACACCGATCCCCTATTCTTACAGTGCATTCCTTAAAAAATTCATCTTTTTTTATGTGATGACATTACCTTTTGGCTATTCTTTTAGTTTAGGATATTATGTGGTACCGGTGGTAGTATTCATTTTTTATGTTTTGGCCAGTTTAGAATTGATTGCCGAAGAAATTGAAGACCCGTTTGGAAATGACACCAACGATTTACCGACTAAAAAAATAGCAGAAAACATCAAAAGACATATCGAAGAGCTGCTTTAAGATTGTTTAAAAAACGTTCACGATTCTTTAAAAACTTTGTTCTGCAGTAACTTTGAACCTCGCAAAACATTGATTACATTTGCAACCTTATTAAAATTTACAGATGAAAATATCTTACAACTGGTTAAAACAGTTCATAAAAACAGACTGGAATTCTGAAAAAACGGCCGCTCTACTAACCGATTTAGGATTAGAAGTGGAAGTGGTTGAAAAATACCAATCGGTAAAAGGTGGTTTAGAAGGTATTGTGGTAGGACATGTCCTTACTTGTGTTCCACATCCTGATGCAGACCGATTAAAAGTAACCACTGTAGATTTAGGAAATGGAACTCCGGTACAAATTGTATGCGGTGCCAGTAATGTTGACGCCGGACAAAAAGTTCCTGTAGCCACTATCGGAACTGTATTATATGATAAAGAAGGAAATTCTTTTACCATAAAAAAAGGAAAAATCAGAGGACAGGAAAGTCACGGAATGATTTGCGCAGAAGATGAATTAGGTCTTGGCACAGCTCATGATGGTATTATGATACTCGACGAAACTCTTGCTCCCGGTACTTCTGCTGCCAAAGTTTTCAAAATTGAAAATGATGAGGTTTTTGAAATTGGACTGACTCCCAATCGTGCCGATGCCATGAGCCATCTGGGAACTGCACGTGACTTGAGAGCCGGTTTATTACAAAATGGGGTGAGTGTCGAATTGATTACTCCTTCGATAAGTAATTTCAGAGTCGACATGAGAACGCTCAAAATTGATATTAATGTTGAAGAAAAAAAATTAGCGCCTCGCTATTGTGGTCTTACGATTTCGGGAATTACCATAAAACCTTCCCCTGATTGGTTGCAAAACAGACTAAAAGCCATTGGCCTGACTCCAAAAAATAATATTGTCGATGTAACCAATTATGTGTTACATGATTTAGGACAGCCTTTACATGCTTTTGACGCTTCTAAAATCAATGGAAAAATCAATGTAAAAACACTTCCTGCCGGAACTAAATTCACCACTCTTGATGATGTGGAAAGAACCTTACACGAGGAAGATTTGATGATTTGTGACGAAAAAGGGCCTTTGTGTATTGCGGGGATTTTTGGAGGAAAAAATTCAGGGGTAACCGAAACCACTACTGCTATTTTCCTGGAAAGTGCTTATTTTAATCCTGTAAGCGTTAGAAAAACAGCCAAAAGACACCAATTGAATACCGATGCGTCTTTCCGTTTCGAGAGAGGAATCGATCCTACCATTACCGCTTACGCATTAAAACGCGCTGCATTATTGATAAAAGAAGTCTCTGGTGGTGAAGTAACATCAGACCTTATTGATATTTATCCAAAGAAAATTGAGGATTTCTCCGTGTTTTTAAATTTTGCCAATGTGGCCAAAATAATTGGCCAGGAAATCCCTAAAGATACCATCAAGAAAATTTTAGTTTCTTTAGACATCAAAGTAAACAGCGTTTCCGAATCCGGTTTGGGATTAACGATTCCGGCATACCGTGTCGATGTACTGAGAGAAATTGACGTCATCGAAGAAATCTTGAGAGTGTACGGATACAACAACATTGGTATTTCAAACAAGCTCAATGCCACTGTTAGCAATTCTCCAAGAAATGAGGATTATAAAATTCAAAATATTGTTGCCTCACAATTAAATTCCCAGGGATTTCATGAAATGATGGCCAATTCTTTGACAACCGCTTCTTACATTAAACTTTCGGAAGAATTGAAAGAAGAACACAACGTTACGATGTTGAATCCGTTAAGCAGCGATTTGGCAACCATGCGTCAATCGTTATTGTTTTCCGGATTAGAAGCCATCTCTTATAACATTAACCGTAAAAACAGTGATTTAAAACTGTTTGAATTCGGAAAATCATACCATAAGTACTTATCCGGTTTTGAAGAACACAAACACCTGACTGTATTTCTTACCGGAAACAGAAATCAGGAGAGCTGGACCAATCCGCTAAAACAATCTGACTTCTTCATGTTCAAAGGATATATAGAAGCCATTCTTTCCCGTTTTGGTATTCAAAAAACCCAAAATACACCTGCAACTTCTGACGTATTCTCAGAAGGAATTGCCATCGGAAGCGGCCATAATACAATGGTTGAATTTGGAGTGGTTAAAAAATCAATATTGAAGCATTTCGGAATCAAACAAGAGGTTTTCTACGCTGATTTTAATTGGGATGTTATTTTAAAATCAATTTCAAGTAAAATTAAATTTACTGAAATCCCGAAATACCCGGAAGTACGCAGGGATTTAGCCTTATTGATTGATCAAAATGTGACTTACGACAACATCTATACCATCGCAAGACAAACAGAAAAATCACTGTTAAAAGACATTAATTTATTTGATGTTTACGAAGGAAAAAATCTTCCGGAAGGAAAAAAATCATACGCCTTAAGTTTTACTATCCAGGACAGTTCAAAAACACTGACCGATGCTCAAATTGATAAAATCATGAGTAAATTACAGAAAAACTTTGAAACCGAACTTGGTGCGAGTTTGAGATAAAAACCAGCATCGTTTTTAAAAAATAACAAAGCGACTTTCCCCTTCGGATTGTCGCTTTATTATTTTAATTTTTGTCCAAAAAAACGTATATTGTTGAGCAAATTAAATTTAAAATAATAATTGAAAGCAATATACCTATTACTTATTCATTGTATTGTTTTATTAGCCCCAATAGAACAATACGCCCAACATCATTCCAAATTATTTGTGGAAGTTGATGAGAAGTCAAAAACATTGAATATTCAACAAGAAATTCGTTTTTTTAATGATTCTGAAGACAGCCTGACTTCGATAGTGTTGAATGATTGGAATAATGCCTATTCGAATAAAAATTCTCCTTTAGCCCGAAGATTTTCAGATGAGTTTTACAGAGGTTTTCATTTGGCCAAAGAGAAAGAAAGAGGAAAAACGTATAATCTGACGATTATTAACGACAATAAATTATTCCTTTCCTGGAATAGAAACGAGAAAACTCCCGATGTAATCAGCGTTACATTGAGAGAAAAACTGGCTCCTAAACAACATCTAAACCTTCATCTGACCTATAGCGTTAAAATTCCGAGTGATAAGTTTACCAAATACGGTTACGATGCTTATGGTGGGATGAACCTAAAATCATGGTACCTCACTCCTGCCCGATATGAAAATCACGATTTCATCAAATACAACAATGTCAATCTGGACGATATAGCCAATGCCATTTCTGATTTCGACATAGACATACAAATTCCAAATAGTTTAGCACTGACCACAGATTTAAATCACAAAGAAAAAATCACAAAAAGAGAATACTCCATCTATTCGCTAAGCGGAAAGAACAGAAATGACTTTAGCCTGTTCCTAGAACTAAAAAATACTTTTTACAGTTTCAAAAACAAATCGCTTGAGGTGGTTACCAATTTACAGGAAAACAAAATCAGCACCATCCTTCAAGCCGGGATTATTGATCGTATCACCAACTTTACCAGCGACTTAATTGGAAAATATCCTTTTGAAAAAATTATTGTTTCCCAAACGGATTACGAGAGAAATCCATTTTACGGATTGAACCAATTGCCGTCATTCATCAGTCCTTTCAGCGACGAATTTACCTATGAGATAAAATTTCTAAAAACCTATCTGAATGTTTATCTAAAAAACACTTTGCGATTGGATAACAGGAAAGATAATTGGATATATGACGGAATCCAAGTCTTTGCCATGATGCAATACATCGAAAAATACCATCCCAACAGCAAAATGCTGGGTAGTGCCTCTTCGTTTAAATTATTGAAAAGTTTTAATCTGACCAATCTTGATTTCAACGAACAATACAACTATTTCTACATGTTGATGGCTCGAAAAAATTTAGACCAACCGCTTGGCACACCCAAAAACAAACTCGTTAAATTCAATGAGCAAATCGCCGGAAAATATCGCGCCGGATTGAGTTTGCGTTTTTTAGACAGCTATCTTAAAAATAACGCTGTCCCAAAAAGTATCCGTCAATTCTATGAGCTGAACCAAAGACAACAAGTCAATGGAAACGATTTTGAAACGATTTTAAAAAGCAACACAACCAAAAATATTGATTGGTTTTACACCACCATCATCAATTCCAGGGACATCATTGATTACAAATTCTCGAATGTTTCCAAAACAAAAGACAGCATTTCATTTGCCATCAAAAACAAAACTGGTGTTGTTGTACCAATTCCGATTTACGGAATCAAAAAAGGAACAATTGTGTTTCAAAAATGGTTAACCCCTAAAATAAAAGACAGTCTATTTACTTTAGAAAGAAATAATGCCGACAAAATTGTGCTCAACTACAAAAATGAAGTACCCGAATACAATTTGAGGAACAACTGGAAATCGTTGAAAGGCTTTTTTACTAATAATCGTCCGGTAAAATTTGTTTTTATGAAAGATCTGGAAAATCCTTATTACAATCAGATTTTATATGTTCCCACATTGACCTATAATTTATATGACGGCTTAACTCCCGGAATGCGTTTACACAACAAAACCCTACTGGAAAAACCGTTCATTTTTGACATCAATCCATCCTATTCCACCAATGCCAGAACATTCTCCGGTTCCGGTTTTTTCACCATCAATCAAAACTACAGAAACAGTGCGCTGTATAATGTAAAATATTCCTTGTCTGGATCCTATTTCCATTATGCACCGGATGCCGTCTATTTAAAAATCAATCCGTCAATACTGCTAAGCATCAGAAATCCTGATTTTAGAGACAACCGAAAAGAAATAATTCTTTTTCGCCAGGTCATGGTAAACAAAGAAAAAAGCGAAATTATCATGGATAATACAACAGAAAATTATTCTGTTTTTAATGCCAAATACATCAACTCCAGAAAAGAAATCACCAATCATTTCAGTTTTTCAACTGATTTTCAACTGTCTAATAAATTCGGAAAGATAGCCACTGAAATAGAATACCGAAAACTTTTTGAAAACAACCACCAGATTAACTTGCGATTTTATGGAGGCCGTTTTTTATACAATGAAACCCATTCTGATTTTTTCAGTTTTGCCTTAGACCGCCCGACCGATTATTTATTCGATTACAATTATTATGGTAGATCGGAAAGTTCCGGTTTTTTCAGTCAACAGTTAATAGTGGCCGAAGGAGGTTTTAAATCGAAACTCAGCACGCCTTATGCCAATCAATGGATTACGACGTTGAACGCCAGCTATAATGTTTGGAATTGGATAGAAGTGTACGGTGATACCGGTTTTTTGAAAAACAAAAACACCAATCCTGAATTTGTTTACGATTGTGGCGTCCGTTTGAATTTGGTTCCAGACTATTTTGAGATGTATTTACCTGTTTATTCAACAAACGGCTGGGAAATCTCCCAGAACAGATACAATGAAAAAATACGTTTTGTCATTACCATTTCCCCTAAAATATTAATTAATTTATTTAATCGAAAATGGTTTTAAAAAAATGAATTTCGAACAGTAATTATAACATATACACCAAAAACACTATACTGAATATATTTTTTAAAAATAATACAACAAAAAAGCGATTAAATTAAAAATAAACGAAAAACATTTTATTTTTCCGATTATGATAATTGTTTGTTTTTTAAGTAAATTTGCAGCACCAAGATATACTTTTAAATTATGATAAAAGAAAAAACCAATTCTGCTTTAACTTTCGAAGATTTCAAGACCGAAGTTTTGAATGACTATAAAACTGCTATCATCAGTAGAGAATGTAGTTTATTAGGTCGTAGAGAGGTCTTGACAGGAAAGGCAAAATTTGGAATTTTTGGGGATGGTAAAGAAGTGCCGCAATTAGCAATGGCGAAGTTCTTCAAAAATGGCGACTTCCGTTCCGGCTATTACCGTGACCAAACTTTTATGATGGCTATCGGAGCATTGACCATCGAACAGTTTTTTTCGGGATTGTATGGTAATACCGATATCAAACAGGAACCTATGTCGGCGGGAAGACAAATGGGAGGTCATTTTGTGACACACAGCTTAAACGAAGATGGTTCGTGGAAAAATTTGACAGAGCAAAAAAATTCAAGTGCCGATATTTCTCCCACTGCTGCACAAATGCCAAGATTATTGGGTCTGGCGCAAGCATCAAAAATTTACAGAAAAATTGACAATATCCCTAATGCCGCTAATTTTTCCATTAACGGAAATGAAATTGCCTGGGGAACGATAGGAAATGCAAGTACCTCTGAAGGGGTGTTTTTTGAAACCATAAATGCAGCCGGTGTTTTGCAGGTTCCTATGGTTATCAGTGTTTGGGATGATGAATATGGTATTTCGGTTCACGCCAAACATCAAACGACCAAAGAAAATATTTCAGAAATCTTAAAAGGATTTCAAAAAGACCAACACAACAAAGGGATAGAAATCCTGAAAGTGAAAGGTTGGGATTACTCTGATTTGATTGCCACTTATGAAAAAGCGGAGCATATTGCCAGAGAAAAACACATTCCTGTTTTAATTCACGTAAACGAATTAACGCAACCCCAAGGACATTCCAGTTCCGGTTCCCATGAAAGATACAAAGACGGAAACCGTCTGGCTTGGGAGAAAGACTATGATTGCATCAGACAGATGAAATTATGGATGATTGCCATAAATATTGCTTCTCCGGAAGAAATTGCCGAAATAGATGCCGATGCCAAAAAAGCAGTTTTGGAAGGAAAAAAAGCAGCATGGACTTCTTTTATAACCCCAATACTACAACAACAAAAAGAGCTTATTGCCTTATTGGAAAAACTGGCACAATCCAGTAAAAATAAGGAAGCAATCCTAAAACAAGTTGGAAATCTAAGTTTTATCAAAGAGCCCTTAAAAAAAGAAATACTTGGCACAGCCAGAAAATCCTTACGCTTTTTAGTAAACGAAGAAGGTAAAAAAGAATTGGCAGACTGGATTATTGCCTATACAACCGAAAATCAAAAAAAATTCAGCAGTCATTTATTTTCAGAATCCGATAAGAATGTTTTTTCTGTAAAAGAAGTTGCCCCGGAGTATCCAGAAAATGCAAAAATGGATACTGATGGCAGAATGATCCTCAGGGATAACTTTGATGCTATTTTTACAAAATATCCTGAAGCCTTAATTTTTGGAGAAGATTGTGGAGCTATCGGAGATGTAAACCAGGGATTGGAAGGCATGCAAGAAAAGCATGGTGAACTCCGTGTGGCAGATACCGGAATACGGGAAGCAACCATTATCGGACAAGGAATCGGAATGGCATTACGCGGATTGAGACCTATTGCCGAAATTCAATATTTGGATTATCTTTTATATGCGATCCAAATCATGAGTGACGATTTAGCCACTTTGCTATACAGAACTTTTGGTAAACAAAAAGCACCTTTAATCATCAGGACAAGAGGGCATCGTTTAGAAGGAATCTGGCATTCCGGTTCTCCTATGGGGATGATTATTAATGCCCTAAGAGGGATACACGTTTTGGTTCCAAGAAATATGACCAAAGCAGCAGGTTTTTATAATACTTTACTGGAATGTGATGAACCGGCATTAGTTATCGAATGCTTAAACGGCTACCGACTAAAAGAAAAAACGCCATTAAATTTCGGCGAATTCAAAACGCCTATCGGAGTTGTGGAAACCATCAGGGAAGGTGCCGATATTACCCTGGTTTCTTATGGTTCTACTTTGCGATTGGTGCAACAAGCCGCCAAAGAACTGGCAGAGGGAGGTATTAATTGCGAAATAATCGATATTCAATCCTTACTCCCGTTTGATATCCATCATGATATTTTGAAAAGTATTACTAAAACCAATCGCCTTTTGGTTATAGATGAAGATGTTCCGGGTGGCGCATCGGCTTTTATTCTTCAACAAATCATTGACGAGCAAGGTGCCTATAATTATTTAGACAGCAAACCACAAACATTGACCGCCAAAGCACATCGATCGGCTTATGGCAGCGATGGGGATTATTTCTCTAAACCTTCCATAGAAGATATTTATGAAAAGGTTTATGCCATGATGCATGAGGTCAATCCTTCGAAATTTCCGAGTTTGTATTAAAAATAACAACTGATTTTAAAATCTCATTCACCACAGTGAATGGGATTTTTTATTTACAGGAATCATTTTGTGTCGTGTTAAATTTTAAAAAACAGGATAAATCAACTTAGAAATTATACTTTCCCAACATATTTACCGTTAAGTACTAAAAAGTTTAAAGAAAAATGAAATCGCCATTAACAACAAGTTTGTGCAAGCAAATGAAATTCGCTGAACACCTATGAAAAATATTAACTCAGTGAAGCAAACACCAATAAATAAAAAGACGACACGAGCGATAGCGAACTGGCGAAGCATACCATATATGACCGCTAAAAAACAATTTTTACATATATGAAAAAGATTATTTTTATCCTGTGCTTAGCAGCCTTCATGGGTTGTAAATCAAGAAAAATAGATAAACCGGCAGAAATTGAAATCGCGAAATTAGAACTTTCACAAGTTGATTTTAATAAGAAACAACGAACGTATGAACTGGGGAAACGCATTTTAATGACTTGTAACACATCTAAATTCAAACCCTTTACGCCAAACGAAGCGACAGCCTCCGTAATTAACAATATAACGCTGGAAAAACTATCCAAAACCTGTACCAAATACAGACAATGGTATGGCACATTTATAGACCTTAAATTGGTTGAAATTTACTCCAATTCCAATGAAGGTTCATACATTTTTCGCTATAAAGCTTTATACACCAAAAAAGTTGCCAATAAAGAACTTCGGGTTTTTATAAATAACGAAAATAAAATTTCAGCCATCAAATCAATGGATTGGACGGATACATTTCTATATAAGTAATTTCAAAATAAATGGGACTTCTTTCATCAATCCCCAAAAAGCTACATACCACATTTGGCTTATCATCAGATTTATCATTCAATATTTACGCAAAAATAAATTGGTTTTTAGGCCTAAATAATATTTTTTATTCAAATTAAAGTCTCTTAGAACAGATAAAATACTTACCTTTAATAGGTTATTTATTTTTTTTATTTAATTTAAATTAATAATATTATGAAAGTAACGTATAAAACATTCTTTTTCTTTCTTTTTATCAATGTTATTACATTGATGGCTCCGCAAAGAACAACTGCACAGATATCTATTAACTTTCAGTTTTTTTATGATAATTTAAGCCCATATGGTAATTGGGTAAACAACCCCGACTATGGATACGTTTGGATTCCAAATGTTTCTTCCGATTTTACCCCTTACAGCACTAATGGTTATTGGATTTATACTAATGTAGGTTGGACTTGGGTTTCTAATTATTCATGGGGTTGGGCACCATTTCATTACGGTCGATGGTTTAACGATAATTATTATGGATGGATTTGGGTTCCGGATTATGAATGGGGTCCGGGATGGGTCACTTGGAGAAGATCTCAAGGTTATTATGGATGGGCGCCAATAGGCCCTGGCATCAGTATTGAAATTGCTTATAGTAATCGTTATAGATTACCCTATAATTATTGGACATTTGTAAGAAACAGGGATTTTGGAAGAAGAAATATCAATAATTATTATGTAAATTCATCAAATAACATAACAATTATTAATAATTCTACGGTAATTAATAATATTCAGACGGATAATACAAGGCGAGTAAGATACAATGCAGGACCTGACAGAACAGAGGTCCAAAAACAAACCGGCACTACAATAACCCCTTTAACCCTCAGAGAGAGAGATAATCCAGGCCAAAAGCTGAACAAAGGTGAGCTTCAGATATACAGACCTCGGGTAGAAAAAAACAATGCATCCGGGCATAAACCCGCTCCCGCCAAAGTAATGAATATGAAAGATGTTAAACCTACATTTCAGAAATCGCAAACACAGCAGCAACGCAATGATCAGCAGGCTAAACAACAGCAAACACAGCAGCAACGCAATGATCAGCAACGAAATGATCAGCAGGTCAAACAACAGCAAACACAGCAAACACAGCAACAACGCAATAATCAGCAGGCCAAACAACAGCAACAACGCAATGATCAGCAAAAAAATAAAAATCAACCCGTTAAAAGACAACAGACACGAGAAAAAGAATAATCTATTTTACTATCGACTTGAGAACGGATAATTATTTGGAAATGAAGCTGAAAAATCAAACTGGATTGGATAGAAATATTTCATTAAAAATCATATCCAAATCTTTAAAATCAATATTGAGTTTTGTTTTTTAATTTATAAAAAAAAAGGAATAGCGTGTTTTAAACACGCTATTCCTTTTTTTTATAATTTTAGTAGAAGCCTTTAAATTTAGTTTCTCTTGTGAGCACGGCCTTTAAGTTCCACTATTGCTTCAGTATCTACTACAGCTTTAGCGTTATTCAACGAACGCAATTGTTGACGTTGCTCTGAGGTAAGCGTACTTCTAAACTCAGCTCGAATCGCTTTAACGCTTTCTTTGTTAGCCATAATCATAGCTCTTTGCTCTTCTGTGAAAGTAGATGCCAAAGCAGCAAAAATATCTTTTTTACTCAAATCGGTGCTTTCTAAAATAGCTAATTGCGCCTCAGTAAGTGATGCTTTAAACGCCTCTCTATTAGCGATAATCAAATCTTTTTGGGCTTGCAAAAGCGCTACCTGATCGGCTGTTAATACTGCGCCAGGACTATCTGTATCTGTAGTTACTTCTGTAGTCGTAGTAACATCTGTAGTTGGGGTTGTATCAGTAGTTGGGGTTGGGGCTGTATCTTGTGCTTTTACATTAGAAAGTCCTAAAAAAAGACAGAATACGAATACGGAAATTGATTTTAATGATTTCATCTTGACTATTTTTTTAAATAATTTATAATTTGTTATTGTTGAACGTTCATTCTATTAGACCCATACTTTTCAAAAAAGTTTTATTTTTTTGAAAAAAAATTAATCGCACTTACAAAACAAAACTACAAATCAAGTAAATAAGACATTGATACATTAAAAAAACCAGTACTTTTCAAATCCGTCTCATCCCCGATAGCTGTTGGGAAATTAATGGTATACCCCACTCCAACATCAAATGAATTATAACTGAATTCCAATGGAAAATAAAGTTGGGTATTAATCATACTAAAAACATTATTTTCGCTGTACTCTGTAACTAGTTGACCAAAACGCATATAAGATCGGGCAAGCTCAACAGTTTGTTTTCCTGCCACTACATTGATTTGTGGCCTAAAATCTAATTTTGTATTCGTTGTTTTGAATAAGTTGAATGCCACAAAACTCGTTGAAGCAATTTGGAAAGATTCATTTTTCCCAAACAAGTACGAGCCGGACAGCGACGTCCCAAGGGTTCTTTTTTTATTTTTTATGCCAATGGAAGCACTGATATCATTGGTAAATAAATTATCCAGATCATTATTATAAAAGTATCTCGAATAAGAGAGGGAATATCGGTAGTTTTTCTTTTTTCCAAAATTTTTCCCGTAACCGATTGTAGCCGTCGTTAAATCCCATTTTGGATCAAACTCACTATAATATATTCCCGACACACTCCCATACAATCCGGAGTAGTGTAAATAAGTTATTCTTGGACTGATATTATACTGATCGATTCCGATATCCCTACCCGAAAAATAAGTGTCGTCATTATAATTTACGGTAAGATATAAAAACTGGTATTTAGAATACGATGCGAGAAAGGAATCAATGATTTGATTCTGTTCTAAAAGATCATCAATAAGGGCATCGGTTTTATTTTCTTTAGGCTTCGTTTCCTGTGAAAAAGAAACATAAAAAACGGAAAGGCAGAGTAATAAAGTTAACTTTTTTTTCATTTGGGACACTATTAAACAGCAAGTGATTGAATACATTCAACCACTTACCTCTATTTTGAACTGTTTTAATTATTTCTGTTTGTGAAAACGATTTCTGGACTCCTGTACCGATTCCCTTATTTTTCGCTCATTCAGTAAACGTATTTGTTGGCGTTGTTCTTCGGTAAGCGAACTCCTGAATGTTTCTTTGAGTTGTTTTGCTTTTTCCTTACTATCGGCCAAAAGTTGCTTTTGTTCATTTGTCAATGTCGATAATAAAGCAGCCTGTTGTTGTTTTGAATTTAGTTTTGGATTGGCTAATATGGCCAACTGTTCTGGCGAAAGACTGGCTTTGAATGCTTCCCTATTTGCCACAATTAAATCGCGTTGCGCCTTAATCAATGCTGCTTGATCGGCTGTTAAAGTCTTCGGGATTGCATCACTGTTTTGCGCCTCCATGTTTGATAATCCAAAAAGGCTAAATGCAATAACAGTGATTGTTTGTAGTAATTTCATTGTCATTTATTTTAAATATCTTCTAGCATATAATTGTTTACCGATTCATTTATTTCATTTTCTTCCATGAATAATGATTCAACAACAATATCATTTTCAACAGATTCTACATTCTCTGATGTCACTCCGTTTCCTGATTCTTTAGTAGACACCAAATCCGCTTCATTGTATTTTTGATAAACAGCAGGAGAATCGGCCACTACTACTTTTTCAATTGATGCATCATCAACGGAATCCATAACTACCATAGGCGAATCATTAAAATTCAATACCGAAAACGGTTTGAAAACGGTTAGTCCAAAAATCAATGCAATTGACGCTGCTGCTATCCAGATGTTTCTTTTTCGATAAATTGAAATTAATTTAGGTTCTTTTTTGGTTAAAACCTTTGACAAAATTTCACTTTTTGAATTAGAAAAATAATCTTCAGGCACATTCAAACCAAGTTCTTCGGAATGCTTTTTTTTCAGTTTTTGATTATTCAATTCGTGTAACTTCAAATCCGGATTAGTATGTTTTGATGTTTTCATAATATCGTTTATTGTGTTTTACCCCTCACGGTGATTATATTTATTTTCAAATCCGATTCTTAATTCACCTCTTTATCAGAGAAAGTTTCAATATTGAGTATATTATTTTCTATGTGCTTTACGGTATTGTAATACGATGTTTTAAGTGTCCCTTCTTTTATATCCAAAATTTCTGAAATTTCTCTGAATTTTAAATCATCATAATATTTCATGTTGAAAATTTGCCTTTGTTTTTCGGGTAATTCTGAAAGTGTCCGTTGCAATTTCATTTGAAGTTCATTCCCTTCAAAAAAAGTATCTTCCATTAAATTATCCAGATACTTTTTATTCACATCATCAATTGAAATATGGTATTTATTTTTATTTTGTTCCAAAAACCGAAGCGATTCATTATAGGCAATTTTATGCATCCAAGTATACAAAGCACTTTTCCGGGAAAAATTAGGCAGACTTTTATAGACTCTGATGAACGTGTTTTGCAATACATCATCTGCATTTTCGTGTGTAATCACTAATTTTCGGATATGCCAATACAAACGTTCCTGATAAAGATCCAATAATTTTTTGAATGCCTCATCTCTTTGATTATCACAAATCAATTGGTTTATAAAGTTGGTTTCTTTAGCCAAGATTCAATTTATTTAATTTTTAAATGCACTTAAAAAAACTCATTATATCGTTAGACCCCTGAAATTCGAAATAGTTTTATAAAATTATGCTTTTTTAAAAAAAATTTCAACTTATAATCAGGAAGCTTTGTTGAAAAATCAATCAGGAAATCTTTTTATTTTAAAAAGAAATCTACTTCTTTTTAAAGCCGGGTATTATTTTAAAGATTTTTCATTCAAAAAAAGCACTCCGACGCATTAAAAATACTAATAATACTACAATAATAAATGAATTGATAAAAAACAGATACCCAACAGCCTAGTAATTATTTTTAAAATTTGAAGACAGATATGAAAATTTTAACAATAAATGTATTAATTTTACTTTTATCATACATGTAAAAATGACTCCAAACGAACAGACTGTCACCAATTTTTATACTGCACTTGAAAACACCGATGCCAAAGTCGTATGCGAATCATACCATCGTGACATTGTATTCAGAGACCCTGTTTTTGGTCGATTAATAGGCCGTGATGTTTGCCAAATGTGGAAAATGTTGATGCATAAAAACAATGGCAATCTAAAAGTGGAACTTTTGGAAATAAAAGCCGATAATTATACCGGTAAAGCGCTCTGGAAAGTCACCTGCCATTTTGGAAAAAACAACAACAAAGTAGTCAATACAATCCATTCGGAATTTCGATTTAAAGACGGCCTTATCATCAAACATACCGATGACTTTGACATCTGGAAATGGTCTAAGCAAGCATTGGGAATGCCTGGCTTTTTATTGGGTTGGACTGGCTATATGCATAAAAAAATACAAGAGAAAGCTCTTCTGGCTTTAAAAAAGTTCAAGCTTAAAGATCTATAAAAGCACTTACTTCTAAAATGTCATCAAAATAAAACTGACATTCCAATCCAAAAAATAATTTCCTGTTTTTGAAATTTTTTTATTTAAAATTACACCTTCTGTCCTACCCTAAATTACAACCTGAGAACACATTTCTTGAGGCTGTTTTTATGTTTCCCAAAACCATACTTTTATATTTTTTCATCACTCTGAAAGCCTTATGCTTACTGTGATTTAAAAAAATCACTACGAAAACGATATAGCTCTAACTGCTTTTACTTTAAAATCTTAGGATATGATTTATATCATGTATTAAGGGAATTCTTCATCATAAATTTGTCTCATAATTAAGGAGAACAGAATACATTTTCAAACCTAATATTTAATTTAAATTTAGATTATCATGAAAAATTTGATCGAAACTTTGCCGTTTAAACCTGGAATATGGAATGACACAATTAACGTATATGATTTTGTTTCAAAAAATATTTTCCCTTATGAAGGAAATGCTGATTTTTTAGTTGGCCCTTCAAACAAAACCATCGATTTGTGGAATGATTGTAAAAAAGCCCTGCTGGAAGAACGTAAAAATAACAGCTGTTTAGCCATTGACACCAAAACGATTTCAAACATTACCTCTTTTGGTCCGGGATACATCAACAAACAGAATGAAGTTATTGTAGGATTACAAACCGATACACTGTTGAAAAGAGCCATGAAACCTTACGGTGGAATTAAATTGGTTGAATCTGCAGTGGCCGAAAAAGGACTGAAAGTTTCTGACCGAGTCATCGATATCTTTAATTATGCCAAAGATCACAACCAGGCAGTTTTCAATGCCTATGACAGTGAAATCAGAATGTATCGTTCTAAACACCTATTAACCGGATTACCTGATAATTATGCCCGAGGAAGAATCATTGGGGATTACAGACGTGTGGCTCTTTATGGTATGGACCGATTGATATTGGCTAAAAAAACTGATTTTGCGAATACCAAAGGCGAAATGACCGACCATAAAGTACGTCTGAGAGAAGAAATATCAGATCAGATTAAAGCTTTACAGGACATGAAAACCATGGCATTGAGTTATGGAATCGATATTTCAGTTCCGGCCACCAATGCGCAAGAAGCCGTTCAATTTACCTATCTGGCGTATCTGGCAGCAGTTAAAGAACAGGATGGTGCCGCCATGTCATTAGGAAACGTATCTTCTTTCCTGGATATCTATATTGAAAATGATTTGCAAGCCGGTTTAATCAACGAAGAAGAAGCACAGGAATTGGTAGACCAATTTGTGATGAAATTAAGGTTGGTTCGTCATCTTCGTCCTGGTGCTTATGATGAAATATTTGGTGGTGACCCGACTTGGGTAACCGAAGCAATCGGAGGCCAATTGAACGATGGCAGAACCAAAGTAACCAAAACCTCTTTTAGATTTTTACAAACCCTATACAACTTAGGTGCTTCACCGGAACCAAATTTAACCATTCTGTGGGCTGAGAATTTACCACAGGGATTCAAAGATTTCTGTGCCCAGGTTTCTATTGACACTTCATCTCTTCAATATGAAAATGATGATTTGATGAGAGCCAATCGTGGCTCTGATGATTACGGAATTGCCTGTTGTGTTTCTTACCAACAAATCGGGAAAACCATCCAGCATTTTGGTGCCCGTTCCAATTTACCAAAAGCCTTATTGATGGCTTTAAACGGTGGTCGTGAAGAACAACACGGCATTCAAGTCATCAACAATATTCCTGAGATGAATGATGCTGTTTTGGACTATGACAAAGTATTGGAAGCGTTTAAAATAACGCTTGCCGAGGTGGCCAGAGTCTATGCTAAATCTATGTATATCATCCACTACATGCATGATAAATATTATTATGAAAGAGCCCAAATGGCTTTGATTGACAGTGATCCAAATATTGACATTGCGTATGGAGCTGCCGGTATTTCTATTATTGCCGACTCTTTGGCCGCTATTAAATACGCCAAAGTTACTCCTGTCAGAAACGAAGACGGATTAACGGTTGACTTTAAAATAGAAGGGGATTTTCCAAAATTTGGTAACGATGACAACCGCGTAGATGAAATTGCCATAGAAATCACCAGTTTGTTTATTAATGAATTGAGAAAACATGTAGCCTATAAGAATGCCACTCCTTCCCTATCTTTACTTACCATTACGTCTAATGTAATGTACGGAACAAATACAGGAACCACACCGGATGGTCGTAAAGCAGGAGAATCTTTTGCACCGGGGGCCAATCCGATGCATGGTAGAGACACCAACGGAGCCATTGCTTCATTGAATTCTGTCAGTAAATTAAAATACAATGACGCACAAGACGGTATTTCTTATACATTCACCATGGTTCCGAAATCATTAGGCACTACAAAAAGTGACCAAATTGCAAATTTAACCACAACTTTGGATGCCTATTTTGGACGCAATGCACACCATTTGAACGTAAACATCCTCAATAGGGAAACTTTGATAGACGCTTACAATCATCCGGAAAATTATCCACAATTGACTATTCGAGTTTCTGGATATGCCGTGAATTTCGTTCGATTGACCAAAGCACATCAATTAGAAGTCATCAGCAGAACATTCCACGAAAACATGTAGTCTCTATTATTTTCTAATAAAAACCCAACAATAGCCTGATTACAATGAGATTACTCAGGCTATTGTTTCAATAAAATTTCATTTATCCAGTACGTTATGTATTTCCCCGAACAACTCCACCCTGAGCTTTTAAATGAATCCGATCATGATTTTCTCCGCATTCATTCCATCGAGACTTTCGGTACCCATGATGGTCCGGGAATTCGAATGGTACTATTTGTACAAGGATGTCAATTCAGATGTCTATATTGTCAAAATCCGGACACTTTAGACATTCATGGCGGAAAAATGATTGCCATGGAAGAACTGGTTCAAAAAGCCTTAAATGAAAAATCATATTTTGGAAAAAATGGTGGTGTAACCGTTTCCGGTGGAGAACCTTTGTTGCAGCGAGCCAAATTGGCAACCTTCTTTGACCGATTGCATGAACATGGGATTTCAACCTGCTTAGATTCAAACGGACGCGTGTTAGACGACCAGACGAAATCTCTTCTGGAAAAAACCGATATTTTGCTTTTGGATGTCAAACACATCAACAAAGAATGGCATAAAAAACTAACGGGATTAAAAAATGCCACTACTTTAAAAATTGCCGAGTACCGGGAAAATACCGGTAAGCCAATGTGGTTGCGTTACGTTTTGGTTCCGGGATGGACAGACCAGGAAGAATATTTACACGAATGGGGACAACATTTTACCAATTATAAAACGATAGAACGCGTAGAAATCATTCCGTTTCACCAACTGGGAAAACACAAATGGGAACTTTTGGGATTGGAGTATGCTTTTGCCGAAATAATACCACCCACCACCGAAGAAATTGATAAAGCAGCAACCATTTTCAAACGTTATTTCAAAACCGTAGTAATTAAATAATAATAGTTCTACTGGTTTTTGTGTGGAAGATTAAATTGTAATAAGCTAAATTATTTAAAAACAACTATTGTTGTCAAGTCGAGCGCAGTCGAGACTAGCTGTTGAGTCTCGACTGCGCTCGACTTGACAAACCTTAAAAAAAACGACATTGGTTCATGTTTCACAACATTCCCAGTAGAACCTAAATATAATAAGAGCTTCAAAAAAAGCAACTAAAAAACACTAAAAAAGAATGTTGAATTAAATAAGATTAAACCAAAAAATGTGGTAAAACATGACAAGAAACAAATTACACATTTGGCAAATTAATAACAAAAAAATCAAATGAAATGGAACCTAAACAATTAAAAAACCGTTGGTTAATCGCAACTTCCGCTGTAGGAATTCATATTTCAATCGGATCTGTGTATGCATACTCAATTATGACAAACCCAGTAAAAGACCTCTTTGGTGCAGAAGAAAGTGATATAAAATGGGCATTTAAAATAGCCATCTTATTATTAGGTCTGTCCGCAGCTTTTTTAGGCCGATGGGTAGAAAAAGTAGGTCCAAAAGTAAGTGGAATAACTGCCGGTCTTTTTTATGGGACAGGAATATTGGGTTCTGGTTTAGCCGTTCAATTACAATCGTTACCTATGTTTCTCATTTGTTATGGAATCATTGGAGGTATTGGTTTAGGATTAGGTTATATAACTCCCGTAAGTACTTTGGTAAAATGGTTTCCGGATCGAAGAGGACTGGCAACCGGAATGGCAATTATGGGATTTGGTTTTGCGGCATTAATTTTTGGCCCTTTGATGCAAACGTTATTTGAGAGTGTAGGTGTTTCAAATGCGTTTTATATTTTAGGATTAGTATATATGATAATCATAATCGCATCAGCAACCTATATTGAAAGACCTCCGGAAGGCTATCTTCCAGACGGATATAAGACGGGTGAAAATAAAAAAATCAAAGCAGATATTTCAAATATTGATGCCAATTCAGCTTTAAAAACGACACGTTTTTATTATATATGGATTATGATGTTTATCAATATTTCCTGTGGTATCGCTTTAATTTCGGCAGCAAGCCCATTGATTCAATCAAAATTAAACTACACTCCAATGGAAGCCGCCGCCATAGTTGGATTAATAGGTGTATTTAATGGATTGGGAAGGATATTATGGTCAGGAGCTTCCAATTATTTGGGAAGAGCGAATACCTATATTGTTTTCTTTGTGTTTCAAATATTGGCATTTTATTTCCTGCCTAAACTGTCCTCTGAGTTAACATTCCTATTTATCCTTTTTACCGTAATAACAATGTATGGTGGTGGTTTTTCAACTTTACCAGCATTTTTAGGGGATTTATTCGGAACAAAACAATTGGGCGCAATTCATGGAATGGTCCTTTCCTGTTGGGGATTGGCAGGCGTAGTTGGACCGTCAATCTATGATATTGTTATGAAAAAAACAGGCTCTTTAGACGTTACGTTACAAATTTTTTCAGGATTTTTTGTAGTGGCCTTTATTGTTTCTATATTAATGAAACAATTCTTTTTACAACACTCAAAAAAAGCAGTAATTATTTTAAACTAATCCTCAATTAAACAGTTTCACAAGGTTATCGATAACCTTGTGAAACTGTTTAATTATATATAACCCGTATTCTGCTAATTGTCAGCAAGTGCTTTTTTTCTTTCTTCATATTCCTCCGTAGAAATTTCTCCATTGGCATATCTCTTTTTTAGGATATCCAAAGGGGTTTCACTCCCGAACGTTTTGCTTTTATTCGAATTATTTAATAAACGACTAAACAATATGATACAGAGTATAACTATGGAAAACCATATAAACCACATTCCAAACATATTCCAATAATTATCGTGATACATCTCTATTCTACTATTTAATGCTATTTACAAAGCAGTTATTTATGCAATGGACAAATGCTATTTCCCATCATTTTTCCCCCTTTTTGAAACCTGTTTTGCATCATCCCCTTAAAATGAGTGTTATTCATCATTTGTCCGCTAAACATATTACAATAGCTGGAATCCTTTTCCATCATGTTCATCATAGTACCTAACATCATATGTTGGCTGTTCATCATGTGTTTATCGTTACTATTCTCCATCATATACTGCATAAATTGCCTCATCTGGACAGAATCGTGACCGATTTGACTAAAGATTTCCTTTTGTTGGACAGGATCTTTCAACATCATTTTTACGCTTTGAGTTTGCTCATTGGTGTTGCAACTCCATACCAATAGAATTAGTGGTATTATCCAACTTCTTTTTAGAAAATTTTTCATTTTACGGTTTTTAAAGTTTGTATAAAAGACACTTAAAGATACGGAATAAAAAACTAAAAATCAGATGTTTATGTTTTAAAAAAACGTATCTTTAATAGCTCATCCAATGATAAATTTATCAACTTAAAAATAAAGCTATGAAATCGCCATTAACAACAAGTTTGCGCAAGCAAATGAAATTCGCTGAACACTTATGAAAAATATTAACTCAGTGAAGCAAACACCGATAAATAAAAAGGCGACACGAGCTTGCGAACTGGCGAAGCATACCATACCTGCCTGTCGGCAGACAGGTATGACCACTAACAAATAAATTTTACATATATGAAAAAGATCATTTTTTTAATCCTTTTAGGAGGATTAATACTAACGTTTAATGGCTGTAGTGTTGGTTATGTTTCTGAACCACCAACCTATGTTGAAGTAAATATAGTACCTAGACCGTACCCTAATTATATTTGGATTGAAGGCGGATGGGTATGGAGTTATTCCCGTAACGCCTATATTCAAAAGAAAGGATATTGGGCCAAGCCAAATAGCGCCCGTAGTCACCGAAGAGGGGAATGGAAAAAATACGATCGCGGGTATCGTTGGGAAAAAAGAAGAAGATAAAAAAAGTTGTTTATTTAAAAAATTGACCGAAAGAAAACTCCCAATCTAGCGTGTTATCATACCAAAGTTTGCCTTCTGAAACTACCAGGGGGCAATCAAAATTATTGGTGTAAAGCGCCCCGGTTCCCAAGCCCTGTGGCATTGAATTCTGCTTTAAAAAAGTCCATTGTGCAATCGCATTCAGTCCAATATTACTCTCTAAAGCCGAGGTAATCCACCAACCGATCTGGTACTTTTCAGCCAAAGTAATCCACTCTTGGGTTCCCCGAAAACCACCCACAAAACTGGGCTTTAAAATGATGTATTGGGGCTTTGTTTTTTGCAATAATCTCTCTTTTTCTGCTAATGAAAACACACCAATCAATTCTTCATCCAAAGCAATCGGCAATGGAGTGGTTTTGCATAACTCTGCCATGCTGTCAGTGTTGTTTTTTGAAACAGGCTGTTCAATACTATGTAATTTAAATTCAGATAATTGATTTAATTTAACTAAAGCTTCATTTAAAGCAAAAGCCCCGTTAGCATCTACCCGAATCTCCACTTCTTCCGGAGTAAAATCTTTCCGGATACCCCTTAATAATTGCAGCTCTTTTTCAAAATCTATAGCGCCAATTTTGAGTTTCACACAACCAAATCCCTGGGCTAATTTTTCTTCGATTTGCTGTTTCATAAACTCCGCTTCACCCATCCAAATCAGGCCGTTAATTTCGATGGATTTTGTACCTTCGGTAAACCCGGAAGGGAACAGTAAAAAAGGTGTTTCACTCGCTAAAGATTGAAAAGCCATTTCGACTCCAAACTGTATAGACGGAAACTCGATTAAAGCTTCCCAAAGCACGTCTTTTCCTAAATGGATATTAGCACAAGTCCATTGTAATTTAGCTTCGTAATCCGGTCGGTCATCAGCGCTTAAACCTCTTAGAATTCCGCACTCACCTATTCCTTTTTTGCCATCTTTTTCCAGAATGATAAACCAGGTTTCCTTTTGTGTCATCACACCACGGGAAGTCCCAGATGGTCGTTTGAAATCAAGAATATATTCATGGTAAGTTGCTTTCATTTTTTTAAACGCATTACAATTTTAAAAACAAATCAGTTTTTTTTAAACATATAAGCCATTTAAGAAAATATAAGTTTTAGCTTTTTAAACATTAGCTAAAAAACTTATGTAACTTATATGGTAAAAAATTAGTTGATTACTTCATTAACATCTTCAAAACCTTTTGAAAATCTTCATTTTGAATTCCTACTTTCGCAAAAGTTTGGAAATCGTCTTTTATTTTTTGAGTCCAGCTTACACTATCGGTAACATTTTGATTTTGGTATTCTTTGTAAATGGTTTTGGCTTTAACATACTCTCCGTTCAACAAATAAGCGTGTGCCAAATTCAATTTGACCAACAACTCTGTATCGTCTCGTTTTTCGCCTTCTTTCAAGGCTTTAATGGCTTTACCGTATTGTTTGGTCAAGAGATAAGCATAACCCAAATTACTGTAATCTAAAGCAGTTGCTTTTTGTTGATTGACAATTTCATCATAGTTTTTTATTGCCGAGCCATAATCGCCTTTTTTAATGTTATTAGAAGCTTTTATTCTCAAATCATTAAAAACGGTTTTTGCAATTCCGGTTTCTTCAAAACAACTCGCCCCAAAATCCTTATACGCCTTAGCTTGCTCCATAGGCAAGAGTTTTTGAAATTCCTGAAAACTATATTGTTTTTGGATTTTTTCTCCGATACAAACGCAGAAATCGTCCGAATTTGCCATTTTTCTGGCTAAAGCCGAAGTTTTGCATTGACTGATGATGTTTTTTCTATTTTCTAATGTCCACCCTCGACTCAGTCTTGTATCAACCCAAGGCACCACTTCCAGGATTATTTTTTGTTTCATCACCCAATTGGCACTTTCGAAACCAAACCATAAATTCCCCGAATTCTGTTGCAAACAAGTGGATTTATCGAGTGAAAGCCGCTTGGCATCTTTGCTTAATGGTGTGTCCTGCAGCAAACAGGCTTTGTTGGTATTCCCTGTTTTTTTGTAATCGGCAGCTAAAGCATTAGACGAAAAAATAGCGTATTTGCATTTGTCATCCCCTGAGATTTTAGACAATAGGAAAACAGCCCCTGCCGAACCCTGGCTGATGCCTGTAGGATCCGGAATCGATTTTAATACCGAAACCAGACTACTGGCCATTTGCTGGTTATCATCCAATAAGGTGATTCTAAAAATTAACTCTGTCGTCCCTACCGGAAAATCATCGGTCTTAACTACAATCCGGTCTCTGGCCGAAACGATAATCTCTTTGGTAATGACCCGTTCTTTGTCCCAATAGCCATCTTTTTGAGCCATTATTGACTGAGAAAACAGACTAATAAATAGCAGCGGAATTATTTTTTTCACTTTTAAATTCTTGATTACTTTGAACTCTAGCCCAGATGGAAGTGAAAATCCTTCTATGCCAGTGTTTGGCATAGAAGATTGTAACGTACAGCTGGAAATAGCTTCAAACTATTAATTATAATTCAATACTTTCCCCGATTTCGAGCAGCATTAAGTCTTTTCCTTTGTCAAAAAATCGTTGAATAGCTTCTTTATGATCAATTTTTATATATCCAAAAGTATCATAATGATATCCTAATATTTTATCACATTCGACAAAATCAGAAGCCAAAATAGCGTCTTCCACATCCATAGTGAAATTATCGCCAATTGGGAAAATTGCTAAATCCAGTTTGGTTCGCATCGGAATGAGTTTCATATCCATGGTCAATGCGGTATCACCGGCGATGTAGATGTTTTTATGCTCGCCTTCGATGACAAAACCTCCCGGATTTCCACCGTTGGCTCCGTCAGGAAACGAACTGGAATGGACAGCATTGACATATTTTACTTTTCCAAAATCAAAATTCCAGCTTCCGCCGTGATTCATCGGATGTGCCTCAAAACCTTTGGCAGCATAATAACCCGCAATCTCAGCATTGGAAACAATAACCGCCCCGGTACGCTCAGCAATTGCCTCAACATCCAGAATATGGTCACCATGGGCGTGTGTCAGCAAAATATAATCAGCTTTTAAATCGTCAATATCGATATGTTCCGCTAATGGATTTGCTGAAATAAAAGGGTCTACAATAAGGTGTTTTCCACCCACTTTTATTCCTAAAGCGGCATGACCGTAATAAGTTATTTTCATAATCTAAAATTTTATCTTCCGCCTAAAAGCGTGTTAACAACTATATCTGAAAAAAAGTAAATCATACATAAAGACAATAAAACCGACAGCGCAAAAGTACTTAAGGCCAGTTTTTTTAATTCAGGATCTAAAGCTCTAGGATCTTGATTTTTATATACCGTAATTAAATGTTTCGTTAAAGGAATGTAAGCCAATAAAAACAAATATTGGTCAAATTTGAATTTGCTTATAATGGCAAATACTAAAGTCAAAACCATGGCAGAAATAATCAAAAAGTAGTGGTATTTCTTGGCTCTGGCTCCGCCAATTTTTACCACAATGGTATTTTTATTTGATTTTCTGTCAGAGGCTTCATCACGCATGTTGTTGAGATTTAAAACCCCAACACTTAAAAAACCAATGGCAATAGCCGGTAAAACCAGTTCGAAATCGACTTGCTTGGAATACAAAAAATTCACTCCCAATGTACTTACCAATCCAAAAAACACAAAGACAAACAAATCTCCATAGCCACGGTATCCGTAAGCGGTATTCCCCACCGTATAGCGAATCGCCGAGGCAATGGCCAGAATACCCAAAACCAAAAAGAATAAGGTATAAAAAAAGTTAGTGTCCCTAAAAGCATAATAAATCAACAACATTGACGAAAGCAATGTCAATCCCGCTGTGATAATTATAGCACGCCTCATAGCTGCCGGAGAAATCACCCCGCTTTGAATGGCGCGTTTGGGACCAACCCTGTCTTCGTTATCGGTTCCTTTCATACCGTCCCCGTAATCATTGGCAAAATTGGAAAGTATCTGTAAACCCAATGTCGTTAAAATCGCAAACCCAAAAAGCCTCCAGTTGAATACTTCTGTGGGAGTCAATATTTCATCCGTAGGATGTGCCAAGGCATACATGCTTCCGACAATAATTCCTGATACCGATAAAGGCAAGGTGCGCAATCGTGCGGCTTCAATCCAATGTTTCATTTAAAGTTAGAAATTAGAAGTTAGAAGTTAGAAGTTAGAAATTAGAAATTAGAAGTTAGAAATTAGAAATTAGAAGTTGATTAGAATTCAAAGGAGTACTGTTTACTGAAATCTGAATACTGACAACTCCTTTACGGTAGCCATTTTTTCTCAAAATTCGGTTTTCTTTTTTCGAGGAAGGCATTTCTACCTTCTTTGGCCTCTTCGGTCATATATGCCAATCTTGTAGCTTCACCGGCAAAAACCTGTTGTCCTACCATACCGTCATCGGTAAGGTTCATGGCAAATTTTAGCATTTTGATAGAAGTAGGTGATTTGGCTAAAATTTCCTGTGCCCATTCGTAAGCGGTGGCTTCCAATTCATCATGAGGAATTACGGCATTAACCATTCCCATTTCAAAAGCTTCCTGGGCCGAATAATTGCGTCCTAAGAAGAAAATCTCCCTTGCTTTTTTCTGTCCAACCATTTTAGCCAAATAAGCAGAACCGTAACCTCCGTCAAAACTGGTTACATCGGCATCGGTTTGCTTGAAAATGGCGTGTTCCTTACTGGCCAAAGTCATATCGCAAACCACGTGCAAACTATGACCTCCGCCAACAGCCCAACCCGGCACCACCGCGATAACCACTTTGGGCATAAAACGGATTAAACGTTGTACTTCTAGAATATTCAAACGGTGTTGTCCATCATCGCCAACATAGCCTTGATGGCCGCGGGCATTTTGATCGCCTCCGCTACAAAAAGAATAAACGCCGTCTTTAGTCGAAGGACCTTCAGCAGAAAGCAAAACCACACCAATAGATGTATCTTCTTGCGCATCGTAAAAAGCATTATATAATTCGGATGTTGTTTTGGGACGAAAGGCATTGCGCACATTTGGTCGGTTGAAAGCAATTCGGGCAACGCCATTGCATTTTTTATAAGTGATATCTTCGTATTCTTTTACAGTAATCCAATCCATTATAATTGTTTTATTTATTTCAGCGTAAAATTAAATCATTTTTTACATTTTATCTATTCTATTTCAAATATGATTCAAAAAGGAATTCCTTACAATTGCCGAAATCGAAAGGCAAAAAATAAATTTCAAAATTTATCACCAAAAAAATAAGTTTTTTAATACGCTTTTTTAGTATATTTACAATAACTCAAGACATTTAACATCTATTAATCAATTCATTATTTTCTTATGAAATTATGGGATAAATACACGTTGGTCATAAAGAGAAATATCTTGAGCTCTTTAGAAGAAAATAAAGGCTTAAAATATTGGCGTGACGATATGTTTTCGAATACCGTTATCTATACCATCCCTTTATGCCTTATCGCTTTATTTCCTTCTTTGATTTGGGCTTTAGATTCCAATTATTTCACCATGTTTATCATTGATTTATCCTGTGTAGCAGTACTCATTATGATAGGATTTAAAAGAGAAATTGATATAAAAACCCGTAAAATCCTATTTGTAAGTACCGTATACATTCTGAGTACGTTTTTAATATATTATGTTGGGCTTAACAGCACTCTTTACTTACTTGCCGCCTGTTTTCTGTCTACTTTTATCTATTCGTTTAAAAACCAGTATACTCCGGCACTTTTAAATCTTTTCATTTCTGTAAGCTATATCTTTTTGCATTATTTTGATATAATCACTTTCCATAATAACAATTTTGGATACAGCGAGCTTTTTGCTGTTTTTTCAAATCTAATTTTCATTAGTTTTTTAGTATGTTCTCTCGTTCCAAAATTATTTAAAGGACTGGAAGACAGTTTTAAAGAAAAAATTAAACATACTAAAAAAATTGAAAAGCAAAACACCATATTAAAAGAAATCACCTGGATACAGTCGCATGTGGTCAGGACTCCCCTCTCAAGATTAATGGCCATCACAAGCCTTTTAAAAGATACTGATATCACCGAAGAGGAAAGAATATTTCTTTTAGAAAACATAATGACTTCGAGTGAAGAATTAGACCGCATTATCAAAGAAATTGTTTTAAAAACAGAGAGTGTGCATCTAAATGAATAGTATTTTTTTGGGTGTAATTAAAGAAATCAAACATGTTTCACTAATTTGTATCGAGAACCATTTTTAATAAAAATGTCAATGGTAGCCTGTCGAAGTCTTACTTAAATAAAAACGTCATTGGTAGCTTGTCGAAGACATCGTTTTTATAAGCACTTCGACAAGCTCAGCGTGACAATAGGCCTCTAATTGAGAATAAAACCAATCACACCAAACGGACTTATCTTGCATTATATCAACAGATTACCACCCTAAAAAAACAATAATAATCAAATTAATCCATTTCTAATGTCATTTTTATGTTTCAAATAAGTTTGCAGTAATCCTTCTCTGATTAAACCATCCAACTATGTTAAAAAACAAAAAAACTCACTTTTAAATATTGCAATTCAACATATTAATCCTTAATTTTAAATCAAGCTAATACGAAAACAATATCTTAAATAACCGAATTAGCTTTTTACAGTTCACTGATTTATTAACCTAAAAAATGATTTTTGAGTACAATTAAAAAAACTGTCATTCCTTTTTCTGTGGTAATTAATAACAGTGCTGTTTTTATAACTAAAGAAAAAGAGTTAGTGATTGAATCATTTACCCAATGTGTAGCAATACAAGAGTAACACCCAAGGTTAACAAGAGATTCGTTTTACCAAGATGAAACAATAAAACAATCTTTACATGTTTTGACATAAAACCAGCGGATAAGCCGTGAAATTGATTTCTGGATTTTGATTAAATGTAAAACCATTAACAAGACATAACCATTTAAAAAAGTTTGTCGCTGTAATTAATCTTAAAATTGTTCATAGCATACAATACGTTTACAAGAGGATACATACAACACTTTAAAAAATGGGAGTATTTTGTTTTATTTTGAGTTGATTCAGATTCAAAATAAAATAAAAATAGAAAGACTAACCACTACGGATTAGTCTTTCTTTTTTTGGCTTCTTTCGAACCGATAAGTTATATTCTGTTTTTTACTCTTTTACGAGATAAATCCCATCTTCTTTAATTTCAATCAGCTTTTCTTTATACAAAGCCCCAATCGCTTTTTTGAACGTCTTTTTACTCATTTTCAAAACCGTTTTAATGTCCTCCGGGTGTGAATTATCATTGAGTCTAAGAAAACCGCGACTGGCTCTTAATTCGTCGAGTATTTTCTCGGCATTGGGTTCTATACTTTGATACCCTTGTATTTGCAAAGACACATCTATTTTATTATCCGGACGGATATTTTTGATGTACCCCCGCATACGGTCACCGGTTCGGATACCATCATCATACACTTCATCCTTGTACAACAAGCCTTTATGACGCTCATTGATAATAACATTGATTCCGATTTCGGTAATGTGAGACACAATCAAATCAACTTCTTCCCCTTTTTCGACTGTTAGGTCCTCATTACTCAAAAACTGATTCGTCTTACTGGAAGCGACCAAACGGTTGGTTTTTTCATCCAAATACAAATACACCAGGTAACGTTTGCCTTTTTCCATCGGGCGGGCTTGCTCTTTGAACGGAACCAAAATATCCTTTTCCATTCCCCAATCCATAAAAGCTCCTACCTGGTTCACATAATTTACACGTAAAAGCGCAAATTCGTTCAACAAAATATAGGGTTCTAAGGTTGTGGCAACCGGACGTTCTTCATGATCCAAATAAACAAAAACAATGAGCTCTTCGCCTATTTCAAATTCATTAGGCACATATTTATTGGGTAAAAGAATGTCGTGAATTCCCTCAGGATCTTTTTCGGGATTCCCCAAAAACAAACCTACTTTGGTATCACGAAGTATCGTTAGGGTATTGTATTTTCCTATTTCAATCATGGTATGCTATTTTCTGAGCCACAAAGGTACGAAGTTTAAAAGAGTAAAACTCCTCACCGGATAGGAATTCAACAAGATTTTAATTTTAATGACTTAAAAAAAGATCTCCGTATTCCTAAAACCTAAGCTGAATTTGATAGAATAGTAAATGAATATTGAAATATGTATCTTTGAAATTGAAGCTGAGCATTCTATTGAAAAAACGAAATGAAAACACTATTCTTCATCATACAAAAAGAGTTCCGACAAATTTTCAGAAACAAATCGATGTTGCCGATTATTTTCGTTCTTCCTTTGGTGCAATTATTAATATTATCCAATGCCGCCAGTTTTGAAGTGAAAAACATAAAGTTTTCTTATATCGACCACGATCATTCAGCTGCTTCCAGAGAACTCATCAGTAAATTCAAGGCATCAGCGTATTTTAAAACTATTGCCTCTTTTTCTACCAAAAAAGAAGCGAATCTGGAAATGCAAAAAGGAACTGTAGATGTCATTCTGGAAATTCCTAATCATTTTGAACGCTCTATTTTAACAGACAATAAAACGAATCTATTGGTAAGCATTAATGCTATTGACGGAGCCGCTGCCGGAGTAGAGAATGTTTATATCTCACAGATTATCGCTTCATTCAATCAAAAAATTCAGACTCAGTTAATCCGTTATAGTGATGGTACTTTTATTGAACCTCAAAATATTGTCACGATTCCTTCCTTTTGGTACAATAATACCCTGAACTATAAAACATTTATGGTGCCCGGAATTTTGGTGTTATTGGTGACGATGCTTTCGCTGTTTTTATCGTCAATGAATATCGTCAGAGAAAAAGAAATGGGCACCTTAGAACAAATCAATGCCACCCCCATAAAAAAATACCAATTCATCATTGGCAAGCTATTTCCTTTTTGGGTATTGGGATTAGTTATTTTAACTGTTGGTTTACTTATTGCCAAAGTCATTTTCAACATTCCCATGCTGGGCAACATCGGACTGATTTATTTGTTCACTTCCGTCTATTTACTGGTTATTCTTGGCATGGGACTATTCATATCCAATCACACCGAAACCCAGCAACAGGCCATGTTTATCGCCTGGTTTTTCACCGTGATTTTTATCTTAATGAGCGGATTGTTTACCCCGATAGAAAGTATGCCCAACTGGGCCCAAAACATCACCTTATTCAATCCTATCCGATATTATGTAACCATTATTCGAATGATATTATTAAAAGGAGCTTCCTTATCAGATATTACCACTCCTTTTTACATCATTTTATTTTATGCCTTTACTATCAACGGACTTGCGGTGTGGAGTTATAAAAAAGTAAATTAATCCTTTGCCAATACCGTTTTAAAATACTGTAAAATATATCCTCAATTGAAAACAGACATTGGATAAAAAATCAGCTTAAAACCTACATTATCTAATTAAAAATCATTAACTTAGTGCCACTATCTTTAAACTTCAAGTACTATGATCACAGTAAAAAAATTAAATAAATGGGCCAATGCGCACACCTATTTGACTTTAGATTTAGCTCGAATTGCATTGGGGGTATTTTTATTCTTCAAAGGAGTCAACTTTATTACCAATATCCAGTATCTGGTTGATTTAATTTCGCCAATTGACCAAATTGGCGGCGGTATGTTTCTTGTTCATTATATCGCTCCGGCACACATGATTGGAGGTATCATGATTGCCTTTGGTTTGCTCACCAGATGGGCTATTATAGCGCAACTTCCAATATTACTTGGAGCCGTGCTGGTTAACTTTATGGGGGAAATGCAATCTCAAAATTTACTGTTGGCAATTGCGATTCTTATGGTGTGTGTCTTTTTCTTATTCTACGGAAGCGGAAAAAATTCGGCAGATTATTATTTTAAAATGAACAAATAACAACAGAAACAGATATAAAAAAAGCATTATGAGATCATAATGCTTTTTTTATATTGTGAAATTCCTAGATACTTTCCAAAATTTCTTTCCTCTTAATTTTTCCATTATCGGTTTCTATGAATTTAGGAACATAGAAAACTTCTTTCGGTTTTTCATATTTATCCAATTTTTCATAAATTGTATCATCTGCCAAGCCGTCTTTTTCCCCTTCAATAACCAATACCAATTTTTCTCCCAATGTGGCATCCGGAACCCCACCGACAAAAAATCGGGACCGGATTTTATTAGACAGCTTTTCTTCTATTTGTTCCGGAATCAATTTAATTCCGCCACTATTGACGACATTATCTGCACGTCCTAAAAAAATAAATTGACGATAGTTTAGGATTTCTACCAGATCATTGGTAACAATAGGTTTGTCTGCAATTTTGGGTGCATGGATAACCAAACAATTATGCTCATTTTTTTCTATATCCACATCCGGTAAAACCGTAAAAGCCTTTTCACCTACTTTCTTTGCCGCAATATGTGTTATAGTTTCGGTCATACCATAGGTTTCATAAACTTCAGTGGTTATTTTAGAAAGGCTTTCCTCGAGAGAAGGGCTCATTTTGGCTCCGCCCACAATCATCTTTTTTACATTTTTTAATTTATCCAATGAGTTTTGAGCCTGTAATGGAACCATGGCGACAAAATCATACCCCTTTTCGTTTCCGGCCAAAGGATTGGAAGTTGGTGCCACAAAATCAATATCCAGACCAAGGATAAAACTACGCACCAGCATCATTTTTCCCGCTATATATTGGGTTGGCAAGCAATACAATGCTTTATCACCGGGTTTGAGTCCGAAAAAATCACCCGTTGCCAAGGCAGAATTGACCATGGTTTGTTTTTGGGTTCTAATGATTTTAGGCATCCCTGTTGTCCCGGAAGTTTGTAAATCGATATAAGGTTTATCATCAAACCAATCAAGCAGGAAATCGCCAATAGATTTCTCAAATTCTTCTCCCTCTTTGATTAAATAATACGCCACAATACATAATTCCTTTTTATCAAGATGTTGCCCATTGAGTTTAAAATAATTATGTACGTTTTTATAAGTCACTTTTGCCATTTTATTTCAAATTTTAATTATGTTGTGTTAAATCAATTCAATTTTGCCTGTGAGTCTTTCTTTCCAATGACTCCATTTGTATTTACTACTAAAGATATATAAAAGTATTGGGTAAGTTATAATAACCGGAAAGACAATATCGATTCCCGCGCTGGGTTCAGAAACATCCTTAAAAATGGAATAGGTTTGAAAAGCAGACCAATCTGAAGTAATCAACAAAGCACTGATTAAATTGTTGGCCGCATGAAACCCCAACGCCAGCTCCATTCCTTCATCCATCAAAGTGAGAATCCCCAAAAACAAACCCGTTCCGATATAATACACAAAAATAATATCTCCTATTTTGCTTACTTCAGGATTAAAAATATGCATCAGCCCAAAGATAATAGAAGTCATGAGTAAGGGAAACCATTTGTTTCCGGAAAGATTAGCAAATCCCTGCATCAAATACCCCCGAAAAACATACTCTTCCACACTGGTCTGAATGGGAATTAATAATGTTCCAATAATTACTAAAACCATAAAAGGAATCGGTTGAAAATTCAATTCAAAATTGGTCGGATTGTTGAAGAAAACCAAAACTGTCGAAACAATGGTAAAGATTGCCCAGATAGAAAACGAAAAAAACACCCTGCCCCAATCTACTTTTTCTCTTGAAGTCGTAACAGAAAGCATGGTCTGGTGGTGCAAATAGCGAACAACATAATAAATCCCAATTAAAGTAAAAACAAATGAAATCAGAATCAGAAACAACGTCACATTAGGTTCAAAAAAACGCATGATCTCCTCATGATGTTCCGGATACTTTTTGCCCTCTACAACAGTTCCGTACAACAACCCCAACAACATCGGAATCTGGCCAAAGAAAGAAGCCATAATAATGACTCCTGAACCCACTAAATATTTCCAAAACTTATTTTCCTCTTTTACCCCCTGCTCTATAAACATGCATTTTTATTTAATTGTGTATCTTCTTAAACTTTCAAAAGTCTATTTTTGTCCTTCTAAAATAATCAATTTATTTAACAACAATGATACAAATATACCATAATCCACGTTGTGGAAAATCAAGAAATTGCCTGGCCCATATTGAAGAAACGGAAACGGATTTTGAAATCATAAAATACCTTGAAACGCCCCCTACTTATGAAGAACTGCTTGTTCTCTTGAAAAAACTGAATCTAAAACCATTGGAATTGGTCCGTCAGAAAGAAAAAATTTGGATTGAAAATTTTAAAGATAAGGAATTAACAGATGATGCAATCATTAAAGCAATGGTTGCAAACCCCATTCTTATCGAAAGACCCATTGTTATTAAAGGCGATAAAGCCATCATAGCCAGAGAACAAGAAAAATTAACGGATTTCTTATAATCCCTGAATTACTATTTAACAATTTATTGTGATTTTGACATTAAACCAAATTCATTTTTAAAAATCAAACTGAATAATTTTAAAATTTACACTTAAATGAAGCATCAATTGAAATCATATTTGACACTCATTCTTCTTTTTAGCTTTCTGTCTAATTTTGCGCAACAGTCTCTCCCTCCGAGAGAACTTTCGGTGCCAATAAGTGAAAAAATCAAAATTTCCGGTACTGTTATTGAAAAAACAAGCAAACAGCCTTTGGAATATGCTACCATTACTTTGACAAATACAAAAAATGCCAAAGCAATCTCTGGTGGAATTACCAATATCAAAGGAGAATTTAAGATTGATGTTTTACCCGGAACGTACAATGTTAAGATAGAGTTCATCTCATTTAAAACCGTTGAACTCAAAGAACGCAGCTTTGATAAAAACACTAATTTAGGTATTATCGGACTTTCCGAAGATGCGGCACAATTAAACGAAGTAGTTGTTCGTGCCGAAAAATCGACGGTTGAAATCAAGTTGGATAAAAAAGTATACAACGTAGGTCAGGATATGATTGTCAAAGGAGGAACTGTAAGTGACGTTTTAGAAAACGTCCCTTCCGTTTCTGTAGATGTAGAAGGAAATGTGAGTTTAAGAGGAAACGAAAATGTTCGTATTTTTATTGATGGACGCCCTTCGAACGCATTGAACATGGCTGAGGCTTTACGCCAAATACCAGCAGATGCCATTGACAAAGTAGAAGTAATCACCAATCCATCGGCTCGTTACGATGCCGAAGGTGGAGCCGGAATCTTAAACATTATTTTGAAAAAAGGTAAAAACCTGGGGTTCAATGGAAGTTTTATTGCTTCAACAGGAATTCCGGAAACCTATGGTGCCAGTGCCAACTTAAATTATAAAACCGAAAAATTAAATTTTTTCACTTCTACCGGATACGATTACAGAACGAGTGAAGGAGCCGGTAAAACCAATTCAACTTACTTTGATACCGATGGTGCTATTAGCAAATACATCAATGAAACTAAAAATACCGAACGCCTTCGAAAAGGAATATCAACCAAAACCGGTGTAGAATGGACGGTTGCCCCTAACACTTTTTGGACCAATTCGATTAGCTATCGCGATAACAGTGGTAATAACAACGATTTAGTAAGATACGATTCCTATGATGCTACTAAAAACTTCACCTCTACACGTTATCGTTTGAATGATGGAAATGATTCTGGAGAAAATATAGAATTTGCCTCTAATTTTCTGAAAAACTTCAACGATAAAGGACATAAACTAACGGTTGACGCTTTGTTTTCGAGAGAAAAAGACAACGATGATGCTATCATTACAGATGAAATCGTAGGCAGTACTGCAGAACCTAGCTTCGATACCACACTGAATAATGAAAAACAAAATCAGTTTCAATTGCAGGCCGATTACGTTTTGCCTATTGGAGAAGGCAGTCAGTTTGAAGCCGGTTATAAAGGAAACTTTAATACGTTAGACAACAAATATAGTGTCGATACAGATCAAACCGGAGGTTCTATAGATTCTTATTTGTCTAATACTTTAGAATACAAAGAACGAATTAATGCCATCTATACCCAATACGGTTTCAAGGTCAACAAGTTTTCTTATTTATTTGGATTGCGTTGGGAGGACACCAATATCGATGTGAACTTATTAGAGACGAATGATTATAACAATAAAAAATATAATAATTTATTCCCAAGCGCTTTTGTAAACTATGAAATATCAGATGAAAGTAGTTTTTCATTCAGTTACAGCAAACGTTTATCAAGACCAAGAGGTCGTTTCTTAAATCCAGCAACTAACTATTCGAGTAACATTAACTTATTTAGAGGAAATCCTGATTTAGATCCTTCGTTAACGGATAAATTTGACATAGGCTATCTTAAACGTTGGGACAAAGTAACCTTCAATACGTCGTTGTATTTTGAAAATACTAAAAATGTATTCTCCTTTGTACGTTTTGAAACAGGGGATTTTGTAGAAGAAATGATAGACAATACTGATGATAATGTTGACAATCCAGAGTTAACACAAACTCCGGTGATTTTGAGTACTCCTATCAATTTAGGAAGAGAACAAAAAATTGGTTTTGAATTCACCTTAAATTACAGCCCATTAAAAATTTGGAAAGTAAACAGCAGCTTTAATCTTTTCAATACCAAAACAACCGGGGAAAACACTTACACCAATACAGACGGTGAAATAATCACCCAAAATTTAGATAACGAAGCCTTTTCTTGGTTTACCAGAGTGAGCTCCCGTTTAACGCTTCCTGCTAAAATTGACTGGCAATTATCCGGAATGTATTTTGGCCCAAGAAATACCGCCCAAGGAAAAAGTTTAGGCAATTATGTCGTTAACACCTCTTTTAGTAAGGATATTTTAAAAGATAAGGCTACGATTGCCTTCAACGTAAGTGATCTTTTCAATTCCCGAAAAATGAAATCAGAAACTAATTTGCCAAGTGTAAGTTCGTATGGAGAATTCCAATGGAGAAAAAGACAGTTTAACTTGTCATTCACCTACCGACTGAACATGAAGAAAAACGAGAAAGAAAAAAATACACCTAAGAATGGTGGTGGTGATGAAGGCGGAGAATTTCCCGGATAATTCACCAAATAGCATAAAAAAAGGACCCATGAAAATGAGTCCTTTTTTATTTAAAATCAAATTAAGCCTTAAAGTGATTCTTCTTTTTTTGCTTTTTTTGCTTTGTATCTTTCCAATAGCGCTCCACCAATCCAATATTGAACGAAACCTACCAAGAAGAACATTAACCAGAATCCTATGGTTAGAATGGTTAAAAAAAGTAAAAAGCCTAAATACTGTGAAAATTCAAACATGTTTTCCGGAATTTTTGAATGTAAGTACAAATGTATGTTTATTATTTTTTCTTAGCAATAAAAAACCAAATCAATTTTCATTAAAAAGTAATTATTGTGTAAATTTAAGCTGTATTTAAAACAACCGGACGCCGCTTTTTGCAAACTCACGACAATTTGTCAACAAAAACGAGTATTCCGGGCTGTTAAAATTAGTTTGTAGTAACATTGAAAAACAAAACCAAAATGAAATTCCGAATAGAAAAAGACACCATGGGAGAAGTTTCTGTTCCCTCCGATAAATACTGGGGAGCACAAACAGAGCGTTCGAGAAATAATTTCAAAATAGGTGCTTCAGCTTCAATGCCAAAAGACATTATTTATGGCTTTGCCTATTTGAAAAAGGCGGCTGCTTTTGCCAATTGTAATTTGGGTGTTTTGGCAATAGAAAAAAGAGACGCCATTGCAGTCGTATGTGATGAAATCCTGGCTGGTCATTTAGACGATCAATTTCCGTTGGTGATTTGGCAAACGGGTTCCGGCACACAAAGTAATATGAATGTTAACGAGGTCATTGCCAACCGAGCCCAAGTACTGAAAGGATTGACTATTGGCGAAGGAGAACCTTTTATAAAAGCCAATGACGATGTCAATAAATCGCAATCTTCAAATGACACTTTCCCAACAGCCATGCATATTGCCGCTTATAAAACGGTGATTGAAAATACCATTCCCGGTGTCGAAAAATTGCGAGACACATTGGATGCAAAAGCAAAAGAATTTAAGAATGTGGTAAAAATAGGCCGCACACACCTTATGGATGCCACACCGCTCACTTTGGGACAGGAACTTTCAGGTTATGTTGCCCAACTCAGTCACGGTCTTAAAGCCCTTAAAAATACCCTCCCCCATTTATCTGAGATTGCTTTAGGGGGGACAGCAGTTGGAACAGGATTGAACACCCCGGAAGGTTACTCGATAAAAGTCGCTGAATATATCTCTGAATTTACAGGACATCCATTTGTAACCGCCGAAAATAAATTTGAAGCCTTGGCAGCTCATGATGCGATTGTTGAATCGCATGGTGCTTTAAAACAATTGGCCGTTTCCTTAAACAAAATTGCCCATGATATTCGGATGCTGGCTTCGGGACCGCGCTCCGGAATTGGAGAAATCCATATCCCGGAAAACGAACCCGGCTCCTCTATCATGCCCGGAAAAGTAAATCCAACGCAATGCGAAGCTTTGACCATGGTATGTGCCCAGGTAATGGGAAATGATGTCACCATCACTGTTGGAGGCATGCAAGGCCATTATGAATTGAATGTGTTCAAACCCTTGATGGCAGCTAATTTTCTGCAATCGGCTCATTTATTAGGAGATGCCTGTCGCTCTTTTGACGAACATTGTGCCCAAGGCATTGAACCCAACTACAAACGAATCAAGGAATTGGTTGACAATTCCTTGATGTTGGTTACCGCATTAAATACAAAAATAGGCTATTACAAAGCCGCAGAAATTGCCCAAACAGCCCATAAAAATGGAACCACACTCAAAGAGGAAGCCGTGCGTTTGGGTTATGTAAGTGCTGAAGATTTTGATGTTTGGGTAAAACCAGAAGACATGGTTTAGAAGAAAAATTATGGGTTATGAGTTATGAGTTCAGGAATTTGAATCATCACTAAATGAAAAAACGGCAGAAAAAATTTAAAGGTTTCTACCGTTTATATTGTCTCAGTTATAAGTTATTCTCCAAGTTTAGCTAACGACTCATAACGCATAACCCACAACTCATAACTCACTTACCATCAACGTAATCCTGCAAATAACTGAATCTTGGTGTCAATTTTCCTTTTTCGGTGATTTTGGCTCTTTGCAAAATACCGTCTTTATCACCATTGAAAAAGGCTGGAATGACATGCTCCATAAACATTTCGCCAAAACCCTCGCTGGCATCTTTAGGCAATTCACAGGGCAAATTATCAACCGCCATAACCACAACAGCAGCGGGATGAAAAACATCTACTTCCTTATTTTCTGAAGGTAAATAACCATACAAAGGCTCCTCAATTGTTGATGATCGTAAAGTACAGGCTATTGGTCCATTGATATCACAGGAAATATCGGCAACCACTTTTATTTTACAGTCTTTGGATTGCAACATTTCACGGGTAAGAATTGCCGGAGCTTCATTGGCATGAAAATGTCCTGAGATGTAAATATCTGAAACTTTAGAAAACCGCTCAAAATCAGAAACGTATTCTTGTGGATTTTGAGCAAAATCCATAAAATCTAAAAGCTGCCCGTCTTTCCGTTTGTAGTATTCTAAAACATCGATTTGGGTATAAACGGTCTGGGTGTAGTTCTTGGTCAAATAATTATCCACGCTTACCTCTTTTACTTTTATGGCATTCAAAATTTCTTTGACACCATTGCCTACTTTTCCTTTCCCGGTTACGACAAATTTTAATGGGGGCAACGCTACTCTTTTCAAATAAGTAATCAATTCATCCTTCCCTTTTAGGGTTTCTGCCTTAGGTAATTTGAATAATTCGAATTTAATGCCAAATGCCCGAATCGCATTATAGGTGCCCACATAACCGGCATATTTCCCAAAACCTATTAATCGTTGATTGTGGCAATCGACAACCGTTTCATGGTCATAGAAATCAATGTTTTTCTTTAAAATGGCTTGCAGTACTTTTAGATTATGCGGTTGTTTTTTGATGGTATGTGAAAAGAAAAAATACGATTTATTCGGGATTAAACCGGCAACCGGAACTTCTTTTACACCAATGAAAACATCGCAATCGCTAATATCATCAGTTACTTCTATTCCCAGACTTTCATATTGTGCATCCGTAAAAACGCGAACATCGGAACTTTCAACTTTAACCGAAACATTAGGATAGAGCTGCTGTAATCGCAGTAATTCCTCTGGCGAGAAAACGACTCTTCTGTCTGCCGGGCTTTTCCTTTCTTTTATTATTCCAAATTTCATATTGTACAGTGGGTTATTCTTTTAATTTTCAAAAACTTAAATAATTTCGCTATAAAAAATCGGTTTTATTTTACAAAAAAAACAATGAAAATCATTAAAAGCTGAAAGCCAAAAACATAGAAAAAAGTCCCTTAAAAAACTTTCAAAAAATTCTGTTAACGTTAAAAAAAACAACTCTCAAACGCATTTGATTCTATATATTTGCCAATATAGCCCTATGATAATGATTTTTATAAAAAAGACAAATATACTACAATTCCTTACGCTGATTTTAGTTTTGAATTCTTGTAACCAAAAGAATAAAGAAGGAGTCCTTACCGATGCTGAATTATCAAAAGATACCATGCCTCACATGGAGCCTCCTACAGCAAAATTGCCTAAACTAACCGCTCAATACATCAACTCTAAAAAAAATGCAATTGAGCATTTTTACAACAAAAACTGGCCCAATAACAGCATGAACGGAAGTTTATTGGTGGCTAAAAATGGTCAGATTATCTTTGAAAAATATGAAGGTATGGCTAATTTCAGAGACAAAAGACCAATTACCGCTACTACTCCACTCCACTTGGCATCAGTAAGTAAAGTGCTTACTGCAGCAGCTGTTTTAAAACTGATTGATGCCAATAAAATTGGTTTAGACCAAAAAGTAAATACCATTTTACCTACTTTCCCATTTCCTGATGTAACAGTTAAAACACTTTTAAATCACCGCAGCGGAATGCGCAATTATGCTTATTTTACCGATAAAAAAGATGGGGTTTGGGACAGACACAACATACTGAGCAATAAAGATATTGTTGATTTAATGGCTACTAAAAATATTGGTCTAGAATCCAGAACCGACAGTCGTTTTAGTTATTGCAATACTAATTATGCTGTCTTGGCACTTATTATAGAAAAAGTAACGACCCTTAGTTATAAAAAAGCAATGGAACGGATGATTTTCAAGCCATTGGGCATGAATCACACCTATGTTTTTGATTACGAAAAAGACAAAGACACTGCCGTAACATCTTACAAAGGCAATAAAGTCGAAATAGGAAAAGATTATCTTGATGCTATTTACGGGGACAAAAACATCTATTCGACACCGAGAGATTTATTAAAATTTGATTTAGCCCGAAATTCACCTGGTTTTTTAAGTCCAAAATTATTAAAACTAATATACACCCCTTTTAGCAACGAACGCAAGGGGGAGAAGAACTACGGACTTGGCATCCGAATGATTAATTGGGAAACCGGACAAAATTTCTATTTCCACAATGGCTGGTGGCATGGCAATACTTCCACCTACATCACTTTACCAAAAGAGAAGGTTATAATAATTGCTTTGTCTAATAAATTTACCCGAAACACTTATAGAGTTAAAAAATTAGCTACTTTATTTGGTGATTATCCTTTCAAATTGAATGATGAATAAAAAAGGAATGATTTTTGCAGTTGAGTAAAAAGTTTTTGCATTACAAATTCCATTTTTAAATTGTATATTTGCAAACACAAGATTCTTATAAGAATCTTGTTATAAATGGGGTCGACTGGTTTTGACAGCAAGTCGAATTGATACATAAGCACGTCGAGAACTGGGACAATTCTCGTAAATAAAAGGTCTCAAAACTTTTACACGGCGAAGGAAACTACGCTCTTGCTGCATAATCTGAATTATAGTAAGATTAGCCTCGTCCTACCAGGTAGGAAAGCAGGATTCTCCTCGAAAGCTCTGGTTTTTAGCGTTCGGACCAGGAGAATCGTAAATTAAAACCTAGATTTTCACAGGCTATGGGTGAATTTCGAAATTAAAATGGCTAAGCAAAGTGTGGCTGTTTCTGGCCTGGCACCGCGTCGAAAATTCAATCAGGAAATAAGCGTGTAGAAAGTGCATTAGTTGCTTGTTTGGACGGGAGTTCGATTCTCCCCGATTCCACAAAATCCGAAAATCGTTGATTTTCGGATTTTTTTTATACCAAAAACCCAACAAAATAAAGGCTTTATGAAATGTTCAATCACGAAAGCCTAATAACTTAAACAAAATACAAAAAAACTCATAAATAATAATTTAGGAGTTAAAACAATAATAAGTGGTTGGAAGTGCCGAACACTTTTACTATAAATATTGAGTTAAAATCTCCTAATCCTATTATCCATCAACTTCAATTACTTTATTTTATAGCTCTTAAAAAACTAAATTCAACTGAAATTTAAAAAAATCTGTATTCTGAAACGCTTGTTTCAAAAATAATTATATCTTTGCACTTCAAATTAAATCTTATGGCTCGCTGTGTAGAATTTAACGAAGTTGAAAAAATTGAAAAAGCAATGAATGTCTTTTGGGAAAAAGGATATAATGCTACTTCAATGCAAGACCTTGTGGATGCTATGCAGATCAACAGAAGCAGTTTGTATAATACCATTGGCGACAAGCATCAATTATTTATGAAATGTATCAGCAATTATTTTGATAATGCGATGCTGGAAATAAAAGAGAAAGTGGCTAAGGAAACATCGGCTAAAGCAGCACTGATTAAGATTATTACTGATAAAGCAGATTGGATTGTATCCTGCGACAAAGGATGCCTGGGTATGAAAACGATTTTTGAAATTGCTCCGGATGATTGCACAGTTCGTAATCAAATGAGTAAAAACAATGACATTTTCATCGAATTTATGGCCACAGTAGTTCAAAGAGCTATGGATGATGGCGAAATGGATGATTCAGAAGATGCAGCATTAATGGCTGAATACATTGCCACTTCTTTTACAGGATGGAAGCAATCGTACATTCTTCATGGAAATCCTGTCAAAATCAAAAAAATGTCAGAATTCCTGATTAAAAATATATTCAAATAACCGCTTTTTTTTAACTTAAATTCTGGAACGTTTATTTCAGATATAATATATATTACGCATCCCTTTTTTTTAAACTACAGCATTGATTCTGAAACGATTATTCCAGAATTATCGCTAAACTAAAACATTAACCTTTAAATAACAAACAGCATGAATTCTGAAACGATTATTCCAAAAACAATAGAATCCAAGACCATTTTAAATACACTTCCAATTATGAAAAAGATTACCCTATTAAGTATACTAGCAATATTAGTTATCAGTTGTAACGATAAAAATGCAACTCCTCCAGTAGCAGCAGCTCCACTCCTACCGGTTTTATCCATTAAAAGCTCGGATGCTGTAACAGATGCCGAATATCCGGCTGCTCTGCAAGGTGCTGTAGATGTCGAAATCCGTCCGCAAGTAAGCGGAAACCTGGAAAGAATTTATGTAGATGAAGGTGCTTATGTATCTAAAGGTCAAGCACTTTTTAAAATAAACGAACGTCCTTTTCGTGAGCAATTAAACAATGCTTTAGCCAATCTTCACGCGGCAGAAGCGGCTTACTTAAACGCTCAACTAGAAGTGGATAAATTGACACCTTTGGTTCAAAACAAAGTGGTTTCGGACTACCAATTGAAAACAGCTAAAGCTTCACAAAAAATAGCGGCTGCCAATATTGAGCAGGCAAAAGCAATGGTAGGTTCGGCCAGAATCAATTTAGGATATACTAATGTTACGGCTCCTGTAAGCGGTTACATTGGGAGATTGCCTAAAAAACAAGGAAGTTTAGTCTCAGCAACTGATGTTGAACCGTTAACCAACTTATCAGATGTGCATGAAGTTTATGCTTATTTCTCATTAGGTGAAACCGATTTTATCAAATTTAAATCGGCGTATGCAGGAAATACGCTTGGCGATAAAATCAAAAAATTACCTCCCGTTACTCTAATCCTTGCCGATAATTCTTATTATCCACAGTTAGGAAAAATCGATATGGTCGATGGACAGTTTGATAAAAACACCGGAGCCATTACCGTTAGAGCTACTTTCCCAAATAAAAATGGAACATTACGTTCCGGAAACACCGGAAAAATTCGATTAGGAGTGCAACATGACGATGCTATTTTAATTCCACAATCGGCTACAATTGAAATGCAGGATAAAGTTTTTGTTTTCACTGTAAATAAAGAAAACAAAGTCAACAAAATGCCAATTACCATCAGCGAAAAAAGCGGTACCAATTACTTAATCAAAAACGGCGTAAAATCAGGTGACCAAATTGTATTAAGCGGTATCGACAAACTTCAGGAAGGACAACTGATTCAGCCTGAAAAACCAAAAGCAGCAATTGCTCAAATCATTAACTAAAAATAATTTCTATACCCATGTTCAAAATATTTATACAAAGACCTGTACTTGCCACCGTTATCTCCATTTTGTTGGTGATTTTAGGAGTACTGGGACTTACCAAATTGCCTTTGCAGCAATTTCCTGATATCGCACCTCCTTCGGTTTTAGTTACAGCCGTTTATCCGGGAGCGAATGCTGAAACGGTTTTACGTTCGGTTGCACCATCATTAGAGGAATCGATAAATGGTGTGGAGAACATGACTTACATGAGCTCGACAGCCAGTAATGACGGAACTTTAGCCATTACAGTTTTCTTTAAACTGGGTACTGATGCTGACCGGGCGGCAGTAAACGTTCAAAACAGGGTGGCACAAGCTACAAGTCAGTTGCCTGCCGAAGTGGTTCAGCAAGGTGTTATCACCGCAAAACAACAAAACAGTTTTATTATGGCCATCGGAATGTACACCGATGACGAATCCAAATACGATCAGACTTTTGTTGCCAATTATGCCCAGATTAATATTATTCCTGAAATCAAACGTATTCCGGGAGTGGGTGCCGCCAGTATTTTTGGTGGTGTAAAAGATTACTCGATGCGCGTTTGGTTGAATCCAACTCAAATGTCTGCTTACAATGTGACGCCAAATGAAGTTATGGCAGCCATTCAGGACAAAAGTTTAGAAGCTGCTCCGGGGAAATTTGGGGAAAGAAGTAAGGAAGTTTTTGAATACGTAATCAAATACAAAGGAAAACTAAGCAAACCGGAAGATTATCAAAACATTGCCATTCGCTCGAATGCTGATGGTTCTGTACTTCGTGTAAAAGACGTTGCCAGAGTCGAACTTGGTGCTTATTCATACAACAGTTTAACGCGTCTAAATGGTAAAAAAGGAATTGTAATTGGTGTGATTCAGTTGGCTGGTTCAAACTCCAATGATATTCAGGTTGCGATTAACAAGTTGATGGTTAAAGCCTCTAAAGATTTTCCTCCAGGGATAAAACACAATATTTTTTATAGTACAAAGGTTTCTCTGGATCAATCTATCGATCAGGTTAAATACACTTTATTGGAAGCCTTTATATTGGTATTTATTGTGGTGTTTATCTTCTTGCAGGATTTTAGATCAACATTAATTCCGGCAATTGCGGTTCCGGTAGCGATTTTAGGGACGTTCTTTTTCATGCAGTTATTCGGATTTTCGATTAACTTACTGACATTGTTCGCTTTAATCTTAGCGATTGGTATTGTGGTCGATGATGCCATTGTTGTGGTCGAAGCCGTGCATGCCAAAATGGAACACAAACATCTGTCTCCAAAAGTAGCCACACACGAAGCCATGCACGAAATTACCGGTGCGATTATTTCGATTACATTAGTGATGGCAGCGGTATTCCTGCCTGTTGGTTTCATGGAAGGTTCTACGGGAGTTTTCTACCGTCAGTTTGCTTTTACGATGGCTATTGCAATTGTAATTTCAGCAGTTAATGCTTTGACTTTAAGCCCTGCCCTGGCCGCTTTGTTCTTAAAAGACAATCACGCTGCACATGATGGAAATGCTCCTTATGTAAAAAGAGGATTTAAAGAAAAATTCTTCACTGCTTTTAACTCGAGTTTCAACTCCTTAACGAATCGTTATGTAGGCGGATTACAATTTTTAATTCGCAAAAAATGGTTGAGTTTAGGTGGATTGGCCTTAATAACTGTTGCTACCATTATAATGGTAAAAACAACTCCATCCGGATTTATTCCAACGGAAGATCAAGGATTTATTGCTATTGCTGTAAACACTCCTTCCGGAACTTCTTTGGACGGAACTCAAAAAGTAATGACCGAAGCCGAAAATACCTTAAGAGGTTTGGAATCTTCAAGATTTGTAACGGCCATTTCAGGTTTCAACTTATTGACTAATTCTACCAGTCCATCATCGGCAGTTGTTTTTGTTTTGCTGAAGCCAAATGAAGAACGTGGCGATGTGAAAAATATCGACGAAATCATGAATCAGGTTCGTGGCAAATTAGGCGCTATTTCTGCCGGAAGTTTCTTCGTATTTAGTTTCCCAACTGTTCCCGGTTTTAGTAACGTGGAAGCTTTAGATATGGTACTTCAGGATAAAACCGGAGGAAAACTGGATAAGTTCAGTGGAATTTCACAAACGTTCATTGGAGAATTAATGAAACGTCCGGAAATAGCAGTTGCTTTTACCTCTTTCAAAGCCGATTATCCGCAATTACAATTGGATATCAATGATGAAAAAGCAGATCAATTGGGCGTAAAAGTCAAAGACATTCTGCAAACCATGCAGGCTTATTTTGGTAGTGCGCAAGCCTCTGATTTTAATCGATTTGGAAAATACTACCGTGTTATTGTTCAGGCTGATATTGCCGACAGGGCAGATCCTTCATCAATCGACCGTGTATTTGTGAAAAATAAAAATGGCGAAATGGTACCTATCAACACCCTAGTAAAACTGACTCGTATTTATGGTTCAGAAACGGCATCGAGATACAATTTGTTCAACTCTATTTCGATTAATGCGATTCCGAAACCGGGATTTAGTTCAGGAGATGCGATTAAAGCTATTGAAGAAGTAGCTGCTCAACAATTGCCTGCCGGTTACAGCTACGAATTTTCAGGACAAACAAGAGAAGAAATTTCGTCTGGAGGTCAATCGGCAACGATATTCTTACTGTGTTTGATATTCATTTATTTCTTATTGGCTGCGCAATACGAAAGTTACATTTTGCCTTTGGCAGTAATCTTCTCCATCCCTGCGGGAATATTTGGAGTATTTGCAGCCATTGGTTTAACCGGAATTGAAAACAACATTTACGTACAGGTTGCCTTGGTAATGCTTATTGGACTGCTCGCAAAAAACGCCATCCTGATTGTCGAATTTGCATTGCAAAAAAGAAAATCCGGACAGAATTTGGTCAAAGCTTCCATCGATGCCGCCAAATTACGTTTGCGACCAATTATCATGACCTCATTAGCCTTTGTGGTGGGGTTAATTCCGATGATGAGTGCCAAAGGCCCATCAGCACAAGGGAATCACTCGATAAGTATTGGAGCTGCGGGTGGAATGATTTCAGGAGTAATTCTGGGACTGTTAATCATCCCGGTTTTATTCATCGTATTCCAACATTTACAGGAAAAGCTTTCTGGAAAACCAGTAGCTGTAACTCATAACGAAGAAAATAAAAATGGAAAATTATATCACAACAATTCTGCTGACAATCATCATCAGCATAACGTACCTGTCCTATAAAATATCGAAAGATCTTGAAACAAAAGATGATTTCTATTCAGAAAAATAAAGACCAAGTATAAAAATGAAAAAGTATATAACAAAAATAGTGATGATTCTTTTTGTCTTCATCACCTTAATATCCTGTACCGTTTCGAAGGATATTGAAACTCCAAAAGATGCATTTCCTGAGAATTTCAGGAATGCATCGGTTTCAAAAGATACCACAAGCATCGCCAACTTAGAGTGGAAAAATTTCTTTACCGAAAAAGATATTATTCAGTTAATCGATAGCGCCGTAACCCGAAATAACGATTTACAAATCGCCACTAAAAACATCGAAATTGCGCAATATCGTTTCACACAATCCAAATGGGGAAATGTTCCTCAGACCAATTTGTTTGTCAATGCCAGTACCAGCAATCCTTCTGACAATAGTTTTACGGGAATGAACCTGAATCAGGCTTTGGGTCAAAAACACATTGACGATTATTCGGCGGGAGTTTCCCTTTCGTGGGAAGCTGATATTTGGGGTAAAATCCGCAATCAGAAAAAAGGGGCGTATGCGGAATATCTTCAATCAGAAGAAGTAAAAAAAGCATTGCAGACTACTATTGTAGCCAATGTTTCAAAAGGATATTACAATCTTTTGATGTTGGATGCACAATTGGACATCGCTAAGAAAAATGTACAATTAAACGACAGTACAACCAAAATCATCAAATTAAAATACGATGCGGGACAGGTAACTTCATTGGCAATTCAGCAATCGGAAGCACAAAAATTAAACGCGGCACAATTAATTCCGCTATTGGAACAAAATATTGCTATTCAGGAAAATGCTTTGAGTGTGTTGACGGGTTCATTCCCCAATTCGAAAGAAAGAACGACTCAGTTGAAATCAGTTGAAGTAAAAAACAATACATTAACCGGAATTCCGTCATCCTTAGTAAGCAGAAGACCGGATGTAAAAAGTGCCGAATTAGCCTTAAAAGTAGCTAACGCCAATGTTGGAATCACCAAAGCCGACTTGTATCCTGCACTACGAATTACTGCTCAAGGTGGAGTAAATTCATTCGAAACCAGCAATTGGTTTAACATTCCGGCTTCGTTATTTGGAACGGTGGCAGGAGGCTTGACCCAGCCCTTATTGAACTCTAAAAAAGTGCGAACACAATACAATATTGCGAAAGTCGAAAGAGAAAAAGCCGTGTTGAGTTTTAGACAGGCTGTTTTGGTGGCTGTTAGCGAAGTTTCAGATGCCTTGGTAAAAGTGGAAAAATTGCAACAACAAGAATCGTTTTTGCAACAACGTGTAAAAACCTTGCAACAAGCGATAAAAAATGCCAATTTGTTATTCCAAAACGGAATGGCTGAATACCTTGAAGTTTTATCGGCACAAGCCAATTTATTACAAAGTGAGTTGGAACTGGCGAATATAAAAAGGGAGCAACTTTCTGCCAATACCGAGTTGTATAGAGCCTTGGGTGGAGGTTGGAGATAACAGCATTTATTCTTAAAAAACATTGTTTTTGTTTATAAACCATTAAGAAATTAAGATAGATAAAACAACGTTACAGCTTAGTTTTAGTTCAAGTGAATTTTAAGAAAACACGAACAGCCACCCCGCCCTCTGGGCACCCCTCCAAAGGAGGGGAAATTACGCGACTTCCCCTCCTTTGGAGGGGTGCCTGAAAGGCGGGGTGGTTTATTTGCTATTCCTTAACTTAATGACATTGCCCGAAGTGTCGGGACTACACAAAAAACACTACCAATGACGTTTTTATTAAATGTGAAATTATGGTTTACTAATTTTCTTTTTTGCTTGATCAAAAAAGAAACAAAAAAATATTCATGCGCCAATATTTTTTTGGTATTCATGAATCTTCGATTTCAAGTCTTACACTTCCTCGTCGGTCAAATTAGTTTTCGAATGCTAAAAGAAAATAACTCGCTACGCTCAAACAGATTTTCTTTTTACGCATTCTTCAAACATTTGACACTCGACTGCGGAAGCTAAGGACAGTTCAATCTGAAAACAACAACATTTTATACATAGTCGAATACAAACCGTTTAATAAAATTTAAATTATAAAATAATATATGAGTACAACTAATTTATTTACACCCTTTAATTTTAAGACACTAAATCTTAAAAACAGAATTGTAATGGCGCCGATGACGCGTTCTTTTTCTCCAAACGGAATTCCAACTGATGAAGTCGCTGCTTACTATCAAAAAAGAGCCGAAGGCGAAGTAGGTTTAATATTATCTGAAGGAACGGTTATCGACAGACCTTCATCCTCCAATGATGGAAATGTTCCTCATTTTTATGGCGATCAGGCACTAAATGGATGGGAAAAAGTGATTAATGAAGTTCACGCTGCCGGAGGTCAAATGGGACCACAAATCTGGCACATGGGAATTATGGACAATCATCATTCGGGTTGGGTTCCGCCTGTTCCTTTTGAAGGTCCGTCCGGATTGAACCGTCCCGGTTTCAATAACGGAACTACGATGACTGAAAAAGATATTGAAAATACCATTCTTGCTTTCGGAAAAGCAGCTGCCGATGCCAAAAGATTAGGTTTTGATACTATCGAAATTCACGGTGCGCACGGTTATTTAATTGACCAATTCTTCAATCCCGAAACCAATTTACGCACTGATATTTACGGCGGAAAAACATTGAAGGAACGCAATAAATTTGCTATTGAAGTGGTGAAAGAAATTAGAAGACAAGTAGGAAATGATTTTGCTGTGATTATGCGTTTCTCTCAATTCAAACCTTCTGATTACAATTATAAACTGGCGAAAACTCCTCAGGAATTAGACGCCTGGTTGACACCTCTTGTGGATGCAGGAGTGGATATTTTACATTGTTCGCAACGTCGTTTCTGGGAACCGGAATTTGAAAACTCTGATTTGAATTTTGCAGGTTGGGCTAAAAAACTAACTGGATCTCCAACCATTACTGTAGGTTCTGTTGGACTTTCAGGGGATTTCTTTGGTGCTTTTGCAGGCGAGAGTTCGCAACCAGCCTCTTTGGACGAACTAACAAGACGTTTCGACAGAGGCGATTTTGATTTGGTTGCCGTGGGAAGACCTTTATTATCCGACCCAAATTGGGTTGCCAAAATAAAAGCTGGAAAAACAGAGGAATTGGTAGGATTCAGCAAAGAAGCTTTAAGCGAATTGGTTTTATAATTTTATATTCAGGTTATTTATTGACAAACCCCTAAACATTTGAAATGTTTAGGGGTTTTGTTTTTATTTTTCGATTCATGAGAATTGTTTGAGTAAAAATACTACATTTGAAAAAGTATACTATGTAGTGTATATCTACCTTTATTTGGGTTTATAGTTGATACTTTATAGCAAGTATACATTAGTTGGCTGCAAGTGTACCGCAGAATCGGAAAAATAATCATGAATTATGACTTAAAAAATTATGGAAGAAAAAATAAAAATTGCTAAAGCATTTCACGATTGTAAATCAAAAGCGATTAAGGAAATAAATATTTGTTTTCATCCAAATTGTAATGAGAAATCTATAAACTCTCATATTCTGCAAAGAAATGGAATTCTTTCAGCAATTGCTGAAGATGGGCATGTTACCGAAATGCAAATAAATAAGTATAATGAAACAACACATTCTTTTAAAAAAGTTGGATTAAACAAAGCTTTTTCATTTAATTGTTTCTGTCAAACTCACGATACGGAATTATTCAAAACTATAGAAATAGAAGATATTGATTTCTCAAATTATCGAAATCTTTTATTATTTACATTAAGAGCTGTATACAATGAAAAATTCAGAAAACTAGTTAACGTTAGCATGTATGAATGTTTAATTAATAATCATTCCGACCTTTTCAATGTGAATTTTTTAAAAGGAAGGCTCGCACAAGAAAAACTTGGAATAAATGATTTACAAAAAACAGAAGATGTAATATGGAAAGATTTAAATAATAATTCAGAATCTTATGTTTTTAAAGTTCGAGAAATTTCTAAAAAAGACATTTGTTTATCAGCGTTCTATAACTATGACACTACTCTAGAATTACAACAATACATTAGAAAGTATCATAAAGATAAAGAAGATGTAATTGACATATTCGTGAATATATTTCCACATAAAAACAAGTCTATTTTTATGATGGCTTATAAAAAAGAAAATGAATCTGATGCCAAAGCTTACGTGAATCAATTTTTTACTGAAAACGAGAAAAGACTTGAAAGAAAAATAACAAATCTAATGATGTTTCAATGTGAAACTTGGGTAGTTTCAAACAAATTCTATACTAAAAAAATAGAAAAAAACAAAGAAGCCTTTTCATATGCAGCTTGGTTTTCAAATGAGAATATGAACGAAAGAAAGTTTTTTGATTTAAATATTTTTCAGGAAGATTTTGCAAATAAGTAATTAGAATAAAATAATGTCGTATTTATTTGTTTTATGTGCTAAAAATAGTATATTTATCTCATTATGAGATATGTATAACTTAGAAAAGAAGAATTAGAGGTATTGAAATACCTTCATCAAAATAGTCCCAATAATACTGTTAGAAAACGTAGTCAATGTATTGTTTTATCGCATCAAAGGCATAAGATTAAGGACTTGG
>JAKFBW010000157.1:0-7004 GCA_036676965.1 Flavobacterium sp. | reverse complement strand
AATTTCATTTGCTTGCGCAAACTTGTTGTTAATGGCGATTTCATTTTATCTGATTTACTTTATAAAATAATCCAGCACCATAGGAAGTCCCTAATGTTCCTGGCTTCAGTTGTAAATAATAACAGCTGGTTGGAATCCTTTCATTTACATAATTTGTCGGCAAACGAGATTGTTCTCTTTAAATGGTTGGGACTGCTCCAATTTGCTGAAGCAATGTAAGAAAATCAGGTTGTCCATATTCTTCAACAATTTTCCCAGATGATAAACGGTAGAAATTCATAGTTTGAACTTTAATTAGTTTTCCTGTTGGCGGAATACCATTGAAAGTACCTTGATGAGTTCCATTCATAATAAAACGAGCAGCGACTTTATCCTTTTCTACTACCATATCTTCCAATGACCATTGAATATCCGGAAAGCCACTTCTCATCATTCTAATGATTGCAAGATAACCCGCAGGGCCTCTCATAGGCTCCGCTTGTCCAGGAACAAAAAATATTGCGTTTGGGCTAATAAGTTTTTTTGCAAGTTTTTCACTTGCAGTATTAATGAACGCTACAAAGTTGTTGATCACAAGTTTATTTGTTTCTATTGTTGTTATCATATTTCTCTATTATTTATATTAAAACAATTTTTCTGCTGGAGGAGTAGCGCCTGCCAATCTTAAATAAACCGTTGTTTGCGCTCTATGATGGGTCTGGTGTTCAAAACACTTGTTTAACACTTGCGCTCTACTTATGTCAAATTGACCAAAAAGGTTAATGTGTTCCCCTAATTTATTATTTGGATATTTTTTAATGGCATTGATGGCAAAATCATAGGCTGCCATTACTTTGCTGGTAACACTTGCTTTGTTCCCATCGCCAGATTTTTCTAATTCCCCAAAACCTACCGGTGGTTTCTCATCGGTAGCGGCACCCACAAAACCATATATGGCGTCGCTCAAGTGTAAAACCTGGCCTGAGAAAGAACGCATTTCTTTTGTTGGCTTAAATGAATAGCCATTTTCAGGCATTGCATCCAGATACTCTTTGGTATAAGCCTTCGCTCTTTCCCAGTCCTTAACAATACCATCTGTTGCTGTTTGTGCATGTAAATTACCCATAGATAAAAATACTGTCAGAAGTAATAAAATCTTTTTCATGTTTCTTGTTTTATAGTTTTTTACAAATTTACAACCATTAGTGTATATTTGTAACTAATAAATTAAATACCGGTAACCAATAGGTAACTACAAATTGTATGAGATATATAGAAAACCCTTATGATTGTCCCGTAACAAGAGCCATGTCCATTTTTGGTGGTAAATGGAAGCCTATAATATTAAATTGTATTGGTGAAAGTTCTTTGCGGTTCGGGAAACTAAACCAATTAATGCCTGCTATTTCAAACAAGGTGCTCTCTAATGAATTAAAAGAATTAGAAACTTTAGGGTTGATTGAAAGAAAAGAATTAAAAGAACACTCCCAAAGAGTAGAATATACTTTATCCGATTCCGGGAAAAGTTTGATGCCTGTTTTACATGAAATTGCAAGCTGGGGTAATTCAAATCAGGCAAAAAAAATTATTTCGGAAATGGTAAAGTAGAAATGCCATCCATAATTGCGTTAAACAAATTCTTTAAGGTTTCAATCGCTGAAAAAGCGAAAATATCTAATTTTTGAACATAAAAAAGCCAGACATTGCTGTAAGGGCTTTAAGAAGCTCCCCCGCCGCGGCGGACTCGAACCAATTCCCAAAAGTATTTAAAACAGAAAAGCCTCTACATTGCTGTAAAGGCTTTCTATCAGTAGCTCCTCCGCCGCGGCGGACTCGAACCAATTCCCAAAAGTATTTAAAACAGAAAAGCCTCTACATTGCTGTAAAGGCTTTCTATCAGTAGCTCCCCCTCTTGGGCTCGAACCAAGGACCCTCTGATTAACAGTCAGATGCTCTAACCAACTGAGCTAAGGAGGAAACTGTATATTATAATTTGCGTATAGGAACTTTTTTGGTGCTTATTGTTGATGTATTATCTTGTTCTAAGCGGTTGCAAATATAGGGCTAAATTTGATTGTTGCAAATAATTTTTTAATTTTTTTTAATTTTTTTTATCGCCCGATTACTGCCTTGTAAATGTCATTTCCGTTGGCAAATAATAGCAGTGTGATAAGTAATACAAAACCAACCATTTGGGCGTTTTCCAAAAATTTGTCGCTTGGTTTCTTACCGCTAACCATTTCGTATAATAAAAACATCACATGGCCGCCATCGAGTGCCGGAATAGGCAATAAGTTCATTACGCCAAGCATGATGGACAGCAAGGCAGTAATGGTCCAGAACACTTCCCAGCTCCAGGTATTCGGGAAAATATCAAATATGGCTTTAAAACCACCTACTTGTTTGTAAGCGCCCGTACTCGGACTGAAAATCATTTTCAATTGTTTGCCGTAACCTATCAATTGGTTTTTCCCTTTTTCAATTCCTACCGGAATAGAGGCTAATAAACCAAATTCTTGTTTACTCACTTTATAATAACCCAACTTTTCAAGAGATCCCATGCCCAGTCCTCCCAGTTGAACGCCCAGTTTTCCTTCCCTATTTACCGTCACGTTTACTTGTTCTTCTTTTTGATCTCTCAAAACCGTTGCCGTAATGGTTTTTCCTTTGTTGTTTTCCAGGATTGTTTTGGCTTGGTCAAAATATTTTGTTTTCTGTCCGTTGAGGGCAACCACAATATCTTTAGGTTTTAATGCCGTATTTTTCGATTCCGGGGTAACCGAACTAATCGCAAAAGGCATTCTCAATTCAACCAAAGGTCTTTTTTCTGCTTTTGATAATTGATCGATAAAATTATGCGGTAAAGTGATTTGCTGTTCAGTTCCGTTTCTTTCGATCAAAACTTGTTTCGCCATCACTATTTTTCCGTTAATCTCATTGTCGAATTTTATGATTTTTTCACCATCCACCGCAATGATTTTATCTCCGGTTTTAAAACCGGCCTGTTGCATCGCTTGGTTTTCGATTAATACACCATCTTTCAAATCGGTATTGGCAATGTAGGTGTCACCATATGCAAAGGCCATCCCGATGTAAATGATGAAAGCCAGAATAAAGTTTACGGTAACCCCACCCAACATAATGATTAAGCGCTGCCAGGCCGGTTTGGAACGAAATTCCCAAGGTTGGGGAGGCAAGGCCATTTGCTCTTTGTCCATACTCTCGTCAATCATCCCCGAGATTTTCACATAACCGCCAAGGGGCAACCAACCGATTCCGTATTCGGTTTCACCAATTTTCTTTTTTAGAAGGGAATATTTAACATCAAAAAACAAATAGAATTTTTCGACTCTGGTTTTGAATAATTTGGCAGGAATAAAATGTCCTAATTCGTGAAGTATAATCAGTAATGATAAACTCAATAAAAATTGAGAAAGCTTGATAACTATTTCCATTTTTTAATTTTCTGTTCTTTATATATTTGGCTAAAGTAATATTTTCTGTTTTAGTTGCAAAGGTTTACGATTGACTCGGGTAATAAATGTTTGTTAATAATTTTCATTTTGCTTTGTGTAGTGTAACTTTACGTTTCTTTTCAGATTAGAAAATTAAAAATGTAAATAGTATGGCATCGCAATTATTTTCTCCAATACAAATAAAAAGTGTCCTTCTAAAAAACCGGATTGTTATTTCCCCCATGTGTCAGTATTCGTCACAGGATGGTTTTGCCAATGATTGGCATCTGGTGCATTTAGGGAGTCGTGCCATTGGTGGTGCGGGATTAATCATTCAGGAAGCGACTGCGGTGGCTTCCGAGGGACGGATTTCCCCCGAAGATATGGGATTGTGGAAAGACGAACACATGCAAAAATTGCAGGATATAGTTCGTTTTATAAAAAGCCAGAATTCAGTTGTCGGAATCCAGTTGGCACATGCCGGCCGGAAAGCGAGTGTTTCTGCTCCATGGCTGGGCAATAAAAGATTAGATACAACTCTAGGCGGCTGGCCAATTGTCGCCCCTTCTGCGGTGGGCTATCGGGATAATGAAAGTGCTCCGCTTGCTTTGGATAAAGAAGGGATTCAAAAAGTAATTTCTGATTTCAAATCAGCCACCGCAAGAGCGGTGCAAGTAGGCTACCAGGTACTCGAAATTCATGCGGCCCACGGGTATTTATTGCATGAATTCCTTTCTCCTTTAACCAATTTCAGGACGGATGAATATGGCGGAAGTTTTGAAAACCGAATCCGATTCGTGCTCGAAATTGTCGCTGCTGCCCAAACGGAATGGCCTGCCGATTTGCCTTTGTTCGTCAGAATCTCGGCGACAGACTGGGCAGATGGCGGTTGGGATATTGCCGAATCGGTACGGCTTTCGAAAATACTGAAAGAAATGGGCGTTGATTTAATAGACGTGTCTTCCGGAGGATTGGTGACACACCAACAAATTCCGTTAGGACCAAATTACCAAGTCCCCTTTGCGGCACAAATAAAAAAAGAGGCCGGAATCTTAACCGGAGCGGTAGGACTAATTACCGCATCCAAACAGGCAGAAGAAATATTGGAATCCGGAAAAGCCGATTTGGTGTTTTTTGCCAGGGAAGCACTCCGAAATCCATATTTGGGATTAAATTTTGCCAGAGAACTCGGTGCCGATGTTTCGTGGCCATCACAATACGAACGAGCCAAAATATAAATGATACATTAAGTGTGTTGTCTTTGTCAAAGTTCAAAAATTTGACAAAGATGTCATCGCTTTTAAAAACAAAAACCATGCAAAAAATCAGAACCGCAATACTTTCTTACGGCATGTCCGGAAAGGTTTTTCAATCCCCATTTTTAACCATGCATCCGGGATTCGAGTTTCTGGGTGCCTGGGAAAGAAGCAAAAAATTAATCCAGGCCGATTATCCCAATGTGAAAAGTTATGCCACTTTTGAGGAGTTGTTGGCAGACGATGTTGATTTGGTGGTGGTCAACACCCCTGTTGGAACCCATTATGAATATGCCAAAAAAGCCTTGTTGGCGGGGAAACACGCTTTGGTCGAAAAAGCCTTTACCACTACGGTGGCCGAGGCACAGGAATTGGCGGCGATAGCCCAGGAAAAAGGACTGAAATTGGCTGTTTTCCAAAATAGGAGATGGGACAGTGATTTCAAAACCGTGCAAAAAATTGTTTCTGAAGGGATTTTGGGAGAGATTGTGGAAGCCGAAATTCATTTTGACCGTTACAATCCTGTTTTGAGTCCGAAACAGCACAAAGAAACCGCCAATGCAGGTGCCGGAATCCTGAAAGATTTGGGGCCTCATATTATTGATCAGGCCTTGTGTCTGTTCGGAAAACCAAAATCGGTTTTTGCCGATATCCGAATCACCCGGGAACACTCTCTTGTAGATGATTATATTGATATTTTGCTGTATTATCCGGATTGTAGAGTTCGTTTGAAAGCCGGTTTTTTTGTTCGTGAACCCAATCCTTCGTATGTTTTTCACGGTAAAAAAGGTTCTTTCCTGAAACCGCGCGGTGATGTGCAGGAAGACGAATTGAAATTGGGTAAAAAACTGAATCATACCACTTGGGGAACCGAGCCGGAAGAGTTGCAGGGGATTTTACATACCGAAATGGACGGCAAAATGATACGGCGAAAAGTGCCTACGCTTCAGGGGAATTATTATGGTTTTTTTGATGGCGTTTACAATGCCATTGCAAACAACCGCAGCGAACCGGTAACGGCAACAGACGGCGTTCACGTGATGCAAATTATTGAAGCGGCCATTCAAAGTAATGCGCAACAGCAAGTGGTGCATTTGTAGAAAGTTATTTTTTTGCCGCAGATTTCAAGAAAATGGGTTGGGGCTTTTGTAAAGATCTGACATTTACAATTTCGAGCGAGGGACTATATGTTAATTGGCGCTGTTTTCCACTGCGCTACCATTGACGTTTTTATTTAATTTATTGAAATCAATTATTTGTAAAAAATTAGATAAAAGAATAATACGTCATTTTATATTGCTTTTTTTAGAATAAAAATCATGCCTCGAACCGACGAGTCCTTAACTCAATCAGGTCCTCATTGCAAACGAGAACCTGATTGGGGTTTAGGGGTGAATTTCATTTCTCTATTTTTATTCTTTAATTTTATTATCCGGAGCATACCGAAGAATGATGCCGCCTGTAGTAAGGGGACGGGATTCAAGTAGTTTAAGTTTTTTATGGGGGATTCCCTTATTGAATAAAAGCCTTCCATTCCCTAAAAATATTGGCGCAATGCATAAGCGAATCTCATCAAACAACTCTGCTTTCATCAAAGACTCAGAGAGATTACCGCTGCCGAACACATACATATCTCCATTGCCTTGCTGTTTCAATTTAGGAATTTCGGCCACAGCATTTTTTACGATTGTTGTATTGTTCCAGTCGGCAGTTTTGAGTGTTGATGAGCAGACGACCTTTTGAATTTCATTCATATATTTTGCGATTTCGATTTCCCCTTCCGCCTTTGTCCAGTAATCTGCCATGCCTTTGTATGTTGTCGCGCCAAACACAAGCATGTCGGCTGATTTCAACAGAGTAAGGCTGAATTCCTCAAGTTCTTTGCCCCAGACAAGTTCGTGAAAACTCAAATCCCAGTTTTTCTCCCCCTCAAAATATCCGTCCAGAGTGACTACATTCCACATGATTAGTTTTCTCATACTATACTTCTTACTGATTAAAAGTTTATAAAATTATGGTCTAATTAGCGGGAAAAATCAAATTTATTCCCCCTTTGAAAGCCTATCATTCCTTATTCTGCGTTAGAAAAATATTTTTTGAATTGCGTATAACGGTTTGCGGGAAATAGACCATAAAAGCTGGATTTTAATTTTTTTACTTATTGAAAACCGTTTTAGATTTTACTCTAAAACGGTTTTTTGTTGTGTGCCCAGCATGGGCGGTAACTCTAGGGTGGAAGTCCCGAACACGCCTTTACAGTGGGAAGTGTTAGCTAAATGCAAGGGTGTCCATTGTGAGGTGGAATCTGAAGGAA
>JAKFBW010000156.1:0-2004 GCA_036676965.1 Flavobacterium sp. | reverse complement strand
TAGTTTCTTTATGTATTCGTAGAAATCCAATCTCTTACTTTTGGTGGTTTCGGCTGGATTATTATCAATTTCAATGCGACCATCGTTCAAGAAGGCTTTGAATAGAGTTATTGAAACCCTCCCAAAACATTCTTATCTATCTCTTTTATTAACATCCCCGGAAAAAGTGCGCCCCCTTCACAATGTCTCCAAAGAATGAAGATCTTTGCTGCGCAGTAATGGTCAAATAAGAAAGACGACCACCCGAAAAGTGATCGTCTCTATGATGCTAGACTAAAAAGTGGACACGGTAAATTGGGGGAAAATCAAGTATAATTATAACTAACAATTTACTGGGAGTGGCCAAGATGAGAAAATCATTTGATAAAGAATTTAAATTTGAAGCAGTTCGTATGGTTAAAGAAGATGGAAAGAAAATTGCGGAAGTTGCTCGTGAATTAGATATTGCCGAGCAGACCTTGCACAATTGGGTTTCCAAATATAATAAAGAACAAGAAGCTGGCTTTGTAGGAAGTGGTAACTTAAAGCCAGAAGATAAACAGGCTCGTGAACTGCAAAAGCGTATTCGGGACTTAGAAGAGGAAAATGCCATCTTAAAAAAGGCTATGGGCATCTTCGCAAAAAACCAGAAGTAATTTATGACTTCATTGACCAACACCAACACGAGTTCCGTGTGGCGAAGATGTGCGAAATACTTGGTGTTTCAAAGAGTGGCTACTATGCTTGGAAAAAGCGTCCGAAAAGCCAACAAAAAATTCGAAAAGAAAAACTAACGGCACAAATTAAGCAAGTATACCTTGATTCTAGAAAGAATTATGGTAGCCCTAAGATTACTAAGCAACTCAATAAAAAGGGGATTAAAGTCTCACAAAAAACTGTGACACTTATTATGCAAGAAAACAATATCCGATCTAAGACAGTTAAAAAATATAAAGCTACCACAAATTCTAAGCATAATCTTCCGATTTATCCAAATCTACTAAAGCAGCAGTTTAAGGTCAATCATCCAGGTGAAGTTTGGGTCGGAGACATTACTTATATTTGGACAAAGGAAGGCTGGTTGTATTTAGCTTCTATCATGGACTTGTATTCTAGACGAATTATTGGATGGGCTATGGGTGATAGAATGACAAAGGATTTAGTCATTACAGCTTTAAAACGAGCAATCACAGCTCAGAAACCGAAACCAGGACTAATCCATCACTCTGATCGTGGAAGCCAGTATGCATCAAAGGATTATCAGCATTTATTAAGACAGTATGGGATTTTTACAAGCATGAGTCGAAAAGGCAACTGTTATGACAATGCATGTATTGAGTCTTTTCATGGTGTGATTAAGAAAGAACTTATTTTTCATGAAAACTATCAAACTCGTGATCAGGCCAAAAGAAGTATTTTTGAGTATATTGTCAGTTTTTATAACTACAGAAGAATTCATTCAGCTATTAATTATTTTTCACCAATCGAGTATGAAAAGAAATATTATGAAAGATTTAAATCTAAGGCAGCTAGTTAGAGATTTTCCGCTATATCAAGTTAAGGGTTACGTCCCTTAACTTGATATAGCGGCCAGCAAGCGGAGCGCGGTAGATGCAATAGAAAATCCCATTTAGCAGTGTCTATTTTCTTGACATAGTATCACCAACAATTTGTCTGAAACATATGGATAAATGAGGTTGAACTATTTGATAAGGAGGGTATAGTCATATGGATGAAGACTGTGTACAACTATTTTGTGCACAAACAACTGATATAGCACCACTGTTTGTGGCAGAAGCTTACGACAATGTTGAAAAGAAAATTAAAGAAATTCACCTAGAAAGTTATCGTGGAAAATGGGTAATATTATTTTTTTATGCAAGTGATTTTACTTTTGTTTGAACGACAGAATTGGCAGCGGTCGCTGCTATTTATAATCAACTGAGGTTTTTAAATACAGATGTACTGGCCATAAGTACAGACAGTGTGTATTCTCATAAAGTTTTTACTGAGGTGTCTCCTTCT
>JAKFBW010000155.1:0-12594 GCA_036676965.1 Flavobacterium sp. | reverse complement strand
GTCAATTTAAGACAAAATCCACTGAAAGAAATCAACGGACAACGAGTGGTTATGGTAGAAGATTACAAATCCTCTGTTGCCTTGAATTTATTGACCAACTAGGAAGAAATCATGGTGATGCCAAAAGCCGACGTATTGATTTATTATACCGAAGACGGTTCTAAAATTTGCGCCAGACCAAGTGGTACTGAACCGAAAATCAAATTTTACATCAGTGTTAATGCCCAATTGGATTCTGTAGAAGATTTCAAAATGGTAGAAAGCGCTTTGAATGAGAAAATTAAAAATATTATTGCTTCGATGCAATTGAACTAACACTAGATGGATAAAAATTTATTAAAACTAATTCCCTACACTAAACCTTATAAATATCACATTATTTGGAATGTGACCTACAACATTTTATATGCCTTATTTAGCACGATTTCTATGCTTACACTTTTCCCCGTACTTGAAGTACTTTTTGGAAAATCAAAAGTTATTGATAAAGCGCCGACCTATTCTGGAATAAAAAATGCAAAAGAGTTTATTTACGATCTTCTTTATTATAAAATTTCAGAATTAACAAGGGAAAACAGTATACAGATTGCACTATTATTTGTAGTTGCATTAGTAATTATAACATTTTTATTCAAAAATTTATTTAATTATTTGGCTTCTTATCATATCATGCACCTCAAAAATGGGGTGTTGAGAGATTTGCGAAAATCAATGTATAAAAAAATTATTGAACTCCCTATCTCCTATTATTCTGAAAAAAGAAAAGGAGATATAATGGCCCGAATGCTTGGTGACATCAATGAGGTTCAAAATTCTTTTTTTTCTATATTGGAGCTCGTTGTAAAAGAACCTTTGACTATTGTTTTCGCTTTAGGAACTATGTTTATAATTAGTCCTAAGCTTACTTTTTTCGTTTTGGTTTTTATGCCAATATCGGGTTACATTATTTCAAAAGTAGCTAAAAATCTTAGAGCAAAATCTTTAGAAACGCAAAAAGAGAGTGGCCATTTAATTTCTGTTGTTGATGAAACTTTAGGGGGCTTAAAAGTCATCAAAAGCTATAATGCTGAAAACAATTTCAAAAATAAATTTGGCAACTCCATTAACCGTTTATTAAATTTAACTAATAGCATTGGAAGTAAAAACAACTTAGCGACACCTTTAAGTGAGTTGCTAGGAATCATTACAATCGCCACTTTATTATTCTATGGTGGAAATCTAGTATTAGTCGAGAAAACATTGGAAGGTTCTGAATTCATAGTATATCTAACACTAGCTTTTAATATTCTTACACCTGCCAAAGCGATTTCAAAAGCGTCCTATGCTGTAAAAAATGGTTTAGCTGCAGCTGAACGTGTTTTTGAAATTTTAGAAGTTAAAAACGAAATTACTTCAAAAGATAATGCCATCGAAAAAACGTCGTTTGATTCTGCAATTTCTATTCAAAACATTAACTTCAAATATGAAGAAGAAACGGTATTAAAAAACTTTTCTCTCGAAGTTAAAAAAGGGCAAACAGTAGCTCTTGTTGGACAATCCGGGAGTGGAAAAAGTACAATTGCCAATTTATTGACCCGTTTTTATGATGTTAATGAGGGAACAATTTGTATCGATGGAATTGACATCAAAGACATGAATATCCATTCTCTTCGTGATTTAATGGGATTGGTAACCCAAGACAGTATTTTATTTAATGACACCATAAAAGCAAATATTTCATTAGGAAAAGAAGATGCCACTGATAATGAAATCATCGAAGCGTTGAAAATTGCCAATGCCTACGAATTTGTAAAAGACTTACCCCAAGGAATACATACTAATATTGGTGACAGCGGAAACAAACTTTCCGGAGGACAAAAACAACGTTTGTCTATTGCACGTGCCGTTCTGAAAAACCCACCGATAATGATTCTGGACGAAGCAACATCAGCTTTGGATACCGAAAGCGAAAAGTTTGTACAAGTAGCTTTGGAAAACATGATGCAAAACCGAACCTCCATTGTTATTGCGCACCGATTGTCTACCATCCAAAAAGCGGATACCATTGTGGTCATGCATAAAGGAAGAATCGTGGAACAAGGTACACATGACGAATTGATTGCCCTGAATGGCACTTATAACAAATTAGTAACGATGCAATCATTTGAATAATATAAGGAAGAGTTGTATCTTTAGGTTTTATGATTCATCCCCCAATTAAATCTAAAAATGTATCTCAACAACACCAACATAAAACTTCCTGAAGACCAAAATACCATTGTTTGGAAATACTTGGATTTATCCAAATTTTTAGACCTACTATTGTCTAAAAAGCTGTTTATGTCTCGTTCGGATAAATTTGAAGACCAATATGAAGGCACGTTCAGCGAACCTACATTTGAGGAAATCAAAAAACTTTCGATTGACAATCCTGACTTTTTGAATTATTACAAAACGCATCGGGAGAAAGTAGCCATCAGCAGTTGGCATATCAATGAATATGAATCTTTTGCGATGTGGCAAATATTTACCCAAAACAGCGAAGGATTGGCCATCCAATCGACCATAGGCCGACTTCAAAAAGCCTTAAAACCAGAGACTCATTTCAGCCAATACATTGGCGAAGTAAACTATATTGATTACAAGAAAGAATACATTCCGTTTGACGATATGTTTTTCCCTTTTTTATTCAAAAGGAAAAGTTTTCAATATGAGCGGGAAGTTCGCATCATTTCTGACACTTCAGAAAGTGCTGTTAAACTTAATGACGGTTTAAAAATCAATGTAGATATTAATGAACTCATTGAGAAAATCTACATTCATCCCAAATCTGAAAACTGGTATAAAAAACTCGTTATCGAACTGGTTGAACAGCTGGGATTTGATTTTGAAATTGAAAAATCAGATTTAGAGAGTGATATCTTGATTTAGCTTTTAGTATATATTAAATCGGTTGGTATTTGGTCACTTTCCATTCCTCTTTAGACAAATCGATATAGTTATAATGCACCACATCATTTTTATCAAACTGACCGTTTTTATTGGTGTCTTCTACGGTTCTAAAATACAATCGGTTTGTTGATTCTATTAAACTCCAATCTATCAATTCCTGAAGATCGGTGGAAACTTTCGTAAAACGCGTGCCGCTAATTTTACTTAGATATAAACATTTGATATCACTGGCATCTAATTTCCCGTCTTTATTGGTATCATCATCGACCATGGTGTACACCATAATTTGCTTTTTAGCCCTGTCAGCAACCGATTTAAGATAGGTCGCCGTTTGTATCATAACCGGTTTATCAGTTAATGCCACCAGGGAATCTGAATTGGTTTTTTGAAATTTCAAATTTTGTAAATATCCCGTTATCTCATTTTCTCCGTGATTAGAAATCGTAAAACTCAAATCAATCACACTGGAAGAACCGTATTTAGCCTTAGTCCCTCTTTCATAAACACGCAAATCCCCAACAGGATGTATCAAATAATCAGTATCTTCCATTTGTATCGGCAAATCAGATATGGCGACCTGAACGGAGTCCTTTTTAGAAATTTGTCTGGATTTATTGGCTGCATCATAAATTACTTTTGGCTTCTCCGCCCCTTCTTTACAAGCGGTTAAAAGTAAAACTGAAATCCCTAAAAATACTAAAGGTAACTTTTTCATATGTAGATATTTATTGATTTTTAACTGTCACCTGTCTGCCGACAGGCAGATATGTAACTCGCATATCTTTATTGGTATTTGCAACCAATTTCAATCATGCTCATTTCATATATATAAAATTTATACGTTAGTGATTATACTTGTCTGCCGACAGGCAGGTTTATTCGCAAACTAGTTGTTAATGGCGATTTCATAATGCTGTGATATTAAAAAATAAATTCAAATGTAATCAATTTTAAAAATGGTTCGGATTTTTACCCCAATTTATACCTTAAAATGAACACAAAAAAGCGCGAATTGTTATAACCTGGCATTCAATTTAACATTAAAAACCCTTGTGGTCATATAATTCGCAATGGCGTATTCATTTTTAGAATATACATCCCGAACCCAGGTATTCGTAATCGCATTTTGATTATCAAAGAGATTAAAAATCTCCAATCCAATGGCGAGTTCCTCAAAATTTCCTAGCCATCCTTTGTGAGACTTAGCAGATTTTTTTTCTGTCAAAACTTTCGAAAACCCGACATCCACCCTGCGATAATCGTTCAATCTATTTTGATACAGATAAGCATCTGAATAAGATGGCGCCCCTCCGGGCAATCCGGTATTGTACACCAAATTCAAATACAATTTCACACTCGGAATAGCAGGCATATAATCCTGAAACAAAATTCCAAATTTCAGGCGTTGGTCGGTCGGTCTTGTCATATAACCTCTATCATTACTGTTTTCTTCCGTTTTAAGATAGCCAAAACTAAACCAGGATTCGGTTCCCGGAACAAATTCCCCATTCAACCTGAAATCAACTCCTTGCGCATAGCCTTTGGCTGTGTTGTTGGCAGCATAACGAATCCGTACATTATCAATCGTATAGGTATTTACATCCGTTAAAGATTTATAATACAACTCGGAAACCAATTTAAACGGTCGATTTTGCAGTTTAAAATTATAGTCATTCGCTAAAACAAAATGAATCGATTGCTGTGCTTTAACATTTGGCCGAACCACTCCGTCGGAAGCTCTCAGTTCCCTATAAAAAGGCGGCTGATGGTACAATCCTCCCGAAATCCTAAAAATCATATCCTTTTTCCAATCCGGTTTTAAGGCAAATTGCATTCGGGGACTGATGATAAATTGCGGCTCCCCTTTTACAGCAGCACCGGAAACTGCCCAACGTTGCATTCTGATTCCCGCATTATACCAAATTTCATTTCTTCCTAAAAATCCTTTAGCCCTCCATTGACCATAGCCAGAAAAACGATTGATCGCATTGAAATTAGTCGCTTTTATATTTTGAAACGGTACCAGTGGCCCGGTGTAAGACGAATACGGTTGGTCGTTTGTAACAAAGTCGATAATTGGAGGACGTATAGAGAAACCTGCGGAGTCAATCATTTCCCATTCCGAAATGCGATCCCGAATAGATTCTCGGGTATATTTTATTCCCCATTCCAATTGGCTGTTATTCCAATCATGCAAGCCCTTTATTTCTATATTAGCAATCAAGGCATCTAAATTATTTCGGGCATGATGCAACTGTGACCCAATCCCTCTGGTATAAGCAACTTCTCCGTAGGTTTCTGAACCTATCGTTACATCCATATCACCCAAACGATATTGGGCTAAAATATCGAAATATTCCTGTTCTAACGTATGAAAAACAGAACCGATAAACTTCAAACTAAAATAATCCGATGCCTTAAAAGTGGTTTTAACAGCCCCAAGATAAGTATCGTATTTATCTTTCTCCTGCCCTTGGTAATACACCGCAAGTACCATCGGCTGGTCTATGGTTCCAAAATTTGTTCGGCGTGTCAAAGGCTGGTACCGGTATTTGTTTTGAGAAATATTTCCCAGAAAACTCCATTGCCATTTTTCAGAAGCCTGAAAATTTACATGGGTTTGCACATCGACAAATGTTGGGGTATAATTGGTTTCTGTTTCCTGACTTTTTACCAAAAGACTATTATTCCTGTAGCGAACACCGGTAACCGCTGACCATTTTTTATTTTTAGAAACCGCATCGACCGACAGACTTCCTCCCAAAAAACTCGCCTCTAATGTCGCTCCAAATTTTACCGGCTTTCTATAAGTAATATCCAAAACCGAGGATAATTTATCCCCGAATTTTGCCTGAAATCCGCCTGCTGAAAAATCTATACTTTGAACCAAATCGGCATTGACAAAACTCAATCCTTCCTGCTGACCGGAACGAATCAGGAACGGTCTGTAAACTTCAATTTCATTAACATAAACGAGATTCTCATCATAATTCCCACCCCGAACGGAATACTGTGTACTCAATTCATTATTCGAATTGACACCCGGCATGGTTTTTAAAACATTCTCGATTCCGGCATTGGCACCCGGAATTTTCCGAATAACGTCAGGCTCAATACTGGTAATACCCTGAAGCTGTTTTTTATTATTTGAGGCGACAATTATTTCCCCCATTTGTTCCAATTGGTCGTTCATAACCAAATGCAACTCATAGTCTTCATTATCCTTCAAGCTAACTAAAACCGTTACTTTCTTTAATGCCACATGGGTAAAAACAACGGACACTTTGGTATTGGCCGGGATTTTCAACACATAAAATCCGTTTTCATCAGACTGAGTGCTATTCCCCAAACCACTCACATTGACATTTGCCACAGCCTGATTATTCTCGTTCAGAATAATTCCTTTTATACGGGCCAATTGGGCAAAAGAGGGAAATCCTATGCAGAATAATGTAAAAACAAAGATGATTTTTTTGAAACTCAAACTGAATGGGTGTTATTATTTTTGACTTCTAAAAAAGCGAGTCTCAAAGATAGTTGAATTCCCAACATTATCCACGACCTCCACTTTTAAATCATTGGCTCCCTCAGCTACAATGCCGTCACTAAAAGCATGCGTGATTTTTTTAGTTTTATGGTCGTAACGGAATAAAATCCAATTGCCATTCAGATAGCCATTATAACTTTTGATTCCGGATCCGGCGTCATTAATTGTCAGTTGAAGCTTTTTTTGCGCACTCAACCATTGCCCTTCAATTGGTTTTGCAATTGAAATCGTTGGTGGTGTGGTATCCGTTGCCAAAGTATAATTACCCAATGTTTTCACTTTTGTTGTAAACACCTTATCTTTCCGGGTAGTATAATTATATGTTTTTCGTCCATTCTTATCAATACCGGCGATATACATTTTTTCTCTTTGAGCATCAGTATAAATACTGTCCTCAATAGTAATCGTAAAACTGGAATGTGCCGGAACAATGTCTTCATGCAGGTATAAAATTTGATTTCGAACATCAAAATTCATATTAAAATCATCATAAAAAGTCCCGGCAGGAAAGAACACCGACATATTATTTTTAGAAAAAATATGGTCCTTGTTCGCCTTGACAAAATATTTCGTTTCTTGAATTGGAGCATCTACAATTGGTATAGTTGTATCATAACTTATCGGGATTGAAATCGTGGTCGTATTCCCAAAAAAATCGGCCACTTCAATACGATATACTAAAGTAAGATTAGGAAGAACGGTAACAACACCATTGTTTGCATCTGTTTTTATGATACTTAAGGCAAAAGGATTCACCATAAAAAGTTTCTGAACCCGTTGGGATGTTTTTTTATACCGGGAATAATCAATCAACGCATTGACATATCGCATTTCATCAAAAGAATAGGAATCAAATTGATAGCCAAAAATGGGTTTCCCGTTTAAATAAGACTGCACTTTATAAACCCCATTTTTTCCCGGTGAAACATTATCATAATCGACTGCCAAAATCCCAAAACCAATTTTCCCATTAGCCGAAACTTTAGAAGCCAGATAAGTACCATCTCTTTGCAATGACAAATTAAGCATTAATGGTCGTTTTGATTGGTTAACCGTAGTTTTACCGTCTAACGGATACACATAAACCCCGGAAACCAACGGATTTTTGGTATCATTTATGAACCGGTCATATCCAAATAACAACGGATTGATAATCTTCTCCGTTTTAGTATCACGAAACTCAAAATGCAAGTGAGATCCTTCAGAAGATCCAGTATTACCGGACAGCGCAATTACTTGTCCTTTTTTTACCTTCAACTCATTTTGCTTTGGAAACAATTCTATTTCAAAAGACTTATCCTTATATTGGGCCGCCTGAATATAATCGGCTATGGCACCGCTTGCACTTTGTAAATGACAATATACCGTAGTGAATCCGTTGGGATGATCGATATAAATAGCACTCCCGTTCCCAAAGCTGGAGATTTTTATTCGTGACACATATCCATCCGCTACCGCATGAACCTCCAAACCTTCTTTTTGCAAGGTGGTAAAATCGAAACCGGCATGAAAATGATTGGGTCTCAACTCCCCAAAGTTCCCTGACAAACTCATCGGAATATTAAGCGGAACACCAAAATAATCCTTAGGATACTCGGCTTGAGCAAAAACAGTGCTTGAAAAAAACAGTAAAAAAACAAAAAATCTCATGGTTAACATTTTTGCTAATATAAAAAAAGTATTTCGCTTTACTTTACAAAAACACACAAATACGTAACCAATTATGCCCCAGTATTTTGATTATTTTAAAATAAAAAAAGCAATAAAATATTGTAATAATAAAAAGTAATACTAAATTTGTAATATTAAGTAATGAATAGGATCTATAATGAGTGTAATTGCAGAAATAATTGATACTCTTGAAAATAAGCTTGAAAAACTTATTCTAAAAATAAAAAATTTAGAAAAAAACAATCAAGATTTAAAAATCGAATTAACAAAAGCTGCACAAATCATACAAACGCAATCTAATGAGATTGAGGCACTAAAGTCGAAATATGAGACACTTAAAATTGCCAATTCGTTACTGGGCAGTGAGGATAATAAAAGAGATACGAAGCTTAAAATAAATTCATTAATTCGTGAAATTGATTACTGCATAGCACAGCTATCAGATTAAAAATATGGACGAAAAGCTTAAAATTAAAATATCAATTGCAGACAGAGTTTACCCGCTAACGGTTGACATGTCACAAGAAGAAGGACTCAGAAGTGCTTCTAAAAAAATTGATGTGATGATAAAGCAATTTGAAGAAAATTATGCTGTTCGCGACAAACAAGATGTTTTAGCCATGTGTGCTTTACAATTTGCATCACAGGTTGAACAAAAACAAATTGACAATGCTATCAATGGCGAAGAAACCATGGATAGAATAAAAAAAATCAATGATCTTTTAGATCAATATCTCGATAATTAACGTTCTTTACATAGACTAAGATACTGCCTACATTAGTTCACATTTGGTAAACTCAACACTAACAAATTAGAATGAGCAAATCATCGTTACTATAACAAGCCAATTCAGTTTGGAAGTTTGAACAACGAGTTAGCTCAAAACTTGTCTTTTCGAGTTTATTCAAGCAATCTAATGTAGGCTTTTATATATATAAATTTTAAACAAACATGGACATACTAACGATCATTATTTCAGGAATAATAGGTATTGCAGCCGGCTTTGGAGTCGCCAGAATCATTGAAAAAAGCAATATATCCAACTTAATCAAAAACGCTAAAAAAGAGGCTGCATCTATCTTAAAAGACGCCAATCTGGAAGCCGAAAACATCAAAAAAGATAAAATTCTTCAGGCTAAGGAAAAGTTTATTGAACTAAAATCAGAGCACGAACAAGTAATTCTGGCCAGAGACAAAAAAGTTGCCGAAGTTGAAAAAAGAATTCGTGACAAAGAATCTCAAGTATCCAGCGAGTTATCGAAGGCAAAAAAAATAAACGACGACTTCGAATCGAAAACAGCCGAGTACAACGCTAAAATTGAAATTTTAGACAAAAAACAAGCGGAAGTAGAGAAGCTACACAAAAGCCAATTGCAACAATTGGAAGTTATTTCCGGATTATCTGCCGAGGAAGCAAAAGAACAATTGGTTGAAGGTTTAAAAGCTGAAGCCAAAAGCAAAGCCATGTCCCATATTCAGGACACTATTGAAGAGGCTAAGCTTACCGCTCAACAAGAAGCCAAAAAAATCATCATTAACACCATCCAAAGAGTCGGTACCGAAGAAGCGGTTGAAAACTGCGTTTCTGTATTTAACATCGAATCAGATGATGTAAAAGGTAGAATTATTGGTCGTGAAGGTAGAAATATACGAGCCTTGGAAGCAGCTACCGGAGTAGAAATCATTGTTGACGACACACCGGAAGCCATTATCCTTTCTTGTTTTGATCCGGTACGTAGAGAAATTGCCCGTTTGGCATTACACAAATTAGTTACTGACGGACGCATCCACCCGGCACGTATTGAAGAAGTGGTTGCCAAAACTGCCAAACAAATTGACGACGAAATCATCGAAGTAGGCAAACGCACCGTTATCGACTTAGGAATTCATGGGCTACACCCGGAATTAATCAAAGTGGTAGGACGTATGAAATACCGTTCTTCTTACGGACAAAACTTATTACAACACTCCCGTGAAGTTTCTAAACTTTGTGGCATCATGGCAGCTGAATTAGGCCTGAATGTAAAACTAGCAAAAAGAGCCGGTTTATTACACGATATCGGTAAAGTTCCAGATGCCGAAAGTGACTTACCACACGCATTATTAGGAATGCAATGGGCTGAAAAATATGGCGAGAAAGAAGAGGTTTGTAACGCTATTGGAGCGCACCACGACGAAATTGAAATGAAATCATTACTATCTCCGATCATCCAGGTCTGTGACGCTATTTCGGGCGCAAGACCGGGTGCAAGAAGACAGGTTTTGGATTCTTATATCCAACGTTTAAAAGACCTGGAAGAAGTAGCTTATGGCTTCAATGGCGTGAAAAATGCCTATGCTATCCAAGCCGGCAGAGAACTTCGTGTTATCGTAGAAAGTGAAAAAGTTTCTGATGACAATGCAGCTACTTTATCTTTTGAAATATCTCAAAAAATCCAGACCGAAATGACCTATCCCGGCCAGGTTAAAGTAACCGTAATCAGGGAAACCAGAGCGGTTAATATCGCAAAATAGTCCCCGCCCTCTCAAAAGAAGGAGAGACTAGATTTAAAAAAATCCAAATAGCAATATTAATTATTGGTATTTGGATTTTTTATTTAAAATCACTTCATTTCATCTCCTCGGGTGAAAAGTATTAATCACTTCTGTTAAGTATTTTCTGTCCAGATGCAAATAAATTTCTGTTGTGGTAATCGATTCATGCCCTAGCATCAACTGAATCGAACGTAAATCGGCGCCATTCTCTAAAAGATGGGTTGCAAAGGAATGCCGAAAAGTATGCGGACTTATTTTTTTATTCAATTTAATTTTAACGGCCAAATCTTTTATAATCGTAAAAATCATGGCCCTGGTCAGTTGACTGCCTCTCCTATTAAGGAACAAGGTATCCCCAAATTCTTTTTTAATATTCAGATGCACCCTGATATTTTCTTTATACATCAGAATATATTTTTGGGTCGAACTGCCAATAGGCACAAATCGCTGCTTGTTCCCTTTACCGGTTATCTTGACAAAACCCTCCTCAAAAAACAAATCTGATATTTTTAAGGCAACCAATTCGGATACCCGAAGCCCACAACCATAAAGCATTTCGAGCATGGCGCGATTACGCTCCCCTTCATTCGAACTCAAATCTATCGCATTAATCAACGCATCAATCTCCTCGAGAGACAAGGTATCCGGTAATTTGCGACCTGTTTTAGGGGAATCGATTAATTCTAACGGATTATCAACGCGGTAATCCTCAAAAATTAAATAACTAAAAAAACTTTTAAGCCCGGAAATAATTCTGGCCTGGGAACGGGCATTTACCTGACTGGAAATTGCATATATAAATTGCTGAATCGTTTCTTCGGAGATTTTTATCGGCGAAGCAACAATAGCATTTTCACTAAGAAACAAACACAAACGCTCAATATCGAAAGTATAATTTGCGATCGTATTCTTTGACAAACCCCGCTCGATTTTCAAATACGACTGATAATTCTTGATATAGGATTCCCAATTCATAATCACAAAGTAACACAATTTCCAGATATAAAAAAACCTCCCAAATCAGGAGGTTTAAGATATAATTTTAAAAAAATTAGAAGTGTAATGCAAAACCAATATTTAGCTGAAATACACCTTCCTCACTATAATCTTCGTTTAGACTAACATTATAACGCAATCCCGGCTCGATTGAAACATTATCCCCTAAGAAGATAGCATAACCAGCTCCAATTCCCAACCATAGCGGATTTTCAGACGCATCTTTTTCTGAAGCCCCCGTTAAATCCAAAGTTACAGGAATCATACTGTTCACATAGTATTTAGCCCCCAATCGATACGAAAAAACGCTCGTATCAAATTCGCTTTCGCCACCGTAACCCAAACCAGCTTTTAAAGCAAAATCATCTGCAATAAAATAACCTCCATCTAATCCAATATTATATGCAGAAACTCCATCTGACGAAGCAAAAGAAAAACCAGTACTGCCAATCATGGCATTTCCGGTATTTGCTTCGATCAACCATTTACCTTTAGCGGTCTGACCTCCACTATTGTCCATTTTTTCTTGAGCATTCACAAATCCTAATGCAAATACTGCAGCTACTGTTAAAACAATTTTTTTCATGGTTAAGTGATTTAAAGTTAATATAATCAAATATAGCCATTATGATATTCTTAATATTGTGTTAAAATATAATTTATTAACAATTTTACCAACATAATATTTAATAATTAACAATATAAATAAATATTTATATTGTTATAAGTTAAATTTTAAATAAAAAAACCTCTCAAGTGAGAGGTTTTTTTATTTAATATACTAATTTGTTTTAATAATTACGATTATGTATATTTGCTTCATAATTTTGAATATTATGAGCTATCGGGTAAATTTAACCAAGGAAGAGTTAGTTGATTTAAAACGGATAAAGCGTGAAGTCAAGGATAGTAA
>JAKFBW010000154.1:0-1552 GCA_036676965.1 Flavobacterium sp. | reverse complement strand
TCCCTTGGAATCCGATTTAATCTCCAATCTTGCAGAAGGTGACAAGATTCAAGTGTATGCGTACATGAGAACCAATTTTGCGAATCAAGCAAGAATGGTTGCTAGATTTAAAAACGCTTCAGGAACCTATCTAGGAACAATGATACTATCTAAACTTATCCGTAAAACAAACGAATGGATGCAAGTTGGTTTAGAAATAACTGTTCCAACAGGTGCAAATATATTAGATTTAGGGATTTCAAATTCTTTAAATGATTCAACTGTTTTCACGCTTTTAGCATTCCCTTCAATCTTTAAAGGAAAATCTCCTGCTCCTAAAGTTGTAGAGAATGTGATGAAAACATCATTCACTCCCCAATATAAAAAGATAGTGGATTCGATTGAGAAAGATACACCATCGTATTTCGATTATGTTTCTAAAATCATTCGTGATCCATTTGTGAAAACTAAAATCAAAACCATTGGCGATAGCATTACTGCTGGTGTAGGTGGAACTGGTTACAGTACAACAGGACCATTAATCTTTACGGATGTGTATGGAGTAACACGTTATCAAAACGTCACGACTGCTACATGCTGGGCAAATAGTTTAAAAAGCTATTTAGAAACACGGGTAGCAAAAGTATATTCAGTGGGCTTCGATGATCCACATTTCTTATTAAAAGGACTTTATGAGGTTGGGCATGACACGGATACCTCAATCGGTTCCACTTTAAAACTGCTTAATACTGCAAGCCGAGATGGAATTGAGTTTGATTTTTATGGAGAATCTTTCACCATCCTATACAACAAACGTGCTGACAGTGGAATTTTAGCTGTGTATGTAGACGATGTATTTAAGGCAAATATTGACGCTTACAATAATACTACTGTTAAAAAACACCCTGTTACCATTAGCGGTCTTACTCTTGGTAATCACAAAGTAAAAATAAAAGAGACAGGAACCAAAAATGTAAGCTCAACAGGATATGCGGTTATATTGGAATGTGTTCAAATTCAAAAGCATATTCAAGTGGAAAATTGGGGTATCAGTGGCATAACATCTAAGTATCTATGGGAACACAAAGATCAATATTACCAATCCGATGACAATATCTATATTATTCAAATTGGAACAAATGACCGATCGGTTTACCCTAGTGCAAGTGGTACTGTTTCAAACATTACTAAGTTTGTACAATATTGCATAGATAAAGAGATTATACCTGTTATTATGAGTGCTAATCCTGTTCAAGCGGTTAATGATAACAATGCTATCTTTAACTTTAGGTTGTACGATGTGGCGATTGCAGTGAAAGAAGCAGCGAATCATTTTATGATGCCTAATATCTCTAATTATCAGGCTTATTGGGATTACGAAGATCGTACGGGACAAAGCATGGATACTCTACTAAATGACCAACTGCATCCGAATGATGCTGGGTATAAATTGTATTTCGAAAATATCTTGAAACACTTAAAATTACCACGCATTCGTGACGGTGTAAATTAATAGGAAAAACAGCCCATTTTTATTTTAGTATGCTAACATATCAATATACTAGGAAAATGG
>JAKFBW010000153.1:0-5010 GCA_036676965.1 Flavobacterium sp. | reverse complement strand
CAAAGAAAGTAGTGTCAAAATAAGTTTCTGGTGCACCAATAATTGTTTCAGTTAACGCATTAAACAACAAAAAATGTCTATATGAAATATTAAGAGAAACTTTTCCAAATTCATTTCCATAAGGGAATCTTAAAGCATCGGTAATTCCAAATTCATTATCCAGAAAAGTTTTTACTTCTTCAATTGGAGTTTTTATATCAAATTTATCTGGAAAATCCCCTTCGTTGAATATGATTTCAGACGATGGTGCACCTTTTTCAGGAGATTTTCTTATGATAGAAATTTCTTTATCATTTATTGTAAAACGCATACCAAACCATAATGCTTTGTCATAAATAGTATTAGGCAGATTTACTTTTCCTGACAAAAGGCAGTAGTCTATAATACTCCAAAAACTAGATTTACCAGTAGTAGCATTTCCAGTAATTACATTGACCTTGTTTGGCAAAAAAATATAACTTTTCGCTTCAGAAAAATCAACATTAAACCATAATTTAATTTCGTGGAGAGTAAATTTCATAATTGTATTTTTAATATTCTGTAAAGCTGATCAGTCGAATAATTTTCAATAAGTGATAAAAAAGAAGGAATAACATCTTGCAGTTTTGAGAATCTATCACCTAAAACAGCACCTTCCATACTCGTATTTATTTTTTCAATTGTGTTGTCATGGATATTTAATCTTCCGCCTTTCTTTAAGATTATTAAAGCGTTTACAGATACAGGTAGTAATGATAAGTATCTTTTATTAAATGATGCAAATAATCTTGGATGGACATTTACGATATGTTCTAAACGGATTTCTAAATTTTCGTTTTTGTTTATGAAATTGACTGTTTTATCATCCATTAAAAAAGGTAATATTAGACAGCTTCTGGCTATGTCAATACTTCCGATTTTATCTAATATTGATAAAAATATACAGCTGGCTAAAGCTTCGTTATTGTAAACGTAATAAACTTCTTTCATGATTTCTTATATTTATCTTGCCAGTCAAAATGCCATCCTATTTCTAGATTGTTAGATAATGCATAGTAATGACCATTGCTTGATTCAATTCCTAAGGGTGTGAAACCCTGTATAGTTAAATTTTGTCTTTTAACATAATCAACTAATTCTAGCCCCATGTCTTTAATATCGTCTTCTAGTTCATTTAATCTTTCTCCAGATTTTATCCTTCCTTCAATTTTTCTGTATTTTGATTTAAATTCATTCAGCCATAATTGAATACTATCTTTCTTGAAATTTTCAATATCCATAGGTAGTAAAAAACTTTCTTCTGACCAATATGTGAAATTGTTAAGAAACTTGAGCATTTGACTTGTGTAATCTCTTATGTATATTGAACCTGAATCAATTTCACCGATATCAATGAGCTGTTTAATGAATGTCTGGTCTTCTAAATTATCAGGTAGTAATACAGTCAAATTTCTTTGAGGAAGTGATCCGATTGCAAAAGCAATTTGGAAGCACTTTCCAAATCTCTTATTGAAATCATCAAAGCTTATTTCAAAATTTAATCTATCTTTTATATCTGTAAATTTCGCCAAATGCATATTTGAAGAGAGACTTTCAAAAACAGGATCAACAAATTTTAGTTGTTTTACATTTTCTAAAATCTTGTTTTTTATTTTCTGTATGATATCATCAACCCCAGTTTCAATCATCAATTTTTGAAAAAAAATTCTGCATCTTTTCTTATTAAGAGTTCTTGAATTTTTAATATAATTTTTAAGAACTGTATCTTGAGTTTTTTCTTCCAGTGCTGAAAGTGTGCTCAATAATTTATCAATATCAAGATCTGTTTTAAAAGTTTCAATTGCATCAATAAAAGTATTATCACATTGATTTTTATTCGTTACTAAAATAAAAAAGTGTTTATTTAGAAAAGGGTCTGAGTTATCCTTATCTGCTTTGATAAAATCACTCCAATTACTTAAGGTTTTCCATAAGTCAGTATCTAAAGTTGTCAAATTTTGAATTTGTCCCACCGAATTCTGTAAGACAGAATGTTTTGTTTGAAGTAAAACCGTTGTACCATCAGTCTTATCAATATGAATATCTTCTTTGACTTCGAATCCGATTTTTTCACCAAATTTTAGGTCTAAAGATAGATACATAAAATAGTAAAATTGATAATCAAACCCTATCGTTTGAGGACCAACTGTGTGTTTTGCTAGTAATGATTCTGCGTCGTCCATAGGCAATTTGCATTTCCTAATTTTATAAGGTTATAACTAATAATAAGTTCGCTAATGTACAATAATTCTGTTATTAATAGCTAAGTATTACCTTTCAAACACACATCGTTATAAAAACACAATTTCCGTGACAAATTTGTTCCAAAATCCTGTAACTAGCAGGAATGTCTACCAAGTTAATTCATTCAAATTATGGAAAAACAAAGAAAAAAAAAGCTAACAGCTATGTCTATGCAGTCAGCTTTTGGTGCGTTTACTCTGAGGGACGGTTCAGCAGGAATCAATTTTTATTATTTTTAAAGCATTAAACGAATAGTAATAGCTTTTTTATTTTATTATTTGTTCAATCTTCTCCATCAGTATTTTAAAACGTTCCTCTCTAATTAATGGATGGATGTGCATGGCCAAAATTTCGTTTGCTTGTGGATGGTTTTTAATAGCGGTAAGTTCTTGCTTTATGTATTGTTTTACATCGTCTTCACTTGCAAGTATTTCTTCGACTATTGTTGTTCTATTGTCAATTAGATAGATGATGTCTTCGTAGTCGTGGCTTCCGTAAAAGTCATTTTGTCCGCGGTCTTTAAATGCTTCTAATTTGGTAGCCAGAAAATAAGGTGATGGTAAAACGTTGATCTTAATTCCTTCTGGCAATTCTATTTGTTGCAGGTATTTGAATCCAGGCTTGTACCATTTATTTGATATTCCAATACTACTGTCGTCAGCAGGCATAATGTCTATTGCAATATTTTCAAACTGATAAGAACAGATGGATTGTCCTTGAGGATCCGGATAGAAATGAAGGGCTGCTAATCTTTCTTGCATTTGTGTCCATTCATAATAATTAGCTAAATTAATGGTCATGTCTATATCAGAAGTGGGACGAATTTCTTCAGCAGCCGGGTCATCTGTATATAAGCTAATTACTGCTCCTCCAATGAAGACCATCTTTTCATTTAATTCCTTTAAACCTTTCGCCACTTGAGCTACTAATGCGAGATTGATTATTTTATTATACATTCAGTATTCTTTTTTCTAATTCTCGTTTTGCCATTTCTTTTTCTCTTACTCTTCCCACTCTAATAGCATCCACTAAAGTTAATAATTCGTATAAATCCTTGTCTTTTAATGAAGCTGCTACGACAGTGGGGTATAAAGGTTCTATTGCTTGGCCACGGTCTAATCCTTTTGCATAAGGCCAAACATATTTATCAGTTGCCTGAATTATTTTATTTAAAGGTTCCGCTGAATGAGCTGTTAACATTCCTCTAACTAATGCTCCTGGTTGTTGCGGAAAAGCATAGCCTACACCGTGAATTAAAAATTCATTAAAAGCAATTTTATTTACTTTTTTTCTGGCATCATCAATTAGTCCGGCATATTTGGAACGATTTAAAGACTGGCTCACTTCAGATTGACTCATACCTAATTCCTGAGCAATAGTATGATGGAACCAGGGCTTTTCACCTAATGCAATGATTTTTAATAAAATCACTATGTCTTGTGGTTTGAGATTGTTTGTTGTTTGTTTCATTTTGATATTGCATATTGCGATATGCAATATTAATAATTAATTATCTAGTAACCAATTTTTTGAAAACATATATCGCATATTGCGATTTGCGATATATAACTGTTTGTTTGCTTAAATTAAAATGTTTTATTATCAAAAAATAAAATATTACGTCTTCTTCTGCCAAATAACTCCACTCAAGGACACCTTATTAGTACGTTTTTGTTTCCAAAAGATATTTGTCCTGAAATCCTGCAACGAGTAGGAAGGTCTAACAAATTTGTCATTAGCAAAGTTTTTGATTAAAAATTTGGGTATATAATGATGCCTGCTCGATTGCTCTATATTTATGTTATCTATACTCTTCCCATAAGCCTGCAAATTTCACCAAATTTCATGATCTCTTCATAACTGTCTGTTGCATGAAGAAAAGCAGGATTTTTTTGATCAGATTTATTGATGACATCTATAAACAGGTTAAGATTGTCTAACTGCAGTTGCGTCATTAATTGGATATCTGCTGTAATTTCTTCTATTGTATGGGTGTTTCTATATTGGGTAAATTTTCCCATAAAGCCTACAAAAATGTCAGATAACTGAGTGAGGCTGTTGTCTTGCGAATCCACAAATGAATAATTTTTAATTTCGTTTCCGTTATCCAATATTCTATAGTCCTTTAGTATGTCCTTAATGGAATCTTCATTATCAAATACATGAGTTGAGCCTTTAAAGGTATATATCGGTCTCAAATAAAATTGTGAAAAATCCTCCAGTAACACATAATCTTCTTCATCCATAATAAACGGTAATGAACCTTTTTTCTTCGCTTCTTTTAGTATTTGTCGCAAAGACTCTAAACCAAAGTGAAACTCCTCAGTATCAAGATAAGGTTCAAAAATATTAGTTAATTCCTCAACAAAGTTGATGACATCTTGCTCTTTTATGTTGGGATATGCGAATTTATAAAATAGTTCTATAACAGCATCAATTTCAAGACGAGCCAGTTTGTATAGATCATTTTTCAATTGATTGGCAAAAGTTAATCCTAATTCCTTTGCACTGTCTGAACTCAATATTGCACTATCAACAATATCTACAATGGACCAGTATAAAATATTTAGGCTGGAATAATGTACGTATATATTACTGTCTTTTAAAAATTGAAGGTATAATTTGAGTTTATGAGATTTAAGGCAATTTAGAAAATTTCCAAATGCTATATGACTGAATTTTACTTCCTTTGCTGTTTTTTGTAATTTAAAACTATCGATAAGTGGCTGGACTTCTGGCTGATCTCCC
>JAKFBW010000152.1:0-2424 GCA_036676965.1 Flavobacterium sp. | reverse complement strand
AGAAGAGGAAGATGTCACACAGCTATTGTCTGAAGTTTTTCTCACATACATCGTATAACTGTTTGGAGCCAATCCGGTAAAAACATTTGAAGGTTGGTATGTTGTTCCATTCAAACTATATTCTACTCCCGTTTGTGTTGCTATTGAAATAGTTCCTGATGGAATACCACACGTTGGTTGCACAACACTTGCCATAGTTGGCACAGCTGGCGGTGTTGGAACTGGATTAATGACAATCACAGAAGCTGATGGAGTAACACAACTAGTATTCGAAGTGCTTCTCACATACAATGTATAACTGTTCGGAGCTAATCCAGTAAAAGTATTTGATGAAAAGAAATTTATCCCATCCAAACTATAGGTAACTCCTGATTGTGCTGCCATAGAAATAGTCCCCGTAGGAATAGCACAACTTGGCTGAATCACACTTGCAGTAGGAACAACCGGTGGATTATGAAATTCTACCGTTATATCGGCTGTTGACGGAGTACAGATACTATTGCTGATCGTCCAGCTAAATACATAAGTTCCTTCCACACTTACTGTCGCTGTAGAAGAACCACTTGTACTGTTACTAAAAACAACTAACCCTGGCCCCGATTTTTTAGTCCAAACCCCTGTGCCTACAACAGGGATGTTCCCTCCAAGTGGATTACTCACTAAAGTACAAACTGTTTGATTAGTGCCAACAGCAGCTATTGTTGGCTGTTGTACGATAACGACTGATCTACTAGCCGATTTATAACAAGGCATGAAAGCATTTGCTGATACCACAACAGGATTAGGATCTTCATCATTATAATTAATAGCTCCACTGCCATAATCAACTGTACTGGATAATTCAGGACTTAAAAAGGAATTGGTCACATTATAATTTAAGGCACTATCATCTTGCATTGTCAACGCAAAAAAGGATAATTCTCCTTCTGTATAACCTATCATTGATTTTAAAACAACGACTTCAAAGCCTAAATTATAATCTGTTATTCCACTATTCCCCGTATTCACCCCCATATTTGAGGTTGGATTCCCCAATGATGCATTTCCTAAATGCACTTTTGTAGAAACTCCTGATTTTAACTCTATGATATCTGCAAAATAATTAGTACCTCCATCATCGGTTGAAATAGCAAGACAATAATCAGCAAAAAAATCTCGGTCAAATGTACTTGGATTATTATTAAACAAATTAAAAGCTTTAACTAAAGGAGTTCCTGACAATGGCTCATCGCCATAATTGGAAACATTAAAACCTCCTGGCTTAGTATCTAAAAACAATAACAAACTCCGGTTATTATTCAATTTACCCGCAATTCCAAAAACCAATTCATTTTCGGTAGGACTTATTTTAATCGAATTGATATAACCATCGACAGCGGCTGGAGAAAGTGATGCTGAAAGTACATTATCTTCCATTGCCCCTGTACCCCATGCGGTTTCAGTAATTGTTCCATCAAAATTAACGCTATACCTAGTCCGCACGCTTACAACCTGACCATTTGTTAATGTACTGGTTATAAAAGTTCTATTGGTCGACATGGCTTGTACAACAACACCATCAACTGAGAACTCAAATAAATCAGCTCCACCAACTGCAGTAAAAGTTGTTGGAGTCCCAAAACAAAGCGGACTATCAATACTATTTTCCGGAGATGCTGTTAATGTAACCGAAGGAGGTGAAGTATATACGGAAGCAACAACCGGAACCCTTACACTATTATCAACACCAGAGCGGGTTTGGACATAAAAAGTTGTTGTTTTACTAATAACCGGTCCATAGATAGATCCCTTATGTAATATGGTTGTAGAAATTTGGCTATCATACCATTCAATGATATCACCACTTCTACCGGAAGCAGTTATATAAACTTGCACTGTCGGTTCAGTCACTTCTTTACAAGCGCTACCAGCAGTAACCAATGGAGGTGGAATTACAGCTGTAGTTTTAGCTGTATTTAAAATTTTATTCTGTTTTTTAATAGAATCATTGTAATTCGCAACATCTACCAACTCCAAATTCTCTTTAAAAAAACACAATTTAGCATTACTTGCAATTAGATTACATGTAAAGTAATTACAAATAATTAAAAATAGTAGTAATTTATTTTTCATAGAGTCATTTTAATGTTAATACTAAAAAATCACAAGTCAAACAATTAATAACTATAAGTAAAAGAGTTCAAATTTATAGATATTAAATATATCGTTTTATTTCAGTAAAACAAATAAAAAAATTAATAAAAAATTAACACCAAAATATAAGTCAAAAAAAAAACCTCACCAAATAAATGATGAGGATTCAGAATCTGAAACGAGTTCAGATTAAAGAAAGGCGACGACATACTCTCCCACATAACTGCAGTACCATCTGCGCAGGCGGGCTTAACTACTCTGTTCGGGATGGGAAGAGGTGAGCCCCGCCGC
>JAKFBW010000151.1:0-1669 GCA_036676965.1 Flavobacterium sp. | reverse complement strand
TATCGTGTTTTTGAGAAACAATGTTTGTAGTTCTAAAAAAACGTCCTCCAAAGCACCTTCTTTGAAAAGCAATTCCAAAACTCTATTTTTCAAAAACCCATAGGTCAAATTCACATTTATTTTCACTACCAAACGACTAAAGTAAAAAATAGGCAAAAAAACTCCTGCATCCCTTTATTTACAAGAATGTTCTTTTAAAGTTCAAAACCTACCTCCCTCTATTATTAGAATAATTCTGTTTGAAATGATGGAGGTTTTTTTCTTTTTTGTCGTTTTGTATAAGTCCTTCGGCTGTTTTCGATTACCCAAAACACTTCAAGATTGCTTATCAGATGTATTCTTATAAGTGCAGCTACTGTTGAAAAAGCTTTTTTTGTTTCAGATTTTGTTTTTAGAACCATCAAGAGCAATTGAGCAATAAGAGTAATCCAAATTTGGGTTTTTATTCCGTTTTCTGTTTCCGAATAAAAATAGTGAAGTTGGAAGTTTTGCTTCAATTTTTTGAAAAGCAATTCAATTTGCCAACGAATTTTATAAACCAAAGCCACTTCATCATTGCTGATTTCAAAGTTATTGGTAATAAATTCGTAGATTCTACCTTTGTTATCTCGGTAAGTAACCTTGCGTAAACAAAGGGTTTTTTCTTGTTTTTCATCAGTATATTTCAAGTGAATATGTTCTTCTTTTAACACCCCAAACCCTGTGTCGGTCTGTGTTTGGCAAAATAATTCTTGAACTACTTCATACACTGCGTTTTTCTTTAATCGGCACACAAAATTGATTTGTTTTTGGGTGAATTTTGCAAATTGAAGATAATGATTGTAAGCCCTATCAAACACAATCATGCTATGAGCAGGAAGATTTAGGTATTGAATAAAATTCTTGTCATGCGATTTTGCCTCGCTAATCTTTACAAAAGTTGGGGTGTCCGAATGTGCATCTATCAACATGTGAACTTTTAGTCCTCCTTTCTTTTTGCCTTCTCCTTTTGGATTACGACCAACACCTTTCATTATTTGCGAAAACAAACGAATGGTGGTGGAATCGAAAATATAAAGTTTGTCGAATGAAATCTTGTCAATTCGGCTGACCGACAAAAGTGGTTCGAAGTGTTTTAGGAGCAAAAAGTAAAAATCTTTAAAAAATTCGTTATCTTTTTCACGTAAGCCATCACCAGCGGTGCTTTTGGCTGGAGAAGAACTCAAACCAAGATGATTCAATTTGCCTTGCATGGCTAACATTCCATCGCAAATTTCACCCATAGAATCGCAACGACTAAAAACTCCGAAAAGCATGGTTACGAGTTGTGTCCAAGCTGAGAATGACTTGTAATAACGGTCAGTTTGATGTTTTTGTGCAAGAATATCAAACTTATTTTTTGGAATGAAATCGATTAGTTGTTTAAAAATTGGCTGACCGACAAACTTTTTTTCAATATCTTTGGAACTCATTACTTTTGGTTTTTGCACACAAAAAGTATGAAAACAAAGGGCTTACTGTTAAAAGTAGCCCTTTGTTTTAAAAATATTTTAGTCGGTTAGTAGTGATTTATTTTATAATCTAATTTTGTATTTTGATTTTTCACTGCTAATTCTTCTTGCAAATCATTTACGATAATCGATTGTAAATTACTGATAAAAACGGCGCAGAAAAAATCTTGTAGCACACT
>JAKFBW010000150.1:0-3498 GCA_036676965.1 Flavobacterium sp. | reverse complement strand
ATCCGATAGCTATCGGATGAGGCGTGGCCCGTGCGTTGCTTCTTGTACCTTACTGTGATTCGTGTTGCTGGTTGCCCATTCATTACTCTTTGCTTAACTCTCAGCTTTTACTGTTGAGATAGATTCGCTTTGTACTTTTTTAAATTTATTATTCCCCAAAGGCCAAGAGTCAATTCCAATGCAAGTCCGGCAGAGAACGGAATCGATGGGATTCCGTCTATTATTAAACTGCTTATTCTGCCTGTTGCCAAACCAACCATAAAAAAAACATTTGTGATTGTTGCAGTGCGCCAATGAGCTGGTTTGAAAATCCCGATTACCCAAAGTATAACCATTCCTGCATACAATCCCATCGTTGCTCTAAAAACCTGTTTCAAATCGTTAGCGTCCACTTTAAAGTCAAATATCTCCGGCAATACCTTATCTGGAAATAAGCCATAGGTTAATGAAATAATCGTAATAATAATTGCTGAGATAATTAAGTGTAAGTTTTTGCTCTTTGCCAAAATATGAGATTAGAATTGAAAAGTGACATCAGAATTTCTGCTAACGAACACGGCCTGGCGATGTGGCGGTATTCCGTGTTTCGTTAGCCTGAATTTATTGATAAAGTTGAATAGCATTCATTTTTGTTGAACACTTATTCGTCAACCCCTATTGCAAAACCGATGTTGTGCGTTCGTGCTTTCGTTCTCCGAAATACTTGTTAAGGTTAATCGTTTGACTATCGTATCCCAATCTTCCCTTTGTTACCACAATAATTATAAGTGCCAATAAACAATATAGTGTGATATGCGTCCAGCCTTGATGAAAAGGAGTATTCAAAATGCTCCTGTCGTCAATAAAGTGAGAATAAAATGAATATTGCGCATCAAAGCAAGCATGAAATACTATTGTTACCCAAAGATTTCCTTTTGATTTGAAAAAAAGCCATGAATGTACTACGGAAATGGGAAAAGAAAGGATAATCCATGGTAACACCGGCTCACCCTTCCAGCCAGCAAGCAAAGCCGGAAAATGCCAAAGGCTTACAATAACGAATATGATAAAAGTTGCGGTTATCGGTTTTAATGTCTTTAGTAGTTGAGGAAGCAAAAACCCTCGCCATCCAAACTCCTCTGCCAGTCCTGCAGATATGATCAATCCGCCAATAATAAGCAAATAAAATGGCAGATTATTTTGCAAAGTAGTCAGCAAAGACTTCAAACTTACTCCCGCAAAAACATACGAAAGCAGAATCATAACCAATGGTAACAGAACGCTCATACATATCCAGGAAACTGCCTGTGTATTTATTCTGCTAAAGCCAATAATTGATTTCAATCCTTTGGTTCCATACAACTGCATTGTAATGAATAAAGCCGCAATACTTCCACCATACTGATTTATCAAACTCCTTTCATTCAGTCCTGCCTCTGGAAAGTTGAATGAAAAATGTGGAAACAGGATGTGTAATAATTCAACAATAAAGGGATTCAACAGGTGTGAAATAAAAAAGGTAAGCAAGATGAAAACGAAAACAGGATACCTATCGATGAATCTACTTTTTGCAGTCATTCTATATTGCTTTGTTAGTGAAGTTCAGCATGACGCCCAACATGCACGGCTTGGCGATATGGCGGTATTTGAAAAACCGTCAGCTCATAACCGCTGCTAAATTTATAAATAAAAGTTTATTCCCTGTATGCTGCAAGATCTGATAGCTACACTGAAGCATAATCTAATCTGTTAAGGTTGATTCATCTGATCATAAGCAGGTTGGAAAATTTCTTTTCCTGCCTCGCTCAATGCTTCGCTAAAACCAAAAGTTAATGTTGTATTGCCTTCTTTTAACTGTTCGAAAATAGATTCAATAAAACCACTTACCGGGGGTGCAAAATCGTGAATCCCTTTGCCTCCTAAATCAGTATTTAAAGCAGGCGGTATTACCTCAATCACTTCAATGTTTTTTGACTTAACGAGTGCCCTGAGCGAAATAGTAAACGAGTGAAAGAAAGCTTTCGTAGCAGAATAAACAGGAGCTTTAATTCTCGGAACATAGGCTAAAGCAGAAGTGACATTCACAATCGTGTTTATTGATTTAAGATTTAAAAACAGCGAGGTTAAATGTACAGGAGCTTCTAAATTAATAGTGATTTCGCTTTGTGCACGTTGATAAAAGTCGGGGTCGGAAATGGACATCCAGTGTTGAATGCCTGCATTGTTTACCAGGACGTTTAAATCAGGATGTTCATCTTCAATCCATTTATACAATGCTTCTCTTTCGTGGCTCACGGCTAAATCACATTGCCTGGTAATAATGGAAGGAAGCTTTTCTTCTGCTTCTTTCAAGACAGATTTGCGTCTGCCGCAGATGATGACTGTGTTGTTTTCTTTAATAAATCTTTCCGCCATCGCATACCCTATCCCGCTGCCTCCTCCGGTAATGAGAATTTTGTTATTTGATAGTTTCATATTTATAAGTTAGAGGTTCGTTTTATGTAGAATGTTTCAAATCAGCAGGTCGCCCAGGCATGATGCATAACGTGAAGGGCTTGCCGATGTATCGGCAGTCCTTGTTCGTCTGCTTGGTAAGTTAGATAAAGTTGAATAAAGTACAAATGATGAATTATTATTCGTCAGCCGGTATAGCTGCAAACTCTTTCACGTTAAAATTATTCTTTTGCTCCGTAGTACACAACGTTCATTCAGCTTAATGCCAACAATCATCTGTATCTATTGGGAGACGTGCTGAGAACAGACAATACCAATACGACGTTAGCTGCTGTTTTTTTATTCAGAATATTCGACTTTATATGTAAATTCTTTCGAGTTTATTTTTGAAACGATTATTTTTCCGTTTTCTATCGGTATAATTAAATCAATTTTTTTTAATCCACCAAAAGCAATAATTACATTATAATTTTTAGTGTCTAGGTATTTTGATTCATCTATTATCTGCATATTTCTTAATAAATCATAACTCTCGTTTTCTATTTCATTTCTTATTTCTTTTGCTACAATTTGAATATTCTTTAATCTAAGATACTTATAATAATTATCTTCCTTTTCATAGTCAAATTCCCGATATAGATATAATTTTATTTTTTGCTTTGTAACTGGACTAAAAATTAAAAGTTGTCCAAATAAATTGTTGTCTGGTACATTATTGATTGTAAAAGGCTGTTCTAAATATCCAATAGTTATACAATCTTTTAATTCGTTTGGATTGTATATTCCAATCAATTTTGAACTATACATTGTTTGGATTTTGCCATTTGTATAGTCTACTAAAGAGTGAATAGGATTTAATAATTCTCTTTCTCTTGTGATTTTAATAAATTCGTTAAGATACTCAATCTTGTTTGCAATGAATGTATCTCTCCAGTTGACTTTTCTATAATTAAATGTATCTGTTACTGGATTTGAATTTGGATTGGAAACTTCTAAAATAACTTTCCCATCTAGTTTATAATCTGAATCATTAACCTTTTGTATAGATTTTTCTTTTATTAAAGA
>JAKFBW010000149.1:0-17618 GCA_036676965.1 Flavobacterium sp. | reverse complement strand
AAGAAAGTAATGAAAAACAAATACTATGAAGATTTCAAAACATTCAAAATTGCCATAGAAAAATTCTTTGAAAATTTTAACCAGTACCATAATCAGCTATTAACCCTATTGAACTTTAAATTCAGAATTATTAAAGCAAATTAGTATAACTGTTTAAATCAAAAAAATAGGCTGCCCTTTCTCGGACAGCCTATTTCTTATCTAATCCGGGAGACCACAATTTAATTTGTCTTCACAAAAAGATTACCGGCAATTTTGTTGGAAATCATCAATTCCTTACCATCTACATAAATTTTGAAAGACAAATCGAAACTCTCCTGAGTGATGATTTCAATTTTAGACCCCAAGGCAATCCCCTGTTTGTCCAGATATTTCAAAAACTCAGACGAAGTATCTTTCACGCCAACACAAATTCCGATTTGATTTTCGGCGAGTTCAGAGAGCAATTGTTTTTCGGTTTTCAAAATTTGTCCGGCTGCATTCGGAATAGGGTCTCCGTGAGGATCTTCGGTTGGATTGCCTAAAAAATCATCCAGTTTATTGATTAATTTTTCAGATTTTATATGCTCTAACTGCTCGGCAATATCATGCACCTCATCCCAGGAAAAATCTAATTTTTCCACCAGAAAAACTTCCCAAAGACGGTGTTTTCTAACTATCATCTTAGCGGCCAATTTGCCCTGATCAGTCAACGAAACCCCTTGGTATTTCTTGTAATGCACCAAATCCTTGTCGGCCAATTTCTTGAGCATATCCGTTACGGAGGAAGCCTTGGTTTCCATCATTTCGGCAATGGCATTGGTACTCACCCCCGAATCAGAAACTGCGGTAAGATGAAATATGGTTTTGAGATAATTCTCTTCAGAAAAAGTCATTTTTTATAGGCTCTAAGATTCTGAGGCTCTTATGTTATAAGATTTCGAAAAAATCTTAGAAATAAGTGACTCAACAACTATTTTTTTACAATCAACAAAGGTATCGAAATTTTATGTCTCAATTTATCTACAGTCGTACCAAATATCAAATCTTTAAATCCGGTATGTCCATGCGTTCCCATAACCAAAACATCAAAACTTCCGGCATTGATGATTTCTGGGATTACCGTATTGGGTTTACCAAATCCCAACTGAATGGCTACTTTAAACCCTTTTTCAGCAAGCATTTCTTGGTATTTTTTCAATAATTTTTCGTCAACCAATGTTTCATGATCATCAATATTCTCGCCATATACCATCGCTCCCACGGTTTCCACCACATGAATCAAGGTATAATTGGCTTCGATTCCTCCTAATTCGAAAGCACTGTTCAAGGCCACCTCATCGGCATCCGAAAAATCGACGGAAACAGCAATATTCTTTTTCGTATAACCGGCTGACTTAGAAAAATGCAGTTTCAAATTGTGCGGCGAATGATTGAGTATCGCAATTTTTGATTTGGAGATGAATGGTTTGAAAATAATGTACAATAACAACAATAAGAATCCAAAGGCCAACGGAACCACCGTAAACCACAACACGATTGGATTTTCTGAAATTTCAAGCCATCCTTTTATTTCATCAAAAACCAATTTGGCATTTAAACTGACAATGATGGTCGCGATAATCCAGGAAGCAATCTGCATCCATTTGCCAATATGAAAACCATTCATTTTTGATTTATCACTCACAAAATGAATCAGCGGAATGATAGCAAAACCTAATTGTAAACTCAAAATAACCTGACTTAAAATCAGCAATTTCCCGGTTACCTGTTCCCCAAAAATACTAATGACAATAACGGCAGGAATAATCGCAATCAATCGGGTGATGATTCTTCGCACCCAGGGTTGAATACGCAAATTGAGATAGCCTTCCATAACGATTTGTCCGGCTAAAGTCCCTGTAATGGTTGAGCTTTGTCCGGCGGCAATCAAAGCCACTGCAAATAAAATAGGTGCCCACTTGGTTCCCAAAAGCGGTTGTAAAAATTGATGGGCATCCTGGATTTCGGCCACCTCAAACATGCCGTTTCTGTAAAAAGTGGCTGCCGCCAAAATTAAAATAGCCGCATTGACAAAAAAGGCTAAGTTCAGCGCAATGGCCGAATCAATAAAATTATATTTCAAAGCCTGTTTGATACCGGCTGTACTTCGGTCGAATTGTCTGGTTTGCACCAAAGAAGAGTGTAAATACAAATTATGCGGCATCACGGTCGCTCCGATAATTCCGATTGCAATATACAAAGCGGCATCACCGGGCATAGACGGAATCAAACCTAAAACCACCTTATCCATTTCCGGCTGGGCAAAAATCATCTCAAAAATAAATGAAACACCAATGACGGTAACCAGTGCAATAATGAAAGCCTCCATTTTACGAATACCCTTATTGATTAAAAACAATAATAAAAATGTATCCAAAACCGTAATCATTACCCCTTCTATCAACGGAATGCCAAACAACAGATTAATCCCGATGGCCATTCCCAGCACCTCTGCCAAGTCACAGGCAGCAATGGCAATTTCAGCTAAAAAATAAAGGATATAATTGATAAACCTAGAATAGGTTTCCCGGGAAGCCTGTGCCAAATCGCGTTGGGTAACAATTCCCAATCGGGCACTCAAACTTTGCAACAACAGGGCCATGATATTACTCATCAATAAAACCCAAAGTAAAGCATAGCCAAACTGACTCCCTCCGGCAATGTCGGTCGCCCAATTCCCCGGATCCATATACCCCACACTAATCAAATAGGCGGGACCAAAAAAAGCCAATATTTTTCGGAAAACTGATTTCTTATTTTGTGTAGCCACCGACTGGTGTACTTCTTCTAGCGATTTTCCCATTTTTATAACTATTTGAGGCAAATATAATTATGTTTTTTTGTTTTATGAAATATAATTTTTAGATTTGCCTAAATATTTATTTAAATACAAACTAAATTATAATTGTGAAAAATCTAATTTTATCTTTTTATTTTCTTTTACCTACTCTTTTATTTGCTCAAGCAAACATAAAAGGGAGAGTTATGGCCGATGGTGAGCCATTACAGCAGGCTAATATCAGCTTAAAAAAAGCCAACAAATCTGCCATAAGTGATGCTGCAGGTTTTTATACATTACCAAACATCGCTTTGGGCGATTATGAAATTGCGGCTTCGTATACCGGTTATAAAACCGAAACCAAAAAAATTACGGTGACTGACAGCACTGAATTTATCGTTGATTTTAATTTAAAAGAAAATAATACCTTGGATGAAGTGGTGGTTACGGGAACCTTAAAGGCGGTGAGCCGTCTGGAAAGTTCGGTGCCTGTAGAAGTCTACAAACCTACTTTCTTCAAGAAAAACCCAACAGCCAATATTTTCGAGGCTTTGCAAAATGTCAATGGTGTACGCCCACAATTAAACTGTAATGTCTGCAATACCGGAGACATCCACATTAATGGTCTGGAAGGACCTTATACCTTGGTTTTAATAGACGGAATGCCCATTGTGAGCGGACTTTCAACGGTTTATGGATTATCAGGAATTCCGAATTCTTTATTGGAACGGATTGAAATTGTAAAAGGACCTGCTTCCTCTTTATATGGTAGTGAAGCCGTGGGCGGATTAATTAATATTATCACTAAAAACCCAAAAAACGCACCTCTTTTCTCGGCAGATGCCTTCTCCACCGATTGGGGCGAAATGAATATCGATTTAGGTTTCAAAGGAAACGTAAGCAAAACAGTTTCTGTATTAACAGGAATAAATTATTTCAATTACAGCAACCCAATTGATAATAATAACGACAATTTCACCGATGTCACTTTACAGGATCGAATTTCTGTTTTCCAGAAATGGAATTTCAATCGAAAAAGCAACAAACTGTTTTCAATGGCAGGACGCTTTTTCTATGAAGACCGTTGGGGCGGGGAAATGCACTGGGAGAAAAAATACCGTGGCGGAAGTGAGGTCTATGGCGAAAGTATTTATACCAAACGCTGGGAATTATTAGGGGCTTATGAATTACCCGTAAAAGAGAAAATGTTGTTCTCCTTCTCTTACACCGATCACGACCAAAACTCGGTTTACGGAAACACCCCTTATCTGGCAAAACAGCGTATTGGTTTCGGACAACTGACTTTGGACAAAAACATAGGCCAACATGATTTGCTTTTTGGTACGGCCATACGTTACCAATATTATGATGACAATACCACCGCAACGGTAAAAGAAGACATTAATTGGATTCCGAGTTTGTTTGTTCAGGACGAAATTACACTGCATAAAAATCACAAAGTCCTTTTGGGTGCCCGCTACGATTACAACAACAATCACGGTTCTATTTTTACTCCAAGACTGGCTTACAAATGGAAAATTAACGACAACAATATTCTGCGATTCAATACCGGAACCGGCTTCCGGATTGTCAATCTATTTACCGAAGAACATGCAGCGCTCACTGGTTCACGTGATGTTATTGTTCTGGAGGAACTGAAACCCGAACGTTCTTACAATGCGAATCTGAATTACCTGAAGAAAATCTTTACCCAAAACGGCAACTTCATCGGTTTCGAAACCACCGCCTGGTACACGCATTTTACCAATTCGATTATTCCCGATTATGACAGCAATCCGAATCAAATTATATACAAAAATCTCGATGGATATGCAGTAACCAAAGGAATCAGCGCCAATATCGACATGGTTTTTAACTCTGGTTTGAAAATGATTTTAGGAGCGACCTATATGGATGTTGCGAAAACGGAAAATGGAATAAAAACCCGTCAAATGTTAACAGAAAAATTCACGGGAACCTGGGCGATTTCGTATCGTATCAAGAAATTATTCCTTGATGTTGACTATACCGGTAATTTATATGGTCCGATGCGCTTGCCGCTGTTAGGTGACTTAGACCCAAGAAAACCTTATTCCCCAACATGGAGCATACAGAACATTCAATTTACCTTCAACAAATTTAAAAATATAGAAATTTATGCTGGTGTAAAAAACCTATTGAACTGGACACCTAACAAAGGGAATCCGTTCATCATTGCTCGTGCTAACGATCCTTTTGATGAAAACGTAAAAGTTTCTGATGGCAATACTAATGACACCAATAATTATGGTCAAAAAGGGAATTTTGTCCCAAATGGTCAGGTAGTCGACACAGCAGATAATCCTTATGCGTTAACCTTTGACCCAGGTTATGTTTACGGACCAAACCAAGGCATTCGAAGCTTTTTTGGATTGCGCTTTACTTTGAAATAAAAAAATGAAAAAAAAGCTATTCATATTATTGATTTTCTTTTGGGCGATTCCTTCCGGTTTTGCCCAACTGAAAACCTATTCGTTTGAAGAAGCCGAACAATTGGCCGTAAAAGACCCAAAACCTTTTGTCATTTTCATTCATACCTCGTGGTGCAAATTCTGCAAAATGATGGAAAATTCGACTTTTAAAAATGTCGAAATCGGCAACAAATTAAACGATTCTTTTTATTTCATCGCTTTGGATGCCGAGGACAAAAAAGACATTACATTCAACCACCACACTTTCGAATACAAACCCACCGGAACCAATACCGGCATTCACGAACTCACAACTGCATTAGCCACCATCAACAATCAGGTCATTTATCCCACATTGACGATTTTAGGCCCGGATTATTCTATTTTGGTGCAGCAACATTCCTATCTAAAAGCCGAAGACTTACTTATGATTCTTGAGAAAATGAAATAATTCGTTATTTTTGAGAGGAATTTTCTCCATTACTAATGAAACACTTCGATTACATTTTTACCGGAACAGGACTGGCTGCTTTGATGACAGTGTATAAAATGGTGCTTTGCGGAAAATTCAAAGACAAATCTATTTTGTTATTGGATGAAAATCCAAAAAAAAACAACGACCGTACTTGGTGTTTCTGGCAGGAAGAACTGACGATTTGGGAAGAATCCATTTCAAAAAAATGGAATTCGGCTTTATTTGCCAATGAGCAATTTGCAAGAGATTTGGATTTACAGCCTTACCAATACAGCATGATTCAAGGATTGGATTTTTACAGGCAAGTTTTTGAGCACATTCTGAAAGAAACCAACATTACTTTTATCATTGAAAAAGTAACCGAAATCAACGAACTCGAAAACCATGTTTATGTAGCCTCCGAAACCGAAAGTTTTACCTGCTCCACGGTTTTTAACAGCATTTTTGACAAAGGGGATGTTTTAAACCAAACCCAATATCCGCTGTTACAGCAGCATTTTATCGGTTGGTTTGTCAAAAGCAAACAGGCCGTTTTCACTCCGGAACAAGCTACTTTTATGGATTTTTCGGTGGCGCAGAAAGGCAATACCCGTTTTATGTATGTTTTGCCCGTTTCAGAAACCGAAGCCTTACTGGAATACACCTTATTCTCCCATCAGCTTTTAAAAAAAGAGGAATACGAAACCGAAATTCAAAACTACATTCAAAAACTCGGCATCAGCCAATATGAAATCGTCGAAAAAGAACAAGGCAGCATCCCGATGACTTGTTATCCCTTTTGGAAAAAAAACACCAAGCGCGTACTCAACATAGGCACGGCAGGCGGATGGACCAAAGCCAGTACCGGTTTTACCTTTAAGAATTCCGACAAAAAATCGACGCAACTCGTTTCCTTTCTTGAAACCGAAACCAACTTGATACAATTTCACAAAAAAAACAAATTCTGGTATTATGACTTGTTATTGCTTAACATTTTAGACCGATACAACGAACTGGGGAGCCGCATTTTTTTATCGATGTTCAAAAAAGGAAATCCGAATTTGATTTTTAAATTCCTGGATGAAGAAACCACGCTGTTTGAAGATCTGAAAGTGATTTTGAAATGCCCGAAATGGCTTTTTATCCGTTCCCTGTTACAAATTGTTTTCCATTTTAAGAAATAACAATAAAACTATAACAAAACTTTATAATGGTTTTAAAGTTCTTCTTTTTAAACTTTGTAACTTTGCAGTACTTTTATAAAGATTAAATATAAATTACTTTAAAAACAAAATAGTATGTATCCAGAAGAAATGGTAAAACCAATGCAAGCAGAATTGACTGCAGTAGGTTTTCAAGATTTACATAGTGCAGAAGCAGTAAATAATGCAATCAATGCCGAAGGAACAACGTTAGTAGTGGTAAACTCCGTATGTGGATGTGCTGCCAGAAATGCACGCCCGGGAGCAAAAATGAGTTTAGAAGGTGCTAAAAAACCAGATCATTTAATCACTGTTTTTGCAGGAGTTGACAAAGAAGCGGTAGATGCAGCAAGACAACACATGTTCCCTTTCCCTCCATCATCTCCATCTATGGCTTTGTTCAAAAACGGAGAATTGGTTCACATGTTAGAGCGTCACCACATTGAAGGGCGTCCGGCTGAAATGATTGCCGAAAACTTGCAAGATGCTTTTAACGAGTATTGCTAACACCTAGCCGCAAGGAACGCAAAATAATTTACCGCAGATTTGCAGATTTTTTAAAATAAATCTGCAAATCTGCGGTTTACTTTTTTAAAATCTTTCAAACTTTGCGGTTAAAAAAAACTCCCCTCACTTTGGAAAAAGAACGAAAACCAATCCAATTTACCGTCGTTGAAAACGGGATTCCACAACAAATAGTAACCCATCACAGCGCCTATCCCAACCTCATGTTCCTGCTGAAGGACGAACTCCAGTTGGACTCGTTTGGAGAATGTGGCGGCGTTGGCCGATGCGCCACCTGTGTCATAAAAGCCGAAGGGATTACCGGAAATTCAGCTGTAAAAGACCGCAACGAACCCGCCACACTGGCAAAATTAGGATTCGAAGAAATACACATTCGCCTTTCCTGCCAAATCTACATTACCCAGGATTTAAACGACACCACCATCACATTGATGGATATATAGTCGACTTTACTCTCTAAACACGAAGTCTACAAAGAAAGCACTACGTCCACTATTTATTTAGGGTTCTTTATTGTTTTTTCATTTTGAGGCCTTTGTGTCGTCTTAGTGTTCTTGGCGTTTAAATAAAAAAAACTACCTTTGCAACCGAATTCTTCCATTTAGAACTCGAGGCGAAGCCGAACAGGGCGAAGCCAATTCACAACATATTTTCTCACTTAAACGTTTATAGCATGCAACTGTATAACACCTTAAGCGCAGAAGAAAGAGCCGAACTGATTGATCAGGCGGGAAAACAACGCCTCACGTTGTCTTTCTATGCGTATGCCAAAATTGAAGATCCCAAGAAATTTCGCGACGATTTATTTATAGCCTGGAACGCACTCGATGCTTTGGGCCGGATTTACGTAGCCCACGAAGGCATCAATGCCCAAATGAGTATTCCCGCCGAAAATTTCGAAGCTTTCAGGGAAACTTTGGAAGTCTATGATTTTATGAAAGGCATTCGTTTGAATGTGGCCGTAGAACATGACGACCATTCATTCTTAAAACTGACCATTAAAGTTCGTCACAAAATCGTAGCCGACGGTCTCAACGACGAAACCTTTGACGTTACCAATAAAGGTGTTCACTTGAAAGCGGCAGAATTCAATGAAATTTTAGAAAACCCGGACACGATTGTGGTCGATTTCAGGAATCACTACGAAAGTGAAATCGGTCATTTTAAAGGCGCCATTACCCCTGATGTGGAAACGTTTAGAGAATCCCTTCCGATTATCAACGAACAACTGAAAGACTTCAAAGAAGATAAAAACCTGGTTATGTATTGCACGGGCGGAATTCGTTGTGAAAAAGCGAGCGCCTACTTTAAACACCAGGGATTTAAAAATGTATACCAACTGGAAGGCGGAATCATCCAATATGCAAAACAAATCAAAGAAGAAGGTTTGGAAAGCAAATTCATAGGAAAGAATTTCGTTTTCGACAATCGTTTGGGAGAAAGAATCACGGATGATATTGTTTCCCAATGCCACCAATGTGGAAAACCCTGCGACAACCACACCAATTGTGCCAATGACGGATGCCATCTGTTATTCATCCAATGTGACGAATGCAAAGCCGCCATGGAAAATTGCTGTTCTACCGAATGTCTTGAAATTACCCATTTGCCATTGGTTCATCAGGTAAAATTGAGAACCGGAAAACAAGTAGGCAATAAAGTCTTTAGAAAAGGAAAATCCGAAAGTTTAAAATTCAAACATTCCGGAGAACTATCAAATATTGCTTTGGCTACAGCTCCAAAACCAACAGACATTCGCCAGAAAATAAAAGTCAAAAAAGTATTGCTTGGTAAAGCGGAACATTATTATGTAAAAGCACAAGTGGGCCTTTTCACCATTGAAAATAAAGAATTGAATGTAGGTGATAAAATCCTGATTTCAGGACCAACCACCGGCAATCAGGAATTGGTTTTAGAAAAACTATTAATCAACGGAACCGAAGGAACCCAGGCAAAAACAGGCGACAAAATAACCTTTCCTGTACCCTTTAGAATTCGATTATCCGATAAATTATATAAAATATTAGACTAATTTATCATGATATCGAATAACAAAATAGAACTCATGGCTCCCGCCGGGAACTTTGAGTCGCTACAAGCCGGATTAGACAATGGTGCCGATTCTGTTTACTTTGGCGTAGAGCAACTGAACATGCGCGCCCGGGCTACGGTAAATTTCGCCATAGACGATTTGCCGGAAATTGCCCGTCGTTGTGAGGCCAAAAACATGCGAAGCTATCTTACATTGAACACCATTATTTACGATCACGATTTATCGGTCGTAAAGACCTTATTGAACAAAGCCAAAGAAGCCAATATTACCGCAGTTATCGCTTCAGACCAAGCGGTTATTGCGATGGCGAGAGGCATTGGGATGGAAGTACATATTTCGACCCAACTCAATGTTACCAATATCGAAACCATAAAATTCTACAGCCTTTTTGCCGACACCATGGTTTTGAGTCGGGAATTGAGTTTGCGTCAGGTAAAAAAAATCACCGAACAAATCGAGAAAGAGCAGATAAAAGGACCCAACGGAAATTTGGTCGAAATTGAAATTTTCGGTCATGGTGCTTTGTGCATGGCGGTTTCCGGAAAATGCTATTTGAGTTTACACTCGCATAATTCCTCTGCCAATCGTGGAGCCTGCAAACAAAATTGCCGTAAAAAGTATACCGTTATCGACCAGGAAACCGGTTTTGAAATTGAAGTGGATAACGAATACCTGATGTCACCAAAAGATTTGTGTACGTTGGATTTTCTGGATCAGGTGATTGATTCGGGCATTCAGGTGCTAAAAATTGAAGGCCGTGGCCGTGCGCCGGAATATGTGGCCACCGTAATCAAAACCTATCGCGAAGCGATTGACAGTTATTACGACGGAACATATTCAAATGAAAAAGTGACTATTTGGATGGAAGTCCTAAACACCGTTTACAATCGTGGTTTTTGGGCCGGTTATTACCTCGGACAGGAATTAGGAGAATGGAGTGATGTTTCAGGATCGGTAGCGACTCAAAAGAAAGTGTATGTGGGTAAAGGAACTCATTTTTTCCCAAAAGCAGCTATCGGTCAATTCAAAATTGAAGCCTACGACATCAAAATCGGAGATAAAATATTGGTTACAGGACCAAGAACCGGAGCCCAGGAAATGATTATCGAGGAAATGTATGTGAATGATTTTGCGACAGAAAAAGCCACCAAAGGGGATGATTGCACTTTTAAACTGCCTTTCCGAATCCGAATGTCTGACAAATTATATAAAATTGTGGGAGCCTAATGGTTATTGTAACACTGCAAAGGGACAAATGTATTGGCTGCAATTATTGCGTAGAAATGGCACCGGTGCAGTTTCAGATGTCTAAAAAAGACGGAAAATCGGTTTTAATCCATTCACAAAATGCCAAAGGTTTTTTTACGTTAAAATCACACGATCATACGATTGTTGAGGGTTGTGAATTGGCAGCCAAAGCCTGTCCCGTAAAAATTATATCCATCAAGGAAACCTGATTTTTTTTTAAATTATAATCTAAAAACAACCCGTTACAAGGATTCATGTAATGGGTTTTTTAATAAAATTTTATGAGATATTCCCGTTTTTAGCGGTTGTGAGGTAAACTTAAAAAATACTATCTTTACCAATTAAACGTTTTAAGAACTTAAGTTGCCTTTTGGCAACACTACATATAAAATTATGGCATGTACAAGTTGTTCAACTTCTGACGGTGGCGCACCAAAGGGTTGTAAAAATAATGGGACTTGTGGCACCGACAGCTGCAATAAATTAACGGTTTTCGACTGGCTTTCGAATATGAGTCTGCCTAATGGCGAAGCCGCTTTTGACTGTGTCGAGGTCCGTTTCAAGAATGGAAGAAAAGAGTTTTATCGCAATACGGAAAAATTGACTTTATGCATGGGAGACATCGTGGCCACGGTCGCTTCTCCCGGGCACGACATCGGAATTGTTACTTTGACAGGCGAATTGGTTCGCATCCAGATGAAGAAAAAAGGAGTCAACCCGAACAGTAATGAGATTCCAAAAATCTACAGAAAAGCATCGCAAAAAGACATCGACATCTGGTCGGCAGCACGGGATAAAGAAGAACCCATGAAAGTGCGCGCCCGTGAATTGGCGATTCAACAAAAACTGGAAATGAAGATTTCGGACATCGAATTTCAAGGAGACGGTTCGAAAGCTACTTTTTACTACACAGCCAATGATAGAGTCGATTTTAGACTTTTGATTAAAGATTTTGCCAAAGAATTCAGCACCAGAGTCGAAATGAAACAAGTGGGTTTCCGTCAGGAAGCGGCCCGTTTGGGAGGTATTGGTTCTTGCGGAAGAGAGTTGTGTTGTTCAACCTGGCTAACTGATTTCAGAAGTGTAAATACTTCAGCGGCACGTTACCAACAATTGTCTTTGAACCCACAGAAACTGGCCGGTCAATGCGGGAAACTAAAATGCTGTCTGAACTATGAACTAGACACTTACATGGATGCGTTGAAAGATTTTCCCGACTTTGACACCAAATTAGTTACAGAAAAAGGTGACGCAGTTTGTCAGAAACAAGACATTTTCAAAGGCTTGATGTGGTTTGCCTACACCAACAATTTTGCCAACTGGCATATATTGAAAATTGAAAAAGTAAGAGAAATTGTTGCCGAAAACAAACAAAAAAAGAAAGTTTCGGCATTAGAAGATTATGCTATAGAAATCGTTCAAGAAGTAGAAAAAGATTTTAACAATGCAATGGGACAAGAAAGCTTAACGCGTTTTGACCAGCCTAAACCAAAGAAAAAATCAAACAAAAAACGCAGGCCAACTGCTGAAAATGCGATTGTTGCCAACACCAATAAACCGGAAAACGCAAACAACACCAACAATAATAAACCTCAGGGCAATAAAAATCGTCCCAATAAAAAGAAACAAAATCCTGAAACCCCTAAAACTTCAGAACCTAGAAAACCGATAATTATTACTAAAAATGAGGCTAAAAAATAGCATTGCACTCCTTTTGGTTGCGCTATTCTTTTTTTCATGTGATAAAAAAAGAGTATTTGACGAATATAAATCTGTTGGGAGTGCCTGGCACAAAGACAGTGTTGTATCTTTCTATTTACCGGAATTGGATTCCACAAAAAGATACAATCTGTTCCTCAACATCCGGAACAACAACAATTACCCGTTCAATAATATTTTTCTAATTGTGGGTATAGAAAAACCAAATGGGTTTACCAAAGTAGATACCTTAGAATACCAAATGGCGGATCCGGAAGGAAATTTATTGGGTAACGGATTTACGGATATTAAGGAAAGTAAGTTGTTTTACAAAGAGAACGTACGGTTCAGGGGAAAATACAAAATTTACATCAAACAGGCGGTCAGAGAAACCGGAAAAGTACCCGGAGTTACGGCATTAGAAGGAATTACAGAAGTAGGTTTCCGAATTGAAAATAAAGAATAAATACTATATGGCTACTATCAGAAACAGTAATCAAGGGAAAAATCCCGTTAAAGATTTCAACTATTACACCAAAACATTTTGGAAGTTTTTCCTATATGGTTTGGGAGGTCTCATTTTATTTTTCTTGTTTGCTTCATGGGGACTCTTTGGTTCTATGCCATCCTTTGAGGACTTAGAAAATCCGGATTCTAATCTGGCCACAGAAATCATTTCCTCAGACGGAGTGGTTATTGGAAAATATTTTCAAAAAAACAGGTCACAGTTAAAATATTCCGACTTGCCAAAAAACTTCGTACAAGCCTTGATTGCGACTGAAGACGAGCGTTTTTACGAGCATTCCGGTATAGACGGAAGAGGGACGCTGAGGGCCATAGCCAGTTTGGGAACCAGCGGAGGGGCCAGTACCCTAACCCAACAATTGGCGAAACAATTGTTTCATGGTGAGGGGTCTAAATTTTTACCTTTCAGAATTGTACAAAAAGCCAAAGAATGGATTATCGCCATCAGACTGGAAAGACAATACACTAAAAACGAGATATTAGCCATGTATTGTAATGTGTACGACTTTGGAAATTACTCTGTGGGAGTAAGTTCTGCAGCCCAAACTTATTTCTCAAAAACTCCAAAAGAATTAACGATTGAAGAATCGGCTGTATTAGTGGGGATGTTCAAAAATTCCGGTTTATACAATCCGGTGAGAAATCCGCAAGGAGTAAAAAACCGTAGAAATGTAGTGCTCTCGCAAATGGAAAAAGGAGGCATCATTTCAAATGAACAAAAACTCAAATTACAAAGTTTACCTATAAAATTGCGCTTCAAACTGGAAAGCCACAGAGAAGGAACAGCTACTTATTTCAGGGAGTACTTGCGTGATTACATGAAAAAATGGGTAGAAGAAAATAAGAAACCGGACGGAACCGATTATGATATCTACAAAGACGGTTTGAAAATATACACCACCATTGATTCCAGAATGCAATTGCATGCCGAGAAAGCGGTTACAGAACACATGGCGAACCTTCAGGAAGAATTTTTTACCCAACAAAAGAAGAATAAAAACGCACCATTTGTAAATATTTCTAAAGCCGAAACAGATCGTATTTTGAACCAGGCCATGAAATCATCCAGCCGATGGTCTATCCTAAAATCGTTGGACAAAAGCGATGAAGAGATTGAAAAATCATTCTATGAAAAAACAAAAATGACTGTTTTTACCTGGAAAGGGGAAAAAGACACCATCATGACTCCCATGGATTCTATCCGCTATTACAAGCATTTTTTACAAACAGGGCTTATGGCCATGGAACCACAAACAGGAAGTATCAAAGCCTGGGTGGGTGGTATTAACTACAAGTATTTTCAATACGACCACGTAGGACAGGGAGCCCGTCAGGTAGGTTCTACCTTTAAGCCATTTGTTTACGCCACAGCCATTGAACAGCTGAACATGTCCCCTTGTGATTCTCTCATAGATGCCCCTTTTACGATTCCCGTAGGACGTCACCATGTTACCGAAACCTGGACACCTAAAAACTCCGACAATAAATACCGCGGAATGGTTACGTTAAAGAAAGCATTGGCCAACTCTATCAATACCATTTCTGCCAAATTGATGGATAAAGTGGGTCCTGAAGCGGTTGTGGAACTAACCCATAAATTGGGGGTAAAATCCGAAATCATCAACCAGCCTTCCATTGCATTAGGAGCCGTTGAAATTACCGTTGAAGACATGGTTGCTGCCTACAGTACCTTTGCCAACCAAGGGGTATATACCAAACCTCAATTCTTGAACCGTATTGAAGATAAAAGCGGCGTGGTCATCTACGAACCTATCCCTGAATCCCATGACGTTTTAAATAAAGATATTGCCTTTGCCGTAATTAAATTACTCGAAGGAGTAACCGAAGGCGGTTCAGGATCAAGATTGCGAACAGAATATGGCGGTAGCGGCGACAATCGCTGGACGGGATATCCTTATATGTTTACCAATCCGATTGCAGGAAAAACAGGTACTTCACAAAACCAATCCGATGGTTGGTTCATGGGAATGGTTCCAAATTTAGTAACCGGCGTCTGGGTAGGCTGCGAAGACCGTTCCGCCCGTTTCACCACCCTTACTTACGGACAGGGAGCTACTTCTGCCCTACCGATTTGGGGATATTTTATGAAATTGTGTTATGAAGATCCGAGTTTGAAAGTATCGAAAGAAAACTTCGAAAGACCGGCTAATCTTTCGATAAAAGTAGATTGTTATCAACCTAGGAAAGTAAAAGATTCAGTAGCAAAAGATTCGATTCAAACAACGGATGAATTTGAATTTTAAAAATTAAATACAAGAGCCTCCCATTGGGAGGCTTTTTTGTTTGTCAACGAATTGTAATATTGTTTTTTCTTTTGAAAATAAAGACTTATTTTTAGAAATCAAAAGAAATCAATTCGTTATGATTAACAAAAAAGTAACTACCGTTCAAGAGGCACTCCAAGGAATTGAAGACGGGATGACCCTGATGCTGGGCGGTTTTGGATTGTGTGGCATCCCCGAAAACTCCATTGTCGAATTAGTACAAAAAGAAATCAAAAATCTCACTTGCATCTCTAATAATGCGGGAGTAGATAATTTTGGTTTGGGAATGCTTTTGCAAAAGAGACAAATCAAGAAAATGATTTCTTCCTATGTGGGAGAAAATGCCGAGTTTGAACGCCAAATGTTAACCGGAGAACTCGAAGTGGAACTCATTCCGCAAGGCACACTCGCTGAGCGCTGCCGGGCTGCCCAAGCCGGAATTCCCGCTTTTTTCACCCCTGCCGGTTACGGAACCGAAGTCGCCGAAGGCAAAGAAGCTCGCGAATTCAACGGAAAAATGCACGTAATGGAACTGGCTTTCCAAGCTGATTTTGCCATTGTAAAAGCCTGGAAAGGCGACACGGCAGGAAACCTTATCTTCAAAGGAACCGCAAGAAACTTCAACCCCTGTATGGCCGGTGCCGCCAAAATAACCGTTGCCGAAGTCGAAGAATTGGTAGAAGCCGGAACGCTCGACCCCAACCAAATTCACACACCAGGAATCTTCGTGCAACGCATCTTTCAAGGCGAGAAATATGAGAAAAGGATTGAGAAGAGAACTGTTCGAGAGAGAAAATAAAGAAATAATTATAAACTGAACATTAATGAGAAAATTTATTTTAATATTCTTTATTCTTTTTAAAGGCACTCTTTTTAGTCAAGATCTGAATTTACTTGAAAAAATAAATACTTTAATAGAAAAAAGAATATTTTGGAGGAACAACTATACTGACAACTCTTATGATTCTTTAGCAAAATACAACAAAGAATTTGAAAAATTAATTTTGAATTTTACTTCTAAAGATCCTAAAACACTAACTTATACTTTTAATGATAAAGTAGGTCTTAAAATAATATCGTCACCAGATGGACTTTTTAGAATATATACTTGGAATACTTTTGAAGGAGGTACTATGCAATTTTACAGAAATGTTTTTCAATACAATATTGGTGGAAAAGTATACTCAAAATTAAATCAAAAAGAGGAAGAAGACAATGGTTGTAGTTTTTATGAAATTAATGAAGTAAAAGTAAAAAACAAGCATTATTACATTACCAATAGTGTTAGTGTAGGAAGTTCTGCCGTCTATTATTATGAAGCCAAAATATTTTCAATTGAAGATGGAAAATTAAATGAAAATGCTAAACTTATAAAGACAAAAAGTGGTATAAAAAACACTTTGGGTTATGAAATTGACCTTTCTAGTTCATCAAACAGAAATAGAAAAGACGGTGTTGAAAGTAGAAATTATATTAATTTGATTTATGACAAGAAAAATAAAACAATCAATATTCCATTGATAAATGAAGATGGAAAAATCACAAAAAATAAAATAACATATAAGTTTAAAGGAGAATATTTCGAAAAAATCTGAATTTCACCGCAAGCTACAACTTTATAACAACTGTAAATGATTATAAAATATAGACGAATTCTTTATTAATTCAACCAAAACTTAAATGACCTTAATTTTTCTTAATGGTTTAAAAAATCTATGCTAACAAAAGAAGACATTGCTAAACGAATAGCCCAAGAAGTCAAAGATAAATATTTTGTCAACCTCGGAATTGGTATTCCAACTCTAGTGGCAAACTATATCCCAAAAGGAATTGAAGTGGAATTTCAAAGCGAAAACGGCGTTCTCGGAATGGGACCTTTCCCTTTTGAAGGCGAAGAAGACGCTGATTTAATCAACGCCGGAAAACAAACCATCACGACTTTAGAAGGAGCTTCCTTCTTTGACTCAGCAACAAGTTTCGGAATGATTCGAGGGCAACACGTCGATCTGACGATTCTTGGCGCGATGGAAGTAGCCGAAAACGGCGATATTGCCAACTGGAAAATCCCCGGAAAAATGGTCAAAGGAATGGGTGGCGCCATGGACTTGGTAGCCTCAGCCGAAAATATCATCGTGGCCATGATGCACGTCAACAAAGCAGGAGAATCAAAAATCCTAAAAAGATGCACTTTACCATTAACCGGCGTAGGCTGTGTCAAAAAAGTAGTAACCGAACTGGCAGTTCTCGAAGTAACTCCAAAAGGTTTTAAGCTCTTAGAACGTGCGCCAGGTGTTTCAGTAGAACACATCATCGCTTCCACTGAAGCCGAATTGATTATAGAAGGAGAAATTCCAGAGATGGTGATTGATTAAAATAAA
>JAKFBW010000148.1:0-4920 GCA_036676965.1 Flavobacterium sp. | reverse complement strand
AAACTGAAAGTAAAAAACCTTTCGGGAGGACAGAAAAAACGTTTGTCCCTGGCCATCATCCTGATCAACCGACCGGATTTATTAATTCTGGACGAGCCTACCAACCACTTGGATTTAGAAATGATCGAATGGCTGGAAAGTTATTTTGCCAAAGAAAACATAACCTTGTTTATGGTGACACACGACCGTTTCTTCCTGGAGCGCGTTTGTAACGAAATCATTGAACTCGATAACGGAAAATTATACTAATACAAAGGGAATTACTCGTATTATTTAGAGAAAAAAGAGGAGCGTATCGCTTCAGAGAATGCGAGTGTTGACAAAGCACAAAACCTTTTTGTAAAAGAATTGGAATGGATGCGTCGCCAGCCGAAAGCGAGAACGACCAAATCGAAGTCGCGTCAGGATGATTTTTACGTGATTAAAGAAAAAGCGCAAAACCGTCGTCGGGAGAATAAAGTGGAACTCGAAATCAACATGGAGCGCATGGGAAGCAAGATTATTGAGCTTCACAAGATTTCCAAAAAATTCAAAGACCGGGTGATTCTTGATAATTTCAGTTTTGATTTCCAACGCGGGGAACGCATCGGAATCATCGGAAAAAACGGAACCGGAAAATCGACTTTCCTGAATTTATTGACCGGAACGCTTCCGCTTGATGGAGGAAAAGTCATTGTGGGTGACACCATCAAAATTGGGTATTACACCCAAAGTGGTATCAACCCAAAACCGGGACAAAAAGTAATTGATATCATCAAGGAATACGGAGAATACATTCCGCTGACAAAAGGAAAAATCATTTCGGCAGGACAATTGCTGGAGCGTTTTCTTTTTGACCGCAAAAAACAACATGATTATGTCGAAAAATTAAGCGGTGGCGAGTTGAAACGTTTGTATTTATGTACCGTTTTGATCCAGAACCCGAACTTCCTGATTCTCGATGAGCCAACCAATGATTTGGATATTGTCACCTTGAATGTCCTGGAAAGTTTCCTTTTGGATTATCCGGGCTGTCTGCTTGTAGTTTCCCACGACCGTTATTTCATGGATAAAATCGTGGATCACTTATTTGTTTTCAGGGGCGAAGGTGTAATCGAAGATTTTCCCGGAAACTACTCCGATTTCAGGGCCTACGAAGACAGTGCCGATGTAGCGCAGAAAGAGGAAAACAAAGCTGAGAAAAAAGATTGGAAACAAAATAACCCAACGGGTAATCTGACATTCAACGAGCAAAAAGAATATCAAAAAATCGAACGTGAAATCAAGGATTTAGAACTCGACAAAGCCAAAATAGAACAACTCTTCTCTGATGGCAAAGTAGCCGATGCCGACATCGAGAAAAAAGCCAAAGAACTGGAAAACATCATTGCCAAAATCGAAGCCAAAGAAGAACGCTGGTTTGAACTTTCGGCTAAGATTGAAGGATAATTAAGTATACAGTGTTCAGTAGCAGTTGGCAGTACGGAACATTAATGGACATGCTAACTTAGCAATCACAGAAAGTTAAGAAATAATCTTAATTTTAACCTATGAAACAAGTCCGACATATTAAAATTATTTTCCGTATTTTTGAATGTTACTATTTAAACCATGAATCCAATAGAAAGCCATACAGAAGCGATACAAAAGTTATGTAAAACACATAATGTAAAGTCATTATATGCTTTTGGCTCTGTTTTAACGGAAAAATTCAACAAAGAAAGTGACATTGACTTGATTGTTGAATTTCAACCTATAGCTGTTTTAGATTATGTCGATAATTATTATGATTTAAAATTTTCATTAGAAGCCATATTAAAAAGACAAATTGATTTGCTTGAAGAAAAAGCAATTAAAAATCCTTATTTCAGAAAAACCATAAATCATAACAAACAATTGATTTATGAACAATAATATCAAAACATGGCTCTATGATATTTTAAATTCAATCAATGAAATTGAAAGTTATTTTGTTGATTCTCCCAAAGAATTTAGCGTTTATGAAAATGATTTAAGGACTAAAAGAGCCATTGAAAGAAACATTGAAATAATCGGTGAAGCCATGAACCGAATTTTAAAAGAAGATAGCGAAATCATTATTTCGAATTCCAGAAAAATAGTAGATGTTAGAAATAGAATCATTCACGGCTATGATTCCGTTTCTGACGATGTGATTTGGGGAATTGTAATGCGCCATTTACCCATTTTACAAAAAGAGGTTGAAAAAATGTTGGGAGAATAATTCCTTTCTTCCGCTATACTCAAAAAAATAATAAATTTTTCTTTGTGTTATTTTGTTCCTTTCTTTGTGAATCTTTGCGCAACTATATGCTATTTCAAATCAAAACCTACTTCAAATTCCTTTGGCACTCTAAAAACGAGCATGCCGTGCATTCCCCTTTTGTTTTCAATTTACTGACGAAATGTTTTTATGACAAAAAGCCAAAACCGGAATATGCCGTTTTAAAAGCATACCGAAAATCACTTCTGGAAAACAACAATTTCATTGATGTAACCGATTTTGGTGCTGGTTCGAAAGTTTTTAAATCCAATACAAGAAAAATCTCCCAGATTGCTAAAACGGCAGGCATTAGCATAAAACGAGCGGAATTGTTATGTAGAATGGTTGGGTATTTTCAGCCCGAAGCTATTTTAGAAATTGGCACCTCCTTAGGATTAGCGACTTCGGCACTAGCCTTGGGAAATCCAAAAGCCCATATCACTACATTGGAAGGCTGCACCAATACCATGGGAATCGCAAAAAATCAATTGCAATTATTAAATATTAACAATGTAGAATATATTATAAGTGAATTTAACGATTACCTGCAAAACTGCAATCTGCAATCTGCAATCTGCAATCTAATATACTTCGACGGCAATCATTCCAGAAAAGCAACACTGGACTATTTTGAATTATTACTTCCAACGATTACCAACGATACGGTTTGGATTTTCGATGATATTCATTGGTCGACTGAAATGGAAGAAGCCTGGGAAATCATAAAAAAGCACCCGAAAGTAACGGTTACGATAGATACTTTTCAGTGGGGATTGGTATTTTTCAGACGGGAACAGCCAAAAGAACATTTTGTGATTAGAACCTAAAAAAAATGGCCGCCATCACTGGCCGCCATCTCTCTTTGAATTAATATTTAATCTATTCTTTTGCCTCTTTCATTTCAGCTGATTTAGCGCCCATTCTATTCACTTTCAACATAGGCGCAAATTTGAATTTCAAACCTGCAATTTTTCTGTTATCTTCAGAGGTAAGCCCTTCTTTTTCAACGGTATTTTTTCTGCTATCCAAAGCCTCATACATCAACTTTACTTCATCCCAGTCTTCACGGGAATAGTTATCCTTATTATTCTCGGCAGTATGAATAAACTGTTGGTATACACTGTGAATATTGGAAGCGTTTACCCAATCAAAATTCATGTCATCCCCTATTTTGCCCACACCAAACAAAGCATTACGCAATTGTTGTTTTGGACTTACCGAAGTATTCCCCTGCAGCTCAGTTTCCATATCTGCTTCAACTTTAGCTTTCAACTCCAAGTATTTTATTCTGCTGGCATCAATACGCTCTTGAGCCGCAGCCTTATCTTTCAAATTAGCCAGAGCGGCATCTGCTTCTGCACTTCTCATTTGGTAATTTTCCTCGATAACGCTCCAATTCTCTTTGGCTTCCATAACGTCTACATTACCCAATGAATCTACATAAACCACATAGGTGTCGATGTTTTTTTGTGCTTGCGTTTCTTTTTCATCTTTACATGAAACAAATACTAAAGCGACTAACGCTATTCCTAAAAACAATTTAGTGTTTTTCATAATTTGTGATTTTAAAATATTATATGAGTAAATATAATTTGACAATTACCATATTCAATAGCTATCCAAAAATTATGAAAACAATCCCATTAATTATGCAATAAAACGAGCTTACAACAACCAAATCTGTTTATATCACGATTCTTTTACAGTAAAATGGCTGTAACAAAATTCAATTTTCCCCTACTTATATCATTATTCAAAAGTCTTTCGTACTTTTAAAATCTAAAATTTAAAATCTTAATTCCTAAAATTAGCAATGGCAAATCCGCTCATAAAAATAACTAACATCAAGCGAGATTTTGTTCTCGGCAACGAAATTGTTTATGTCTTAAAGGGTATTGATTTAAAAATAAACAAAGGCGAATATGTCGCGCTCATGGGGCCCTCAGGTTCCGGAAAATCGACGCTGATGAATTTATTGGGTTGTTTGGACACACCAACTTCCGGAACTTATATTTTGAATGGAAAAGATGTCAGCCAGATGAGAGATGATGAATTGGCCGAAATCAGGAATAAAGAAATTGGCTTTGTTTTTCAGACTTTTAATCTGTTGCCTAGAACCACCGCATTAGACAATGTAGCCTTACCGATGATTTACGCGGGTTATTCAAAATCGGAACGGAACAAACGGGCCACCGAAGTACTGCAACAGGTAAATCTCGCCGACAGAATGGATCACCAGCCCAATCAACTCTCCGGAGGACAGCGACAACGTGTAGCCGTGGCCAGAGCGTTGGTCAACAGACCTTCTATCATCCTTGCCGATGAACCTACAGGGAATTTAGACAGCAAAACTTCCGAAGAAATTATGGCTCTTTTGGAGGAAATTCACAAAAACGGCAACACTATTATCGTGGTAACACACGAAGAAGAAATTGCGGCTCACGCCAAAAGAATCATCCGTATGCGTGATGGCATGATTGAAAGTGACACTTCTTTGAAGGTAGAAGGTAGAAGTTAGAAGTTAGAGATTAGAGAATATAAAAATTCATATCGAGATAAGACAAAGAAACGCCACACAGTCTCCCCCTCCTTCGGAGGGGGCTGGGGGGAGGAAAAACACAAAAAATGAAAGTATATACAAAAACCGGCGATAAAGGAAC
>JAKFBW010000147.1:0-31124 GCA_036676965.1 Flavobacterium sp. | reverse complement strand
AAAGCATGGCAGAAGAGCTGTTAGCGTATTCAAATATGGATTGGACTATTTGTCAAAATTCCTTTTGACAGGGTTCAATAGTTTAGAACATAGTCTGTTTAATTTTTTGTCATGTACTTAAAAGTCTAAGCCATAACTATATAAAAAATCACCGTCATAGCGCAACTCTTTATACGCATTTTCATATAAAGGTAAGGCTCTTTTAAAATTATAAATTTGAGCAAAAAAAACTGCCTGTTTCCATTGTTTCCTAGCTTCAAAATCTTTCCATTGTTCGTAGCAAACAAAAAGTACTGCAAAAATTGACAAAAACAGAAATGGCTTAAATATGATTTTGCCCATAGAAAAAATACGATATTCATCTGTGCTAGCAGCCAATATAATAGCTAAAAGGAATACAATATTTGCGGCAACAGGCAGAATGTGAAAAGAATATGAAAACAAAGAACAAATTAAGATTCCTACCAAAGCTCCTTTAGCAGGTAGCACAATATACCGCCATTCTGGTTTTGTTTCAGATATTAAAATTAAAACAATAAGCCAAACCAATAAAAAAAAGCCAATTAACCCCAATTCAACTGCTATTTGAATAAATTCGTTAAAACCATACTTAATATTGTCTGCCAATTGAATATAATTACTATCGGGATGTATTTTGAAATACATTGCTTGGTAATTATTGTATTCTGAAATAAAACGACAAAATCCATGACCAAACATAGGTTTATCTTTTATCATTGCAAGGCTAATTTCATACACAAGCAAGCGTCCTTTGGCGGATTGTGGCTTGTAACCATACAAAAAAACAGCCGTACTGATTGCTATTATACTCAAAAAGACTAGGGATAAGAACTTGTTTTTACTACTACCCAGCAAATACTTAACTGTTTTATTCAATCTTATCAACGGCCAACTTACAATGAGTACACCAATAATGGCCGCAACCCAAGATGTACGACAACCTGTAAAAGCTAAAGCTGCAGCAATTAGTAGTGCCGTAGTTAAAGCAAAATAGCGATAAACCGTTTTTGAAACATCATTAGAATTTTTAGAATATAAAAAAAAGCCAAAGCTAAAAATAAGAATGGAAACTAAATAAATGCTATACGGTGTAGAGTTGCCAAAAGAACCAACGACTTTAAAAAATTTGAAACCAGTATTATCCAGTAATTCTGCTTGTTGCAATAATCCATAAACAGCCTCAAAAGTACCAATACATAAAAAAACAAGTATTAGTAATGATAGCAACTTTGGGACTTGTAAGAATGTCCTTTTTGATACCCCTAAAAATACAGTAAGTGCTATGATAATAAGATAATACGGCACACTGCCTTTTGCAAATGGCATAAACAAAAGCCGTATCCCAATATAAAACAGCAATAAAAAGAGTGCCAAATCAATAATGGTTATACGTATATTTAACGCCTTTTTTCTAAAAATTAAGTTTATTGAAAATACTATAATTAGAACAGACCCCAATACAATGATAAAATAGCGTTTAGCCAAAAAATTACCGTTTGAAATGGTATTAGTGCCAATAAATAATAGTAACAGAAAAAACAGTAATACTGTACTTGTGATTTTTTGAAGATTAGTCATGGAATAGCAAGATAAGATAGTGTATTTTGGATAAAAAACACATTTTGACAACAAAATTTAAAAACAAAAACATCTTTGCGTATCCATTTCTTGAATAGTATTTTTCCAAAAACGAATGATGCAGAAGATGTTTTTACTAACTAAATTAAAGAATGTTCTAGCGAAATAGGTATTTAACAAAGTGTCCTAATAGTATTGCAATAGAGAACATAAAGAAAAAAATATAGGAATCTAATTTTGATTTAGAATCATCGTCGGTTTTATCTACTCTTTCTTTATACGTCAACCAACCTAAAAGTAGAATAAATACTAGTCCTGAAAATAGTAAGAATGTATTATTGTATCTATTATGCCTTGTTATCTCGTCTATGAAAAGTAAAAAGGGATAGGAAATTAAATAAACAAAATGTTTGATTTTTAGAGGGAATTTATTTTTCATTTATAGAAATATTAAGATAATGATTAACTTGTACTTCAATTGAGCTTAGAAACGGTTTTCAAATAAATTTTCCATTTTGTCTTGTTCTTTTGCTATTTTTCAAGGCAAAATTTATTTGAAAACCGTTACTTATATAAAAAAGCATTTATTTTATATTTACTCAAATAACTTATTTAAAAATTTATTATATTTTACTTTCGCATTCTTCATATGCTTCTATTGCATCATCTATGCAAATTATGGCTGTTGTCTCACAATAGGCTATTGCTAATAAATAAGTTATGAGTGCCGCTGGAGGGAGTTCAATAGTAATAATAAGTGCAGCAGTTGCGAAACCAGAACAAATGGCTAAATCACGATCACAGTTTCCATGAGCATCAGTGTATTCTCGTGCACAATCTATTGCAGGATCATCTTCTCTGTTGCTAACTCTTGATGTTTTTAAAAAGCGTGTTTTTAGTTTTTCTTTTCTCCTTTCTTCGAAGGCATTCTGTATTTCTATTGTCAATAAGTTTTGCTTTTCGGTAATTGAATATTTGCTAAATCTCGGGTTATTAGCAAGAAAGTCTTTGGCAAGATTAGTTGCTTTAAGAGCCAAATCAGCCACTCCAACGCTGTCTTTTATTCCCGCTTTTTCTAAAGCTATTTTTAAATCATTTTGATTTTTTATCCCTTGCAGCAATTGTTTCAATTCTGCATAATCAACTTTGCTTCTAGTGAGTCTATTTTGTATCATAGTTGTGTATCTCACAGACTTTCTAGCAAATTCTTGTAAATTTGTTTTCAGAGCAAGATCACTTTGTTGTTCAGGTTGCTCTACCTTGATCTCCTCTACTACCAGTACTTCTTCCGTGTTTTGATTCAAAGGAAGCTGTTTTTGCTGTTCTATTAGTCCTATGTCTTCGGTAGCGCAAGAAACAAATATAATTAATAATAACGAAATGATTGTTCCAAGGATGATTGATGTTTTGAATTTTGTCATTTTTTTGATTTTAAAAGGTTATAATGTTTATTAATTTATTATTTTTTGTTTTTACCATGAAAAATTTGTTTTTAATGTCTCTTCTTTTTTTGTAGGATTTCTTGCTTTATCCGATTCCAGTTGCAATGCAGAGTCAGGCATATCATTTATCATTTTTTGAAGATTTTCACTTGCTTCTACAGTATGGTCTCCATATCGATCTCTGGACACTAATTTGTACAAATTATAATTGTAATTTTCGGCAATTACTTTTGTGCTATCCAAACTTTGATTGATTTCTCTACTTTTCATTTCTTCCCATGATTTCTTCGCCCAGTTTAAAGCTTTGGTTTTGTTCAAAATCACCAATAGTTCTATATACTGTTTGTCGGTTAAAATAGCGGGCAATTGACTTCTTTCATATTCTTTTAAATTCAAATCGGGGTTTGCTACTTTTTTATCACTCATAAGCCCCGTTTGAATGAACAAATCGTCGATTTGTTTTTTGTTCAATTGCAGTTGATTGCTATTTTTTATAGCGTGAGCAAATTTTGAATTCTCTTTCATATTGAGAATTTTAGTACCCACAATGCTTTTGCTTTTTAAGGCTTGCAAATACAAATTGTTTACAGAATCGTATTTAGTGAATAAATTTTCTAGGTCTTTGTTGGTTTTTTCTGTAGTAGCTTCACTCATCAATATTTTTTCTGTTTCCAATCTTTTGGTATAGAATAATTCATATAGGGCATTATGAGTTTCAGTGTCTATATTTTGTGTTTTTGCAATCAATGATAAATTTGTTTTTGCTTCAACCTCGGCATTTTTGGCGACTTGTTGCAAATACAGTTTTTTAAAGGTTTGTTGTTCGTCTGTTTGGGCATGCAATACATACGAAAACAGGGCTAAAACAATCATAATTTGTAATTTGTTTTTTTTCATAGTTAAAATTATTAGTCATTATTTATGGGTTAGGTAATTGATTCAAAAAACTCAAAACCAAATTCGTTCCTTATTCTCATTAATTATAAATGGTCTTTCTTTGCCTTGAGAATATTCGGGAATAAGGAGTAAAAGAGCGTTTTTGGGTACTTTTTCAAAAACTAGCGTTTGGCTTCCAGCTATGGCTGTTTGTTCGCCTAAAGAAACCCAATCAGTGTACCAATAATAGAGGATGTATTTTTTTTCGGGTCTGAATTTGAGGTATTTTTCCTGCTCTGCTATAGTTATAGTTTGGGTGTTTTCCAAATCGGGTTTTAGCGTAATTTGATGATTGTATCCCAAAGCTATCGGGTAAGCAGCAGGTGTAATTTTGTTATTGCTATAATAAGCAGGCAAAAAAACTGCTCCTTTACATAAATTATCAAAGGTTACTTGCTCGTCTTTTATTTTCCCCCACCAAGTAGCCCTCCATTTCATACCGTTAAATACACAGGCGTAAGCAACAGTTGGTTTGTTATTATCACTAAATAGTGGTGTTGTGATACTGCTGGTTTGCCAGTATTGTGGCGTAACATCAAGATAGTTTTCTTTACGCATAAACCCCGGAGGTATTTGCTCTTTGGGCAGTATTGTTGCCAGAACATTAGGCTGGCGGGCGTAAGTAGTTCGTATCACTTTGGAGGGTTCCCTTGAGAAATTATCAATTTTTACATTGGCGGTTGAAACGTCAAAAGGAATCAATTTTCCATCTAACGAAAAAGTGCTGTTAAAAAAATGAGTACCAGTAGATGTAGCCCAATAAGGAATCGTTTCTACCGACGCAACATATCCTTGTGATCGCAATATATAAGCCATTAAATTGCCAATATCATCGCAATTTCCTTTTTTGCGACGCAGTAATTGAATTGGACCAAGATGGGGCAAGGGTTCTTTTCTTTGCTCAAGATCCCAAGTATTGACAAACCAACTTCTGAAATCTTTTGCAAAATATTTTAAAATTTCCTCGGTTTGGGGTGTTTTTATACTATCCTGGATCCAGCTAAACCTTTCGCTATAAATCGTACGCCATTCCTGTAAGGGTTCTGTACCTACTCGATAGGGCAAAATATAGTTACAAAAATCGGTAAAACTTACTTTTGCAGATTGTGGCTTGTTCCAAACCACAAAGGCATTATCAATGTTTTTAATCAAAAAAGAGGCTTTTATGGTGTCGATATCTTTATAAACCACTGCGACAGGTTTGATGTTTTGGTACTTTGGTTTGATTTGCTCAAAAGCATTGACTGCGGTTACAAAATCGGGATAATCCATTTCGTTATACGGAATTTTTTTGCCATCGCCATCTGCCCAATAGTAATCTGATGAGTAGTGAATATCCATGTTTTGGATTAAAAAATAACTTGCTTTGAGTTTTAAACTATCAGCAGGATTTTGGCTATATTGTTGTATAACTTTTTCTAACTCAATCCTATTTTTACCTGCTTTTTCTAAAATAGAAGTGACATTTTTTGGCAGACTATTTTGGCTCATCGAACAAACTCCTGAAAACAGCAGTAATGCAGATATGATTTTACTCATTTTGTTATTAGATTATATTTAAACTGTTTTTTAGGACGTTTTCTTGTTAGATGTATATTTTGAAGTAAAAATACTATTAAATTAATCATAACGTATCCTGTACTGTCCTGCTTCTGTTTAAAAAAATCTTCTGATTTCAAATTCATGAATCTTATACCAAAATATTGATTATGTCTTCTTTATATAGGGTTAAAAGAATTATTTATTCTAAGAATAAAAACATACGTAAAATCTGGATAAATATTTTACAAACAAATATATATTTGTTTGAGGGTTCATACAATACCCACTTTTAGTGATTTTTCAAAATTTGACATAAAAAAGCTGTGAAATCAAATAAATTGACTCCACAGCTTTAAAAATTTTGAATTAATAATATGTAAAAACTAATTATTGATTGATATACTGACTCGGCACAAAATTCAAGAACTTCTTAAAACCGGCACTGTATCTTTTGGAGTTGACGGTATAATAAAACGCCCCTTTTTTAGAATGCATTTTGTCTTTGTCCTCCAGCTTTTCCAACAAATTGGTAGACAGCAATTTTCTATTGAAATTACCTTTATCAAATTCCATGTTATAGACCGCCTCATACAGACTTTGCAATTGCGGCATGGTAAACTTCTCCGGCAATAATTCAAATAACAATGGATGTAGTGCCGCTTTATAACGCAGTTTCTCTTTGGCTAATTCAGCAATTTTAGAGTGGTCATAAACCAATTCAGGCAACTGATTGATAGAAAACCAGGCAGGATGATAATCTTCATTAATTTGCTCATTGTATTTTTGGATATCAATTAAAGCAAAAAAAGCAACAGAAATAATTCGTTCTCCGTCATTCCTGTCAGGATTCGAAAAACAATGCAACTGCTCCATATACAAACCATCAAGACCGGTTAACTGTTTTAGGACACGAACAGCAGCAGCTTCGGCACTTTCTTCTTCTTCCACAAATCCACCTACCAAACTCCACTTCCCTTTGAATGGTTCGAAACCTCTTTCTATAACCAGCAGTTTCAAATCCTGGCCATCGTATCCAAAGATGATACAATCGACCGCAAATACATATCGCTTATCAAATTGACTCTGCATCTCTTCTATTTAATTTATAAATTCTTTAAAAAAATCAAAGCCCTTTAGTTAAACCTCCCAATTATTTTACTAATCGAAAAACTTAACTAAACGGCATTGATAGTATTGATTACTCAAAACCGGTAATTAGAAAATATTACCAGAATTTAGCGTACAAGGCAAAAATAACCAATAATGTTATAACAATTAACACAATTGTTTCTGGTTTCAATTTAAACATCTGGGTATCTAATTCGAATGCTTTTGGATTCACTTTTGGTCCTGCAAAACTAACCGCAATCATCAAAAACATGGTAAAAAAGAATGACAATCCCATACAGATAAGGAATGGAATCTCGTATCCACCTTTTCCATTAGCATAAGCCGTGTACAATAATGTCTCATTACCGAACAATGCTGGCGCAAATTCATTGAATAAAACTGAAAGTACGAAACCTGAGATGATACCTACCAAGGCAGCAGCACCAGTTGTACGTTTCCAGAACATTCCAAGGAAGAACATCGCAAAAATACCAGGGCTAATAAATCCTGTATATTTTTGAATATAGGTAAATCCACCTACTCCACCAATTCCTAATATATCATCCCAAGTAAATATAACAGCCAAAAGCATGGCAGCAAAAACCGCAAAACGACCTATGTTTACCTGTTGTCTGTCACTAGCTCCTTTTTGAATGTATTTTTTATGAACGTCAAGAGTATAAATTGTAGAGATACTGTTTACTTTTCCAGCCAAAGAAGCTACGATGGCAGCCGTAAGAGCAGCAACAGAAAGTCCTTTTAATCCAGTTGGCAAGAAAGTTAAGATTGCTGAGTAAGCACCGTCTTTTCCACCTACTAATTGTGGTAAATGTCCATTTTCGTATAATACATACGCTGCAATACCTGGCAACATTACGATAAGTGGCATCAATAATTTCAACATTCCGGCAAATAAAATACCGTTACGGGCCGTTTGCAAATCAGCACCCAAAGCTCTTTGGGTAATGTATTGGTTGCATCCCCAATAGTTTAAGTTTACAATCCAGATACCAGCCAAATAAGCCATTAATCCAGGAAAAGTTAAGTATTTATTAATCTCTAATTGAGAAGATTGAGCTGTAGGCTCAGGAATAATCATCTTGAAATGGTCCGGTGCTTCACGCATCAACACTTTGAAACCTTCGATAGCATCCTCTCCCACTCCAAAATATTGTCCAACGGTAGTCAAAGCGATATAAGTAGTAACCAATCCTCCGATAATCAAAACGGCCACCTGAATAACATCCGTATAAGCAACCACTTTCATTCCTCCAAGTGAAATCAACAAGGCAAAAACAGCCAATCCCACCATAATCACGTGTAAATATCCTCCACCTGCTAAACCATTAATCGCTACTGCCCCTAAATATAAAATAGAAGTCAGATTCACAAAAACATATAAGAACAACCAGAAAACAGCCATAATTAACGCTGTAGATTCGTTGTATCTGGTTTTCAAAAATTGAGGCATGGTATAAATCTTGTTTTTCAAATAAACAGGAATAAACCAAACGGCAACAATAATCAAAGCAATAGCGGCAACCCATTCGTAAGCAGCAACAGCTACTCCTAAGAAGAATCCTTCTCCACTCATTCCGATAAACTGCTCTGCAGATATATTAGAAGCAATCAATGAGGCTCCAATAGCCCACCATGTCAATGTTCCTTCAGCCAAAAAATACGCTTTGGCATCATGTTCGTTTTTTTCTCTTTTACGATAAATAACATATCCATAAACGGATACGACTATAAAATAAATAATAAATACTGCATAATCTGCAAAGGCAAGGTTCTTGTCCATAAGTAATTTGGTTGTTTAATAGATTTTGTTTTTTTTGTTGTACATTGGTTTTTATATTTCAATCAACTATAAACGAATTGACTGGATTTGATTTATTAAAATGAATAATAGTTTCCTATTCTAAATGTCAAAAAAAAGAAATGCAAAACTCTTCCGCATTTCTCAAATTCATTAGTGTAAAAAATACAATTATTTTTTTTTCAAATATATCACTATTCGCCAAAAGTACAATTGCTTTCGCAATATTTTTTATCAACATTAGAAAAAAGTTGAAAAAAAATTATACTTACACTAAATTAATCTTGTATTTGTTGACATTACAGAAACAAAATCCAACAAACACAAGATTAATATGCAATATAATCGAAGCGATTCGGAAAAAAGTCTAATCGCTTAGGACTGATACGCTACGGCCAATTGTTTACTCGTACCCAAACCTTCTATTCCTAATTCGATTACATCACCGGCTCTCACATACACAGGTTCCGGTTTGATACCCAAACCAACACCCGGAGGCGTTCCTGTACTGATTACATCGCCCGGCAACAAAGTCATAAACTGACTTAGGTAATGCACCAAAAATGGGATTTTAAAAATAAGGTTAGAGGTATTACTGTTTTGATAGGTTTTTCCATTAACGGTTAACCACATCGGTAAATTATTAACATCAGCCACCTCATCAGTGGTAGCCAAAACAGGCCCCAAAGGAGCAAAGGTATCACATCCTTTTCCTTTTGCCCATTGCCCGCCACGCTCTAATTGATACGCTCTTTCACTATAATCATTATGCAGACAATATCCGGCAACATAATCCATCGCATCAGCTTCTTCAACATACGTTGCTTTTTTACCGATTACAAAAGCCAATTCCACTTCCCAGTCTGTTTTTTCACTGTTTTTTGGAATGATTACATTATCATTTGGCCCACACAAAGCGGTTGTAGATTTAAAAAAGATAATTGGTTCCGTTGGAATTGGAGCATTGGTTTCTTCACAATGGTCTACATAGTTCAAACCGATACAAACAATTTTTGAAGGTCTTGTAATTGGTGAACCCAAACGAACAGACGCATCCACTTCAGGAAAAGAAGCCGTATTTTCTAATGCTTTCTCTAATTTTTTCAACCCGTCATTCTCAAAAAAAGCCTCATTATAGTCAGCAACAATTGAAGATACATCTATTCTTTTTTCTCCAATCAAAACACCTGGTTTCTCTTTACCAGCCTCTCCAAATCGTATTAATTTCATTTCCCTGATTTTTTATTATAATTCTTTAATCTAACTTTTAATTATTCAATTTAATGAATCCCCCGTCAATAGGATAATCACTACCGGTAATAAACGAGGACTCATCACTGCATAAAAACAACGCCAATGTGGCAATTTCTTCCGGTTTCCCCATACGTCCGATAGGTTGTGATTGGGATAATTTTTCGAAAATCTCCTCTTCTCTACCCGGATAATTCTTCGCAATAAACCCATCTACAAAAGGAGTATGCACCCTTGCCGGTGAAATGGAATTACAACGGATATTCTCTCCTATATAATCTTTGGCAACAGACAAAGTCATCGCCATTACCGCCCCTTTAGCCGTTGAATAAGCAAAACGATCCGGAATCCCTACCCAACAGGCAATAGACGCCAGGTTAAGAATCACCCCTCCATTGGATTTTCTGAATTGTGGTATAGCGGCATACAAACAATTGTACACCCCTTTTACGTTCACATTCATAATCCTGTCAAAATCAGATTCCTCAGTAGTATCTACTTTGCCCACATGCGCTATTCCGGCATTGTTTACCAAAATATGAATATTTCCTATTTTTTCAAAAGTCGCCACCACTTCTGAGTGACTGGCCACATTACAGGCATGTACGAAAACGCTACCATTGATGGCTTTTATTTCATCAACAGCCGCTTGGGCACTCGCTTCTGTTAATTCTAAAATATGGACTTCGGCTCCTTGCTTTGCAAACAAAACGGAAATCGCTTTTCCGATACCACTTCCCCCTCCGGTTACAACCGCTTTTTTGTTATTTAATGAAAACATTTTATTACAATTATTTACTTTATTAAACTAAAATTTATCCTTTGAAAGCTATTAAACATTAGTTATTCAATAGCCAACGCCAAATATCAGAATGTTTTTTTATACTATCACTAAAAAAACAAAATAAAAAGTAAACTTAACAATTATAACAGCCTGCCTTTTCGGATGCTAACTTTAAAAAGCATTTAGCTTCTAATCTTCTGTTCCCATTTCCAGGCACTTGCCATCGCTTCATCTAATGTAGATTCCGCTTTCCACCCTAAAACATCATTCGCTTTATCGGTATTCGCATACGCTTCGGTAATATCACCTTCTCTGCGGGGAACAATTTTATATGGTAATTTTTCACCACTTACTTTTTCAAAAGAATGAATTACTTCTAAAACCGAACTTCCTGTTCCGGTTCCCAAATTGAACACTTCTATTTTCTCCAGATTCTTCTTGTTCAACAGTCGTTGCAAAGCAATAACATGCGCTTTGGCCAAATCGACAACATGAATATAATCACGGATACAAGTTCCGTCAGCTGTTGGATAATCATCTCCAAAAACAGACAATTCATTTCTCAGTCCCATTCCGGTTTGTGTAATAAAAGGAACCAGATTTTGCGGCACACCAATAGGCAATTCTCCAATTTCAGCGGAAGGATGCGCTCCAATCGGATTGAAATAACGCAACAAAATCGCATTGATATTGGTTACTTTTGCCGTATCTGAAATGATTTCCTCTCCAATTTGTTTGGTGTTCCCATAAGGAGACATCGCTTGTTGAATTGGAGCGTCTTCTGTAATCGGCATTTTTTCGGCCTGACCGTATACCGTACAAGACGAACTGAATATAAAACTCGCCTCTTGTTTTTGCTGCAATTCCTGCAACAAATAAATCAAAGAGCTGATATTGTTTTCATAATACAACAATGGATTTCCGACACTCTCCCCTACCGCTTTGGAAGCGGCAAAATGAATAACTCCGGCAATATCAGCATGCCTTTTGAAAAAATCCTGAACTTTAGTTTTCTCTCTCAAATCCAATTTTTCGAAAGCCGGAACTTTTCCGGTAATTTTTTCGATTCCGTCCAATACTGACAATGAGGTATTTGACAAATCATCGACAATTACCACTTCAAAACCTTGATTTTGTAATTCTACTACGGTATGGGAACCGATAAATCCCAGACCTCCTGTTACTAATATCTTCATTATTATTGTTGTTTATAATGTACGTCTGATAAATTTCTCAACATTTCCGCGCTTTTCTCTGGTGTAATATCTCTTTGGGATTCTCCCATCATTTCATAACCTACCATGAATTTTTTCACTGAAGCCGAACGCAACAATGGTGGGTAAAAATGCATGTGAAATTGCCATTCCGGATGCTCTTCACCGTCTGTTGGCGCCTGGTGAATTCCGGATGAATACGGGAATGAGGTTTCGAAAAGATTATCGTATTTTGTTGTTAGTTGTTTCAAAATAACAGCAAAAGCAGCTACCTCCTCTTCGGTAAAATCAGTGATTTTAGTGATATGGCGTTTACTTACAATCATGGTTTCATAAGGCCAGATTGCCCAAAAAGGAACAATGGCTGCAAAATGATCGTTTTCGACAACCACACGTTCTTTTAATTTTAATTCTTCTTTTAGATAATCTTGTAACAGATTCGTCCCGTTTTTATCAAAATAAGCTTTCAAATTGTTTTGGGTTTTCTCAACCTGTGTTGGCAATGAAGACTGAGCCCAGATTTGTCCGTGTGGATGCGGATTACTACATCCCATCACACTTCCTTTATTTTCAAAAATCTGTACGTGATTGATGTAATCAATGTTACCCAAATCAGTATATTCTTTTTGCCAGGTATGAATAATATTTACAATACCATCCACATCCATTTCCGGCAAAGTCAAGTTGTGCTTTGGCGAAAAGCAAACCACTCTGGAGATTCCTCTCTCCGGTTGTGCCTTGAAGAAACTTCCTTCTTCATTTCCGTCAAAATCAATTGGTTCTTGTTTAAGCGCAGCAAAGTCATTTTCGAAAACAAAACTGCTTTCGTAAGCTGGATTTACTTCGCCATTAGCGCGAACATTCCCCGGACACAAATAACATTCCGGATCATATTCTGGTAAAGCGACAGTATTTACCGCTTCTTTTTGTCCTTGCCAAGGTCTTTTTGAACGGTGTGGAGAAACCAGAACCCATTCGTTAATTAAAGGATTGTATCTTCTATGTGGATCTTCGTTGATATCAAACTTTCTCATGTTTATTATTTAGTGTATAGTGATGTTCCGTTACTTACTTTAACTTCATATATTTTCAATTCTATTCCAAAAGCATCGAAGTACAATTTAGAAAATTTCTCTTTGATTGCCGACTCATGCCCTTTTTTGATTAAGTTGATGGTACAACCCCCGAATCCGCCTCCCATTAATCGGGAACCAACAATTGCTGTTTCCTCTTTTGCCAAATCTACCAATAAATCCAGCTCTTCGCAACTCACTTCATAATCTTTAGACAATCCTTCATGCGTTGCAAACATGAGTTCCCCCAATAGTTCAATTTGTCCGTTATCTAAAGCCTCACAAGCCTGAATAACACGGTTGATTTCCTTTACCACAAAAAGAGAACGTCTGAAAACGTCATGACCCATTTTGTCTTTTAAGTCAATTATCGTTTGTTCGGTACAATCCCTAAAACTTTTTATCTCAGGGAAATTCGCTTTTACAATGGCAATTCCTTCTTCGCACTGCTGTCTTCTTTCATTGTAAGCCGATGTCATCAACGAGTGTTTTACATTCGAATCAAACAAAATCAAGGAATAATCACTGAAATTAGCATCATGATACGTATACTCTAAGGTGCGGCAATCAATCTTGATTACTTTATCTTCCAGTCCCATCACGCTGGAAAACTGATCCATAATTCCGCATTTGATTCCCACCCAATGTTCCGCTTTTTGCCCTAACAAGGCAATATCGATTGGTTTGATATTCAAATGGAATAAATCGTTCATCCCAAACAAGAATCCACATTCTAAAGCCGCAGAAGAAGACAAACCGGAACCCACAGGAATATTACTGCTGAAAACACAGTTTACACCTTCAAATTCAAACCCATTGATTTTCAACTGATTGATCACACCTCTAATGTAATTTGTCCAGGAATTATCGTCTAATTTTACTTCAGCCGTAACATCAATTTCAAACTCATCATTAAGGTCTATAGCAATAACCCTGGAGGTATTGGTATTGTTTTTCTCGAAAGCAAAACAAATAATCTTATCGATAGCGGCTGGTAAAACATAACCATCATTGTAATCTATATGTTCCCCAATGATGTTAATCCTTCCCGGAGAAAGCACTATTTTTTCTGGCACGGTACCAAAAGTATCTTCAAAAAAAGCAGCCGTTTTTTTTATTAAAATATCATTCATTGTTTTTGCTTATATTATTTTATTTTTAAATAGGACATTATCTATTTGATTTGAACTTACGAAGCTAACAAATATTGAAGCTGTTTACACTAAAAAGATTCAAATTCGTAACGCGTCTTATGGTGATATGATTCCCCTTTTCCCAAAACAGCACTCGGAAAATGCTTATGATTAGGCGCATCAGGAAAATTCTGTGTTTCGAAACAAATTCCGCTCAAGGCATGGTAATTGGCATTTTCCTTGCCTTTCACCGTGTCAAAACAATTACCCCCCACATAAATATGCACACTGGGCTGATTGGTATACGTCGTCATTTTCAGCTTATTCTTTTTACTGAAAAGTGATGCCGCAAACTCATTTTTATTTTCCAGAACAAAAGTAGTATCAATTGTCAAAGGGCATTTTTTAGGTGTATTAAAATCAAATGGATGGTTTTTCAAGTCCAAAAACGCTCCGGTTGGTATGCCCTCAGCCGTCGTTTCAAGGATTTTATTTGCATTCACCACCAATTCCTGTTCAGAAATTGCCGAATCATGTCCATCAAGATTAAAATAACTGTGGTGGGTTAAATTAACCACGGTATCTTCTGTTGTGGTCGCTTTGTATTCTATGAGCAATTGGTTTTCCTCGGTAAGCGTATACGTCAATTCAACGGTCAATTCCCCGGGATAATTCTCTTCCCCATTTGCACTGATATAAGACAGGGTTACCGATGGATTTTCTCCTTCACTTATGTTTTTAAACACCCAAACCTTTTGACTGAAGTTATCAATCCCACCGTGTAAGGAATTACTATTATTGTTCTTGTTCAATTGAATTGTTTTTCCGTTTAAACTAAAAACACTATTATGAATCCTCCCGGCGTAACGGCCAACCGTAGCCCCAAGATAAGGTGCCGCCTCAAAACGAAAAGAATCCACATAATCTTCCAAAGTATCAAATCCCAAAACCACATCTACAATCTGTCCGTTTTTTAAAGGTATTTTCAACGAAGTAACTGTCGCCCCATAATTGATTACCTTCAACTGCATTCCTTTACTATTTGCTATTTTGCAAGAATCCACAGCTTTTCCATCCGGCAGTATCCCAAATAATTTCAATACCGGCTCAGACACAAAACCAGGAGCAGCATTTATTTCCATTCTGTATTTATTGATTTAGAAAAACAAAAATAAAATAAATTACTATTTTTACAGACCAGTACCCACCAGTTTTTGTATATTGCACTCAAATTTTTTTAAATGAAATCGCCACTAACAACAAGTTTACGCATGCAATTGAAAATCATCGAACACTGATGAAATATAATTTTGTGAGATAAACACTAATAAATAAAGGCGATACCATATATGACCGCTGACAAATAAATTTAACATATATATGAAAATTATAAGCGTCCAAAACAACCAGGGAATTCCAAAATACAAACAGATCATTTCTTCCATCGAGAAGACCATAGAACTGGGGCTTTTAAAAAAAGATGAGAAATTACCCTCCATCAACAAAGTATGTCTGGAGTTTTCCATATCCCGGGACACGGTATTATTGGCTTATGATGAGTTAAAAAAAAGAGGGATAATCTACGCCATCCTGGGCAAAGGCTATTATGTAAAAAGCGTTGAAGTAACTATAAAACAGCGGATATTTCTACTTTTTGAAGAGTTAAATATTTTCAAGGAAGACCTCTACAATTCTTTCCTAGAGAACATCGGAAAAGACGTTCAGGTTGATATTTATTTCCATCATTTCAACAGTAATGTTTTCCGAAAATTGATTAATGACAGCAATGGCAACTACACCAAATACATCATCATGCCAACCAATTTAGCCGAAGCGGCTTCGATTATAAAAACCCTACCGGTCAACGATGTTTACATCCTGGACCAGACCAACGAAGAGCTGAAAACATTCCCGGCGGTATACCAAAACCACCTGAAAGACATTTACAACGGCTTACTGAAAGGAAAAGCAAAACTGGACAAATACGAAAAATTGATTATGATTTTTCCGGGATTCCGCGAACCTATCGGCATGAAAACCGGTTTCGAGAATTTTTGCAACGATTACGCTTTCGATTATGAAATCATCACCGAATTCAACAACCGAGACATACAAAAAGGCGAAGTATACATCATTCCTACCGACCGCGATCTGGTGCGGGTCATTGAAAAAGCCAAATCACAAAACCTAAAATTAGGCAGTGATTTTGGCATCATTTCGTATAATGAAACCCCACTGAAAAAAATTGTAGAAAACGGAATAACGACCATTTCAACCAATTTTGAAGCCATGGGGAAAATTTTGGCCCAAATGATTCTAAAAGGCAAAAAAGAACAAATAGAAAACAAAAGCGCCTTGATTCTTAGAAATTCTTTATGAAAACTTTTTTTAAATAATTCCGTTATTTGTAATTAAATTTTACAAATCAAAATTATTACTATATTTGCAATAGATTTCAAGCCAATGAGAATAGTAACATTTACCAAAATTAAAGACTTTACAGAAAAACATTCCAATTCGGATGTCGCTTTAAGAGATTGGTATTTTAAAACCAAAAGAAGTGAATGGAATACTTTAACAGACATCAAACAAACTTTTAACTCTGTTGACTATATTGGCAATAATCGGTATGTATTCAACATCAAAGGCAATGATTACCGACTTGTTGCCATTATTATTTTCGCTTCCAGTAAAGTGTATATCCGATTTATTGGTACACATTCAGAATATGACAAAATAGACTGTTCAAACATTTAGAAACCATGAGAACAATAGAAACAAAAAAAGAGTACACCGCAATAACAAACCGTATCGAGGAATTGTTAGCCCTTGTAGATAACAACACACCTACCAATGACAAAAACTTTATCGAATTGGATTTACTTTCAGATTTGGTAGCCGATTATGAAGAAACCATCGAACCTATAAAAACACCTACACTTATAGAAGCCATGAAATTGCGCATGTATGAGCGGGGTTTAAATCAAAAACGTTTATCAGAACTGTTGGGCATTAGCACTTCAAGAGTCAGTGAATATTTAACCGGGAAAAGTGAACCACCGTTAAAAACGGCAAGAGACATTAGTCAAAAACTAGATATTGACCCTATGATTGTATTGGGTGTTTAATTGAAATTCTATAAATATTCCTCAAATAGACAACTCATTTTACACGCTAGTCCCGACAATCATCATTCAAATTACCCCTAAACTTATTCTTAAAACACAAAAAAGCTACATCGTTTATTGATGTAGCTTTCTGTTTTCAGCTCTTGTTTTTAAGTACAGGTGAAGTTTCTCGTAAATTGTACTTTTTATTATGGTTGTTTTTCTTTTATTACCTATGAGAATAACCCCATTTGGAGTTTGCTTATTGGTTTCAAAAAAACGTTCGCCATTTTCAATATAACTACGAATATAATTTGGTGAGCGTTTTAACATATCTAAGAAGTGATCAAATCGATTTTCTCCAATAATGATATTACTATTACCATTTTTTGCAATATTTTCATCAATTTCTACATTATCACCTTCTTTGTAAAAACCATCCTTGTCTAGAACAAAGTAGTTGATAACGGTTGGGGCATCATATACTTGTACAAAAGTATCTGATTCAGCTTTACTGTTTTTATATCTCCAGTCTTTTGGAACTTTAAATTTTTGTATATCAATTTTATTAAATTCCATATTAGGGCTTTGCTTTTCAAATTTATAGGCTAATAACGCAAGATACTGTTTTTGTGTCTTTTTATCTGTAAAATAAATCTCTCCATAACAATAGACGTAAGGCATAGGGAAATCTTCCAGTTTTAAACTTTTAAATTTTGTTTCATACTCCTTTAATTTCGTTTCCGAAAAAGATTTAGGAGGAAGCATAAATGAATTGGCTTCTGCAACATAATTTTTGAAAGCTAAAGGATAATTTTTTGCACAATACCCCCAATACCAAGAAGGTAAGTAGGCAGTTTCAATAGGTTGATGCGCAATTATAGTATAAGGACTTTCATAGTATACTACTTTGTCTATTTTGATATTATCCAATTTATCATAGGATTTTCTTGTTTTAGAATTAGGTGATGATTGTCCAATAGCAAATATTGGCAAGACTATTAATAATTTAAATAGTAATTTGTTTATTCTGTTCATATTGAGTAGTGTTCAATTAGAGATTGGCAAATAACCTATGATTTGTTCATCCGATATTAGATAGCATAAATCCTAAATCATTTTTTAGAAAAAATAGCTACATCGTTTTTATTATATATTTGTTTTTATTATCTCCCTTGAATAGTTATTGGCATACTATATTTTACTTCGACTGGTTTTCCGTCTTTCATTCCTGGTGTCCATCCTTTACATTTTTCAAATATCCTTGTTAACTGTTGTGAAGTTCCAAATCCTAGATCATTATTTATTTTAACAACGCGCAGTGATCCATCAGTTTGAACTATAAATTCTACTATAACTTTTCCACCAATAAAATTCTGATCTGAAGGAATGACTATTCTTTTTGCTATATATTCATAGAATTTATATCCTCCTTTATTTTCCGTTTTTTTTTCTTCTTTACTTTTATTTTCAGTAGTCGTAGTTGATGATTGAACGGTGTTAGAATTCTTATTTTCCGTTTTTTCTGATTGTGAATAAAGTAAATTAAGATTTAAAGTTAAAATTAACAATAGTGTTGTTTTCATTTTTGATAGTTTATTAATTTTTATTAGACCATATAGTTTTTAAGATGTATCTATTTGCGCATTTTGTTCTCATATTCAGACACAAAGCTGCATTATATTATTATTTTTCGTCAACTTGTTTTCTTTTCATTAATTATTTAATTTTTTAGGATGTATTGCTTAGCAAATTTGTTATAAATTAATTTCTCTTTATCAAGGCAAATTTCGAAGTTAAACTTTTTCAATTTTATAGAATTATTTATTTTGTTCAAGCTGTGGTATCTGCCAAAGCTAATTAGCATAAAACTGTCATGAAATTTGTTTATTCTTTTCATATTGTTAAGTATTAAATTTAAGATTTAAAAAAATTATTGTCAATCTTCAAAGTAATATCCTTGATAAATCGGACAATAGAATAGTTGTTTTGGACATTATTTTCAATTTGCTGATTGAGATCTAATTATTAAATTTTAGTAAGATTTTTAATAATTATTGCAAATTATAATTTCATTTCAACAAAACCGTTCTGAACTGTTTGTTAAAAACGTGTTTTTAACAAGAAAAAGAGTTTAAATAATTATATATCAACAGGTTAATACATCAAATAAATAAGAAAAATAAGTAATTTAATCTATGATAAGAGTTTGAATGAAGTAGGGGAAAATTTTGGCCCAAATGATTTTGAAAGGCAAAAAAGAACAAATAGAAAACAAAAGTGCCTTGATTCTTAGAAATTCATTGTAAAATAAACTTTCCTCGTTCAGTATCAGAAATCCAAAGCACCCATCCTGTTTTATAATAACAGCAAACCAAAATAATTTGCCATTATAAATATAATTTGTTTACATTTGCAAATGTGTTTTTCACACTTATTAATGTTTTTTACTGTTATAATCTCAAAATAAACTTCTTAGAAACCTATTTTGGATACTTTTGTAAAAATGAATTAGCAAACCAACTGTTTACATCTAACCATTAAACAAGCATTTCTATTCAATTTGCTTTTTGAAGTAGTGTAAATCTAAGACATAATTAAAAAATCAACTATAAATCACACCAAAAACAAAAACTAAATTTATGAACAAAAAAATTGACGACTTAGCTGCTGATAACATACGGGCTCTTGCGATTTCAATGGTAGAAAAGGCAAACTCCGGACACCCGGGAGGCGCTATGGGCGGAGCCGACTTTATGCACATTTTATATACCGAATACCTGAATTTTGACCCAACAGAAATGGATTGGACATTCAGGGATCGCTTCTTTATGGATGCTGGACATCTTTCGGCATTAATGTATTCCCAATATTATTTGTTTGGAAATTACAAAAAAGAAGACCTTCAAAACTTCAGACAATGGGGTTCGGTAACACCGGGACATCCCGAAGTTGATGTACTCAGAGGAATAGAAAACACCTCCGGCCCTCTTGGTCAGGGACATGCCATGGGAGTGGGTGCTGCCATTGCCGCAAAATTTCTCGACGCCAGATTCAGCGGACTATTCAATCACAAAATATACGGTTTCATCACTGACGGTGGTGTTCAGGAAGAAATTTCACAAGGAGCCGGAAGAATTGCAGGACATTTAGGACTGAACAATTTCATCATGTTTTATGATTCTAATGACGTACAACTTTCCTCTATGACAGAGGAGGTTACCTCAGAAGATACGGCGATGAAATACGAAGCCTGGGGATGGAAGGTAATTACCATTGACGGACATGATCATGGCCAAATACGAAAAGCATTAAACGAGGCCAATGAAGAAACAGAAAAACCAACCTTGATCATTGGAAAAACAATTATGGGTAAAGGATCCGTAACTGCTTCCGGGGTAATATATGAAGGGGAATGCGAATTACACGGAAAACCCATTGGCGACACCAAAGCCGACTATACCCAAACCCTGATCAATCTTAAGGCAGATCCGGAAAATCCATTTGCTATTTTTGAAGAAGTGTCCACACACTACGACAAAATCATAGCCCAAAAAACAGAAAAATCAGCTTACAAGAAGATTCAGATTGCCGATTGGAAAAAGGAAAATCCGGAATTAGCCCAAAAAATGGAGCTGTTTTTATCCGGAAAACTTCCGGAATTGGACTTAAGCCAAGTGGTCCAAAAACCAAATGTAGCCACGAGGGAAGCTTCTTCCGCGGTTTTGGCTTATCTGGCCGAAAACGTAGAAAACATCATTGTTTCCTCGGCAGATTTATCGAACAGTGACAAGACAGACGGATTCCTTAAAAAATCATCTATTTTACAAAAAAATGATTTCAGCGGCGCCTTTTTACAAGCCGGTGTGGCCGAATTGACGATGACAGCCATCGCCAACGGAATCGCGCTCCACGGTGGTGTCATTCCGGTAGTGGCGACATTTTTTGTATTTTCCGACTATATGAAACCGGCCATCCGATTGGCCGCCATTCAGGAATTACCGGTAAAATATGTGCTGACACACGACTCTTTCCGGGTGGGTGAAGACGGCCCAACCCACCAACCTATTGAGCAGGAAGCCCAAATGCGTTTGATGGAAAAGATAAAAAACCATTCGGGACACCAAAGTTTATTGGCATTGAGACCAGCCGATGCCATCGAAACTTCCGTAGCCTGGGATATGGCATTAAAGAATACCAAGACCCCAACCGCTTTGATTCTTTCCAGACAGAATATTGCCGCCATTCCGGCCCAGGGAACATCACGATACGAAGAAGCAACCGAAGCAAACAAAGGAGGTTATTTGGTGAAATCCACTCCAAACCCGGATATTACACTAATTGCCAATGGCTCTGAAGTATCTACGTTGATTGCAGCTGCCGCCATTTTGGAAACCGAAAAGAACTTAAAAATAAATATTGCCTCCATAATTTCCGAAGGTTTGTTCAAACAACAATCCAAAGCGTATCAGGAAAGCGTTATTCCAAAAGGAAAATTGGTTTTTGGATTAACCGCCGGACTTCCGGTAAATTTGGAAGGCTTAATCGGTGACAGTGGAAAAATAATCGGATTAGATCATTTTGGCTATTCGGCTCCTGCCCCTGTTTTGGATGAAAAATTTGGATACACCAGCGAAACGGTGTCCAAAGAAATCCTTAAATATATTGAAGAGAGTAAATAAAGATAGGACACTAAGATTCTGAGTTTCTAAGAGTATAAGAAAACTTACCTTAGAGACCCAGAACCTTAGCAACTTAGTCCCTTAAAAACAAACATTTAAAAAAAAAAAACACATGAAATTTTTTATTGACACAGCAAATTTAAAAGACATCAAAGAAGCCAATGATCTGGGAATCCTGGACGGCGTAACCACTAACCCATCGCTTATGGCGAAAGAGGGAATCACAGGCACCGACAACATTATTGCCCATTATGTAAAAATATGTGAACTGGTTGACGGTGACGTGAGTGCCGAAGTGATTTCGACCGATTTTGAAGGCATGGTTGCCGAAGGAGAAAAATTGGCCGCGCTACACCCACAAATCGTGGTTAAAATCCCGATGATCAAAGAAGGGATAAAAGCCATCAAATACTTTTCGGACAAGGGTATTAAAACCAATTGCACTTTGGTATTTTCAGCGGGCCAGGCTTTATTGGCCGCCAAAGCAGGGGCCACTTATGTTTCGCCTTTTATCGGAAGATTAGACGATATCTCCACTGATGGATTATCCCTTATTGAAGACATCCGATTAATTTACGATAATTATGGTTATGAAACCGAAATATTGGCCGCATCCGTTCGTCACGTCATGCATATTTTGAACTGTGCCAAAATCGGGGCAGATGTAATAACAGGGCCATTAAGTGCCATTGAAGGCTTGTTGAAACACCCTTTAACAGATAATGGATTGGCAACATTTTTAGCCGATTACAACAAGGGGAATAAATAAATTTATTAAAAATTTATTTATAATTACTTTTTATCCTATTATTGTAGTGGAATTCACAAAAAAGAAAAATCATTGGACTTGTAGTATAACAATGAATTTTTGAATATTTCACTTTGGCGAAATATCGAAAGTAAAGGAAGTCTCTTCATTGAGAACTTCCTTTTTTATTTTATAAGAAACGGTATTTTTAAAGTAATGCCATTTAGGCTTTAAATTTACTGTGATAAATCAATTTAACTGTGCGTCAGTTCGAGTGTTTTATTATTCAAGTAAAAATTGTATAAATTATAAGTTTAAAACGAAATTATCCAACAACTTCTCCTCATACTTCTCTTTGTCAAACATATAGAGATAGGAACCTTTTCTGGAGGACATCATGTCCTTTTCATTTAATTTTATAAGAATATCCAACGAATTAATCTTACTGATGAAGTTCCTCTTGTCTAATTCTTTATTTAAAATAGCTTCATACAGCTCCAACAATTGACGCATGGTAAATTTCTCAGGCAGCAATTCAAAACCAACAGGCTTTATAGAAGTTCTGTATCGCAATCTTCTGATTGCATGTTGCACCATTTCATCATGGTCAAAAATTAATTTAGGGGCATCCGTTACGCTAAACCACTGTGCCTGATAATTTTTGATTAATTCTTCATTGTGATTTTCGATATTAATCAAGGCATAATAAGCCACTGAAATGGTTCGCTCCACAGGGTCACGATCAATTTCGCTATATGCATACAATTGCTCCATATATACCTTTTGCAGTCCGGTATAATGATCCAGAATTCGGGTAGCGGCACTGTTTAGCACCTCATCTTTTCTAAGAAACCCACCCATCAGGGACCACTTCCCTTTTTCGGGCTCGAAATCTCTTTTGATTAAAAGAATTTTTAAGCCTTCATGGTCAAACCCGAAAATAATACAATCTACGGCCAACAAAACCTTATCAGCAGAAGTATAACTATTCAACATACTACTTTATTTTTAGGGTAAATATATAAACTTCCTTAAACGTTTCATAATTAATTAGTGTAGAATGAGCACTTTTAAAGAAACCTTGGAATTTCTCTAAAACAAATCAGATTCAATAGTAATAAAGATAAGACGACATCGGAAATTTTATACTTTTAAAGACAAATCTGCTAAATTTTGATATGAATTATCTAAACATTAAAAACAAATAAATGTTTGTATTTTCTCCAAGGGAACTACGTAATATAGAATAGGCCTTAGTTATATGGGCTTCAACGGATTTAATAGAAACATTCTTGTACTCCGCGATTTCTATATTAGTAAGTCCCTCTTCCTTACTTAGTAAAAAGATTTCCTTACATTTAGGCGGGAGATTTTGAATTTCTTTTTTTACCAATTTTATGATTCGCTCAAGAGAATGGTCATCCTCATTTTCTACTATGTCATTTAGGGCATCAATATATTTCTTCTCTAGCGGATAAACCGATTTTTGGCTACGATACTGATCAATAAATTCATTATAAACAGATTTATATAGAAAACTAATAATTACAAAATCTTCTTTTAAGTTTTTTCGTTTGTTCCAGATACGCATAAAAACATTCTGTACAATATCTTCGGATAAATTATGATCATGAGTAAAACTGTAGGCATAAACACATAGTTTATGATGATACGTATTTACCAGAAAAGTATACGCTTTTGGGTCTCCCGTTTTTAAAGCATGAATAAGTTGAATGTTGTCAGAATATACCTCTTGCATTGTGTGAAGTAGAAATAATTAGCTTAATTTTTATGCAATGTATAAAAAAAATTATAAAAAAGTTAGGGTAGTGTAAAATCTACACGTATTAATAAAAAACAGTATAGAAAATGATAAGTGCTAAGATTGAAAATATAATAGCTAAATTTTTAACAAACCAAGCTTCAGCATCTGAGTTGACTGAATTAGAAATATGGGTACAAGATCCGAATAATAAAGAGTTATTTAATCAGTATGTTAAAATCAATTATATAATTGAATATAATATGAAGGAATTTGATTCCCATAAAATAAAGAGCAAGCTATTGGAAGCATTTGCCAGAGAAGAGAAAGCAAAAAAAGTTAAAAAGTTGCGTAAAATTATTTATTATTCAGCCGCTGCGGTTGTTTTAGGAATCGTAACGACGACTTATTTCTACAGAACAAGCTTAGTAAACAAACCCATAGTGGCGCCTACAATAGTAGTAAATAAAACTATTGAAGCCGGAACAGACAAAGCAATACTAACTCTTGAAGATGGTTCGGTTGTAACATTGGAAAAAGATAAAATTTATGAGAAAGATAATCTGGTTAGTAATGGTAAAGAATTAGTTTATAATAATAACAACAAGGCAAAATCAGGATTGGCCTATAATTATTTGACAATACCGAGAGGGGGGCAATTTCAGGTGAAATTATCAGATGGGACTGAAGTTTGGTTGAATTCTGAATCTAAGATAAAATTTCCAGTTGCTTTTGCAGAAGGCAGACCACGTGAAGTAGAATTAATTTACGGGGAAGCTTTTTTTGATGTATCACCAAGTACAGAACATAAAGGGGCTAAGTTTAAAGTTTTAAATAAAGATCAGGAAGTTGAGGTTTTGGGTACGGAGTTTAATATAAAAGCCTATAAAGATGAAGATAAAATATATACCACTTTAGTTGAAGGAAAAGTAACTGTAAGCGATTTTAAAACAAAGAAATACATGGTTCCTAATCAACAATCTATCAACAATCTTAAAAATGGAGATATTACTATTAATCCAATTGATGCTTACAACGAAATATTATGGACAAAAGGAATTTTTAGTTTTAAGAGCAAAACATTAAAAGAAATTATGAATGTTATGTCTCGATGGTATGATGTTCAAGTGGTGTTCAAAAACACAGAACTTGAAAAAGTTAAATTCAATGGGGTACTTAGCAAAAACGATAATATAAAAGAGATCCTAACCATAATTAAGAAAACTAACTTTATAAATGAATATGAGATAAAAGACCAGAAAATTATAATACGATAAGAAAAAAAAAGGGGAATAAAGTAATACCTGGACAGTAGCCTACTTTATCCCCTCATGCGATTATTAATTAATATTTAACCAATAAACACAAATATATGAAAATTGAATTTACTAACCATTTTTTCTTTTTTAAGAGAAAATTTTTACTAACAAGTATGAAAGCTTTTATATTGTTTTTTTGTACGACTGCTTTTAGTTTTTCTTCAAGTAAAGTTTTTACGCAGAATGTGAAAATTGTTGTAGATAAAGATAAGGTTGTAACTATTGACGAGGTCTTTGACCTTTTAAGGGAGCAAACCGATTTTACATTTATCTATCAAGAAGATATGTTTAAAAATGTTCCAAAAATAAAACTTAAAAAAGGGACAATTAGTGCTGACAAGTTGCTAAATGAAAACCTTGGCAGTGAAGGTTTTCATTTTGAACTTATCGGAAAAAATAAACTTGTAATAACTAAAGCTAAACCTGAAGAAAAGGTACAACAGAAAATAAAGGTTTCAGGAGTTATAAATAATTCTGATGGTGCACCCCTTCCCGGAGTGAATATTCTAATAAAAGGCACTACAAATGGCGTACAAACTGATTTTGACGGAAAATTTTCTATAGATGTAGCCGGACCAAATACAGTACTTGTAATTTCTTATATTGGATATGAAAATCAGGAAATTAAAGTTGGTAATCAAACCAATATTATAGTTAAACTTATAGATGATTACGCTAAGTTGGATGAAGTTGTGGTAATCGGATATGGAACACAAAAAAAATCAGACCTTTCTGGATCTGTTGGTGTTGTAAACATGGAATCCGCCAAAAAAACGGTAACCTATGATGCCGCAAAAATGCTTCAAGGACAAGTCGCTGGTGTAACCGTGCAATCCTCTGGTGAACCGGGAGGTTTTGTAAACATCAAGATTAGAGGACTTAACTCCTTCAGCAACAACAACCCCTTATTTGTAATAGATGGAATGATTGTGGATGCACCATTTGACTTCGCACCGGGAGACATCGAATCGATGCAAGTCTTAAAAGATGCTTCCTCGGCTGCTATTTATGGGGTTCGTGGAGCCAATGGGGTAGTAATTATTACTACTAAAAAAGGAAAAAAAGGAAAACTGGATATTAAATACAAATCTCTTGTTGGTTTTCAAAATGTAGCGAGAGAATGGTCTGTAACCGACAGGGTAGGTTACCAAACCATTACGAATGCCGCAGAAGCAAATGCCGGATTAACATTAGCTCCTGGAAATGATCCAACAAATCCACTCTATATCAATAATGTAAACACGGATTGGCAGGATGCCGCTTATGAAACTGGAGTTATAGAAAACCACTCCTTAGCCTTTAATGGTGGTGCGGAAGATTTAGCCTATAACCTGAATATGGATTATTTCAAAAACAGCAGCTATATCAAATCACCACAAGCCTATGAAAGATTGTCTATGAATTTAAATTTGAATGGTAAAACCGGAAAATTCAAATACGGCACTAAAATAGGGTACACGCAATCTGACAAAGAAAACTTCAACAGTTATGTAGGGGAATCTGCAGTTGCTGCTTTAGTAGGTGCTGTTCCTACGATGCCGGTTTATGACGCAAACCGATTAGGAGGTTATGGAGGTACCACCAACTTAACCCAAAGAGCCATATCCCTTAACGTTATCGGATTTAACAATTTAATCGATAACAACGGAAAAAGAAACCGTTTTATTGGAAATGCCTGGGGAGAATATGAAATCCTAAAAGGTTTAAAATATAAAATAGACGCCAGTTTTGACCGATTGGATTATGAAAACCACAGATTTGTACCTCAAAGTGATTTGGGTTGGTACTATATCACAACCAAAGAAGAAGCTTCTCTCGACGTATCAACCGGAAATGAAACCAAAACTTTTTTCAACAATTTATTGACCTACTCCTTAGAAGTCAACAAACATAAATTTGATGCCTTAGCGGGTTGGGTACAAGAAAGAAAAGACTATTACAACCACTGGTCAAGAGGGGTAGGATATGATTATGGTGAAATCAGCAAATTACAATATGCCGATGACAACAGTACAGGAGAGTCTGAAACTACCATTACGGGTATTTCGTATATTAGCCGCATCAATTATGCTTTTGATGATCGTTATTTGTTGCAAGCCAACTTCAGACAAGACAAATCGTCTCTTTTCAGTGAAAATTTCAACTCTACAAATGCCTATTCTTTTTCAGGAGCATGGAAATTGAGCAATGAAAAATTCATTCACTTGCCAGAATGGTTAAACACCATCAAACTAAGAGGTAGTTATGGTAAATTAGGCAACAATACTATTCCAGCATATTTTTTCGCTGCAACAATCAACAGTTTTGCAGGATACGATTTCAATAATCAATTGGCTCCCGGCACTACAGTGGTGAGTTCATTCGATCCAAATGTACGATGGGAAGATAATAAAACTACAGACGTAGCACTTGAGTTGGGATTGTTTAATAATGATTTACAATTAACCGCAGAATATTATGTAAAAAACTCAACGAATTTATTAATTGGTGTTCCGTTACCGTTTTCTACAGGAGCTTTCCCTGCCAGTATTACGACAAATGCCGGTGCCATGAGAAATAAAGGTTTTGAATTTGCAGCAACCTATAACAACAACCACAATGCGTTCCAATACAGCATCTCTGCCAATTTAGGAACCTTGAAAAATGAAGTGTTACAAATTGGCATCAATGGAAACCCAATCTATGGTGCTGCATCAAAAACAGAAGTAGGTCGATCTATGGGTGAAATCTATGCGTACGAAACAGATGGGATTTTTCAAAGTGCTGCCGAAATCGCGGCTGCTCCAACGCAAACCAATGCTGGGGTGGGTGACATTAGATTCAAAGACATTAATGGAGACGGAATGATCAGTGACCTTGATAGAACTTTTCAAGGGGTAACAATTCCGAAATACAGCTATGGTTTCAACTTTAGCGGTTCATACAAGAACTGGGACATCTCTATGTTTTGGCAAGGAAGCGGTGGAAATAAAGTTTTTAATTCAGTATACCGTAATTTGATGTCTGGACAATATGGTAATCACCATACCGATATGCTTGATTATTGGACTCCAACAAATACTGACACAAACGTACCACGCCCTATCATTGGTGACCCTAATGCAAACGGTAGAGACTCTAACCGATTTATTGAAGATGGAGACTACTTAAAACTACAGACTATGGAAATTGGATACCAAATCCCATTTGCCGAAAATAGTTTTGTTAAAAAAGCAAAAGTGTATGTTAATGGTCAAAACCTTTTAATAATAAGTAAATACAAAGGATACGATCCTGATTTTAACAGTAACGACGGATCATTCTCAAGAGGATACGACGGGGGTTCTTTCCCTAACCCAAGAACAATCTCTTTAGGTCTTGAAGTAAATTTCTAATAGCTGTAAATCAATTAAAAACGAATCAAAATGAAATATAAAATATATAATTATTTAGCTGGTTTCTTTTCACTGGCTATTATATCAATCGGTTGTGTGAACGATGAGGATTTAGTTCAAGTTGACCCAAACAATGATGCTGTGGATTCTTTCTGGAAAACAGATGAAGATGCTTTAAAAGGGGTAAATGCTGCCTACGGTAGCTTACTAACCGACGGAACTTACATGAGAAGCACTCCTTTATTATTAGACTTAAAAGGAGATGACACAAGAAGTAACAGCCCTTGGGATGCCATGTATAATGTAGGGCGCTTCAACTCCAATGTATCAAATGCTGCCATTTACGGCTGGGCTTACGAAACCTACTACCAAGGGATTTACCGTGCCAATCAAGTTTTGGCCAATGTTCCGGGTATTAACATGGCTGATACAGCTCTTAAAAACAGAATTCTGGGACAAGCCTATTTCTTGAGAGGATTATTTCTATTTCATGCTGTTAATATGTTTAACAAAGTACCCGTACCAACTGAAATTGCTGCCTTTTATCCACAAAAAACCAACGAAGAAGGTTGGGCACAAGTCATTGCCGATTTTAAAGCCGCTGCCGATTTACTTCCAGTTTCTTATACCAACATAAATGGTTTGGATGCCGGACAGGCGGGAAGAGCAACAAAAGGTGCTGCCTTAGGTTATTTAGGGAAAGCCTATTTATTTACTAAAGATTTTCCTAATGCAAAAACCACCTTCAAACAAGTAATTGATCTAAACGTATACTCTTTGACATCGAATTACCGTGATAATTTTACAGACACCAACGAAAATAATTCTGAGTCCTTATTTGAAGTACAATTCAGCAGAAGTGCCGGTGGTGTTGATTTAGGTTGGGGTGGTGCTCCTGCTTCCGGATGGGGAAAAACATCAGCCAGAGCCATTACGTATGCCCCAAGGGCTTTCGGTTGGACTGACGTACAACCTACATGGACTTTATATAACGAATATCACGACGAATTAACGACTTCCGGAGCTGTTGACCCTCGTTTAGACGCCACCATGTTCTATAACAAACCGGGAGGAATGCAATTGTATGGACAAAATTTCGCTACAGTTTATGCAAATAACCCAGGAGATTTGAATGACTTATTTTGCAGAAAATACCAAAACTCTGACGGAAATTATGCTAATGAATTCGACTGGCGTTCAGGAATAAACGAACGTTTACTACGTTATGCGGACATCTTGTTAATGTATGCAGAATGTTTAAATGAAACCGGAGATACACCTGGTGCTTATACTTATATTCAAAAAGTTAGAGACCGTGTAGGCTTACCTAATTTAGCTATTGTAAAACCAGGCTTAACACAAGCGCAGATGAGAGAGCAAATCGGACACGAAAGATTCCTGGAATTTCCATTAGAAGGACACCGTTTTGATGACATCCGCCGTTGGGGATGGTTACAAAACCCTACAAAACTGGCATGGTTAAAATCCAGAGATGTTGAATTTAATTCTTATGCAGCAGGAAGAGAATACTTTCCTATACCGCAATTGGAAATGGATAACAACCCCGGAACAATTCAAAATGATGGTTATTAATATTAGTTAATTAGATTTTTTTAATATCACATGGTAAGCTCTTAAAAAGTTTACTATGTGATATTATAACTTAAAGACAATGAAAAAATATTTATCTTATACCGATTATGTTTTCAATATAGTCCAATAAATTGTACTATTTTCAAACTATATCGGCATAACACAATAAAATTTTAGAATTAATTTATAAATATGTTTAGCATTACTTGTTGTAGCTATTTGTAATCAAACAGTTATCCCAAAAGGGGCAAAATTATTTCAGAAGTTTTTTGAATCTCCTGAATAGATTCTAAAAGACAAGAAGTGTACTTCGGCAAGGATTTTAACATCTGCAAAAATACAAGACTACAATACATTTGATAATCCGACAAAAATCAACCAACAATTTTTAAAGGATTTAAAACCAAAAACGATAAACTAGAATTAATCATCCCTCCTTTTTAATTTGTAATGCTTTAGGGAAAATAAAAACAGAACATGAAAAAAATAGTATCCATTGTAAGATTGGGATTTTACCCGGCAATTTTAGGCTTGGTACTTTCTGTAGTGGCTTGCTCCAGCAGTGATGACTCTACTGCTCCAGACCCTGTGGATCCACCGGTTGTGGTCGTGCCACCCGCCTTTCCAGGACCTACT
>JAKFBW010000146.1:0-2103 GCA_036676965.1 Flavobacterium sp. | reverse complement strand
GAAAAGACAACAGGTGACTAAGCATGTAGACGGTACGGTGTTTCCTTATCTGGACGCGAGTTCGAATCTCGCCAGCTCCACCACCAAATCAAAAAAGCCCTCAGAGTTTCTGAGGGCTTTTTTTTGTGTGGAAAAAATTTTTATATTTAACTAATATTTTGATATAACTATTATGAAAAATCTTATTTTAATTCTCTTTTCATTGATTATAATTTCAGCAAATGCACAAGAAAAGAAAATCGTAGGCTCTTTTGTATTTAATGAAAAGATCCACGGATATGAATTCATCGAGAAAGATCCTAAGACAAAAATTTATTCTTTGACAATATCCAAGTTCAAAACCAACGCTAAAATAGTCAATGAAAAAAATAATGAACTCTCAGGAAATCAAGTTAACAAGGATAATACGGAAATTGTAAAGAAAATTTCATCGCAACAAGAAGAAAATTTATTAAAATCTGAGTCAAAAACACTTCAAAATGTTGCCGGACTATCAATCGAAACTTATGAAAAGGCTATTAAGGAGTTGATTGAAGGACTTTGGGTTGGAGATTTAGACTTAAATAGTGTCCAGGAAAAAGAGTTGGATTACGTTGCAAAAAATTTATTTTTTGAAATTAAAACAAGAATAGAATTTATTGACCAACAACCAAAAACTGGAGCCTTGTTTTTACAATCTTCAAAAATCAATGTTTACCAATCTATTATTGAACCTGATTATAAATTAAGACTAAAACAACAAAATTTCAAAGATACAATAATAACAGAATTAAATATAAATGAACTACAAATTCAATTTTCAGAAGGCACAATAAATAATTTACAGCTTTTTACAACTGACCCTGAAGATGCAAATATTATTAATAGAATAAAATTTAGGAATAACACTCCAATCAGCATAAGTTCAAAATTTGATCCTGAATCATTTGGCTATATTAGAATATATTATGATCAAACATCTGCATCAAAAGCTTTTGAAAGTGAAATCATTAGAGAAATCAAAATCAATGAAACAAAAACAATTTTGGGAAGTACGCCTTATGTTAAACTTAATGAATTTTTAAGGTATGACATTCTTTTTGCTAACAAAAACGAGGACTATAGCCCCTCAGATACAGTTTTGACATTAACTCCTGATTTTTTCATCAAAGAAGTATATAAAGAAAAAACCTCAAAAGTATTAACTGCAAGGACTTTTTCCGATTTGGCAGGGATAAATGAAAACCAACCAAATGGTTTAATTCAGATTGAGGTATTTAGAAGATTGAATTTAGTGACAGAAAATAGGCAAAGCTCAAACTCAGGTTATTTTGAAGCATTAAGATACTTCACTCCAAAATTTTCAATAAATAAAATAGAAGAGAATGAACGATATTTACAAATACAAGACAAAACAGATAATATCAAAGATTCCACAAACGCCGTTATAATTAGAGAGCTTACAGTCAGTCCAATTGATTTAGTGAAACATAGACAATTTGAACTGAGTGGTGACTTAAACTTAATTGCTTATAATATCCCAAAAGTAAAATTTTTTCTTGACTTAAATTACTCTCTGAGTCAAGCAACATTTTCCTATAAAGAAACTGAGGATTCTGAAATTCTTTCTCCTGTTTACTTCAGCACATATGGAGCATTAGGATATATACAATTTTTAACGGATAGCCGATTTGGCTTGAAAATAGGATATGACGTAAAAAAGCAACTTTTACATAATAAGGAAATTTCAGGTTCTAATGAAAGCATAATCACAATAAATGAGAATAAAATAAATTGGTATGGTGCTGGTTGGCTATTAGCAAATTTAAAAACTAGTGATAATTCAGAAATTTTTTTTCGTAGCAGATATAGTCAACTTTTCGGGGATACAAGTGCTAATTTTTGGGAAATCCAAATAGGGTATTCCTTTGATATTATTAAAAAATAAATAAGCCCTCAGAAATTCTGAGGGCTTATTTTTTGATTTTATCTCTGGAATTTACCCTGTAAAATAAGCCTCCAATTCAGTCATCATTTCGGCTTTCTCTCTCAGATCCCGGATGATTTTGCCCTTTTCCAGTAAGACTATCCGTTCGCAAATCTCAGTTACATGGTTCAGATCGT
>JAKFBW010000145.1:0-31049 GCA_036676965.1 Flavobacterium sp. | reverse complement strand
GCTCCTAAAAATTCTCCTCTCCCCCCGCCCTCTCCAAAAGAGAGGGAGCCCAAGCCAAATCCTTTTAGGGTTTTGTGATTTTAAGACATAAAGACTATCTTTGCGGTCTTAAAAATCAGACTATAATGGCATTATCAGAACAAGAAATCATCCGAAGAGAAAAACTTCAATCTTTACGCAACTTAGGAATCAATCCTTATCCTGCCAATCTTTTTCCTGTAAATCATACTTCAAAGCAGATTAAGGAGTCTTTTGAAGAAGGAAAACGAGTGATTGTTGCCGGACGTTTGATGAGTGTGAGAGATCAGGGAAAAGCTTGTTTTGCTGAATTGCAGGATAGTGAAGGGCGTATTCAATTGTACGTGAATCGTGATGTTTTGTGTGAAGGTGATGATAAAACGTTGTACAACCAAGTATTCAAAAAACTGACCGATTTGGGCGATTTTATTGGTATTGAAGGCGAATTGTTTACCACCAAAGTGGGTGCACAATGTATTCGTGTGGACGGTTTTACTTTTTTGAGTAAGACTTTGCGTCCGTTGCCATTGCCAAAAGTGGATGAAGACGGAAAAGTACACGATGCCTTCAACGATGCCGAATTGCGTTACAGAATGCGTTATGTGGATTTAACGGTAAACCAAAACGTAAAAGAGACGTTTATCAAGAGAACCAAATTGTTCAATTCGATGCGTTCGTTCTTTAATGATAAAGGATATTTAGAGGTAGAAACTCCGGTTTTGCAATCCATTCCCGGTGGTGCTGCAGCGAGACCATTTATCACGCACCATAACTCGCTTGACATTCCATTGTATATGCGTATTGCCAACGAATTGTACCTAAAAAGATTGATTGTTGGTGGTTTTGACGGCGTATATGAGTTCTCAAAAAACTTCCGTAACGAAGGGATGGACAGAACCCACAACCCGGAATTTACTGCCATGGAAATATATGTAGCCTACAAAGACTACAACTGGATGATGGATTTTACCGAGCAATTATTGGAACATTGTGCGATTGGTGTAAATGGAACGAGTGAGGCTGTTTTTGGCGAGCACAAAATCAACTTCAAAGCGCCTTATGCCCGCGTTACGATGACCGATTCTATCAAACATTTTACCGGTTTTGATATTTCAGGTAAAAGTGAAGCCGAATTATTTGAAGCTGCCAAAGGAATGGGAATTGAAGTGGATAAAACCATGGGTAAAGGAAAATTGATTGATGAGATTTTTGGCGCGAAATGCGAAGGAAATTATATTCAACCCACATTTATCACAGACTATCCAAAGGAAATGTCTCCGCTTTGCAAGCAACACCGTGACAATCCGGATTTGACCGAACGTTTTGAGTTAATGGTTTGCGGTAAGGAAGTAGCAAATGCCTATTCGGAATTAAATGACCCAATCGACCAAAGAGAACGTTTTGAAGACCAATTGCGTTTGGCTGAAAAAGGGGATGATGAAGCTACCGGAACAATTGACGAGGATTTCTTGAGAGCATTGGAATACGGTATGCCTCCAACATCCGGATTAGGAATTGGAATGGATCGTTTGATGATGTTCCTGACCAACAATGCATCTATTCAGGAAGTGTTGTTTTTCCCTCAAATGAGACCGGAGAAAAAACAGGTTCAAATTGAATTATCTGAAGAAGAAAAACTGATTCTCGATTTATTGAAAGTAAATGACTCTAAAATGGATTTAGGATTGCTAAAAATAAAAGCTGATTTAAGTGGCAAGAAATGGGATGCTGCCATGAAAGGTTTGTCCAAAAATGGCTTGACGAAAGTGGCTGTTGAAGGCGAAAGTAAAATTGTAGAATTGGTGGAATAGCTTACTACAGATATTTAGATAAAAGCATAAATCTGCCCCGAGAGGAGCAGATTTTTTTGTTTTCATATCATCTCAGCCAAATATTCCCTAACTTTGTTATTCAAAATCACCGCACCATGAGCGCTTTAGAAATAAAATTAGAAATATTTGACAAATTAAAATCCGTAGAGGATGTTGGCTTGTTAAAAAAAATAATGGCTTTACTCCAAACTGTTGATGAAAATAAAATTTACCATTTAAATGAATATGAATTAGATATGGTAAAAGAAAGTGAAGAGGATATAAAAGCAGGAAGGGTCATTTCTCAAGAACAATTAGACAAAGAAGATTTAGAATGGCTATCAAAACCGTAATTTGGACAGAAACAGCCGTTCGTCAAAGAAGAAAAATATTAAACTATTGGACGAAGCGAAATAAATCATCTAGTTATTCCATAAAATTAATTCACGAAATTGCAGAAAGAATTCAGTTTATACTTAAAAATCCAGAAGCCTCAGAAAACACCAATATAATTGACATAAGAACTGCAACTTTAGGGAACTACAATATTTTTTACAAAACCACAAAAAAGGATTTGATTGTTATTGCTTTTTGGGACAATCGACAAAATCCAAAAAAACTTTTGAAAATTATAAAAAAATCATAACAAAAAACGGCCTCTATCTGAGACCGTTTTTTGTTACTATAATTTCTATTTTTTACATTCTCTCCGGAACATTTATGCCCAACAAACGGAAAGAAGCTGCAATGGTATCCGCTACTTTTTTAGAAAGCTGTACCCTGAATATTTTCAGTTCCAGATTTTCTTCTCCCAGAATAGAAACAGCCTGATAGAACGAATTGTATTCTTTTACCAAATCATACGTATAATTGGCAATCAAGGCCGGACTGTGATTTTGAGCCGCGTTTTGAATCACCTCCGGGAATAATTCCAATTGTTTCAACAATTCCTTTTCTTTTTCGTGCATCTCAACTACGCTCGGCGTAATAGTAAGATCAAAATCCGCTTTTCTTAAAATCGATTGGATTCTGGCATAGGTATACTGAATAAACGGCCCTGTGTTTCCGGCAAAATCTACCGATTCTTCCGGATTGAACAAAATACGTTTTTTAGGATCCACTTTCAAAATGTAATATTTCAACGCTCCCAACCCAATCGTGTGGTACAACTTGGCCTTTTCCTCGGCAGAATAGCCTTCTAATTTTCCTAAATCTTCGGCAATTTTCTGGGCGGTAGCGGTCATTTCCTGCATCAAATCATCGGCATCAACCACTGTTCCCTCACGGCTTTTCATTTTTCCGGAAGGCAAATCCACCATTCCGTATGACAAATGAAACAAACTCGAAGCCCAGTCAAATCCTAATTTTTTCAGGATTAAAAACAGGACTTTAAAGTGATAATCCTGTTCGTTTCCTACCGTATACACCATCCCGCCTACATCCGGAAAATCTTTCACACGCTGAATGGCAGTTCCGATATCCTGTGTCATATAGACCGCGGTTCCATCCGAACGCAATACAATTTTACGGTCCAGACCTTCATCGGTCAAATCAATCCAAACCGAACCGTCAGGATCTTTTTCGAAAATCCCTTTCTCGAGACCAATTTGAACCACATCTTTCCCTAACAAATAGGTATTGCTTTCATAATAATAACTATCAAAATCTACTCCTAGGTTTTTATAGGTTGCCGCAAAACCGTCATATACCCATTGGTTCATTTTTTTCCAAAGTGCCATCACCTCTTCATCTCCGGCTTCCCATTTCAAAAGCATTTCTTGGGCTTCCAGAATGATTGGCGCCTGTTTTTTGGCTTCCTCCTCTGTTTTTCCGGCATTCATCAATTGGGTGATTTCCTCCTTGTAGGCTTTATCAAAAGCCACATAAAAATTCCCTACCAATTTATCCCCTTTCAACCCTGTTGATTCCGGTGTTTGTCCGCCAGCCTGTCCGGCAGGCAGGTTTCCGAATTTTTGCCAGGCCAACATCGACTTACAAATATGGATTCCGCGATCATTGATGATTTGGGTTTTATATACTTTTTTACCGGAAGCCTTAATGATTTCGGCAACAGAATAGCCTAATAAATTATTTCGAACATGACCTAAATGCAAAGGTTTATTGGTATTAGGTGAAGAATACTCCACCATTACCGCCTTATCCTCCGGATTGGGAGTAACAAAACCATATTGTGTATCGTCTTTGATGGTATTGAAGAAATTCAAATAATAAGAATCGGCAATCACGATATTCAAGAAACCGGAAACCACATTAAAACGGCTTACCTCGGTTACATTTTCAACCAAATAATTCCCAATTTTATTTCCTAATTCCACCGGATTACTCTTGATTAGCTTCAATAAAGGAAAAATAACCATGGTAATATCTCCTTCAAATTCCTTGCGGGTGGCCTGGAATTCAACTTTATCGATAGATACTTCAAAAAGGTTTTGAATGGCTTTAGTTATTGCCGGCGTAAGAATCTGTTGTAATGACATGTAAACTTTGTTTTTAAGGTGGGCAAATATAGTTATAATGTGGCGATTTGAAAATTGGAACGGAAGATAATTTCTTATCAAAAAGAAGCCACTTTCACTACAAAAATTAAAACCTATCATTATTTATCAAAAAGCAGCTGTAACATTTTCAGTTTTATTTAGTCTATTAGTAAAAACATTGAAATCGTATTATTTACCCATTTTTAAAGTTTTATTAAAAATAGTACTATGCAATACATAGTGTTATAAATAAATTAAACACCTTCGTTTCATCAATCAAATTTTTCAATCAAAAACCTAAAATTATGAAAATCAAATTAATCTTAGTCTGCCTATTCGGAACGCTTATTTCGATACAGGCCCAAAACGCTCTAAAACCCAGTCTTCCTGCAACTTTAGGAAGCATAACCGGAAAAGTTGCCGATAAGAAAAGTAACAATCCCATTCCCTATGCAAACATCATTATCAAAGAAAACAACAACAATGTTGCCGGTGGCATAACTTCTGAAAAAGGGATTTTTCAAATTAAAAATCTGGAATTAAAAAAATACATTGTCGAAATTCAATTTATTGGATACAAAACGATTACCCAATCCATTGTGCTAACGGTAAACAATACAACTATCGACCTAAAAACAATCGCTCTAGAAGAAAATGCCATCGAATTAAACAGCGTGAATATTGTGAATGAAAAATCCACCATCGAGCAAAAGATTGACCGAAAAGTAATCAATGTCGGTAAAGATTTGATTTCGGCAGGAGCAACTGCAGCCGAGATTATGAATAATATTCCATCAGTAAGCGTTGATCCGCAAACCAATGCAATTAGTCTTAGAGGAAACTCCAATGTCAGAATACTAATTGATGGAAAACCTACTACAATAGATGCCGCACAACTATTGCAACAAATTCCTTCTTCATCAATAAAACAGATAGAATTAATCACTAATCCTTCTGCCAAATACAATCCGGAAGGAATGAGTGGAATAATAAACATTGTCTTAAACAAAAACAGCAAAATAGGTTTTAACGGAAGCCTTAATAATGGCGTAACTTTTGGAAAAACACCAAAACTTAACTCTTCGGTTGACATGAATTACCGCAATGGAAAATTCAATTACTATGCTAATTACGGATTAAATGTTGGAAAACGCACCAATTATGGCTATATCAATACTACCGAAGCCGGTTTAGAAGATTTTCAAAACTACACTTTTATAAACAACAACAATTCGCATTTGGCTAAAATAGGTTTGGACTTTTATATCAATGACAAAAACACGTTGTCTTTCTACACCAACCAAAATATATTTAAAGGCAAAGGAAACTCCTTGTCAATAATTGATTTTGTAGATCCAACAAAAACAGACATCAACCAAATATTCACCAACCAAATTGACAATTATTCCCAAACCTACAATTTAGATTACAAAAAAAAATTTAAAAGAGAAGGACACAATATAGAATTGGAAATCAATTACAACAACGGTGATAATAGAGAAGATGCTTTTTACAGTGACCCCAAAACTAATTACATCAAAAATCAAAGGAACAATACTTTAATCAATTTAGATTATACCAATCCATTATCTGAAACTGTAAAATTAGAATTAGGCCTAGAAAGTAGAATAGAAAATGTGACTAATAATTTATTGGAGAACAATGCCTATAATGCCGACTTTCAATACGATCGAAAAATTTACTCTGCTTATGCGACTATTGGCAAACAATGGAAAAAATGGAGTGCGCAGGCAGGAACAAGAATTGAACAATATGAAGCCTCCGGTTTTTTCAAAAAAGTAAATGAAACAGATGCCTCTTTTAATCATGATATATTAACGCTATATCCTTCCGGATTTCTAAACTATTCCCCTACTGAAAAGAATTCGTTCAACTTAAGTTTTTCCAGAAGAGTGGACAGACCAAGTATTGGTCAGCTGAACCCAATTAGAGACTGGAGTACCCCACAAATTGATTCTGAAGGAAATCCTAATCTCCGTCCTCAGTTTACCAATTCTTATGAACTAAATTATACCCGAAAAACAAAATTAGGCTCTATAACTTCCGGTATTTTCTACAGAAGAATTAATAACGAAATTACCCGAACCTTATTCGAAAATCCTGATGATCCTTCAAAACAAATTTTGTCTTTCGCCAATCTGGACGACAACAATGCTTATGGATTTGAAGTTTCAAGCAATTTGGATTTCACAAAATGGCTGAGCAGTAACATCAGTTTTGATGCTTATAACAGAAAAATAAAAGGTGTGGTTTCCGGAGAATATGTAGAAGCCGATGTAACCGCTTTCAATGCACGAATTAATAATACATTTAAAGCATCTAAAATTTTACGCTTTCAGTTATCAGCCATGTATCGGGGGAAAGATTTAGGAACACAACTTTTAGGAAAACCTATTTGGAAAATGGATATAGGATCCAGTCTTACCGTACTAAAAGGAGCAGGAACTCTGACCGCCAGGATGAGTGATGTTTTCAATACGATGCATTATGCATTTACTGCTGAACGACCTAAAAAACAACACGGACAATTCAACTGGGAAAACCAATCGGCTTATATTGGATTTAACTATCGTTTTGGTTCAGGAAAAAACAACGCCATCCAAAGAAAACAAAGAGATAAAAATGAATCTCAGGGAAGCGGCGGTATTCTTTAAAAATTTAGTTTTAATAATTTGTTGCCAAAGAAGCCCTGAAGCATGCCACTTCGGGGCTTTTTTATACAGTTAAACAAAACAATATCTGTTACTTATCGCTAATTTAGTAGTAGGTATAAGTAATTTGAAAGCCCGTTTTCATTAATTTTTTTGGAACCAAACATGAAATTATTAATATTACTCGTTTTATTGATAAAAAATTCTTTAATTTGATTGCTTTATATTTTGCCCCAAATATATTTCTTTATGAAAAAAAGCCTACTTATCATAATTTCACTCTTTTGGACAGGGTGTTTTTCGCAGGCAATTACCGTAGATACAAATACTTACACTGTTCCGGAATTAGTAACTGATGTTTTGGTAAACAAATCCTGTGTTCCCGTAAATAACATTACTTGGAGAACGGGAACAAATTTTGGATCTGCAAATGGAATTGGCCATTTTGACAATACAAATCCAGCTTTTCCATTGTCGAGTGGCGTGATTTTGAGTACCGGAAATGTGACCAATGCACCTGGACCAAACACGACTCCACTAAATGACGGCAATGCTGCCTGGACTGGAGATACCGATTTGGAATCTACCCTTTTGGCCGCCGGAATCACCATGAATTCGGCAAATGCAACGGTTTTAGAATTTGACTTTGTTCCTTTTTCTTCAAACTTTGACTTTCAGTTTTTATTTGCTTCTGAAGAATATGGTAATTTTCAATGTCAATTTTCCGATGCTTTTGCTTTCTTGTTAACCAATAAATCAACCGGAGTCACGACAAATCTTGCTATCATACCAAGTACCACGATTCCAATTTCTGTAGTCACAATTCGTAATTCATTGTATAATTCGTCTTGCCCGTCTGAAAACCCAACCTATTTTGGAGCATTCAATGGCGGTTCCAATGCGGCCGGTTCAGCCACAAACTTTAATGGTCAAACCGTTATGATGAATGCCACGTCAACCACTTTAGTCCCAAATACACCTTACCACATTAAACTTGTAATTGCTGACAGACAAGACAATCAAGCGGATTCTGCCATATTTTTGGGAGCAAATAGTTTTAATGTTGGCCAAAATGTTTTGGGTCAAGATTTGACACTTGCGAGCAATACCGCAATTTGTGATAATGGGACACACACTCTTGTTTCTGGCTTGAATCCAGCGATTTATTCATTTGCCTGGACATTTAACGGAAACCCTATTGGTGGAAATACGCCTAATCTAACCGCGACCCAACCAGGTGTTTATAGCCTTACATATACAATTACCTCAACAGGTTGCGTTGTAGCCACTGATTATATTAATATTGAATATTATAACGCAATAACGACTCCTGATCCGGTAAATTTATACAAATGCAATGCTGCCGGACAAGCAAGTTTTACTTTCGATTTGTCTTTTAACACCTCTATTGTAACTATTCCCGGAACGCAAATAAGTTATCACGCAACATTGGCAGATGCTACTGCGAACAGTAATCCGTTGCCAACTAATTATACTGTTGCAACGGGAAGTTTACCCGCGACAATTTGGATAAGAATTTTGGACACGGCAACAAATTGTACCCTTACAAAGTCGTTTCAATTGGAACTTACGCCTCCACCAATTGCCAATAATCCCGGAAATATCAGTTTATGTGAAACTATGCCAGGCACGAATACTGCCGATTTTGATATTTCTCTTCAAACGGCTATAGTTTTAGGAGGACAATCTCCAACAATATATAATGTTTCTTATCATATTAATGCTGCTGATGCAAATGCAGGAATAAATCCAATAGATCCTTCTGTCATTTTTCCTTCGGGGAATGCAACATTATTTGTGAGAGTTCAAAACAGAACCGACTTCACTTGTTTCAACACTACAAGTTTTAATCTAATTGTTGTGCCAAGACCCACTTTAGATCCTGTTTTCGACCAGTTTGTTTGCACTGGTTATGTATTGCCAGTGCTTGTTAATTCAGGGAATTATTATTCAGGAACAAACAAAGGGCTGCCAATGTTAAATGCTGGCGATGTAATTACGACTGACTCCAATATATTTATTTATAAAGAAACTGGAGGAACACCAAGTTGTTCTAACGAGAGGAGTTTTCGCGTAGAAATCGTTATACCAGCCGATATAAAACCAACTGATATAAATGCCTGCGATAGATATGTATTACCAACATTAGGTTTTGGAACTCGCTATTTTACATTACCTGGCGGTCCAAGTGGTGGTGGGATAGAACTTTTTGGAGGAGCGTCAATAACAACTCCCGGAACAACTACAATTTATACTTATTTTGTTTCAACAGATATTGTTCCTTGTGAACTTCAGGATAAATTTAACATTACCATAAATGTTACTCCTACAATAGCTCCTATTTCTAATGTTTTTGATTGTTTGTCCTATACTTTGCCGCCATTGGCCGTTGGGAATTATTACACCTTTGATGCTGCAACAGGAATATACACACCGGCAAGTTCACCAATAACCACCACGACAACGCTCTATGTTTTTGCGACAAATAATACTTGCAGAACTCCTGATACCATCTTTACGGTTTATATTGACACCTTGGGTTTGGTTGACGTGACCCAATGCCAGCCTTATAATTTGCTTCCAGCACCCGTTGGAGAATATCGTGACGCTCCAAGTGGTGGCGGAAACATAATTCCTCCGGGAGTTATTGCGCAAACGACGAAAGTATATATTTATGTTCCTGGAGCGGGAACGCCAAATTGTACTGATGATGATTTTTTCACAATTACAATAAATGCGCCGTTTCTAACTACGCCTTCGAATATTACAACTTGTGCCAGTTATTTATTGCCGGTCCAAGTTGATGGCGGCGATTATTACACGTTGCCTGGAGGCCCAACAACTTCTGGAAATATAAAATTAATTCCAAATGTCGATACAATAACCACTACAACTACCCTATATATTTATAAACAATCTCCAGCAATTGCGAGTTGTTACAATGAAAAACCTTGGCTAATCACCATAAACCAAAGACCAATAATAGATTCCAGGGCAAACGTGGAACAGTGTAATTCCTATGTTTTAAGTCCCTTGACAAATGGAAGCTACTTTGATGATCCAAATGGCATAAACCCATTGGCTGCAGGAACTGTCATTAGTACCAACAACAGAATTTATATTTTTGCCGCAAATCCAAACGACCCATCTTGTTATACCGAAAACTTTTTCGATATATCCATAAATGGCGTTGAAGCAGATCCGATTCCCACACAATTATCGTATTGTGACAGTTTTACTTTTCCTGCATTGCCAACCACAAATAATTTTTATTATGACGCACCCGGAGGTCCTTTGGGCGGCGGAAACATAATCCCTTTTGGCACTACGGTAACGGCAGCAACTGTTCTGCCAACTTATTATATTTATTATGAAACCGGCGACCGATTGAATTGTAGTGACGAAAATCCGTTTAGTATTACCATTGCTCCCAGACCTGTTACCAACCCCGTTAATCCGTTAGTTGACTGCGATACATTTGGTGCAAACGATGGCATTTTTCAATTCGATTTGACCTCTTTATCCATTAGAAATCAAGTATTAAACGGGCAAACACCTGACGCTAACTTTACTTTAACCTTTTTTACTTCTTTAGCTGACGCCAATAACAGCAATGCAGTTCCTATTGCAAATCCTGCTGCTTACCAAAACGATAATCCGTTTACGGACAGCGTTTGGATTAGGGCTTCAAACAACACGATAACGAATCCTTGTTTCGCTGTTGCCGAATTAAGATTAATCGTGAATCCGTTACCAAATATTCAATTAAACCCTGAATATTTTATTTGTGAAGATTATGAAACGGGAACTTTATTGAATCCTGCTACTCTAAACACCGGTTTAACAACATCAAATTATATATTTGAATGGACTCTTGATGGGAATCCATATGGTGGAAACACCGCATCAATTACAACCAGTCAAATAGGCGATTATACAGTAAAAGTAACCAACACAAATACAAATTGCATCAATATAGTTCCTGTAAAAGTCTCTAAATATGCACCCTATCTTGAAATTACTTACAGTGATGCATTTGAAAATCCATCTTTTATTTCCGTAAATGTTTTGGGTATTGGTTCTGGAAATTATGAATACCAAATTGATGATTCTCTTTTCCAAGACAGCAATACCTTTACTAATGTTTCTCCGGGACAACGTGTAATTTCGGTTCGGGACAAAAACGGACATTGTAATCCTGCTCCCATTAACGCAGTACTCATAAATTATCCTAAATATTTCACGCCAAATAATGATGGATTCCACGATACTTGGAATATTAAACATTTGATATATACAAATCCAAATGCGCCGATATTCATTTTTGACAGGTACGGAAAGCTAATCAAGGAAATAACACCTTCAAGCGATGGCTGGAACGGAATGTACAACGGACAACCATTACCATCTACCGATTATTGGTTTACGGTTGATTATTCTGAAAAAGGAACTGCAAAAATTTTTAAATCCCATTTTACTTTGAAGAGATAATGATTTCAGATTTTTGATTAACGATTTTTGATTGCAGATGTGTGAAACTAAGTAAAATCAACAATCTTGATATTTATTAGCACAAAATCTGACTCGAGCGATAGCGAAATCTGAAATCGTCAATCTGAAATCAAAAATCTATTTTACCACCTAATAATAACACTTCCCCAAGTGAATCCACTGCCGAAAGCGGCCAGAACGACTGTATCGCCCGACTTTATCCTTCCTTGTTCCCAGGCCTCCGTCAGGGCAATCGGGATAGAAGCCGCAGTAGTATTACCATATTTTTGGATGTTATTGTAAACCTGATCGTTGCCCAATCCAAATTTCTTTTGGATGAACTGGGAAATCCTCAAATTCGCCTGATGTGGTATCAGCAAGTCAATATCCGAAACCTGTAGATTATTGGCCTGCAAAGCCTCATGGATCACTTCGCTAAAACGGACCACAGCGTTTTTAAATACAAACTGACCGTTCATATACGGGAAATAGCTTTCATCATCGGGATCATGGTCTGCTATAATGTCCGTCACCCAGCGGCCTCCCATTCCAGGCGCTTTCAACACCAACTCTTCGGCATACTGTCCTTCCGAATGCAAATGGGTTGACAATATGCCTTTGGACAAATCCTCTTCCCTACTCAAAACTGCCGCTCCTGCCCCATCGCCAAAAATAACCGAAACGGCCCGCCCTCGTGTCGTCATATCCAGTCCCGTAGATTGCACTTCGGAACCGATAACCAAAATATTTTTATACATGCCGGTTTTGATGTATTGGTCGGCTACGGAAAGTGCATAAACAAATCCGGAACACTGGTTCCGAACATCCAAAGCACCTACAGTTCCCAAACCCAAATCGCGTTGCACCAAAACACCCGGCCCCGGGAAATAATAATCCGGACTCAGCGTAGCAAAAACGATAAAATCTATGTCTTCCTTAGCCACTCCTGAACGTTCAATGGCAATTTCGGCGGCTTTCACGCCCATCGTCGTCGTGGTGTCCTCCCCGCTGATGATGTGTCTCCGCTCCTGAATTCCCGTTCGTTCCTGAATCCATTCATCATTGGTATCGATAATTTTTGACAAATCATCATTGGTGACAATAGTAGGAGGAACATAAAATCCCAAACCCGTTATTTTGGAATGGTACATAGTATTGTTATTTTGAAATATGGTTTGCAGTTAAAAACAGAGCTTACAAAGTACTACATTTTTAGCAAATACGATAGGGAGGCTCCGACTATTTATTGATTCCTTTTAGAAAAACAAAAGGAATAACTTCTCAAAAAAACAATATAATAATGACATTTGTCCTCTAAGGCTGAAATGCTAAGGACGGTCCCATGTCGAAACCCTAAATAAAAAAAGGCATTTATAACTTATCAAAAGAAACTCCTTGCTTCTATCTGTTCCCTTTTCATCACTCACAACTCTTACACGCCCTCAAATAAAAAGCATAGAAAAACAACGAAGAAGTGAAGTGGCAGCAGTCCACGAGTGAAGTCCGAAGGACGAACGGCTTGGGCTGCGGAACGGAACTTCAAGGTAGTTTTCAAGCTTTTTATTTGCAGGCTTGATTTTTTTGTTTCTTTTTTGATCAAGCAAAAAAGAAAATGATTAACTCATATTTTTTTGCTTTCAACAAAACACCAATGGTAGGCTTAATAATTTATTTTATCATCAAAGTCACCGTCTGATTCATTTCTAAAGCCGTTTCGTGATCAAAGAAAATCACTTTCCGGTTAAAAACGGCTTTAATCAAATAATGACTTCCCTTAAAATAAGATTGCCGCACCACCACTTCCATGATTCCGTTTTCAACCACTTTTAATTGATGCGGATAGAGCAGAATAATTTCGTCTTCCTCTTCATTCGTCACGGAAACCAACTGTGACAATCGCAATTCATTGACTTCACCAAAAAGGGAAGCCACATATTTATTGATGGGATGGGTATACAAATTATGGGAATGATCCTTATCCATAATTTCACCCTGGTACAAAACAATGGTTTCATCGGCAAAAGAAAGGGCATCGGTGCTGTCATGCGTTGCCACAATGCAAGTGATTCCCCTTGATTTTAGATAGGCAAATAAATTCCGGCGCAGCGCATTTTTTCTAAAATTATCGATATGGCTGAAAGGTTCGTCCAACAATAAAATTTCAGGCTCCAAAGCCAAAACCCTGGCCAGGGCTACCCGTTGTTGTTGCCCTCCGCTCAAATATTTTGCCTTCACATCGGCAAACTCCGTCATTTCCACAATTTCCAAAAGCTCCTGGATGCGTTCTTTCTTTTCTTCAGGATAAAAATTAGACAAAAACTTACCCACATTCTCCGCCACGGTAATATAAGGCATCAAATCAAAGTCCTGGGATAAATATTTGATAAAAGGCATGCCCGGAACCAAATGGAATTTTGGCCCTAAGATTTCTGCATCATCCCAAAAAATCTGTCCTTCATCTACATCATACAAACCATAAATTAATTTGAGGAGCGTACTTTTTCCGCAGCCACTTTCCCCGATTAAGGCAATATTCTGTCCTTTTTCTAAAGTGAAATTGATGTTTTTAAGAATCGGTTTTTCGGTATACCCGAAGGAAATATTTTGAACTTGAAGCATTTTGGTCTGACTAAAATTTTGAGACTGCAAAGATAGATTTTCTTTGACTTAAATGAATTCCTGAAAACACAATTAACTAAAAAAGTCGTTCCGACAGTATCGAAACGACTTTTTGTATCGTAAAAAATGTATTTTTTAGTTTCCTGATTCTTTCAGTGCCTCTTGTTTCATTTTTTCATTGGCAGTGATAGCAAATTCCACACGACGGTTTTTGCTTCTTCCCTCTGCGGTATCATTAGATGCAATCGGATCTGCGATTCCCAAACCGGTAACGCTAAAACGACTGGCAGCTAATCCTTTGCCCACCAAATAATTCTTAACAGAAGCCGCTCTTTCACCGGAAAGTTTCAAATTGTAATCAGCCGGACCGGTACTGTCTGTATAACCAAAAATAGTAATGTCCGTATCTGCATATTCTTGAAAAACAGGTACTAATTTATCCAGGTTGGCTTTTGCAGTAGCGGTTAATGTTGATTTATTGGTATCAAAACGAACAGCATTTTCATTCAAAACCAATTTGATTCCTTCACCTACGCGTTCCACTTCGGCTCCAGGCAACACTTCGTCAATTTGTCGGGCTTGTTTGTCCATTTTATTACCGATAACACCACCGGCAACACCACCAACAATGCCTCCAAGAACAGCTCCCATAGCTCCTTTTCCGCCTTTTCCAAGATTATTCCCAAGAATTCCGCCAATAATGGCTCCCCCGGCAGCTCCAATCGCCGCTCCTCTTTGTGTTTTATTGGTGTTTTTTAAAGATTCACAACTTGTGAATAATGTACTCATTGACACAATAAATGCCAAAACTACTATTGCTATATTTTTCATCTGTATTACGTTTTATTATTAATTGGCTTTTTGAAATTGGTACACTACATCGGTCATTTTTCCTCCTACATTGATTTTGTCAATCAACTGGAAAGAAGTTTCAGTTTGATTCGCGATATACAATACATAACCGTCTCTCACTTTTCTTGCTTTTTCTCCGGCATTTAAAATTTTCAAAACAAACTGACCTTGTGAATTGACAAACCAGGTTATTGGCGAACTAAACACAGGACAATCATACTTTGTCAATGCCATATTTCCTTTGTTATTATTAGAAACAAATTTCCAGGTACTTCCCACAAAACATTTTGAATCTGCCAATTGAAAAGAATTTACCTTAATGTATTCTGATCCCGGGTAAGACACAGAACTGATGACCCAATTCCCTTTTATTGCCACTTGTGCACTTCTGTCTAATTTTTTATCAGTAACAGAAGACGTTTTACAAGAAAACAGCAGGAAAGACATTGCCGCTAATAAAATTATTTTTTTCATTATCATTGAGGTTTTTAAAGTTAAACTCCTACAAAGATACAATCCAAGACAAGGATTTTGTTTCAAAATGAACTATTTTTTTTTCAAAATTTACGGTTACGCCAATTTGTCACCTTGTTTACAATTGGTATTCTATTTGAAAGCATTCTTGCAGATTGTAAAACCCTTTAAAATTTTAAATATGACAACTGGAAAAATTAATGTTTCGGTAGAAAACATCTTCCCTTTAATCAAGAAGTTCCTGTACAGTGATCACGAAATTTTCTTACGTGAATTAATTTCAAATGGGACCGATGCAACATTAAAATTAAAACACCTGACCAATATTGGCGAAGCCAAGGTAGAATACGGCAACCCAATCATTGAAGTAAAGATTGACAAAGAAGGCAAAAAACTGCACATCATCGACCAAGGTATTGGTATGACTGCTGACGAAGTAGAGAAATACATCAATCAACTGGCGTTTTCCGGTGCCGAAGAATTCTTGGAAAAATACAAAGACAGCGCTAAAGATTCCGGAATCATTGGTCACTTCGGACTGGGTTTCTACTCCGCTTTTATGGTGGCTTCCAAGGTGGAAATTATCACCAAATCCTACAAAGACGAACCTGCGGCACACTGGACTTGTGACGGCAGCCCGGAATTCTCTTTGGAACCGGCTGACAAAACGACCAGAGGTACTGAAATCATCTTACATATTGCCGAAGACTCCCTTGAGTTTTTGGAAGATTTCAAAATAAAGGAATTATTGAACAAGTACAACAAGTTCATGCCGATTCCGATTAAATTTGGAACCAAAACCAACACCCTTCCTAAACCGGAAGATGCCCCGGAAGACTACAAGCCGGAAACCGTTGAAGTAGACAACATCATCAACAACCCAAACCCGGCCTGGACCAAACAACCTGCCGATTTAACGGAAGAAGATTATAAAACCTTCTACCACGAATTGTACCCGATGCAATTTGAGGAGCCGTTATTCAACATCCACCTGAATGTGGATTATCCATTCAATTTAACCGGTATTTTGTACTTCCCAAAATTAGGTTCGGACATGCAAATCCAGAAAGACCGAATCCAATTGTACCAAAACCAGGTTTATGTGACCGACAATGTGGAAGGAATCGTACCTGAGTTCTTGACAATGCTAAAAGGGGTAATTGATTCACCGGATATTCCGTTAAACGTTTCCCGTTCCGGATTACAGGCAGATGCTGCGGTGAAGAAAATTTCGAACTACATCACCCGTAAAGTGGCCGATAAACTGAAATCCTTATTCAGCGAAAACCGTGAGGATTTTGAACAAAAATGGAACGACATCAAAATCGTTCTGGAATACGGAATGCTTTCGGAAGATAAATTCTACGAAAAAGCGGGCGCGTTTGTATTGTACCCAACGGTGGAAGACAAATATTATACTTTAGAGGAATTAAAAGAAAACCTAAAGGAAAAACAAACCGACAAAGACGGAAAACTCGTTGTTTTATACGCCAGTAATAAGGAAGCGCAACATGCGTATATCGAAATCGCAGAAGAAAAAGGATACGAAGTCTTGTTGTTGGACTCCCCTATCATTTCGCACCTGATTCAAAAACTGGAATCAGACAATAAAGACTTGACTTTCGTGCGTGTCGATTCAGACCACATCGACAACTTAATCAAGAAAGAGGAAACTACTATTTCTAAATTATCCGAAGACGAACAAAACAATCTGAAAACAGTGGTGGAAACCGTAGTTCCTAAACAAACCTACACCGTACAACTGGAAGCTTTGGACAGTCAGGCGGCACCATTTATCATCACGCAACCGGAATTTATGCGTAGAATGAAAGAGATGAGCCAAACCGGCGGTGGCGGAATGTTCGGAATGGGAAACATGCCGGAAATGTACAACCTGGTGGTGAATACCAATTCGCCTTTAGCTTCAACTATCTTGAACACCGAGGACAAAATCAATCAGGAACACCTGGTAAAACAAGCTTTGGATTTAGCCAAACTGTCCCAAAACCTGTTAAAAGGAGAAGCCTTGACCACTTTCGTAAAACGTAGTTTTGAAATGATTAAGTAAGCAGGGAACCCATTTTATGCAATAAAATGCGGTGAATCGCTTATTCCGAACTTGTTTCGGAATCGCCCTAAAATAGTAAGACCTGCTAGTGCAAACTGGCAGGTTTTTTTTTGTTTAGGAGCAGAACGATTGGTTTTCCATGAGAACTCTTTGTCCTGCTATCCGTTGCAATCTCTTGTACCGCTTTCGCTCAACAAGAGGATTTTCGCTGCTATCAGGGCTAGAAATAAGGTTTCATTTCCAAAATAACTTTTGTAAGAATATTTTAATATATTTGAAAATAAATAATCACCGAGAGAAACCATTATCATGATTATAATAAAAAAATGTGCTTGTAAACTAGTTACAGGCAAGAATATAACGATACTACAATGACACTAAGAATAATTATAATTTTGACTTTTATTTTTGGAATTGGACTATTTTCCTATTCATTGAGTTTACCTTATTACAAAGACCAAAAAGCCGCTAACAGTTTACTCAATAATTCGTATGACATTGACAAACAAGAATACTATAAACTAGACGCAAAACTTAGAACCAGTAAGACTACATTTATGGACTTAGGTTCAGGAATCGCAATTGCTTCAGGGACTATATTACTTTTTCTATTACTGACAAAAACTATAACTTTTTCAGATTTAAAAAACTTGAAAAGTCTTAACAAACTTTCAATATTTGTAACAGCAAATCTAATTTGGCTTTTACTTATCCCTGGAACTTTTTGGTATTATTCTTTTCGTGCCGGACGAGGAGACTATCCTCCATTTGCAGACAGTATTGGAATACTTATTTATACACAAATTCCATTTTTTTTATTCTTACTTATTCCAATGAATATTTTTATTCTTTTGACCACACTTAACATAAACTTACCAACAAAACTTTTTATAAAAGCAAACACTTACAACAAACCTGAAATTTTATGGGAAATATTTTTTGGTTTTTGGCTATTAATAAATCTTGCCTGTTTCATTGAATTTGTGATTGACGGAGACCACATTTCAATAATAGTAAACCTATTTTTCACATACGTATTATTGAATTTACGCGCAGGAAAAATCAGCAACTAAGAATATGTAACTCGATAGCACGGATTTGCACACGAGCGAAGCGAACTGACGGAGTAATCAGTGTCCGTAACAATGAGCAACTTTGTAGAATTACTGGATGAGATTTCTCCTTCGTCGAAATGACAAGATTGCGGGTAAAGCTGCTTTAAAACGTTCTTTTACACAAACCAAAACCGCCCAGTTTGTCATTCCGACGAAGGAGGAAACTCAACAATACTTTTCCACACAGATGGCAAAGATTTGTAATCTTTAAACACAACGATGAGCAAATAACTTAAATACTTTGTCGAAGTTACTGGAATGAGATTGCTTCGTTCCTCGCAATGACAAGATTGTGGATAATTATATAAATAAAAACCATGCACGAAAAACCAACACTCTATTTTAAAAACGCTTCCGAATGGAGAGCCTGGCTACATGAAAACCACAGCAATTACAAGGCAGTGAATTTGATTTTTTACAAAGTAGCACACGAAGCAGAAAGTATGCGTTGGGAAGAAGCGGTAAAAGTGGCTATTTGTTATGGTTGGATTGATTCTACGGTTAGAAAACTGGATGAACACCGAAGACAACAACTTTTTACACCCAGAAAAGACAAAAGCATTTGGAGCAAACTGAACAAAACCTACACCGAAGATTTAATTGCTACAAATTTAATGCACGAAAGTGGCTTGAAAAAAATTGAAACGGCTAAGAAAAATGGTTCCTGGGAGAGTTTAGATGCCGTTGAAAACTTAGAAATCCCGGAAGATTTACAAATGGCTTTCGATAAAAACCCATTTGCTTTTACAAACTATAATAACTTCAGTAAATCCTATAAAAAAAATTATTTATATTGGGTAAGCCAAGCCAAACGGGAAGAAACAAGACAAGCCAGAATTAGTCAAGTCATCGATTTGTGCGAACGAAATTGTAAAATGAGAGGATAAATACAAAAAATTACAAACCAAAAAAAATGAACTTAATGAAATCAAAACCAATTCTTATACTCTTATTTTTATGTGCTTTCCAATCCAATTACAGTCAAAAATTAGAATATGGAGCCATGTTCAATCTGGAAAGAACTACGCTTTCTGTTCCTGACGGGGAATACACTATTTACACTAATGGAGGTTACAGCGAAGGAGCTACATCAACTGGAAAAAGAACAAATATTGGGATTGGGGCATTTGCAACTTATCCAATTATTGAAGATGTCTTTGATGTGGGTTACGAGTTATTTTATGACAACACATCTTCTCAAAAAGTTGATAAAAGTTTTCAAGCGATTAATTTAGTTCCCTTTTTAAGAGTCCAAATAGCGAAAAACATTTATTTCAGTCTAGGAGGAGGACCGGGTTTCATACTTAACCCTCCTCAATTTGAAAACAACACTTATAAATCTAAAAAAATCGATTTTATTGGTAAAGCATCATTAGGTTATAACATTAAAAAGTATTGCACTTTAGAACTTGGTTTTTACCCGCCTGTCACCTCTGTCGTAGAGGATTATTTAAACAGACAAAAAACATATCTTGGAATCAAAGTCCCATTAAATAAGCATTTTAAGTAAATAAATATTTTCCCCAGCTGGCGCAAACGTCACACTCGATAAAACATCAGAAAACAACGTAAATACAAATTGGAACGGGTACGATTGAGATGTCCAAACTAGCAAATACAACTTATTCATTAATCAAAAACCAATTTATCAACAACAATAAACATAGTAAACATGAAAAAACTGTTATTATTTCTTGGAGGAATTTCTACACTATTACTAATTACTTCCTGTGCAAATTTACCTTCTACCAACATCCCTCAAAATTTCACCCCCTTGAATAATGAAGGAATGGTAATAGGTGCTTTATCGTTTAAAAACGAAAAACCTATATTTAACGGATACTCTTTATATTATACAGGAGAAAATATTACTGACTTAAAAATCAAAAATAGAATTTATATAACTCCTGAACAAATGGTTAAAATGAAATTTAAACCGGATTTTTTTGATAATGAAAAAGCTGTATATTATTTTTCAATTACAGAAAAAGAAGGCCAATATAATTTCTCTTACTTTTCTACATTCATAAATGGTGGATATATTCAAAAAAATGGTTCCGTCCCAATTAACATTCCATTTAAAATTAAAAAAAACAAAGTGTTGTATATTGGTGAAGTTTATGTTGATTACAACAATCATAAAATAATTCTAATTGACAAAAAGGATAGAGACATCCCAAGACTAAAAGAAAAGTTTCCAAACTTAAAAATCGATTAAGCCCAGCTGTCGCAAGCGTCACATTCGTGCACACTAACAAAACCCGATAGTGCGGATTTGCAATCCGTACCCGCAACAACAAGCAAATAGAAATACTTTATGGAGTCGCTAGATGAGATTTCTCCTTCGTCGAAATGACAAGATTGCGGGTAGAACTCCTTTAAAAACGTTCTTTTACACAAACCAAAGCCGCCAAGTTTGTCATTCCGACAAAGGAGGACACGAGCGATAGCGAACTGGCGAAGCAATCTCAGCAATACTTTTCAAAACCCGATAACGCTTATTTGCAATCTATACCCTACAAACTATAGCGTCTCTTTCGCACACACCAACAAAATCAGCCGATTACAATAAAAGTCGGGTTAATGTCGGGAAAAATACAGTTGAGAAATAGGGCTTATTTTTAAGATAAATTGTATTCTTGTTTAAAAATTTTGATGAAGCATGAGGCAACCGGAATTAGGGAATAAAATAGCAGAACTCCGAAAGAAAAAAGGGTTAACCCAGGAAGAATTAGTGGAGAAATGCAAATTAAATGTGAGGACATTACAGCGAATTGAATCTGGAGAGGTCAATCCCAGAAGTTATACCGTTAAAATAATTTTTGAAGCCCTTGATTTTGACATCAACACTGTTTTTCCTGATGATGATATACATGCAATCAGACTTAATCTCTTAAATGAGGTCAAAATACATTACAAACTCCTACAAGAAAAACTTATTTTAACTTTTACAATTATGGAAAATAAAAAACCCTTCTTTCACCATTTTTTCTTATCAACAGGAATTCTTTGGTTTATATGTGCATTATCCATTGTGATATTCGAACTGAATTTTCACAAAAAAGAAATACTACTCACATTAATTTTCCCATTAGCCTATGCAATATTTAGACAATTTGACAAAACTAATCCCACCAAGACGGAATAGTTTTTCAAATACAAAAAAGATGGATTTACTTCATCAGTTCGCCATCGCTCGAGTGTAAACCGTGCCCGTAACAGTGTGCCTCGTCCTAAAATAAGTTCCCCTGGTTTTTACCATAATTTTAGCATTGCTTATTACAACTATACTTTTTTTAGAAAACAAGATAAGTATTACCGACAACAAACATTATTACAACATACTGAATACAAATTATTTACGTGTTATTTCACATAGAAAATGTTAAAAAAAACAGTAACTTTATTGTCATTTAATACATTATTTTTTGTTAATCTTAAAAAAACAAAGCAATGAGAAAAAGTTTAAATTTCATTAAATCCACAATGGTGTCCGTCTCAGTGATAACACTATTATTGGTAACGGTTAGTTGCGATTCTCCCAAAAAAGAGAAAGAGGCCACATTTGACAAAGTCGCCGCCATGCAGGCGATTGAAAAAGAAAATAAGATTTTCACAGAAGCATTCAACAAAGGGGACTCCATAACCGCTGCCAATTATTATGCTATTGACGCAAAATTTATGCCTCCCAATCAGAAAGCGGTATTGGGAAGAAACAATATCCAAACTGCAATTGCAGAATATATTAAAATGGAGGGACCGAGTTTAAGTATAAAACCTATTGATGTCTGGGGAGACGAAAACATGATGACAGTTGAAGAAGAATGGACTATGACGGATAAGGAAGGAAAAGAAATCGATCATGGAAAATCGCTGGAATTGTGGAAAATGGAAGATGGAAAATGGAAACTTTTCCGCGATATTTTCAATTCTGATATGCCTTGCATGCCACCACCGCCTATGTCAACCAAATAGACTTTTTTGTGTATCGTTATTTCAGGACGGAACAATTTGAAAAAATAACCAATAGTGTGAATTTACACGCAAGCGAAACGAACTGTCAAAGTAATCCGCACCCATAAAATAAATCGATAAAAATATAGATTCTAATTCATGGAATCACCGCTACAAAATAACAAAAGCCGTTCCTTCTTGTTCAGAAAGAACGGCTTTTTTGCCTTTTTACAGCATTAAAAAAGGCCCAATCGTACGCTGGGGGTACGTACACCTATTTGGGTATTTACCGAAGTATGGTTTGGTCTTCTTTGATAATTTCTTTGGTCATATTCGTAATAATAAAATCCTGCATACCCGTAAAAGGAATCACTGTGGTGACAATGACTGTCGCAATGATCATAATGCGCCGTATAAACCTCTTGCTTGCCGGCAACATAAGCATGATACGCTCTCCTGTTTCGTTCCTTCAACTCTTTTTCGTAGGCTTTTTGTTCTTTCCAAAAAGCTTTTTCCTCGGCCTTCGTTTTAGCCTTAAAAGTCAACTCATAATTAGCATCTTCAGCACCTCTCTTTTGGTAATACGTAATTTTATCCGAATGGGCATAGCTGTTTGTTTCACTTTCTACACTGGCTTCCTGTGCGTGTACGCTTGCAATTGTTCCCAAAAAAAGTAGGGATAGTACGGTTTTAATTGTTTTCATGATTATAAATTTTAATTACAGTTAGTATGACTGACTTCAACAGTAAGACAACTCTAAATCAATTTACCCTACCTACCGGACCACTTTAATTATTTTGAAAATAAATTGTGTACTTTAGAGAATTCATTAAAAAAATACAATTATGACCTTACAAATAGAAACCCCGGCCTTACTTTTCTCAGCAACTTCACTCATCTTATTGGCGTATACCAACCGTTTTTTAACCGTAGCAACCATCATCCGGGGGCTTAAAGACACCTATGAAAAGGAAGAGAGCAAAATCATTTTATTGGAAATTAAAAACCTCAATTTACGGTTAACCCTCATTCGGTATATGCAACTGTTTGGGGTGTGCAGTTTATTCCTGTCGGTATTCTCTATGTTATTACTGTTCATCATTCAACAGGAAATAGCCCTTTATCTTTTCGGTTTTAGCTTACTCAGTCTGTTAATTTCATTAGGGCTTTCGTTTTGGGAAATCAGCATTTCGGTACAAGCCTTACGGGTACATTTGAGCGGTATCATAAAAAGAAATCCAGTTCATTAAACCTTTTCCCAACTTCAACATCTTAATCAACAACAAACTGGAAAACAAATCAGAAAAAAACCTAAATTATTCAAAATATGAACCCTAATTCGCTTTGGTCACTCCGTTTAGGCTTTTCAAATAAGCAGGCTGCAGCCATAGAAAAAATGGGAATTTCAAAATTTATGGATGCTTCATTCAAAACCAATTTTGATAACAACATCCCCGATTTTTTAAAAGACAGTCCAAAAACCTTAGCCAATTTTCGGGAACTGAGACAAAAAAGCAGGGCTTTAAATCTGGATCAAAAACGAGAATTTCAAAAACAAGAAGGTCTTATCTCAATAGAAATGAAAGCTTGGTGGATAGACAAAATGATGAACGAAACCTATCCATTACAAGAAAAAATGACCCTGTTGTTACACAATCATTTTGTATCAACCTTTCAAAAGGTTAAAATAAATTATTGGATTTTCGAACACAATCAACTGCTTCGAAAACACGCTTTTGGAAATTTTAAAGAATTGACCAAAGCCATGGTAAAAAGCAATGCCATGTTGCGTTATCTGGACAATGTGGACAATAGAAAAGGTAAAATCAACGAGAATTTAAGCAGGGAATTACTCGAACTTTTTACTCTGGGCATTGGAAATTACACCGAAGAAGATATAAAAAATGGTGCCAAAGCATTAGCCGGACTGGGTGTGGGAGACAATGGCGGTGTTTACAGAGATAAATTAGCCAACGATTCTGAAATTACCTACTTAGGCAAAAAAGGACATTTCAAAGCCGATGAAATTGTAGATATTATTTTTAAACAAAAAAACAGCCCGTATCTTTTTACCAAAAAAATTCTCCAATGGTTTATTTACGATAATCCAAGTCCTAATTTAGTGACTTATTATGGTGATTATTTCAGAAAAAAGGACTTTGAAATCAGACCATTATTAGAAAAAATTTTCACCGAAGAATTTGACAAAAACACAGCGGGTTCAAAAATCAAAGATCCTTTGGAATACAACTTACAACTGCTTTCTGAATTGCACATTACACCAAGAACCAACAGACCCATGGTCGCTTTTCTAAAAAGCCAGGGCATGGACTTATTCAACCAACCCAATGTAAAAGGCTGGGAAGGCGGAAAATCCTGGTTGACGTCCCAAATTTATTTACAGCGCAACAACATCGCCGATTTGTATTGCAGTGGTAGAGAAAATTTAAACCAAAAAGCGGTGGCAAACATGATGATGAACGAAAATCAAAATGGAAATCGAGCTGCTGCCAGAAAAACAACAATTAATTTAGATTGGAACAAAGGAACGAATAAACAAATCATCCGTGAATTATCGGATAGATTGTTGTTTCAAGTAGATCCTGACACCCAAAAAGATTTTGAAAGCATCTTAAAATACGATTTTGATACGCAAGCCCAAAATGCCGACCAGGCGGTTTTAAGACTCTTCAATGCCATAGTAAAAGAACCTGAATTTCAATTAATCTAAAAGTAACCTGCCATACCTATTTGACCATGAACAGAAGAAATTTTCTATCACTTACAGGGACATTAACGGGTGGAGCCTTGTTACTTCCTAATTTTTTGTTTTCTTATGGTTCCCCAAAAAACCTGATAATAGGAGAGCAATGCCTTGTTTTTATACAATTGAATGGCGGAAATGACGGATTAAACACCTTTATCCCCTTTGAAGACCCTTTGTACTATGACTTGCGTCCAAAAATTGCCATTTCTAAAGAGGATGTGATTTCCAAAACCAAAGGAATGGGATTCCATCCAACCCTGAAAGGATTTGCCCAAATGCAGCAAAATGGGGATTTATCGGTAATTCAAAATGTGGGGTATCCTGAACCCAACCGTTCGCATTTTAGAAGTCAGGAGATTTGGCAAACCGCTTCTGATTCCAATAAATACCTGAACGAAGGCTGGCTGGGCCGCTATTTGGATTTGCAATGTGTAAGCCATACCCCAACAGCGGGAATCAATATCGATTCTATAGATAATCTTTCTTTAAAAGGAGATAGTCCCAATTCTATTACCGTAAAAGATCCCGACCGATTTAAGATAAAAAACATAAAAGAGGAAACAACTGTGTTATCTGAGAATTCTTCGCTGGATTTTGTTCGAAAAGTAGCCAACTCTGTTCTGGAAGGTTCAGAAGAAATTCAAAAAGCACTAACCAAATCGACTGCCGAAATTAGTTATCCTAAAAGTGCATTGGGCAAAAATCTGGAATGGATTGGCCGATTGATAAAAGGAAATTTGAATTCAAAAGTCTATTACACCTCACAAGGCGGCTATGACACGCACGACAATCAATTAGTGATTCAAAACAACAAGTTCAAAGAACTGGACGGCGCCATATATAGTTTTTACCAAGATTTAAAACAAGCCAATTTACTTCAAAATGTAACCATCGTTGTTTTTTCAGAATTTGGACGAAGAGTCAAAGACAACGGCAATGGAACCGATCACGGAACTGCCGCCCCTATGTTTATCATTGGTGGAAATAATAACGGAAAAATAATCGGTCACAACCCTAACCTCAGTGATTTGGATAAAGGCGATTTGAAATTTGAAACCGATTTCAGAAGTGTGTATGCCGCTCTTTTGCAACAAAAATTACAGTTCGATTACACCAAAATCGGCATCAAGAACAACCCTTTAACTGGATTATTTTAAAAAACCATCTCTACGGATTAACTGCAAAACCCCTACCTTTACTGCTTTAAAACAACAAAATGGCTACAGAAAAGGTATTAAAAGGAGTGCTCTTGGTGAGTCTTGGCGCAACGAGCTACGGAATGTTAGCCCCGTTTGTAAAAATGGCCTATGACGAAGGATTTACCACTCCGGAGGTGACAATCGCCCAATACCTATATGGAATTCTGGGCATACTGATTATCAACGGATTTCAAAAAATTAAAAAAGGAAATGATGTTGTAAACGCCTCCCCAAAAAATATTTTTCAATTGATGCTGGCTGGAACTTCTCTGGGAATGACCAGCGTTTTTTATTATTTAGCCATCAAATACATTCCGGTTTCAATAGCCATCATTCTGTTGATGCAAACCGTTTGGATGGGCGTTACATTCGAAACCATTTTAGAAAAGAAAAGACCTTCCACACAAAAAATAGTATCGGTACTCATCGTATTGATCGGAACGGGACTGGCCACTAACATCACTCAGGAAAAGGTTGATTTTGAATGGGCCGGTATTGTTTTAGGACTTCTGTCGGCGGCTTCCTTCACAGGAACGATGTTGACCGCCAATCGTGTAGCGACACATATTTCAGCGGCGCAACGCAGTTTATTCATGTTATTGGGCGGAGCGATAATTGCCTTCGGATTTGCTTTTGCCACACAAACTGCGACTTTCAATTTCGATGTTTTAATGAAATGGGGAATAGTTTTGGCGCTTTTCGGAACGATCATTCCACCATTATTATTCAATAGCGGCTTCCCACTTACCGGAATGGGATTAGGAAGCATCCTTTCGGCACTGGAACTTCCGGTTTCCGTATTAATGGCTTATTTTCTTTTGGACGAAAAAGTAACTATAATACAATGGTTGGGAATCGTTTTAATCATTCTGGCAATCGTGATCATGAATGTGAACTTCAGAAAAAAAGCGTGATTATGGTTATAATTCATCATTAATCCTTTCAAAGTTTATTTTTTGGAGCAAAAACAGAATCATTGTATTGACGAAAACTCTCACCTAATAAAAAATCAAACGGCACAAAATGAAAAATTATCAAAATTGAGATTCAAAAATAGTACTCCTCATAAAAGTCTGTAAACCCCTAAAAAAAAACATGGTTTTGATAAAAAGTAATTATTTTTTTTATTAATATTGGTAATAGATTTAAGAATCAATTTATAATAATCACTAACACCTATTTGAATTAATTTTCACGTGATGAAAAAGAGTAGCCGCAAAGAACTGAACTGGGAACAAACAGAGAAACTTGTTACATTGGCCTTAGAAGAAAAAAACCCTTTTGAAATTATAAAAAAAGAGTTTGGTCTTGCAGAAAAAGAAGTTCTGGAAATCATGAAAAAAAAGATGCCTCTGGAAAAATATGAAATGTGGAAAAAAAAGGCCACTGCAACTAAACCGAAACCCAAACCACTCAAAATTGATGATTTTGATGAAGATTTAGATGGTAAGTATTACATAAAAAACAAACTGGACTAAAAAATATAAAACTCCTGGATAACGGGAGTTTTTTTATATACGATTGCTATAAAAAACACAAATGAAAAAACAACTTGCTGCATTGTTGTTGGCTTCGCTGTTCTGGAGCTGCAAAACAAACTACTCCTCAACAACCGCAATAAAAGAAACCGTTCAGGCTACTATAAACTTAAATGAAGTCAAAGACGACAAAGTACTCGTGACCATCCATCCACCTAAAATCAAGGCAGACGAAGTTGACTATTATATTCCAAAAATAGTTCCCGGCACCTACTCCGAAGACAATTATGGCAAATATATAGAAGATGTAAAAGCATACAATACCAAAGGAAACCTTATGGTTGTCATCAAAAAAGACGACAATACCTGGACAATCAGCAATGCTAAAGCCTTAAAGAAAATCACCTATTGGGTCAATGATACTTTTGATACCGAAAAGGGAGAAGGTTTTGGCAATACCGATATTTTCTCACCAGCTGGAAGCAATATCAAAGAGAACACCAATTTCATGATTAACATGCACGCTTTTGTGGGCTATTTTCAAGACAACAAAGACATTCCTTATGAAGTAACAGTTTTACATCCCAAAACATTATGGGGCGCCACTTCATTAGCAGATCAGGATACCACGGCAACTGCTGATAAATATACCACTGCCCGCTATGCCGAATTGGTGGAAAATCCGGTTATGTATGCCAAACCGGATTATACCACTTTCACGGTTGACGACATGGATATTCTCATTAGTGTCTATTCACCCATCGGAAAATATACCGCAGAAAGTATTACACCGGGCATGAAAAAAATGATTACCGCCCAAAAGCGTTTTCTGGGTAAAATTAATTCTACCAAAAAATACAGCGTACTACTTTATCTGTCAACCTTACAGCAAAATGATGCCAAAGGTTTCGGTGCCTTAGAACACCCAACGGCTACTACAGTAGTCTTACCGGAAGCCATGCCCAAAGAGGAATTAGAAAAATCGATGATGGACGTGGTTTCCCACGAATTTTTTCATATTGTGACCCCGTTAACCATTCATGCAAAGGAAATTCAGTATTTTGATTACAACAACCCAAAAATGTCTGAACATTTGTGGATGTATGAAGGGGTAACCGAATATTTCGCCAATCTTTTTCAAATCAATCAAAATTTGATTTCAGAAGAAGATTTCTACAGCCGTATTGCTGAAAAAATAGAACGTGCAAATGCCATGAATGATACCTTGCCCATGACCACCATGAGCAAAAATATTTTATCCCAGCCCTATAAAGACCAATATTTGAATGTCTACGAAAAAGGGGCGTTAATCGCAATGTGTCTGGATATCATCATCAGAGAAAACAGTAACGGAACAAAAGGCATTCTTGATTTAATGCAAAAATTATCCAATGAATACGGCGTAACCAAACCGTTCAATGATGACGAACTTTTTGCAAAAATTACCGCTTTAAGCTATCCTGAAGTCGGAACTTTTTTAACCACCCATGTTGCAGGAGCAACACCAATACCTTATGACTATTATTTAGCAAAAGTGGGGGTTTCAAAATCCTCTGAAAAAGTACCCGCTAACATTTTCATAAAAGGGAAAGAACCTTATATCAGCATTAATCCACTGACTAAGGAAATTATTGTACTTCCTAATATCGAATTAAATGATTTTTTCAGTCATTTAGATCTCAAAGGCGAAGATATCATTCTGGCTGTAAATGACAAAACGTATTCTCTGGACAACATTTACGACCTGATTTCTGACAGTCAAAAATGGAAGGAAAATGATGCCATCACAGTAAAAATAAAACGGGATGGAAAAGAAAAAACAATTAAAGGAAATGTAAAACTGCCTTATGAAGAAAAAACAATCTATAAAGCCTCTGATGCTGCCAAAACAGGATTAAAAGAAGCTTGGCTAAAAGGCTAAAAAAACACAGTTATACAATTCATATTTCGAACAAATTCTTTATTTTGCAGCAAAAATTATAAACAATGAAATGAGCATGATCTAAAATTGGTCGCAAATACCAATGAAGATATGCGAATTACATATGACAGTTAAAAATCAATAAATATCTACATATGAAAAAAACAATGATGGCATTCATTTCACTGGCTTTATTAGCTTCATGTGCCAAAAATGAATCAAAAACCAACTTGCACATCACCGGAAACATAAAAGGTTTAAAAGACGGGACATTATACATACAAAGAGTAGTCGACACCAGCCTTGTAGCAATAGACACCATTACTATTGATGGTGATTCCAAATTTGAAACAGACCTGGATTTAAAGTCACCCGAAATGTTATACCTGTTTCTCGATAGAGGGGTGAGCAACTCATTAGACAATAACATCTTGTTTTTTGCCGAACCGGGAAATATCAATATCGAGACCAACCTGGATTCCTATCTTTCGGCCGCAAAAATCACTGGTTCCAAAAACCATGATTTATACGAAGAATATAAAAAAATAAATTCCCGTTATAAAGATGAAAATCTAACTCTGATTGAGCAAAAATTTAAAGCCATCAAAAACAACAATACAACTGCGGTTGACAGCTTAAATAAAAAACAAGATTTAAACACTAAACACAAATACCTTTTTGCAACCAATTTTGCAATAAATAATAAAAATCATGAAATTGCACCTTATATTGCTTTAGCGGAAATCTACGATATCAATGTTAAATATTTGGATACAATCCAGAAATCGATGACTCCAAAAGTGGCAAACTCGTTATACGGAAAGAAATTAACCCAATATATAACGACAATAAAAAACCAAAAGTAACATCAATTTACTTATAAAGATAAAATGGGAAAGCCGGCGATATCGCCGGCTTTTTTATATCCTTTTAGCGCAACTTTTATTAAAAAAAACTGGAATCACAGCTTCGAATCATACCCTGTGATATAAAAAACAGTATATAATTTGACCCCGCAACTTCGAAGTATTTACAATTACAATAACAACAAACAGATTGCTCTGACAAAATGGCTCATTGGTACAGAAGC
>JAKFBW010000144.1:0-30735 GCA_036676965.1 Flavobacterium sp. | reverse complement strand
GCCTACTGCTTCCTTCAGATTCCACCTCACAATGGACACCCTTGCATTTAGCTAACACTTCCCACTGTAAAGGCGTGTTCGGGACTTCCACCCTAGAGTTACCGCCCATGCTGGGCACACAACTATAAATCCGCAACCTAAAAGCTTTTTAAGTTGCGGATTTTTCTGTTTAAGCCAAATAATCTGAGCTAAAATTCCACAAAACAAGAAATATATCTTTGTACATTTGCACACAAAATTTCTGAACAAACATAACCTAATAATGAACGAAAGATTGCTTCGTTCCTCGCAATGACTATGTACGAAAAAACGTTTCCCAATAAAAGATTCAAACATACCTTAGATTTTTTAAAAACACATATTTCTACTTCTGAAACTATTTTTGACTTAGGAGTGCCGAACCCATTTTCCAGAATCATGGAAGAAAATGGCTATCAGGTAAAAAACACCAAAGGAGAAGATCTGGATAAAGACCAGACTGCCTTACAAACGGAAACCTATACTGTTTTTACTGCCTTCGAAATTTTCGAACATTTACTGAATCCTTATACCGTTTTAGAAAACGTAAAATGTGACAAATTGTTAATTTCAATTCCGTTGCGCCTTTGGTTTTCTCCGGCTTACCGCAGCAAAACCGACATGTGGGACAGACATTATCATGAATTTGAAGATTGGCAATTGGACTGGCTTTTAGAAAAAACAGGCTGGAAAATTACGGCAAGAGAAAAATTCACACATCCCGTAAAGAAATTTGGTTTCAGACCATTATTGCGTTATTTCACACCAAGATATTATATTGTATTTGCTGAAAAAATCAAATAACAATATAGTTATTGAAAATTGACATTGCGATTGATTTTTGAAATTGCTATTCCTTTTTTTGTAAAACAAACTCAAATGAACTATTACATTGTAATTCCTGCCCATAACGAAGAAGAATTTATTTCTTTGACCTTAGAATCTTTAGTTTCGCAAACGCTTTTACCTAAAAAAGTAGTTATTGTTAATGATAATTCTACCGACCGAACTGCCGAGATTGTAGAGGCTTTCGCCAAAGACCATCCGTTTATCTCATTGGTAGAAAAAAAATCGAGTGCGATTCATTTACCAGGAAGCAAAGTCATTCAGGCTTTTCAAAAAGGTTTTGAATCCTTGGACGACGATTATGATGTTATCGTAAAATTAGACGCCGACTTGATTTTTCCAAATAACTATTTCGAAACCATAACCAAGCATTTTAATTCTGATCCCACTATTGGGATGGTTGGCGGATTTTGTTATATCGAAAAAAACGGCGACTGGATTCTGGAAAATCTAACTGATAAAGACCACATCCGAGGTGCATTAAAAGCCTACAGAAAAGAAACTTTCAAACAAATTGGCGGCTTAAAACCTCAGATGGGTTGGGATACCGTAGACGAATTGCTTTGTAAATTCTACGGCTGGAAAGTAGTTACCGATGTTTCTTTGAAAGTAAAACATTTAAAACCAACTGGAGCCAATTACAACAAAACAGCCCGTTACAAACAAGGAGAAGCTTTTTATACCCTGGGTTACGGTTTTTGGATTACGGCAATTGCCTCAGCAAAATTGTCTTTTATGAAAAAGAAACCCTTTTTATTTTTGGATTACATCAAAGGTTTTCTAAAAGCAAAATCAGAAAAAAAACCGCTTATGGTTACCGCCGAACAGGCCAAATTCATACGAAATTATCGCTTGCAGAAAATGAAGAAAAAACTGTTTCGTTAATTCCATTCATCGAAAAAACTCATGACGCATAACTCATAACTCATAACTTCTTTTTACTTTAGCCCATATTTGTAAACACATGATGCTCATTCGATATATCTCACAAATAGGACGATACTTTTTGATGATTAAGGAAATTTTCAACAAACAAACCAAATGGTCTGTGATGCGTAACCTTATTTTCAAAGAAATTGATGATTTAATCATTGATTCCCTCGGTATTGTAGCCTTTATTTCGTTCTTCGTTGGCGGAGTAGTTTCTATCCAGACCGCGCTGAATCTGACCAATCCGTTAATCCCAAAATACCTGATTGGTTTTGCGACGCGTCAATCGGTAATCTTAGAATTTGCCCCTACTTTTATTTCGATCATTATGGCGGGTAAAATGGGTTCTTTTATTACCTCCAGTATTGGTACGATGCGCGTTACCGAGCAAATTGATGCTCTGGAAGTGATGGGGGTTAACTCCTTGAACTATCTTGTTTTTCCTAAAATGATTGCCTTATTATTGTATCCTTTTGTAATTGGCATCAGTATGTTTCTGGGCGTTCTGGGCGGATGGATGGCTGCCGTTTATGGTGGTTTTACTTCCAGTGACGAATTTATAAACGGGGCACAGCTGGAATTTATTCCGTTTCACATCACTTACGCCTTTATCAAAACTATCATTTTTGCCATTTTACTGGCCACAATCCCTTCTTTTCATGGCTATTATATGAAAGGTGGCGCACTCGAAGTAGGTAAAGCCAGTACTGTTTCTTTTGTTTGGACATCAGTTTCCATCATTCTTTTCAATTATATATTAACACAATTGTTGCTAGGGTCATGATCGAAATAAAAAACATAGAGAAATCTTTTGGTGAAAGCAAAGTCCTTAAAGGAATTTCCACCATTTTTGAAGCCGGGAAAACCAACCTGATCATTGGGCAAAGTGGCTCTGGGAAAACGGTTTTACTCAAAAGTTTATTAGGTATTCATTCTCCCGACTCGGGAACTATTTCTTTTGACGGCAGAATTTATTCTGAATTGGATGCCGATGAAAAACGGGAATTGCGTACCGAAATTGGTATGGTTTTTCAAGGCAGTGCCTTATTCGATTCGATGACCGTTGCCGAAAACGTGGGTTTCCCTTTGCAAATGTTTACCAAAGACAGCAAAACTCAAATTAAAAAACGCGTTGATTTTGTTCTCGAAAGAGTGAATCTGGTCAATGCGCACCAGAAATTACCTTCAGAAATTTCAGGGGGAATGCAAAAACGTGTGGCCATTGCCCGCGCGATTGTGAACAATCCGAAATACTTGTTTTGTGACGAACCCAATTCCGGTTTAGACCCGAACACGGCTATTTTGATTGACAACCTCATCCAGGAAATCACCGAAGAATACAACATTACCACCGTCATCAACACCCACGACATGAACTCGGTAATGGAAATTGGAGATAAAATTTTATTCCTGAAAAATGGGGTAAAAGCCTGGGAAGGATCTAAAGAAGAAATTTTCAGGACAGATAACGAAGCCGTTGTTGACTTTGTGTATTCATCAGAGCTGTTTAAAAAAGTACGGGAAGCCTATTTGAAAGGATAACTTTTTTAATTCCAAATAATCAAAAATCCCAAATTCTAATTTTTACTATAATTGGAATTTGGGATTTTTGTTTTTCTAACTAACGTTTTTTATCAATTCCACCTCAGCATTAGGGTTGAATAAATACAAACGACCAGAACTAATTTCCAAACACTCAAACCGTTTGGTCCTAACGGCAATCTTCTTAAAAACCTTTCCGTTTTGAATTCGGAAAACACTGCCATACGGAATTTCGAAAACATAATTCTTGTCGTTTTCCTGGTCAAATTGTTTCAACGCCAAAGACAACGTAGTATCAGTATCACTACTGGCTGAAGGATTTTTGAAATGACGAGCCAATAAAGGCAAAAGATGGTTGGGGAAAATTTCCGGACGGATAAACGGAATCATCAGCCGCTGAAAGGAATGTTTCCACTCGTTCCCATGGGGTTTGATTTGTCTCCCATATTTTTCAAAAGCCACCAAATGGGATATTTCATGTACGAGCGTAATTAAAAACCGGTATTTGTTAAGGCTTGCGTTTACGGTGATTTGATGCTGACCGCTTTCATGCCTGCGATAATCACCATGTCTTGTGACCCTTTCGTTAACAATTTTCAAACTGACCCTATTGACCTTAATCAATTCAAAACACATATCCACGGCATGCTCCGGCAAGTATTGAGCAATGATGCTTTTATATCTTTCGTCACTCATAAAATCAAGGATTAGTGGAAGATACTTGCAGTACTTTCCCGTTGAAATATTTATTCCCTGTCAAAGTAAAATTATAAATATAGTCGGCCATTTCAGTTGCTGTAATAGGTGCCTGATATCCCGGGAATGCTTCTTCCAGCATTTCGGTTTGCACTGCCCCGAGAGCCAGAACATTAAACGCAATGCCATGTTCTTTATATTCTTCTGCCAATAACTCCGACAGAGTAATCACAGCGCCTTTACTGGAACTGTAAGCCGCCAATCCGGCAAATTTAAGACTGCCCTGAATACCGCCCATCGAACTGATAGTCACGACATGGCTCCCTTTTTGTAAATAAGGAAGAACAACACGGGTTAAATTGGCAACACCAAAAACATTCACTTTATAAACCTCTTCAAAATCGGTTTGGGTTAGGGTTTCAAAAGGCTTGCAAACCAGGTTTCCTGCATTATGCACCAAAGCATCGACTTTTTTCCAAATGGAGCTGATAAAATTTTGCACTTTTTGCAATTCTTCCTCTTCCGATAAATCAACAGAAAGGCAAGTGATATTTTCATGCTCCATAAGCACAAGAGGCGTTTTTCTGGAAATGGCCAGAACCTGATGTCCGGCGTTAGCAAAAAGCAAAGCCAATTCGTATCCTATTCCTCTACTGGTTCCTGTGATAATAATATTCTTCATGCAACAAAAATAAACAAAAACGACAAAACAACTGCCTACTTATCATCCTAAAAACAGACTAATTCATTTGAATTTCCTGTGTCGGCACATTGGCCATTTTAGCCACCGCAGGAAGGAATTCCTGTATAAATGAAGTCATATGCGAAATATCCATCGCCTTAAATTCATCTGAGACATGATGGTAATAGTCGAAATTTTCAAAATCAAACGTACTGATCGATTGACAAGGCACTTTAAAAATTTTGTGAAAAGAGTAATTATCCGAACGGTAAAACAACTGGTATTCGGCTTCTTTCGGAAGAAAACCGATAGTCTTTTTTCCGGTATATTCATTGATTTTTTGCGCCATATTCGATTTGTCAAAACCCGTTATATATGCCAGATAATCTCTTTGCATAGGCACGCCAATCATTTCGATATTCAATTGCGCGTATAAATTAAAGTTATTGGCTTTCAATTTTTTGGCTAAATGTTTCGAGCCCAACAAGCCTTTTTCTTCCCCTGCAAAAAACACCACCAGAATACTTCTTTTATTGTTATGAGTCAAACTGAAATATTTTGCCATTTCAGCCACAGCCGTAACCCCCGAAGCATCATCATTGGCTCCATTGTTTATAAAATCCCCATTCAGGCCTTTATCATTAAGCCCTATATGATCGTAATGCGCGCTTAGAATGACAAATTCCTTTTTAAGTTTTGAATCATTTCCCTCTATATAACCAACTACATTATATGCCACTTCTTTAAAAGTGGACAAAGTATCTCTATAGGAAGTAAAATAGGGTTTTACTCCGTTTTCTTTTAAAAATTGTTCTAAAAAATCAGCCGCTTTTTCCATTCCCATGGTTCCGGTTTCCCTCCCTTCCAATTCATCAGAAGAAAGGTATTTTAAAAAGGAAGCTACGGCTTCATTCTTAACTTTATAATCAACCGCGATAGGTTGTACCAATGATTCTGCCGCAGCTTGGGCATTGGCACAAGAAATTAAACTTTGAATCCCAAAAAGAACCGACAAAAGCAACGCTGTTTTTTTCATATGTTTAAATTATATTTTTAAGAGGTAACATATGTTATCGCTTTTTTAATCATAGGTGTTTGCTTACGCAAACTTGTTGTTAATGGCGATTTCATATGTAGATATTTATTGTTTTTTTTTAAGGTCATATGTAATTATTGAAGAGTGACAGAAGTTAGCTCTTTAGTATTTATAATATTTTTTTTAAAACTTTATAGCCTTGAAAAAATGCCAAACCTAAAAAAAACATCGGAATGACCACAGGCATGATGTATTTGGAAAAACTTGCCGTATTCCCGACAAGAGTATTCAAACAAAAGACCAAGGTAATCATTCCGGACAAAGTACCCAATAAGGTTCCCGAAACATAATACAAGGAATTCTTTTTCCCGGTAATGATGTAGTTTCCGTTAATCAAATACAAGTTCCAGGCCGTCCAGAAAGGCAATTGTAAAAAATTCAAACTACTCAAAAACAAACCAATCAAAAAAGGAGAATACGAAATATATTGTTCTAAATAATGATGCCCGGAAATCGTTTGATTGGAATAGGAATAAAAAGAAAAGGCTAAAAACAATAAAAAGAAAACACCAAACACATCAATAGACTTCATCAGCTTATTGTTTTTTACCAGTTTGTCGGCAAAAATCAATGTAAAATAAACCACAAAAACTTCTATAAAAACGACTCCAAGCAAATACAACAACAGCTTTTCGACACCCCATTTATCATATATTTCGAATCCAATAACATTCAAATAGCCCAGCGGGACGGAGCCCAAAAAGCTCACCGCAAAACCCACCAGACTATTTTTTATCATGCCCATCATTTAGAAATTTACAATCTTTTTACTTTGTTGCAAATGCAATCGGTATTCGTTCATCCCTTCTTTGCGGGATAAATACGGACTCCCATTTTTATTGTTGGCCACACTAATTTCATACATATAGGTAATATGTCTGGACAATTCTTTCCATGCAAAAAAAAGGGAATGCGTTGGGTCATACATATGGGTCGGTTCACTAGAAGCTCCGTTTATTTCGACAATCGAGAAATTTTTCCCTTGTTCTAATTCTTCCCAAGAACGATACATGACATCTAATCTTCCGTAATAAAACCCCGGAATCTGCAGGCACATTTTGTTCATGGTTTGGGTTAGTTTGGGTGTAATCCAATGGCTGCAATCTATAAATTTGGCACCTCGGGCATGATTGCCGTAAGGAACCAGATTCAATTTTTCTCCGTCGGGCAGAATTTCCAATAATTTCTTGCCGTATTCTCTATGTAATGATTCATACTGCAATTCGTAATGCGGATTTTTTTGGATTAATTGTTCTATTGTCGAGCTTCCGTCTCCGGTAATTATCAAGAATTCTTTAGAAACAATTCCGGTTATTCTGCCTGTTTTTTCATCGGGATAACGCACATAAAAAATCCCGACTTCCTTTTCGTACGGAATCAAATCTTGGACTAAAAAATCAAAATCTGCTTTTTGATGGTATACTTTTAAATCATCAACAGAATTGATTTTCTTCACTCCCAAACCACGCAAACCGATGTTCGGTTTTGCGATTAAAGGATATTCTAAAGTTGTATTTTCAATTGCATTTAGCACCTCATCAAATGGAGTCCCTTCGGGAATAAGTGCCGTTTTTGCGTAATACTGTTGTGGAATCAAATCATAAATTTCTTTTTTGGATTCCATCATGAATCCCCCATTTTTGATGGTGGGATTAGACGCATTGAAGAAAAAAATGGTTTTAGCCCGCACGGAATAATAGACCCAAAGAAAATAAATGGGAATGTACACAATCTGGAAAGGCCAATATTCCCAATGGGTAATCTTATGAAAAAGTAGTTTGCTTTGTCTGTTCGTTATCACTCGGACTAATTTGTTTTTAAATCATTATAAATGAAGTCACACTCTCTTTTTGCGCTATCAAATCGCAATGCAATATAGTAACTTTATTTTTTTCGATTACCGACTGGGTTATACTTACCGTTTTCATTTCATCATTTCGATTAATCACTAATCCGTTTTCTTGATTGGTCTCCTCAGTATAGCGATGAAAATGAAGCAGCTCTGTTTCTGAAATTGCCGGCGTCATCTCCATAAAAGTATAAAACCAGTTGGCTCTTTTCTCCCGGACAGCTTGCGGATATAAGGTTACCGAAGACCAAATATGATTTTTACCGGTATCTAAAAGAGTGGTTTCCTTTACTATTCCGTTCCAGCGCAACTGAAAAAGCACTCCGCTTTGAAATAAAACCAACGTAAACGGTTCGATATTCTCTAAATTAATGATATTCCAAAAATCCTTTGGGGATGCATTCCCAATCAATTCCAAAACGATTAATCCCCTACTTTTTCTGTAAGGCAATTTTACGGTGTGTTTTTCATTGGCTCCATTCAACAAGACCAGAACCGTTCCGTTTTCATCAACCACATACCAGGTTCCACCCGCTTTAGGATCTTTGGGATAGATGACATTTTTTCCGTTTACCGTATAATTTTGGGGCGCAATCGCATTCGGACGAATCACTTTCTCATCCCGATTAGACGTAATGACAATTTTATCGACCGTCTTTACAAAACTTACTGTGCACATTGATTTCTGTATTCGATGGTAGAACGGGCAACGCCAAAATTTTTATCGATGCTAATCGTTTCATATTGTAAAATGGCGACTTTCATTAAAGCCTGGTGATGAATGCAATGTTCTAAGTTATAGAGTAATTCCCTGTAATAATTGCTTTCGATTCGGAGTTCTTCACCATCAACCATTTGCTGCAATTCTATTTTTTTATTTGCTTTTTCCAAAGAATTCCGGATAGCCCTAATCTGATTTACAGCAAAGCCCGTATTGGTTTGAATGAGTTTATTTCTTGGTCTTTTATCATAATTCACTATTCCGGAATCATAACTGTTCCCCAGGCACTGAAACATTTCTATAATATGTCTGGTATGCTCCCCAATCGTAGAATTACTCAACAACACACAGGGCTTGGCATATTCGGAATCCGGAATCTGGACAAGTAAGTCAACCAATTCGTTTAAACTCTTATTTATAGATGGTATTAACATATTAGAATTTTAATTGTAACAAATTGAACACTTTACTCTTATTTTGATATACCAAAAGAGAACAACAAATAAAGACAATTAGAGCCATCATAAAAAGTGTTCCACCATCATTTTGCACTTCAATTCCCAAAACAGTAAGATGAGAAGTAATAGCTCCAATCATTATACCCAAACCTATTAAAGCACCAATATAAGACGTTCGTGGAATTAAAATTAAAATTACGGCAGCCAATTCGGCAATACCCGTTGCAATTCGTCCATAAGGTTCCATCCCTAAAGCAGAAAAAATATAAACACTTTCTTCGGATCCGGTAAATTTAAAGAAGAAGGTTTGTGAAAAAATTACTGCCACAATAATACGTAATAACCAAGTTACAATTGATGATTTCATGATTTCCATTTTTTTATTTAATGTTAAACTATTTTTCATTTAATGCTTTTGCCACCGCCATCAATAGGTTATTCGAAATACGGTGTTTGTAATCGGGAGAAATAAACTCAAACTCAATTTCTCCATCTAAATTTACAATAAAAAGAGATGGAACAGGCATGAAGGCAGTGTTTATGTCCTCAGAACCTTTAGCCAATACAGATTCATACTTTTTAGGCGCTTTAAAAGCAATCCCTACAGATTGGGCCAATTCCCCTTTACTATCAGACAATAAAAGATATTTCACTTTGTCTTTTTCCTCTGTAACTTTCAAATTTTTGGGTGCATCCGGACTTACCGCAATAATTTGATAACCTAACGCCAACAATTCCGATTCCGTTTCTCCTAATGCCGCTAAATGTAAATTGCAATACGGACACCATCCGCCACGATAAAAAACTAAAATGGTTCTTTTTTTATGAAGTAATTGGACTAAACTAACCTCTTCATTGTCTATCGATTTTAGTTTTACATCCGGGATTTTTTCTCCAATTAACAAAGGAGCTATATCTGTTGCCCCTTCAGGTAATTCTGTTTGTGCATTCATTACAATTCCAAAAAGTAATAAAGCAATATATAATATATTTTTCATAGATAAGTGTGTTTTTTTTTAGAATACCTTTGTTTTTTCAACCTGTAATTTTAGTATAAAACAATGCTGAACCGGGATTTCAAAATAATACATCCGGAATGGCTCCTGGGGCAAATGTAGTTTTTGACATTAAAGGATTAAGGAACCAAAGATCTGGAAATGACAATCCGTTGAATTTCTGATGTTCCTTCATAGATCTGGGTGATTTTGGCATCACGCATCATCCGTTCCACATGATATTCGGCGACATAGCCATTACCGCCGTGAATCTGAACCGCTTCAATGGTCGTATCCATTGCCGTTTGGGAAGCAAACAATTTGGCCATTGCCCCCGATTGTGAAATATCCTTTCCTTCATCTTTGTCGGTAGCCGCTTTATAGCACAACATTCTGGCCGCAGTAATCTGGGTTGCCATATCGGCCAGTTTGAAAGCAATCGCCTGATGTTTGAAAATTTCCTTTCCAAAAGTTTTACGTATTTGGGAATAGTGCAACGCTAATTCATATGCCCCGGTGGCAATTCCTAATGCTTGTGCCGCGATGCCAATTCGGCCACCGTTTAATATTTCCATCGCAAAATGAAATCCAAATCCATCTTCGCCAATTCTATTTTCTTTGGGCACTTTTACATCATTAAACTGCAAAGAATGCGTATCGGAACCACGGATTCCCATTTTTTTCTCTTTGGGACCAACGGTAAAACCCGCCCACGCTTTTTCCACGATGAAAGCATTGATTCCTTTATGTCCTTTTTCGACATCCGTTTGGGCAATAACAATATAAATTGAAGCCGAAGAACCATTGGTAATCCAGTTTTTGGTTCCATTTAACACATAATAATCTCCTTTATCTATGGCTGTTGTTTTCTGTGAAGTCGCATCAGATCCGGCCTCAGGTTCAGACAGACAAAAAGCGCCCAGCATTTCCCCTTTGGCCAACGGCAGCAAATACTTCATTTTTTGCTCTTCAGTTCCATATTTCTCGATACCGGTACAAACCAATGAATTATTCACCGACATAATTACCGCGGCAGAGGCATCCACTTTGGCTATTTCGGTCATGGCCAAAACATAGGAAACACAATCCAATCCGGAACCGCCGTATTTTGGATCGACCATCATACCCAAAAAACCCAGCTCTGCCATTTTTTTTACCTGCTCCACGGGAAATTTGGAAAACTCATCCCTTTCTATGACACCCGGCAACAATTCGTTTTGAGCAAAATCCCTGGCGGCTTGTTGAATCATTAACTGTTCTTCGGTAAGATTAAAATCCATAACAACTGTTTATTATAATTAAACGCAACTATTTAAAAAAACTCATTTCAGGCCTGAGATAAATAATTCAAATATTCTCGACACAATCGTTGAAAATTGCATTTGTGTTATCTAAATTTACTTACTTTTATTTTAAAAAAGCAACTTAAGCTTTTATTATTTTATTAAGCTTCAATTGACATCCCTATAGTATTCATGAAAAAAAACTTTTATAACGTAATTGGCGTGATGTCAGGAACTTCACTGGACGGTGTCGATTTGGCCCATATTGCATTCAACACCCAAAACGACAAATGGAATTTTAGTATTCTGGAAAGCGAAACCGTCGGCTATAGCCCGGATTGGATATCCAAACTAAAAAATGCCGTAGATTTCTCTGCTGCAGAACTCAAAACATTAAATCAGGACTATACGAAACTGCTGGCTTCCATCATTGCTGATTTTATCGCAAAGCACAAAATAACCGATTTGGATGCAGTTTGCTCCCATGGTCACACTATTTTGCATCAACCCCAAAATGGATTTACGCTTCAAATTGGCAATCTACCCGAAATTGCAACACTTAGCCAACAAACTGTGGTTTGCGATTTTAGGGTTCAGGATGTACAATTAGGTGGTCAAGGTGCTCCTTTAGTTCCTATTGGCGACAAAATTCTATTTGCCGAATACGACTATTGCATGAATCTGGGTGGATTTTCTAATGTTTCATTTGAAGAAAGCGGCAAGCGCATTGCCTTTGACATTTCTCCCGTCAATACCGTTCTGAATTTTTACGCCAATCAATTGGGATTGGATTATGACGACAAAGGCCAAATTTCAAAAACCGGAAAATGCCACACACCCTTACTGGAAGAATTAAACCGTTTGGAATTTTATCAAAAAAAACACCCGAAATCCCTCGGTTTCGAATTTGTCAAGGAAACTGTTTTACCGATAATCGAAAAATTTGACATTTCAATCGAAGACAAATTACACACTTTTACAGAACACATTGCTTTGCAAACCGCTTTGGCTTTGCCTGGCAAAAAAGGAAGTCTCTTTATAACCGGCGGTGGCGCTTACAACGATTTTCTTATCGAAAGGATTCAACATTATCTGCCCGATTTAAAAATCATTATCCCTTCAAAAAAAATATTAGAATTCAAAGAAGCGTTGATTTTTGCCTTGCTTGGCGTATTAAAACTACGGAACGAAATCAATGTACTGAGTTCTGTTACCGGAGCAAAAGAAGACCATAGTTCGGGGGTAATTTACTTGGCCCACTAAACAGAAATTAATAATTTAAAGAAAATACTTTCTCTTATTTTCAATAACCAAACAAATTTCAATTCAGTCATAAAGACCTAAAAATTAACATCCGTCGGACTCTTTATTTATATTCAGCCAACGACTTTTTACTCTTAACAATTTTTAGTACTTTTCAACGTTTTTTAGCAATACCCTTTTTAAATTTAAAATACCAATGAGTCTCACCATTTCATCAGATCAAAAGAAATCATTAACGCTGTCTGTTTTAATTTACGCAGTCTTATTACTGATTTTATTCTTCATCCGATTTTGGCCACCCTCCAATTTAGAGGAACTTACCGGAGGTGGCGGTGGCGGCGGTGTTACCATAAATTTTGGAGACAGTGAGGTGGGTTCTGGTGCCAACTACAAGAGTGAGGTTTTGGAAGTAAAAAACCACGCCAGACAAACCCCAACAAAATCAACTCCTGACGAAGCCATTTTATCACAGGAAAACACCACCGAAGAAAGCGTGGTCATTCCACAAAAAGAAAAAACAAAAAAGACTGCTGTTGTCGTAAAAGAAGAGCCGAAACCTGTAGTAGTAAAACCTAAGATTTCAAACAATACCAATGATGCTTTATCCAGCATCCTCAAAGGGTCTAATAAAGGTGGGGACGGTGATGACAAGACTGCAGGAAATAAAGGAAAAGTGAACGGAAGTTTGAGTTCTAACGGCTATTATGGCACTGGAGGCTCCGGTGGAGGAACCGGCGGAGGAAATGGTACCGGAAACGGAACTGGAACAGGCAGTGGATCGGGTTCAGGAAGCGGCAGCGGGTCAGGAAGTGGCTCCGGTAGCGGTTATTCCCTTGGAAACCGAAAAGCCATTTCTAAACCAGTACCAAAATATACCTGTAACGAACAAGGAAAAGTTGTCGTAGAAGTATCCGTAGACCGAAATGGAAGAACGACAAATGCCATTGCAGGCGTAAAAGGAACGACGAACACCGCAAGATGTTTATTAGACCAGGCAAGAATTGCAGCGATGAATACCCGATGGGATGCCAGCGATAGCGCCCCTGAAAAACAGGTTGGTAAGATTATTTACAATTTCAATTTGAATTAAAAAACAAACCGCAGATAATATGATTTCGCGGATTAACCACCAATTCAAAACAGTATAATACAAAAAATGCCTCGAATCATATCGAGGCATTTTTTGTATTATATAGAGTATCTTTTTTTTACTTAGGACTCGTGGCAATAACAAACTTCAAATTGTTCTTTACTCCTATTTGCAATACATCTACTAAATCCTGTACTTGCAAATTAAACGGAATTCTCACAATGACCGTCTGGTCTTTTTCGGCATTCATTTTAGACATCAAAGTTGTTTCGAGTTCTTCAAAGCTTACAACCTGTTTGTCTATATAGAATTTTTTATCTTCCGTAACAGATAAACTGATATACTGCTTGTTTGTTTTCTCATTAGACTTCGCTTTAGGTAAGGTCATTTTGATAACATTGGGATTGGCCAAAGTAGATATTATCAAGAAAAACAACAACAGGAAAAACATAATATCACTCAATGAAGAAGTAGCCACCTCTGCATGAAATCTTCTTTTACGTTTTATAGACATAACTTCTATTTTTGAATAATATTCACAAATTCGAGTATTTGCTTTTGAATTTTTAAAGTAAAATTATCAATTCTACCGTTCAATAAGTGGTAGGCACTATAAGCAATAATACCCACAATCAATCCAGCTCCACTACTGATCATTTTCTCATACAACCCTCCGGAAATATTACCGATACTGATATTTTCAGTTACCGAAATACTGTAAAATATTTTAATTACACCCGAAATTGTCCCAACAAATCCTAATGTTGGCGCAATACCGGCGATAAGTCCTAAATGGCCTAAGTGTTTTTCCATTTCGCCAATTTCAATATCGGCGGCACGATCCATATTCGATTCAATTTCTGCAATGGGTCTGCCAATGGCAAGAATTCCTTCTTTTATGATATTACCCGAAGCAGTATCACTTCGTTCGGCAATGGCCCGGGCCATATCTAAATTGGCTGAATTTAGGCTATCACGTACATCTCCCAATAAACGGGAGTCAATTTTTGAAAACTTACTGATATATAAATATCGTTCGATAACTAAATAAAAAGTATAGAATAAAAGTATTGAAATTGGAATTAGGAAAAACCCTCCTTTAAATATAAATTCCAAAACAGAGATTTCATTATTTGTGGCAATTTTTTCGACCACTACGTTTGATGCAGCGTTTGCAATGGTATCAGCTTGTAATTGTATAAAACTAAACATATTTTATTATTGATTTTTACGCATTAATTCTAAAAATTATTTCAATTTTGCAATCAAAGATACTTTTCGATTCCCTATTAAACTACAAAAATTGAAAAATATTTTAAACAACAAGAATTTTATCAAAAATGAACTATCAAGAGACGACAGAATGGATGTTTAAGCAACTACCCATGTACCAATTACAAGGAGCTTCTGCCTATAAAAAAGACCTTACGAACATTCACTTACTGGAAACGCATCTTGGCAATCCGCATCAAAAATTAAAATGCATTCACGTAGCCGGCACCAACGGCAAAGGCTCCACCTCTCACATATTGGCTTCGGTGCTTCAAGAAGCGGGATATAAAGTGGGTCTATATACATCGCCTCACCTGAAAGATTTCAGGGAACGAATTAAAATCAACGGAGTTGAAATTACCGAAGACTTTGTTTGTGATTTTATACGTTCGAACAAAACTTTTTTTGAAGCCAATGACATCAGTTTTTTCGAAATGAGCGTCGGACTGGCATTTGCTTATTTTGCCAAAGAAAAAGTAGACATTGCTGTCATTGAAGTAGGCATGGGTGGAAGACTGGATGCCACCAACATCATCACGCCGCTGGTCTCTGTCATCACCAACATCGGAATGGACCATACCCAATTTTTAGGCAACACGCTCGAATTGATTGCCCATGAAAAAGCAGGAATCATCAAACCTGAAATTCCAGTAGTGATTGGCGAATACATTCCGGAAACCAAAGCGGTATTTTTGGCCAAAGCCAAAGAAAATCATGCTGAAATCTATTTTGCCTCAGAGACTATCACGGTAAACTACCCTTCGGATTTATTAGGAGATTATCAAACTCACAATAAAAAAACAGTATTACAAACTCTAAGCGTTTTAAATGAGCAGACTGATTTCAAAATCCATCCAAACAACATCGAATCAGGCTTGTTACATGTGGTAAAAAACACGGGGCTTCTGGGAAGATGGCAACAATTAGGCGAATCCCCAAAAGTGATTTGTGACACCGCACACAACAAAAATGGTTTAGAAATTGTACTAAATCAAATCAAAAAAGAAAAATTCGAGAAATTACATATTGTTTTGGGAATGCTAAACGACAAAGATTTGGATGAAGTATTGCCTTTATTCCCTAAAAATGCTGTTTATTATTTTTGCAAACCCAATATTCCACGGGGATTGGATGTAGCAGAATTACAGACGCAAGCACAACTTTTTAAACTAACCGGAAAAACATATCCTTCAGTTTCAGAAGCTTACCAACAAGCCCTGCAAAATGCCGCTCCAACTGATTTCATTTATATAGGAGGCAGTACTTTTGTAGTGGCAGAAATTTTATAATTTTTTCCCTTTTTTGCTTGCACATCAAGAAAAGTGGTGTATATTTGCACTCGCAATCACGAAATGATAGCAACCTAATACAATAGGGCGATTAGCTCAGCTGGTTCAGAGCACCTCGTTTACACCGAGGGGGTCGGGGGTTCGAACCCCTCATCGCCCACCAAAAACTCCATTAGACATAATGGAGTTTTTTTATGCACCTTATTTTCTTAACCATAAAATATCATAAGCACTTATAAAGTTTTCTTCGTGAATCTCAACATCCAGATTGGTGAGCAAATTGTAAAACTTGGTTTCAGAAACATCCCCTAACCCGAATACGTTTTTCTCAAAAAAAGTATCATACTCCGAAAAATTAGCGATTACATAAATCTCTTCTCCTTTAATATCAGTTTTCTTGTATACCAACAAATGGGTATTTACATAATCTATATATTGCAAATCATTATTATCTGCAAAAGCAGGAGTTTGCTTTCTAATTTCTATTATTTTTTTTAACTGTTTGTAGACCTGCGACTGTACTGATACTGATTGCTCAATACCATCTACTAAACTCCAATTCATTTTAGAACGATGCAACCAACGATTATCATACTTTTTGCTGACATCATTTAAATAATCGTAGTTATTAGGCAGTCCTATTTCATCCCCACTATAAATCATTGGCAATCCACCTAAAGACAATATAATCGCATGTTGCAGATTAATTCGCTTTAAAGCTAATTGAATTTCCTTTTCATTATTTTCTTTGATTGCTCTCTCCAAACCACATAATGCCGCCATTGAACCGGAAATACGGGCTTTCCCTGTATCATGTTCCATCATAAATCGCTGACCCAATGCATAACTCCCATTAAAACCGTCACAATAATGTTTTAAGATATACAAATGATGCTGCAAACTATCCAATCCTAATTCAGCAACTAATTTATCATCAAATCCCAATCCGATATCATCATGGCATCTGGCATAATTAATCCAAGTAGTATTGCGTGGTTTTTTAGGAACCGCTTTCATCGACAATTTAAGCAAACTGGTATTGTGCGCAGCCAAAGCTTCCCAGGTTAGCGCCATAAAATTAGCATTATAGGCAATATCACATTCATCTCCTTGGGATAATCCTTGTCCAAAATATTTTATTATCTCTTCCGGAGCAACTATTGCTTCTGCAATATAAGCAACACCCGGGGCGACTATTTGTCCCGCTAATTTAAAAAGCTGCAGCAAGTAATGAACTTCAGGAAGGTTTTGAAAATATTTCCCCAACTCTTTCCACATGAATGCCACGGCATCAAAACGGAAAATATCGACTCCTTTATTAGACCAAAAAAACATGGTATCAATCATCTCAACCAAAACCATTGGATTTTTATAATTCAAATCCCATTGATACCCATAAAACAATGTCATCACCCATTTATCTACTTCAGGCAAATACGTAAAATTGCCGGGAGCTGTATCAGGGAAAATTTCTCCCATCGTTTTTTCATATTCATTTGGCAAAACCATGTCTGGAAAAAAATAGAAAAAATCTTTATATTTAGGATGTCCTTTTCTCCCCTCAACAGCCCATTCATGTTCACTGGCGCAATGATTAAGCACAAAATCCATAACCAAATTCATGTCCTTTTTTTGAAACTCTTCCACCAAAGCCTCAAAATCCTCCATAGTCCCAAATTTGGGATTTACCTTGCGATAATCCCTAACGGCATAACCTCCGTCATTTTCAAATTCAGGTACATCCAAGAACGGCATCAGGTGTATCGTATTAACACCTAAATTTAAAAAATAGGGAATTTTTTCTTTTAGGCCTCTAAAATCTGTATTGAAAAGATCAACATACAACATCATCCCAACAATCTTCTCACTCGAATACCAATTAAGACTTGCAACACGGGTTAAATCCCGTTTTTTTTGTAACGCAGAACGTTCTTCAAAGTTCCTAACCAGAGATTGTAACAAAAAATCAAACGCTTCCTCCTTATTCGGACTTTCGGCATAAAGTTTCTCAAATAAGTCACTTATAATCGGGAAATTAACTCCTAATCTTAAATGAAAATTGTTGTCTTTTATTTTAACACCTTCCAATATTTTTTTCAATTTGGACAACTTTTCAGCCTGTTGCATATTTTTGTAAAATTTACTTATTTATCATTAATTTGTCTTAAAATAATATAGAGTCCCATTTCCAAAGATAAAATGATTTTAAATATAATAAAAAAATGCATCCCGAAAAAAATTACATTAAGACCCCAATTTATCACAAAAACAACAATTCATAATTCCATTATTGTTTTTAGCACAAAGGCTATCTTTCAGATAGCCTTTGTGCTTTTTATTATTTTTTAAAATTAGTCTCCCTAATACTTTTCATTCCACCTTATATAATCTTATGGAATCAACCATGGAATGCGGAAAAATCACCAACCCTGCGTCAATCCATTCCTTACAACTTCTTCATATCTCTCTTTATCGAAACTATATAAATTTGGCGCTTTATGAGCAACATTACTCTTCTTTTCATCGAGTTTTGTGAGTATCCCAATGGCAATTATTTTGCGAAGAAAATTTCTTCTGTCCAGTTTTCTGCCCAAAATAGTCTCATATAGTTTTTGTAGTTCAGGAATGGTAAATTTTTCAGGAAGTAAATTATATCCTACCGGCATTAAATTCAATTCCATGCGAAGTGTTTCTAATGCTTTGTCTAAAATTTCCTTATGGTCTAAAATCAAATCCGGCACCGCATGATGGTCAATCCATTCCACAATTTCATCTTTACCTTCCGGTTGAGGAACTGCCTGTAAAAAATCCACCAAGGCATAATAACCTACTGTTACAAAACGACTAGCATACCACTTCCCTTCATCTAAAGGTATTCCGTAAAAGTTTAAAACTCTGTTACTTCTATCAATGCTATTTCTTTTAACAGCTCCAAATGTAGCAAATTGTCTCAGGAAAATCCCCTTTAACCCTGTTCGGCCATATAACACGCTAACCGCTGCATCATCGATATCTTCATCAACAGGCACAAAACCGCCTGGCAAAGCCCATTCATGGCTGTATTTCGTTTTTATTAATAATACTTTGAGCTGATTATCATGAAATCCGAAAATCACACAATCTATTGATAAACTTGGCTGATAGTCTTCTTTGTTATCTAAAACGTTTTTTAACATACGATTTCTATACTTTGTATTAAGATAAGTTACTAAATTATTTCCTTGCAATTTACTCTATTTTTTCAAGGAAATGAACCGAAAATTCAAGATGCAAAATTAATTACGCCTTCTCTACTTGACAATATTTTTTTAAAAAAATTTTCCTGTCCACAGAAAAACAAAAACATCCTTTTATCATAAAAAAATTAAATATTCTTATTTATAAACATTAAAAAAACACATACCAAAAAAATAATGTTATATTTTTTTATTAAATACATACCATATAAAAAAAACATGTACATTGCGTCAAAATAACACAGTTGCTTTAAGCGAAAACACAATTACCAAAAAACAACCAAATTAAAGATTTATGAAAAAAATTATTTTACTGCTAATTGGAATTACACTGTCAGCACAATCGTATGCCCAAAACGTAGATTATAGAGAAAAAGCAACAAAATTAGTTGCAAAAATGACATTGGAAGAAAAAGCTTCTTTGTGTTCGGGAGAAACAGCATGGTCAACAAAAGCCATCACAAGACTTGGAATTCCATCCATTTTTATGACTGATGGACCTCATGGTTTACGTAAAGCAGAAGGTTTTGATTTTACCAACAGCGTTCCAGCAACCTGCTTTCCAACCGCATCAGCGCTTGCCTCTTCTTGGAATCCTGCACTAGCTCAAAAAATGGGTGAAGCATTAGGAATTGAATCTCAGGCCAATGATGTTCAAATATTGTTAGGGCCAGGAGTAAATATGAAACGCTCTCCTCTTGGCGGAAGAAATTTCGAATATTTTTCTGAAGACCCCATTTTAGCGGGAAAAATTGCAACAAGCTTTATCAATGGAGTTCAAAGCCAGGGTGTAGGAACTTCAATGAAACACTTTGCCGCAAACAGTCAAGAAGCAGAACGCATGTCCAATAGCTCAAATGTAGACGAACGCACCTTAAATGAAATCTATTTTCCTGCATTCGAAATGGCAGTAAAAGAGGCGCAGCCATGGACCGTGATGTGTTCTTATAATAAAGTAAACGGAGTATATGCTTCTGAAAACCCTTATTTGTTAAATCAAATTCTAAAAGAAAAATGGGGTTTTAAAGGCTTTGTTGTTTCTGATTGGGGTGCAGTAAACGAAAGGGCTTTAGGAGTAGCTGCCGGATTGCATTTAGAAATGCCGGCAAGCGGTGGTTTTAATGATAAAAAAATTGTTGAAGCAGTAAAAAAAGGAGCTATATCAGAAGCTAGATTAGATCAAATCGTAACGGATTTACTTGCAGTAACCTTAAAAGCAAAAGACAGTCATAAAAAGGGAGTTATTGTTGACAAACAAAAGCACAATGACCTTGCAAGACAGGTCAGTAGCGAATGTATTGTTTTATTAAAAAATGACAATGCAATTTTACCCCTGAAATCCTCATTGAAAAAAATAGCTATCGTCGGTAATTTTGCAAAAACACCTCGCTATCAAGGAGCAGGAAGTTCACAAGTACGTCCAACACAAATTCTAAATACCTTTGATGAATTACAAAAAATAGCAAAAGGAACCCAATTTAGTTTCTCATCAGGTTATAATACAGAAGGAGAAACCGATGAAGCTAAAATTGCTGAAGCCGTACAAAATGCAAACAATTCAGAATTGGTAATTATTTTCGCAGGATTGCCAGACAGTTATGAATCTGAAGGTTACGACAGAAATAATATGGATTTACCCCCAGGTCACAACAAGTTGATTTCAGCAGTATCTAAAGTAAACAAAAACATAATAGTAGTATTGTTGAATGGTGCGCCTGTATCAATGCCTTGGAAAAATGACGTTACTGCCATTGTTGAAGCCTATCTTGGCGGTCAAGCCGGTGGTGGAGCCATTGCTGATGTATTGACTGGAAAAGTAAATCCTTCCGGAAAACTATCCGAAACTTTCCCTATGCGTTTAGAGGATACTCCAACAGCTATGGATTTTCCTTCAAAAGACGGAAATGCAAATTATGGCGAAGGTATTTTTATTGGATACCGTTATTATGACAAAAAGAAAATTGAACCTAACTTTCCTTTTGGATTCGGTTTGAGCTACACCACTTTTTCTTATTCTGATATTAAAGCCAATACTACGGCAGCAAAAGATTCTGATGATATAACAATCTCTTTAAAAGTAAAAAATACAGGTAAAGTAGCCGGTAAAGAAGTCGTAGAATTATATGTTCACGAACAAGAAAGTGAAGTGGCAAGACCAGAAAATGAACTGAAACATTTTGAAAAAGTGGCTTTACTTCCCGGTGAAGAAAAAACAGTTAGTTTTAAATTGACTTCTCGTGATTTTGCTTATTTCAATTCAAAAGTTCATGATTGGGTAATAAAATCAGGAAGATTTGACATTCTTATAGGAAGTTCTTCCCGTGATTTACCTTTAAAACAAACTATAGATATTCAGTCTACAAAAACTGCAAAAGTTATTCTTACACATGAATCATTATTCAAAGAATTCAAAAACGCACCAAACAGTGCTGTAATATATGCTCAGCTTGTTCAAAGTTTCACAGGGAACAATAAAAAACCAGAAACTGAAGACGAGAAAAAAGCAGCTTTATTTTTAGAAGCCATGTTAGCAGATATGCCAATAAATAAATTTCTTTTATTATCAGGAGGGAAATTTACTGAAGAAAATTTGCAAGACATTTTAAAAGCTGCAAATCATAATTAAAAAAACCATTAACTAACCAAAAAAACCAAATGAAGAAACTACCTTTTAACCTGGGCAGTATTATTTAATAATTATTATTGAATTGTTAATTGAAAAAAGTATTGAAACAGAATTTAAAAGAGGTTGTCTTAAATTAAGGCAGCCTCTATTTTAAACTCTCTCTTTATCAAATTTGTTTTCCTAAATTTAATACTATAACTACAAGTCCATAAGGAAAATTGATTTAGAGTCAATACTTTTTCTATATCGCCATTAAATCAAAAAGAATACCAACCCTCTTTATTTTGAATTTATATTAAAAAATAGTTTACAAAAAGTTCAAAGTCCTTTCCAGAGCCATTCCTCGCGAACCTTTTATCAAAATACAGCTGTTCTCCACTTTGATCGTTTTAATAGCATTAGAAAAAGAGTCAAAGGTTTCATAAAACCTAAAATGCTCTTTTTCCGTTTTATTAGCATAGAAAGCCAAACCAACAAAAAAGCAGCTTATAGAATCCTGAATCAGTAAAGAATCAATCAAACTCTTATGCTCTTTAAGACTTTCCTCTCCCAACTCAAACATATCACCCAAAATCATAATTTTATTCGACTTCTCCAATTGTAAAAAATTGGCAATGGCCACAGCCATACTGCTAGGATTCGCATTATAGGCATCTAAAATAATTTCATTGGTCCCTTTCATCAAAAGTTGAGACCTGTTATTCTCCGGGACATAGGATTCGATAGCTTCTTTAATTTCACTATCCGCGACCTTAAAATATTTACCAATGGTAAGCGCCGCATTGATATTATTGGCATTATACAAGCCAATTAAGTGCGATTGTATGGCTAAATCACCATAAGTTACTTCTACAAAAGGATTCGCTTTTACCGCTCTTATGTTTACATCTGCATTTTCTTTGTTTATACCAAAAGAATAATTTTTCAATCTTTTCGCTTTCTCCACCTGAATTGGGTCTTCTAAATTGATAAAAGCCCGTTTATCATTTGCAGAAAGATACTGATACATTTCGCTTTTCCCTTCAATTACCCCTTCTACCCCTCCGAAACCTTCTAAATGCGCTTTGCCGAAATTGGTAATATATCCATAATCCGGTTTTGCCAATTCACAAAGAAATTCAATTTCTTTTTTGTGATTGGCTCCCATTTCCACAATCCCTATTTCAGTTTCCGAATTAAAAGAAAGTAACGTCAAGGGAACCCCAATATGATTATTTAAATTCCCTATCGTTGCTTTGGTTTTATATTTTCTTGAAAGCACTACATTGATAAGTTCCTTGGTTGTTGTTTTTCCGTTACTCCCTGTAAGCGCAATGATAGGCAACTTAAGATAAGCTCTATGAAATTTCGCCAATTCCTGCAGTGCCGCCAAACTGTCTTTAACCAAGATGGTTCTATTATCAATAAAAAAATCACTATTATCAATAATGACATAAGAAGCCCCTTTTTGCAATGCTTCTTTAGCGAAAGTATTCGCATCAAACCGCTCTCCTTTTATAGCCACAAACAGGGAATTGGCTTCAATTTTACGGGTATCGATTGAAACCGATTGACATTTTAAAAACAAACTATGAATGTACTTGATATCCATTTAAAAACGATTTAAAAAAACAAAAGCCCTAATCAAAGGGCTTTTATTACTATTTTATATGAAATTAATTTCTAGGTGATTTTCTTTTTTCAGCTTTTGGTCCCACTCTGGACATCGCATTTCTAAATCCGATATAATCTGTTGCCATATCTTGAGGAAAATATCTTCTTTGAGCCGGATCTAACCAATAGGCCCTGTCTCTCCAAGAACCTCCTTTATACACTCTCACCTCGTCATTAATCAAAGTAGTTCTCTTACTTGATTTATCATATTTTCTGACCATTCTTCCTAAACTATCCGTTGAAACATTATGTCTAGGAGAATTATACATTACTACTTCAGCCTCTTTTTTATTATCAGTCTCCGAAGCGCCAAAATTATAATATCTCGATGATTGCTTATCCCCATCTCTATAATTTATATTGTCACTTTTATTAAAGTTCTGCCTTAGATAGGTCTCTTGCTCATCAACCGGGACTTGGGCAAGTTGCCCCGGAAAACTTCTTACGATAACTTTACCATTACTTAAAGTATCTCTCGTCATATTCTCTAAAGTAACGATTTCAACTTTACCGTCTTTCCCAATTTTATTTTTAGTATACTGATTCCCTCTAAAATAGTTAAAGTCATTTGCTTCATTATCAATAATCGGCCTGTAAACATCAGCAACCCATTCGGCTACGTTTCCAGCCATATCATACAATCCAAAATCATTGGCAGGGTATTTTTTCACTTCATTGGTGATATCGGCTCCGTCATCAGACCAACCTGCAATTCCACCATAATCCCCATTTCCTTGTTTGAAATTCGCCAATTGATCCCCTTTAGTCTGTCTTTTCCCAGCACGGGTATAACTACCGGACCATGGATATTTCTTTTGTCCTTTGTAAATATTATATTCTCTCTGACCAACATCGGCTGCAGCTGCATATTCCCATTCAGCCTCGGTAGGCAATCTATATTCCGGCAAAATAATTCCGGAAGAACGTTGTGCGTATACATTTTTTGCTTCAGGGGTATTTCCGTCTTTGGATGCTTTAGGATTTCTGCCTCTTACTTTAGGCAAAACAATTTCTTGGTTCCCTCCATAAGTTTGGGTAGGTGCAATCAAATACGTCTCAGTACTGAAAGAACTTTCAGCAGTGACGTCCTGGGTTTTAGCATTTTTCTTTAGGTAACCATTTTTCTCTAACACCGCCTCATTAACACGGTCTGTTCTCCATTTACTAAATTCAACCGCTTGTATCCAATTGACCCCTACAACAGGATAATTAGCATAAGCCGGATGTCTCAAATAGTTATTGGTCATGGTTTCATTATAACCTAATCGGTTTCTCCATACCAATGTATCCGGTGAAGCACCTTCATATATATGCTTATAATTTTCTTCTGTCGGTGGAAATACATTTTTCAACCAATCTAAATATTCCAAATACATAAAATTGGTAACTTCAGTTTCATCCATATAAAAGGACTGAACGTGCTGCTGGGTAGGGGTATTATTCCAGTCATGCATGACATCATCCTGGACTTTCCCCATAGTAAAAGTACCCCCTTCGACAAAAACCAAACCAGGTCCGGCAACTTGTTTATTGCTTTTAGCGCCTGCTTTTGATCCATCCACATCCCATCCGGTTGCCCTTGAAGCACTTTTTGAACTTGATTTTTTACTACAACTAGCAAAACCAATAATCATCACAATCGAAAAAACCAGTGGCAAGGCCTTATTTTTGCTTATTTTCATACTAATTTAAGGTAATAATTTTAAAGTAAATTTAGGTGCCGCAATATAATAATTAACCATCAACCTGCAACACTCCTTTTTAAAATATATTTATCGATGAATCATCCTAAATGAAACACATAAAATTAACGCAAATTTATACTATTTATTATTTATTCAATACCAAATACCACATTTTTACTTATTTCTAAACCCAACCACCCATTTGATTAAAAAATAACAAAAAAATATCCCCATAGTAATTATATCTATTCTTTTTCAAAAACAAACCTTAAAACTCCAGACACAAAAACAATGAAATTTCAAACAAAAACTCCCATTCCAGACAATAAAAACAAAATTTCACAGTTATAAACCAACTGGTAAGAACAATAAGTCTGTAATTTTTAAACATCCCACCCCCCATATCCACTTTAATTTTTTTAGACAAATCACAAATAAAAATTCCGTTTATTTTTTTTACATAGCAACTGAATTTATTTTACAGAGACACAAAAAACACCCTTAAATTGATTTATTATAAAAATAAAAAATCGAAAAGTTGGAAAAACTTGTAATCCTTTAATAAAATATTATATTTGTTTAATGAATATTCCTATACTAAAATGAAAAAAACTATACTTTACACCATATGCCTGCTCACTCTATATGTTGCCAAAGCACAGGAAAGAGTAATTACCACAGCGGTGCCCTTTTTATCAGTATCAGCCGATGCCAGAGCCGCCGGTATGGCTGATATAGGAGTCGCAACGTCAGCAGATGCATTTTCTCAACAATGGAATCCCGCCAAATATGCTTTTGCAACAGACAAACAAGGCATTTCAATAAGCTACACCCCATACCTTACAGGACTGGCAAATGACATCTCATTAGGACAAGTTACTTATTACAATAAAATTAGCGAAAGAAGCGCATTCGCGGGAAGCCTTCGTTATTTTGGTTTTGGCGACATCGAATTAAGACAAACGGGAGACATCGATGAAATCTATCCAACGGTTTCTCCAAATGAATTTGCAATAGATGGTTCCTACTCTTTGAAATTGAGCGAGAAATTTTCTATGGCAGTGGGAGGAAGATACATCCATTCTAACCTAAAAGTTGCCGATGCCAACAATGACGCATCCTCAGCCAGCTCATTCGCCATTGATGTAGCCGGTTTTTATCAATCAGAAGAAATAGCATATAACTCGTTCAACGGACGCTGGAGAGCCGGATTCAATATTCAAAATTTAGGACCGAAAATCAGCTATGACAATGACGAAATCAGCACTAACTTTTTACCGGCTAATTTAAAACTGGGAACCGGATTTGATTTTATAATAGACGATTACAACAAATTCGCTGTAAATCTTGAACTTAACAAATTATTAGTTCCTACTCCCCAACACGGAACCGATTTAAACAACGACGGAGTTGTTGACGACGAAGACAATACAATCGCAAACGAAGATTACCGTTCCATCGGATGGGTTTCGGGAGTTTTTAAATCATTTGGCGATGCCCCGGACGGTTTTAGTGAAGAGCTTAAAGAAGTTACTTATGCTGTAGGAGGCGAATATTCCTATCAGGATGCTTTTGCCATGCGCATGGGTTATTTTCATGAAAATCCGGCAAAAGGAGCCCGAAAATACTTTTCACTGGGTGCCGGTTTCAAATACAACATAGTCAAAATTGATGTTTCCTATTTATTTTCAGCATCTAAAATCCCTAATCCTTTAGAAAACACCCTGAGATTTTCACTTACCTTTAACTTTGGCGATAAGTACGACACCTATTAAAACAAGTTCTTTTCAAAATAAACTTAAATCCAAATTTACAACCTGTTAAATTTGGATTTTTTTTACCCAAAAAACATGAAAAAGATCTCCATCACCACAGAATTTACCCTATTCGATTCTTTGTCCGAATTACCAATCGAAATACAAAATCTTTTGGCTCAGGCAATAGCCATCCGAAAAAAAGCTTATGCTCCCTACTCCAAATTTCGCGTAGGTGCCGCCATACTTTTAGATAACGGAAAAATCGTATTGGGCTCAAACCAGGAAAACGCCGCCTACCCTTCCGGGCTTTGTGCTGAACGCGTCGCCCTTTTTCAAGCAGCAGCATTATATCCGGATGTAAAAATCCGGACATTAATAACTTCCGCAGCCTCAGACACTCACACCACCAGAACCCCAATCCCTCCCTGCGGCGCTTGTAGACAATCTATAGCCGAATACGAAATGCGTCAAGGCACTCCTATAGAAATCTTTTTTACCGGAGAAACCGGAGAAGTATATAAATCCGATTCCTTAAAAAACCTGCTACCATTATTATTTAACAAAAACCTTTTGGAAAAAGACTAAAAATTAGCTTTTTAATTTTAGTTCTTAGTTGGAATGTTCTATTTTTGCAGCTCGCAAATTTGTGGAAGAAAACTATTTTGCGTCATCGGTACTAGTTGATAACACAATAAAAACTTTAGCAAAAGAACAATTGAAATGAAAGAAGTTACAAAAGAAGTATATTTAAAGTGGTATGAGGACATGCTCCTTTGGAGAAAGTTTGAGGACAAACTCGCAGCATTATACATACAACAAAAAATTAGAGGATTTCTACATTTATACAATGGTCAAGAAGCGGTACTTGCTGGTGCATTACACGCCATGGACTTGACTAAAGACAAAATGATTACCGCATACCGAAATCACGTACAACCGATAGGTATGGGTGTTGACCCAAGACGCGTAATGGCAGAACTTTTAGGAAAAGTAACAGGAACTTCTAAAGGAATGGGTGGTTCTATGCATATTTTCTCTAAAGAACACCGTTTTTATGGAGGTCACGGAATCGTTGGAGGTCAAATTCCAGTAGGTGCCGGATTAGCTTTTGGAGACAAATATTTTGAAACTGGTGGTGTAACTATGACTTATTTTGGTGATGGTGCAGCACGTCAGGGTTCTTTGCACGAAGCATTCAACATGGCTATGTTATGGAAACTTCCAGTAGTTTTTATCGTTGAAAACAACGGTTATGCGATGGGAACTTCTGTAGAAAGAACTGCAAACCATACTGATATTTGGAAACTAGGTTTAGGATACGAAATGCCTTGTGGACCGGTTGACGGAATGAATCCGGTAAAAGTTGCCGAAGCCATGACAGAAGCCATCGAAAGAGCACGTCGTGGAGACGGACCAACTTTCCTTGAAATGAAAACATACCGTTATAGAGGTCACTCTATGTCTGATGCCCAATTGTACCGTTCTAAAGAAGAAGTGGAAGAATACAAAAAAATCGACCCTATTACACAAGTACTGGATGTAATAAAAGATAAAAAATACGCTACGGAAGAAGAAATTGAAGTAATTGACCAAAGAGTAAAAGATTTAGTGGAAGAATGTGTGAAATTCGCAGAAGAATCTCCTTACCCAGAAATCCAACAGTTATACGACGTGGTATACGAACAAGAAAACTATCCATTTATACCTCATAAATTATAAAAAAATTATGGCAATTAAAGTAACAATGCCTCGTTTGAGCGATACAATGACAGAAGGAACTGTAGCTTCTTGGCTTAAAAAAGTAGGTGACAAAGTTAGCGAAGGGGATATCCTTGCTGAAATTGAAACTGACAAAGCTACCATGGAATTTGAATCCTTCAATGAAGGAACCCTTTTACATATTGGAATTCCTGCCGGAGAAACTGCTCCTGTAGATTCATTATTGGCGATTATAGGTAAAGAAGGAGAAGACATCTCTACTTTATTATCAGGAGATGCAATAACTGCGGCTCCTGCTCCTGTTGAAGCTACCCCAGTTGCAGCTGAAACTAAAAAAGAAGCAGCTCCTGCCCCGGCAGCAGCGACTTCATTGCCAAAAGGAGTTGTAGTGGTAACTATGCCTCGTTTGAGCGACACCATGACCGAAGGAACGGTAGCTACCTGGTTGAAAAAAGTAGGTGATGCTGTTGCTGAAGGCGACATCCTAGCTGAAATCGAAACGGACAAAGCAACAATGGAATTCGAATCTTTCAACGAAGGGACTTTATTATACATTGGAATTCAAGAAGGAAACACTGCGCCGGTTGACAGCCTTTTGGCCATCATTGGACCTGCAGGAACAGATATTAGCGGTATCGCTGAAAATTACACAGTTGGTGGAGCTCCACAAGCTGCCCCTGCTGCCGCTGAAGAAGCAAATGCAACTCCTGCCGCTGCTACTGCTGCTGCAGCACCAGTTGTTCAAGAAGCTCCAGCAGACGGACAACGCATTTTAGCTTCCCCATTGGCTAAGAAAATTGCAAGTGACAAAGGAATCCAATTAACACAAGTAAAAGGTTCCGGTGAAAACGGACGTATCGTAAAAAGCGATATCGAAAACTTTACCCCACAAGCTGCCGCTGCACCAACTGCTGCCGCTCCAGCTAAAGCTGAAACTGCTGCCGCTGCAAAACCTTATGTTCCAGCAGGACAAATCGCCACGGAAGAGATCAAAAACTCTACAATGCGTAAAATTATTGCAAAACGCTTGGCAGAATCATTGTTTACAGCACCACATTACAACCTGGTGATTGAAGTAACAATGGACGAAGCAATGAAATCAAGAGCTATCATCAACAGCGTTCCAGATACCAAAGTATCTTTTAACGATATGGTAATTAAAGCTTCTGCATTGGCTTTGAAAAAACATCCAAAAATCAATTCACAATGGTCTGCTGATGCCATTACTATCAACTACCACGTGAATATTGGTGTAGCTGTAGCGGTTGAAGACGGATTGGTTGTTCCTGTATTACCATTTACGGATGGTATGAGTTTGTCTCAAATTGGAACCAGCGTTAGAGATCTTGCCGGAAGAGCTAAAAATAAAAAATTATTACCTTCTGAAATGGAAGGAAGTACTTTTACTATTTCTAACCTTGGAATGTTTGGTATCACTGAATTTAACTCTATCATCAACCAACCTAACTCTGCTATCCTATCTGTAGGAGCTATTGTTGAAAAACCAGTGGTTAAAAATGGTCAGATTGTTGTTGGAAACACCATGATGTTATCTTTGGCTTGTGACCACAGAACTATTGACGGGGCTACCGGAGCACAGTTCTTACAAACATTAAAACAATACATTGAAAACCCAGTTACCATGCTGGCGTAATCAATCGTTTTTACATACTAAAAATCCCGTTTTGAAAATTCAAAACGGGATTTTTTATATCAATTAATCAACTCTTAACAGAACAGATAACATCTGTAAATTTTCATTCAAAAAAGCTAATTCTAACGCCAACTTAATATAAAATCAATAATATTTTCTATAATAATTTTAAGCCAATTCTTCTTTCTATTGCTTGATTTATCGTTCTCCATATAAATATTGATTAAGTTTGAGAGCTGCGCCTGTTACTTTATTGCAAATCCCAGTGATATTGACCACCCAATTCCAATTTAAAGTGAGCACCTGATTCCAATTCAAAATGACCACCTAATTCCGGAGTAAAATGACCACCTCCATTTTTCATTAAAAACTACT
>JAKFBW010000143.1:0-36992 GCA_036676965.1 Flavobacterium sp. | reverse complement strand
GTTTTTCCCGATGGCTTTTATAGTGCCTTCTTCAAAAGTGACATTCCATTCTCTCGGGGAATCGTCTGCCGGTTTTTTTACCGATCCCAGTGATTTTTCGTTAAGGAAAAGTTCGACTTCCTCGCAATTGCTGTATACCTGGACTTTTGCATTGTCATAGGTGTCGAAATCGTTTGGTGTCCAATCGGCGACCCAATTTCCGGCTCCGGCATTCTCCGATTTTCTCACGATGTGTACCACTGGTTCAGCAGACCACCAGCTGTCTCGCTGTAAAGCTTGTTGTTTCCAATTTCCCGCCCTGTCAAACAGCCCTTGGTTGTTGGTGGTTTCCGGCCAGTCGGCTTCGCCTAAATAGTCATAACCCGTCCATAAAAATTGACCTGCCATGTATGGTTTGTCGCGTAAAGCCAACCATTGATTGATGACATGGGTGTTTTCGGTACCCAATACTTTCCAGTTTGGGTGTGCTTCATGTGCCGCAACGAGTTCGTTTTCCCGATAATTTTGTCCCACCACATCCATTTGCTCGGCAAAACCACTCAGGTATACTTTGGAATTTGCAGGCCTGAACAGCGCCATGGTGACCGGTCTGGTATCATCATATTGCTTCACCACATCTTCCTGCATTTTATATTTTTTGTAACCTTCAGGGTAGCTCAAGTCATCGTGTATTTCATTTCCAATGCTATAAATAACGATGGAGGGATGGTTCCGGTCTCTCAAAATGATATCTCTGGTGTCCTGTTCCCACCAATCTTTGAAATATAAATTATAACCTTTTTCGCCATTATGCTTGGCTGCAGTCCAGGTGTCAAAGGTTTCGTCCATTACCAGGAATCCCATTTGGTCACATAAATCAAGAAACTCCGGGGCAACCGGATTGTGTGAGGTACGGATGGCATTGACACCAACCTCTTTTAATTTTTTGAATCGTTCTTTCCATACGCCTAAAGGTACCGCAGCGCCAACGGCCCCGCCATCGTGATGCAAACAAACGCCTTTTAGTTTTAAATTTTTGCCGTTTAACCAAAACCCGGATTCGGCAATGAATTCTGATTTTTTAATTCCAAATGGAATGGTTTGATTGTCGATGAGTGTTTTTCCGGAATATAATTTCGTGGAGGCCGTGTATAAATTGGGTTCGTCGATATTCCATAATTTTGGATTTGCAATTTCAATGTCCTGCGTAAACAAGGCTGTTGCGGTTGCTGCAATGTTTTTTTGGCTTTCGACCGTTTTTACCACTTTTCCTTTACTATCGATAATTTCGATTTGTAATTTGTAATTCCCGGCAATGCCTTTGTTGTCAATTTCAACCTTTAGATTCACTACTCCTTTGGAGGCTGTAGCAAGTGGAGTTGTGATAAATGTCCCCCACTGTTTGAAATGGGTTGGATTAGCCGAAACCAAACGTACGTGTCGGTAGATACCGGCACCGGTGTACCAACGGGAAGCGGGCTGGATGGAATTATCGGCTCTTACTGCAATCACATTCGGTTTGTCAAAGTTTAAATAAGGAGTCAAATCATATGTAAAACTGATATAACCAAACGGGCGTTTTCCTAAAAGTTTGCCATTGATCCATACCTCGCTGTTCGCCATGACTCCGTCAAATTCGATGGTGACTATTTTTTTGGCATCGGCCTTGTTCATGTCAAATGTTTTGCGATACCACCCGATTCCGGTTGGCAAATAACCGCCGCCACGGCCAGAGGTGTTGGCCCTGTCGTAAGGCCCTTCAATGCTCCAATCATGCGGGACATCCAGTTTTCTCCACTGTGCATCATCAAATAAAGGCTTTTCAGCACCAGGGACATCCCCTTTTGTGAATTGCCAGCCGTTATCAAAGTTGATTACCTTGCGGGCTTGGGCAAAGCCGTTTGTGGCTAAGGCCAAAAACAGGAAAGCAAAGGTATATGCTAAGGCTTTAGCGTTTTTTGTTTTAAAATAGGTCATTTTTTTATTTTTAAATCGGGTTATTTCTCCAGAACATTCGTATTCAAAATGGACAACTTTTATTTTTCAATTTTAGAATCTGCCGAATCTGAGTGAAAAATTTGGCACGCAGATTTGGCAGATTTTGTACAATGAAACTAATAGCTATAATTTTTTTAAAAAGTAGAACCTTTTTTCTCTATACTACTGTACTAGAATAACGAATTTTTTTAAAGATATCTTTTTGTTAACCTCGTTAGTTAACTTTTCGTTTCAGCCACTCTTCCGGTACCGGAACGATACAGATATTCATGGATTTATGGTCTTCAGAAAGCATCGCCGATTGGATTTGTATTTTGGTTCCCTCCCTGTTGAAGGTAGGATGGATGTGGTCTTTGGCGGTTTCTTTATGTCCGGTGGTGAGCATCATCATTTCCCTGGTTTTTCGGTCTATTAAGTATAAACTTCTCGAAAAATCATCTCCCACAGCCCAACGGCCGTCCGGGGAACCATGTACATGCCATAATCCGCTGCCACTTGGGGTTTGTCCTGTGATGGTCATTTCCCTGGTTCTCAGGTTGACGATGGCCAAGCCTGTAGGTTTCTCACGGGTCCCGGTAGCGCCCCAATTGCTTTCCTGACCCGGATTGACAGGATTCCTGATTTCGCCTTTTTCGGAAACTTCCACAGGGGCATCTTTCTCGATATCAATTTTTCGGTGTCCCATAATCGCCATGGCCACCTCGTCTTTGGATATTACGGCTTCATGGGTGACCCATTCATAATCGGCTTCGGGGTACAATGGGCGTAAACCGGTTCCGTCGGCCATAACCGTCCAGGTGCGTTGCGGCGATTTGCCCCCGGTTTCCCAGCAAAAGACAATCTCTCCCGGATTCCAGGTATTCGATTGGACATGCCCAATTTGAAAAGGGACTGAAGTGACATATTTAAAAGTGCCTGTCGCAAGGTTCATGCTGGTAATGCCTCCCGGTCCTGCACCCATGTTTCTGGGACCAAAACTTTTCTCGATTTTGGTATCAGGGGCAAGGTGTTTGGCAGCCTCTTCTTTTCCGACCCTGAAATACACCCGTTCTTCATCGGCGTCCAGCGCCATATCTCCCGAGGCACCCATTTCAGGCGGGGTGATGCCGCAAACTCGCTCATAGGCCGAAACGGCTTTCATTTTTCCGGCTTTGCTGTCTTCAAAAACCTGGGCCAGATTCACTTCGATAATCTGCATGGATTTTTCATTGGCTTCACGCATAAAGTACAGTTTCATCGACTTCTGGGCGATACTCAGCGAACCGGTGTAGCCGCCTTCGGTCACCTGAACCAATTCTCCCGTTTTTTCATGTACCGCCATGGCCTCTCCTTTGACCCTGTCGGATCTGAAGATGAGCCACTGCCCATCGGATGTCCATTGCGGGTGGGTAGGGTAGATTTTCGAATCTCCCAGAGGTTTGCTGGTGAGAAAAGTAAGTTCCAGACCCGTTACCGGGTCTGTCACTATTTTTTTTTCAGACGGGAATCGGGTACCAATTTGGCTAAAACCGCTGGCGGTAACCATTACAAAAAAGGTACTTAAAACTAGTTTTAATCTCATTTCTCGATATTGTTTTTGCCTTTTATTTTCAATTGTACCGAGCTGTCGTTTACGATGAATTCGCTGTCTTTCAATAGCAAAATCACTTCAGCCCCGGCCAATAAAACCGGACCGTATCCATGGGCTGCAAAAACATTTATAGGACGGTAGTAATAAAAGGCTGGGTCAAATCCCATCCCTGTACCTACGCAGGTGCCTTCTACCTGGCCTTTTTTATTCACTTTGGTAGCCACGGCATTCCATCCCAACAATGCGGCTGGTGCAAAAGTCATTTTATCAACATATCCACGATTTATCGCACGGGCAATAGAGTAGGTGTAGATAGCAGTTGCCGAAGTTTCTAAATAGGTGTCATTTCGATCAATCAACTGATGCCAAAATCCGGTGCCGTCCTGGTATTTCACGAGTCCGCTGATATGGGCTTGCAGTTGTGCCAATACACCGGCATATCCCGGGTGACTTTTGGGTAACACTTCCAATAATTCAACCATGGTCATCACTGCCCATCCATTGGCTCTTGCCCAATGAAACTGCGGATGAACGGCCATTGATTCTACCCAGCCATGCATGTAAATCCCTTTTTCACGGTTGAACATTCTTTCTGAAAATTGATTGACTTGTTTTACCGCATCGTCAAAATATTTAGTGTCGCCGGTATAAGCTCCCATTTGCGCAAGCGCCGGTACGCTCATAAACATATCATCAAGCCATAAGGTGTTGTCCTGCGGTCTGTTTCGGGCCAGGGTTCCGTCTTTTAATCTAAATTGTTTATTGCTGATAAAGTCAATATAGTTGTTGATTAAAGGGTCGACATTCGCTTTTAATCCGTCTTTTTTGGCTTTGATAAAGGCGGCACAAAGCGCTCCGGCAAAATCTAATGCTTCCGGATGCAAGGTTTTAAGCATGTCGGGATCCTTGATGTTTTTTTCTTTATAATTTTCGGCGATATCAGCGATTAATTGCATGCGTTTGTTCGTATAATCGGCAAAATATTTTTCCCCTGTAGCTTTAGAGGCCAAAAGCATCCCCGCATAGGTAACACCCCATTCGTAACTGGTCAATCGAAAAGCACCAGGCTCAAAGACGATGTCCTCATTGCCTTTTTTATAATTGGTAATCTCCGCTTTAGTGGTTGCATTTATTATTTTAGAGGCCGAATTTTTATCTAAAAAAGTATATACCCTGTCCAACACACTTTTGACACTGTCTTTTTTTGGTGGTCCATAAGGTGTAGGATAATCGGGTTGTAGCAAGTGCAATGGTGCCGTGGCGTCATTGGCTTGCGCTTGGACTGAACTCAGTGTGCCTAAAAAGGCTAGCGTTAGAATAGAAAGGTGTAAGCGTTTCATAATGCAAAATTTAAAATTTATAGTTAGGGTTAGTTTAGTTTACGGATGTATTTGGATGGTGATTTCAGCGGCAAGCTGCTTCGCCAGGTTGATAACGTAATTGTTGAAATAAGCGGAATCATTCATGTTTTTATCGGCACTCAATTCCCAGCCTGCTACGGCATAATAACTGATAGGTTCATTGTTTTGGACTTTAAACCTTGCCAGATACGAGTCGGTTAGTTGTCCCGTTTTAGGCGCTTCCATATAGCCATTGTATCCTTTTTTAGGAATTATAATGGCGGTTCCCATAATCCATTCGCGATTATAGGTAAGCTTGTCGTGTTGAATAAGACAAATCCAGTTGCCTACTTCAACCACATTTAGAGGATTTTTGTTGTTGATATTAGATAAAGCGATCAACACCATTTCATTTCCTTGGAGTCCATCGAAGCTTATAGTATTTTTATAGGCATACATGCCCGGCCAGATAGAAGTGGTTTCTTTGACCTGATACTTCTTTCCGGAAGCTTCCCAATCCTGATAGGTATAGTTTAAAACCGAGTTTACGGGACCTTCACTTACAATTTTAAAAGTGGTTTTGCCTACATTGTTTAAGGTGTCATTTCCAAGAATTCCAAGTCGGGTAATGTCTTTGCCTACGAGTAAGGCATAACCACCCAATCCTGTTGAACTGCCTACCGGAAAAACGTCTCTTCCCCAGTCATGCATGACATGGTAATTGTCCTCCACGGCTCCTGTGCTGCTAATTCCGACATTTTCAGGGGTGATGGCCGGTACTTTTTTACCAAAAACATCTTTGGAGTTTCTTCCATCCAGATAATGTCTGAAACCTACTTTGTCATTTTCCCAGGAAGGGCCATCGGTTTGGTATTTCTGGAACCCCAGTTTTTTATAGACTTGGTTCGCATTTACATACTCCTCTGTTGCGGGTTGCAAAGGGATGTTTTCGGCTTCTCTTTTGCCAAATCGCACACTGGTTCTGATTGGAAATTTTGGTGCTTCCTGAACCCATTTCAGTTGTACAGTTTTCTTTTCGTTAGCTGCGAACGGGGTCACTAAAAAAAGTTCGTCCCATGTACCATCTCCATCCAAATCATTGACTTGTGACGGAATGGTGTCTGTTTTGTAGATTAAAATCGGGAAACCTTTTTTGCTCTCATTCCCGTCTATACGATTTCTTTTTAGGGTCACCGCTTTTTCTGATAATGCGATGTCAGTATTGTTGGTTAAGGTGATGCTTGAAGTTGTTCCGGTTTGTTGCGCTTTACAACCGATGAGAAGCATTGCGACCAGGGTTACAGGTAAGTATGATTTAAGTTTGTTTTTCATTCTTCTTACTATTAATATGTTATTTATTTTACTGCTACATCCCAAATTTTTGACATTCTGGATTTGCCTTTCGGGCCTTCAATGTTTAAAATTACGATGTATTTTCCAGCTTCTTTGTATTGATGTGTCGGATTTTGTTCTGATGAAGTAGTGCCATCGCCAAAATCCCATTTCCAGGATGTAATTTGGCCCTCTGATTGATCGGTAAATGCGACCATCCTTCTGTTCATGTCAACCACGTTGAAAGTCCACTGGGCAGCAATTGGTTTTTTGAATTGGTCTTCCAAAGGCATGAGTTTAAAAGGCAAACTATAGGAAGCATTGCCGTACATGGTGTGCTCTTTGGATAAATTCCAAAAGCCGTTATTGCTTTCTTTGTCGACATCGTCATAGTCGATTATAGCCCAACAAAGTCCGATATTTTTATTTTCTTCCAAAACAGATTCCACGGCTCTTTTAGGGTCATTTCCGGCATAATCAAAAGGCGTAATCCAGAATTCCAAAGTCATCTTTCCGGATTCTCCCGGTTTGAAATGGTATTGGGTAGCGGCATTGGCGTAAGGCAGTTCTTTGATCCATGGTTGGCTGCCCCAAACCAGGGTCCAGTCTTTCCCTTCGGCAGGGGTAAAAATATGGTAGTTTTGTGCGTGAACGCCATGATAGGAGAAATAGGCGTCCATGGTGTTTACCATTGATTTGTTGGGATGAAAACGGTCGATGAACGGCCCGCCGGATTGATCGGCATCGACAATGACTTCAAAAGTGTCGTTATGCAATCCGGGTAATGAAAAATCCCAATAATCATCATAGGCTTCATATAAAAAATACAATCGATTGGATTTTTTAACCCAGGCAACCTTCACACGTACGTCTAGATTCTTAGGATCTGATTTTGCATGTTTCCCGCTGTCTTCCCATAATTGGTCCATGCCTACAGTGTAACTTTCGGGAACCATTTTCCAGTCTTCCGCATTTCCGTCAATAGTTGGGATTTTATTGGCGGGGAATTGAAAAACTTTAAACGTTCTGGTATCTTGCGACCAGGTTTTGACTACTGTTAGTAACAGCAGTGTTAGAAATAAAAAAGATTTTTTGCGCATCATGGTATCATTTTTTATGCCGTCAGGATAATCAGGTATAGCTCACTTCATTATCAGCTGCCTAAATTATCATTACTTTATTTTTTTTCCGTCCTGTGCCATCCTGCTAATGTCGCGGGAAAGGAATTAAAAATACAATTATGTTTAAAAAAAATCATTTTTTAAACAAAAGAGACTTTAGAGTTTTATATTCCGTAAAAATCAACTTACGATTATATGATTCTAAAGTCTCCATTGAAATATCCAAGCATTAATTCAGTATTGTTATTTTTTATCCGAATTCAAAACAATCTTGCCGCTTTTTAATCCTTTGCCGGTTACGGTGAATTCTATTTTTCCCGCCTCTGAAGTCGATTGTACCAGGGCAACCAATTTCCCGCTGAATAATTTCATCGTAGGCAGGTGAAATTGTTCCAATGAAGTGGCATCACCATTGCAGGCCGCACGATAGGTTCCTTTTCCGCTTACCTTAAAATGGAGTTGTTGGCTGGCGGTTGGACAAGGGTTCCCGTTTTTATCCACTACCGAAACAGTAATAAAAGATAAATCTTCGCTGTTAGCTTCCAAGTTGGTTCTGTCGGCTTCTAGTTTTATCTGATAGGGTTGTCCTGCGGTATGTATTTCCTCTTCGGCAACGGCTTTTCCTTGTTTATCAAAAGCGACTACTTTTACAGTTCCAGGTTCGTATTTCACATCCATCCACATCAATCGGTAACGGTTTTGAGGAGTGGTATTGTTTTTTTTCTGGATTCCCATACTTTTTCCGTTGACAAAAAGTTCGGCACTATCGTAACTGGTGTAAACAAAAACAGGGGTTTTTTCTCCTTCTCTGCCTTCCCAATTCCAATGCGGTAAGATATGCAAGGTATTGGCCTTGGTATTCCAACGGCTTCGGTACAAATAGAATCGGTCTTTGGGTAATCCGGCCAAATCATTAATCCCAAAATACGAACTTCGGGAAGGCCATTTTTCATCATATGGTGTAGGTTCACCTAAATAATCGAAACCGGTCCAAACAAATTCGCCAATCACCCAAGGTTTGTCATCCTGTAAAACAAAATCGTCATCAGGTAAATTAGACCAGCTGCAATATTCTAAATCATAAGAAGAACTCTGAAAATCAGGATATTGTTTGGATACTGCTTTTTCTACAGGGAATTTATAAACTCCGCGCGAACTTACCGTAGAGGCTGTTTCAGATCCTAAGATAAATCCTTGCGGGAATTTTTTGAACGCTTCCTCGTATAAATGTACGCGATAATTAAGCCCCGGAATATCAAGTAAGGCTCCAAATCCGGATTCCATTGTCGCTTTCACCTGGTCCATTCCCACGGTTACCGGCCGGCTAGGGTCTTCGCGGTGGAAGATATCCTGTAGCCATTTGGCACGTTTCACACCCTCAGCACCCCATTGATCGGGAACTTCGTTTCCGGAACTCCACATTACGATACACGGATGGTTGCGGGTGGCATGAACCAAATTTACAATGTCTTTTTCGGCGTCGGTTTGAAAAAAACGATGGTAGCCATTTTTCACCTTTGGCTTTGCCCATTCATCAAAACTTTCCGCCAGGAACATAAATCCCATTTCGTCACACAATTCGAGTTGTTCCATTGATGGCATATTGTGTGAACTTCGGATGGCATTACATCCCATATCTTTCAAAATGCGCAATTGCCTGCGCAATGCGGCTTTATTGATGGCCGTACCGATAGGTCCCAGATCGTGGTGCAAACAAACCCCTTTGAATTTGCGTACTTGACCATTCAAACTAAAACCTTTGTTGGCTTCGTATTTGATGCTTCGGATACCAAATCGGGTAGTGGTTTCGTCTTTCAGTACATTGCCCACATATATTTGAGAAACAGCGGTATAGAGATAAGGTGTTTCCGGGCTCCATAACTGCGGATTTTCCACGGCAATATTTTGTTCGAATTCTTTTCCGAAAAGAGTCGAAGTTTCGTTTGTGGCTACTTCCTGTCCATTGGCATCTTTAATTTTGGTGATGATACGAAGGTTCTCGCCGGAAACTTTTGTTTTCACATTCACCTTAGCCATATCGGCTGTAATCATTGGAGTCGTAATGAAAGTTCCCCATTGGTCAATACTCTCTTTGTTTTTGACAATCAATTTTACTTTTCGGTACAAACCGGCCCCGGGGTACCATCGGGAAGACGACCCTAGATTTGATAAATGTACAGCCAGACTGTTTTTTCCATTGGCAGCGATGTAATCGGTAATGTCTAGGTAAAAGTAATTGTAGCCATAATTCCATTCTCCTGCTTTTTTACCATTGACAAAGACTTTGGGCTCGCTCATGGCGCCTTCAAAAAGGAGCATTACTTTTTTGTTTTTATCAAAATTAGGAACGCTAAATTGATTGCGGTACCAGGCTTCACCGATATAAGGAAGTGCTCCGGTGCGGCCTGTTTTTTCAGTGGCCACTTTTTCGCCATTTTGTTCAATGGCAGTAGTTTGTTTGTCTATTTCTTTGTCGAAAGGACCGTAAATGGCCCAGTCATGGGGCACGGTTACCGTTTGCCATTTCGAATCATTGAAATCATTTTCGAAAGCTTTTTCGGTATTGCCTTTAGAAAATTTCCATCCTTTATTCAGTTCAATGCTGATTCTTTCTTGGGCGTGGATGCAGATTGTTGTAAAAAAAATAATTACGGTAAAAAAGACAGCCTTTTTAGTATTCATGATTTTGCGTTGGTTTTCTTTGGAAGGGATTTAAAAATATTAATCTAAATGAAAAACTTCTTTTAGCGAAACAGCAACCGGGGAGTTGTCGGGATTGGTTTCCATAATATCGCCCATATACGCCCACCATTTTTTTACAATGGGATGATTTGGCAGAAGATCAAAATCGAAATCAGGACTTATTTTTTGAACCGCAAAAAGGCTTAGGGTTTCCTCATCCAGGAATATGCTGTAATCCTGAATTCCGGTTTCGGAAAGTAAGGTGGCTAATTCCGGCCAAATTTCATCGTGTCTTTTTTTGTATTCCTGTTCAAAGCCAGGTTTTAATTGCATTTTAAAGGCATTTCGAATCATCGTATTTTTCATTTTTTGGTTGGTTTAAGGTTAATTGATACGGGTTTGTCGCGGGGGCATGTAATCTCACCGTTGTTGTATTCCAGTTCAGCCACTTGAATCGATGTTCTTCGGGTTTCATAATTGTCGATTCCTTTGTTTTCAGAAGTTCGTCCCGGATGTGTAAAGTAAAAAACATAGGCTTTGTCACCATGCACCACAACGTCGGCATGACCTCCGATTACTTTGTCATCAGCACCGGTTCCGGGGATTTGCAAAATGTTTTTTTCTTGTCGGGTCCAATTTACAAAATCATCAGAAGAAAATACCGCCAAACCTTTCCACGGATCGGTAATCATCCAGTTTTTGCCTTTCCATCGGAATACTTTAGGGCCTTCTCCACGGTCCTTTACTACTTTTTTGCCGCTATCGGTCCAATGGTATAAATCCTTGCTGTCGGCATAATAGATTGATTTGCCATCATTTTCATTGTTGTAATACATGCGCCAGCTGCCATCCGGTAATTGGAATACCGAGGCATCAATACAACGCTCTGAGGCTAGGGTTAATTTGGATTCGAATTTCCAATCTATCCCATTTTTGCTGGTTAAATGCACAATGTAGCGGGGATGATACCAATCTTCAAAAATACCCGGTACAATGGTCAGGTACATGTGGTATTTCCTTTTGTGCATGATTACGTCGGGAGCCCAGTAGGTAACATCTTTCAAGGTGTAGTTAATTTTGCAATCGGTTTTGTATTTCCAATGGGCACCATCGGATGATTCGGCAATCCCGATAGGCGTTCCGTGCACCCAGCTTACCCCATTGCCACCAATATTGGCCCTGCGATTGGTGTAAAACAGGAACCATTTTTTTTCTTTTTTATTCCAAATGACAACAGGGTCTGCGGCTCCATCGTAAATGGGGTCACGAAATAATGGTTTGTCGGCTATATTGGTTTCTTCTTTTTGTGGACTATTTTGAGCAAAAAGGGGCAGGCAAAATAGTATTAACAGGATAAATGAATTTTTAAGTTTCATATTTATTGGAGTCATTTTTATTTTAATGCTACATTGACTTTTTTGTCGTCTTTTGCGAATTTTTTGTCGAGTGCCATTTTCATTTGATTGGCTATTACAGCATTCTCCAAAATTACGTTTTGTTTTTCTTCCGGATCGGTTTCAATATTATAAAGTTCATACGTTGCAGGAGAATTATCGGCATGACGGCTTCGAATGATTTTCCAGGGTTGGCGAATCAGGCTTTCCTGGATATGTCCCCTGATGTAGAGGTCATGGGTTGTTGCTTTTTTGGAATCGAGTATCGTTGGCCACACATTTTTTCCCTCAACGGCTTTAGGTATATCGGCACCTGAAAGGGAGAGCAGGGTAGGCATAAGGTCGGTTATCGCTATGTAATTGTTGTTTTTTTGTGGAACCAAATGGTTTTTCCAATACACAATTGCCGGAACCCGGATGGCACCTTCATAATTGGATGTTTTCCAATCCCGTAAGGGGAAATTGCTTCCCAGAACCGGGTTCGATTCATGCACTCCTCCGTATTCATTTTTGGAATTCCAATTTTCCATGGCGCCGTTATCACTCAGAAAAATAACGAGTGTGTTTTCTTCGAGATTCATTTTTTTTAAGGCATCCAATACTAGCCCAATACTATGATCCATGTGGGACATGGCTGCTGCATAATCTCTTCGGGAGTTGTTGGTAATGGTTTTTAAATAAGGTGCTTTCCATTTGTCTTCTTCCTGCAACGGAAAATGAGGGGCGCTATAGGCCAACTGGATATAAAAATTTTTAGCAGGATTTCTTTTTTTTGCCAGCCATTCTATGGTTTCTTCGGTAACCAAATCGGTGGTATGGCCTTCTTCGGTAATAAAGGTACCGTTTCTGTACCAACTGGCATCCCCGTTTTTGTATTTATGGGTGTATTGGTCAATTTGTCCGTGAAGAAAGCCATAGGAATAATCAAAACCAAAAACATTTGGACCACTCGAAGCATTAAGCCCCAAATGCCATTTGCCGAATAAGGCCGTTTCATAATTCTTTTTTTTCAAGGCTTGGGGCAGGGTGGTTATGGAGTCGGGTAAACTTAGTTTGCTTTTATCGCTGATGGGAGCCACAATCCCGATTCTACTCGACGGCATCCCGGTCAGCAGCGAAGCTCTCGAAGGGGAACAGGTCGGACTGGTATAAAACCGATCCAGTTGCACCCCTTTTTTTGATAAGAAATCAATATTTGGCGTATGTATTTCTGAACCATTATAGCCTACATCGTTCCATCCTGCATCATCGGCAATGATGACCAAAATGTTGGGCTTTTTTTCTGGGCTTTTATTTTTGAGTTGGGAGTAAGCGCCCAAAGGGAATGCGAAACTTATTAAAAATAAATATTTTGAAATGCGGAACAATCGGTTTATAGATAGAGGCATGGGTATCGGTTTTATTAAATGAGTTACTGTCGGATTCCAAATTTATTTATTTATTGTTTCATTACTGTCCTGTGCTATACTGTAACGAATTTGGGAATAAAAAAACCGCCTCAGTGATGAGGCGGTTAAAAAAAACAATAATATTAGTTATTAATCATATCCAGGGTTTTGATCGTAAAGACCCGGAGCCGCTAAAATTTCCTGTAACGGAATTGGATACAGTAATGAATTTTTATCAATAGTACCCAAGTCGTTTGAAGTATCTTCCAAATCTTTCCATGCGTTCATAATCGTCAAAGCATTACCTGATCTGATCAAGTCAAACCATCTGGTTCCTTCAGAAAAGAATTCTTTTCTTCTTTCATCGAATAATTGACTTAAAGTTATGTTTGATGCATTTGCCGTTATCCCCGCCCTTGTTCTTACTTGATTAACAATAGCATCTACATCGGCTTGAGTTCCACCACCTCCATGAAGGGTACATTCAGCCATTAGCATTAATACGTCGGTATATCGCATGACCATAAAATCTACACCCCAGTCTTCACGACCTGCAGTTCCATATCTGCTTGGGTCAATATATTTCTTGAAAACAGGGTAGTTGTGTGTACCTACATAAGTTCCTGAAGCTACAGTATAGGTATCGGCAATACCAAATATAGCTCTTTGATCAGTAGCACCAAACATCGCTCTGAAGCTGGTTGAAATAGGTCTGCCTTCCAGGGATCCTTGCTGGGATAAATTTAAAGAAGCAAAATACGGTTCGTAACCTACTTCTACCATGAAATTTCCCCCTACACTGTTTCCGGTACTTTGTGTGTAAGGGATAGTCAATACGTTCTCTTTGTTTGCATTGCCTTCCGTTCTGAAAATAGGACTATAGGTTGGTGAAAAGGTAAATAAACCACTAGTTTTTATGTCGTTCAATTGTTGATACGCTTTGTCCCATTCATTAAGGCCTAAGGTAGCTCCGTCAATGTCGTAGGTTGGGCTGGAGCGTGTCATGTAAACCAGTCCCAATAAACCTTTGGCACCATAAGTGGTTACCCTTCCAAAATTGGCATTGTCATAAGATGGTGGAAGATCCGGGATGGCTGCTGTTAAGTCGGCGATAATTAAATCATAAACAGCAGTAACAGGGGCTCTTTCAATTTTTCGAGCTTCCTGAGGACTTACAGTTTTATCGATTAATGGTACCCTGCCAAACCATCTTACCAAATCAAAATAACAGAATGCTCTGAGGAAACGAGCCTCGGCTATCATGGTGCTTTTATCGATTGGATTGATGAAAATATCATCCCCTTTTTCAGCTATTTTTTCCAGTAACTGATTGGCTTTATAAATGGCATTGTAATTACTTACATAAGCTTCTTTTACATATGAATTTGAACTGATTCCCGTTGAGAAATTATTGATGCCTTCCCATTCTCTTGAAGCCTGGGTAGTGGCATAAAAATTATCGGATCTTGTTTCACTCAAATTCAATATTCTATTGGCATAACCGTATGTTCCTGATCCGTGAAAAGCGACCGCATAAGTGGCATTTCTGGCCTGAATGAATTCTCCCGGGGTAGAATAGAAATTCTCTATTGTTCCTGTAGATAACGGAATTTGGTTCAATTCATCATCACAAGATACCAGGGCAAATAATATAAAGATATTTGCTGCTAAATATATATATTTCTTCATTTTATTTTAATTAAAATTAATGTTAAGTCCTAAAACTAATGATTTAGCCATCGGTGCCCCTCCGTAATCCACAGGAACAGGGAATCTACCGTCACTACTTCCTGCATTGTTTACTGCTTCAGGGTTGTAGCCTACTTTGTATTTGTCCCAATAGAACCAGTTTTCGGCACTTACATAAAGTCTGGCATTGTCAATTCGGGATACTGATTTTACTAATTTAGAAAGATTATACCCTAGCGTTATGTTTCTGATACTGATGTAATCTGATTTGTACAACCAATCGGTATTAGGCTGAAAACCAAAACCGGTTTTCCAGTTTCCTCTTACAGCAGGATTAACATCGATGGTGTTTTCTCCATAAGACATTCCGGTACGATCTATAGCTCTACCAATTAATCCGTACACATGACCTCCGTTTTGTCCTTGAACCAAAACATTCAAATCAAAATCTTTGTATTTAAAAGTATTGGTGATACCCCAAGTGTATTTTGGAATAGGATTACCTACATCTACGCGGTCGTCTGCGTTAATCTTTTTGTCGCCATTTTGATCGATGTATCTTGGGTCACCCAGTACTAATGGATTTCCTCCAAAAGTAGTTCCGCCATTGTCAATGTCGGCTTGTGTGATCACTCCATCTTGAACTACAGTAAATATAGTGTACATTGGTTTACCTACTTCCAGTTTTATAAAAGGAACACCGGCATGGGCTGAGGTGATTTCAATTTTATCCTGATCAGGGCCTAAGGCCAGAACTTTATTTTTGTTGAAACTGATGTTAGCAGAGGTTTTCCATTGAAAATCTTTAGTGGCAATATTAGTAGTATTCAATTCAAATTCCCATCCTTCATTTTGAACTTTACCAATATTAGAGAGATAGCTCGTAAAACCTGATGAAGCAGGAACAGGAACTTGCATTAGTAATTCACTGTTTTCTTTTCTGTAATAATCAAATGTTCCTGAAATTCTGCCTTTCAGTATAGAAAAATCGAATCCTGCACCAATACTTTGTGATTCTTCCCAATGCAAGTCAGGGTTAGGGATGGATGTGTTTCCTTGGCCTAAACCGGTGGCGCCACCAAGAGCATAATTGAAAGGACCAAGTTTTGAAAATTGATCGTAATTACCGATGTTATTACTTCCGTTTATACCGCCACTCGCTCTAAGTTTTAAATCGGTCAGCCAATTTATTTCTTTCATGAAATTTTCTTCTGTAACTCTCCATCCCAATGATAAGGAAGGAAATACTCCCCATTGTTTGTCAGAACCAAATCTGGAAGAGCCGTCACGTCTGATACTGGCGGATAGCAAGTATTTTTCTTTGTAGTCATATTGAATTCTTCCAAAATAAGAAAGCAGGGTGTTTTTTTCTGAAGTAGTAGAACCTGTTGACCCATTTGGTAGAGTTTCGATAGTAGGGCTGGTATATAAACTTCCTGAAGAAAGGGAAGATCTGGTGATTTGATTCGCACCAAAAGATTGTCCGATAAGAAAATTAAGACTATGATCCTTAAATGATTTTGTGTAATTTAAGGTGTTCTCATTGACAATATTTTGTCTTCTGTAGGTATTATAAGCACCACGAATACTTGCTAATACATCATTTGGTGTATAACTTTCGGTAGTGTTGTCTGAATTATCAAAATTGATACTACTTTTAATGTTTAATCCGTCAATAATTTTATAGTCTACGTAGGAAGAGATCAGGTTTCTGAACATTGAGTTCTTCCCTTTTCTGGCCAAAGCATTAAGCATGTCAGTTGTACTGCTTCCCCAGGCATATCTTGTAGTATATTTTTCTCCGGCGCTATTAACCGCACTTTCAAATACAGGGGTGGCTGAGATGGCTTTGTGTAAGGTATTGTCTTTCCCTTCAACTCCCGGGTCATTTTTTATTGAGTAAGACGGGGCTATATTGATTCCGATTTTAACATTCTCAGATAATTTAATGTCCATATTGGCTCTGGCAGAAAACAATTCGTAATCGGTTCCAATGATGTACCCTTTGTTTTTTTGATAGCTTCCCGATACATAATAATTAACGGCTTCAGTGGCTCCAGAAGCTGATAATTGGTAATTATTGAATTCTCCTGTGCGGAAGATTCGATCTTGCCAATCTACAAAATCCAATCCCGGATGTCCTGGAATATCCCATCTTGGATCGTACATGTAACGTACGTCAAATGCTCCGGCAGCAATATCCGGATTTCTGTTCAGATTATACAAATCCCTTCGTTCATCAATCGTTTGGGTTGCTGTGGCTCCAGGAATTCCCGAAGTAACCCATTGGGTATCGATAACTGTTTTGGCTCTTTTTATCCATTGTTCCCCATCCAACATGTCTACTCTTTTAGCTTCCTTAGATAGTCCGGAATACGTATTTAAAGTGAATTTCGGTTTCCCTGTTTTACCTCTTTTTGTAGTAATTAAAACAACTCCATTGGCTGCTCTTGATCCATAAATGGCTGCAGCAGCAGCGTCTTTTAAAACTTCGATAGAGGCAATGTCATTAGGGTTCATATTGTCTAAAGGGCTCCCGTTTGCAAAGTTTCCGTTGCTGTTAGTTCCTTCTGTAGTAATCGGAAATCCATCAATTACATACAGAGGTTCGTTTCCGGCAGAGATAGATCCGGTACCCCTAATATTGATGCTGAAAGGCTGACCCGGTAAACCTGATGTTTGTTTTACCCTAACACCGGCTATTTGACCAACCATTCCCTGGTCGACTCTTGAAATAGGTCTTTCTACAAAATTATCGGTTTTGATAGAAGATAGCGAACCCGTAGTCAATTTTTTCTTTTGGGTTCCATAACCAATTACTACCACTTCATTTAATGTGGCATTGCTTGATTCTAAAGCTACATTATAAGAGTTGGCATTGCCTATTTTGATTTCTTTTGTTATGAAACCTAAATAAGAAAATACCAATGTTTGCCCGGCAGCAACAGATATAGCATATTTACCGTCAAAGTCAGTGCTGACCCCGTTCTGTGTCCCTTTAACGATTACGTTAACTCCCGGTACAGGGAGATTAGAAGGGTCGGTAACTGTCCCTGTAACCATTTTTCCTTGGGCATAACCCGATGTGGACAAAAAGACACACATCATTATACTCATCAAAAGAATAATTTTGTTTTTCATAGAATATATAGTTTAGATATATAACAAACATATTTATATGATAAAGAGAAACTATCCTGTTCCTTCCTGTTTGTATTCAATATGTTACGTCGTTTTTTGTGTAAATGACTTTTATTTCAATGTAATCGATTGCAATTCAGTGGCTTGTATTTTTAACTGAATTTTGTGTTTTTTTAATAAAATAATTAACGTAAAAAATACAGTTGTTTAAATTAATGCTAATTTTTTTGTCAAATTCGTAAATGCTGATTTCATGATGTAAAAACGTCACTGCTTCCCTCTGGCAGATAAAGCTTAGGATATAGATCTAAATTGAATTCTTTTAAAAAAAAAGAGGATTTGCTAAAAATTGCAAACCCTCTTTTTAAGAAATAAAAACAATTAAAAACTATATAGCCCTGTTATTTTTCAAGCACTATTTTTAAGGTGTTTTCCCCATCCGCACTAATTACTTTCAAAAGATAGATGCCTTGTGCATGATTGGATATATTGCATGCAATAGTTTGCTTGCCATCAATTATGCTGACTTCTTTTTGCATCACAATTTGTCCGGTGGTATTCATGATTATAACGTCTGCTTTTGCCGATTTGTAGCCACTCAATTGAACTGTAAATTGTCCCGTTGTAGGATTTGGATACGCGAGTACTTCAGCAATAATAGAAACCGTTGGTGTTCTTCAATCTTAGATGCAGTAGTGGTCTTTGATGTTGTAGTACAAGACCCCAGTTTACATCCATGATTCAGGTGTTCCTGAACGGCAGCGGAGGCAACACAAATAGGCACTCCGTTATGGCAGATCATCACTTTGTCATTGTTTTTACCGCAGCTAACGTCGATTAGGTTGATTACTATTGATGCTTCTGTGGAACAACCCTTGTTATCTGTTACCGTTACAGTGTAGGTGCCAGCATTACTTACATTAATGGATGAGGTTGTTGTTCCTGTATTCCATAGGTAAGTATAGTACGCTGTACCATCCTCTGCTGTTGCATTCAAAGCGATAGAAGTTGGTCCATAACCAATGTAAAGGGTGTTTTTGGTCTATAGTCTGGTTTACCGCATATACGTCAGGAATACTTGCTGTTAGAGGGGCATTTATCGTAACGGTAGTGCTAGTTGTTGTTTGATTGTCATTGACATCGGTAACTGTCCAAGTGATTGTAGATACACCCACATTGAAACTTCCGCTTGCATCAGTACCGGAACCACTTCTTTCCGTAACCCCTGTTATGTTATAAGTAACTGTACATAATCTTCTGTATTTAATGATTTGTAATAAAGCCAGTATTCACCATTGGGATGTTTTAAAAAAGAGGGGTTGGTGGTGCAAAGATCATCCCAGCTGCCTTTTTCTCCGGGAAGGAGCAGGGGACTGTCGGGTCTTTCCCAGGGTCCATAAAGTGAATCGGCAGTGGCTAATCCGATGCGTTTGGTGTTCATTTTTCCGTTTGAATTTCCCATGAAGAAAAGGGCATATTTCCCGTCTACAAAATGAATGCTGGGATTGTGACAGCTGGTGGCATCCCAGAAGCCTTCCCCGCGTGGGGTTAAAATAGTGCTCATATAGGTATAAGGTTCTTCGGGTTTGTCAGCGACAGCATGGGCAATTTCGGAACTATTAATCCATCCGCTCATCTTTTTTTCTTTGGGCCAGCGGGAGAAGAATACATGAATTTTTCCATCAGGGCCTTCGATCGGGCTATTGCACCAAACGTAATAGTCTTCAAATTCTAAAGCACGGCCTACAGGTTGTAGACGTTTTTCAAAATCAGAAAGCGTTGGGTCTTTTTTTACATCACTACTTTTAGCTGAAAAGGGAAGGCAGAAACCAATTAAGGCTAATGAATTTCCTATGATGAAACTTCTTCGGTTCATTTCAATTTTGGTTTGGATTAGATAGGGGAACAGTCTGTATGTGGTTTTGATTACCAGTCATCGGTGCGGAAAGGGGAGGCCGGTAATCCTTCATTGTTGAATAAATTAGGTTCCGGAATGGCTTTCCATGCAAAACGTACGGCAAGCGGTTTTTTTACTTTAGAGGAGGAAACAACCACGGTTTTATTCTTGATTTTAGCTTCGGCAGGATAAAATACTTTGTCGGCTCCGGCAATTTCAAATTCTGTCAATGGGCTGCCATTTGTTTTTAGTCCGGAGTCGGCATAGTCAAAATAGAGTTGTGCCTGTTGTTTTTTGATTTGCATCCGATGGTAAATAGGCCCGGAAAAAACCAATTCTTTTTCACCATAATCTTTGGCGCGTGCCAATAGAGCAAGTCGTTTCCCAACAGTCTGTTTGTCTATCGGGTGAATGTTGGTGGCCTCTCCCACATCAGTAGTTACGACCATTCCGGTATTGGGGATGCTTTTAAGGCTCATTAATTGTGCTTCTCTTATTGCTGGATTTTGACTGCGATGCGGGGTGATTTGGACATAATAAAAAGGGAAGTCCCCTTGTTGCCAGTCACTTCTCCAGTTCTGAACCATGGCAGGAAATAAACTTCGGTATAAAAAAGCCGATTCGGCATTACTTTCCCCCTGATACCAAATCACTCCTTTGATAGTGTAGTTAATCAATGGATGTAGCATGGCGTTGTAAAGCACATACGAAGTTTTGTTTTCCTCTTTTTTAGGTTTTTTCAATTCCGTTTTAGACGAATCGTTGTTGTTGGTGATTCGTTCTTTTTTTAGATTCGAATAGTAATTTTCTAATTTTTCCTGATGAATTTTTTCATTCTTTGCGTCTGTTTCAAGGATGGATAAAAACTCCGGATTTTCTTCTAAAACCTTTTGTGACGTCCAGGCCTCGGCTTTAGTGCCTCCCCATGATGAAGAAATAAGGCCGATAGGGATCTGTAATTTTTCATAAATATCTCTTCCGAAAAAATAGGCCACAGCCGAGAACGCATCTATGGTATTGGGAGAACATACTTTCCAGCTTCCCTCAACATCTTCCAGGGGTTTTGGAGAAGCATTCGGTGCGACTGTAAACAATCGTATGTCCGGATAATTGGCATTTTTAATTTCTTCTTCATAATTTTTAACCCCCGTTTTCCAGGTTCCTTCTTGCTTTCCTACAGGGAAAAACATATTCGATTGTCCGGAACAAACCCAAACTTCACCAATAAGAATGTTTTGAAGTGTAATTTTGTTTTTACCTTCGAGGATTATGGAGTAGGATTTTTTGCTGCCTTCAGGGGTTTTTGCCGAAACTTTCCAGTTTCCTTGCGGATTGGCTGCGGTTTCAATCGGCTCTTTTTGCCATTCCAGTTTGATGCTTATTTTTTCATTAGGGGATGCCCAACCCCATAAAATGACAGTGGTATTTCTCTGTAAAACCATGTTGTCACCAACTAAGGCGGGTAACTTGATTTGGGCTGCCAGTGGTAAACTCACGTAAAAAGTAAGGAAAACTAAGAATGATTTTTTAAAGTATAACATTTGAAAGTGTTTAAAATGATAGCGGATTAAATATAGGGGAGTTAAACGGTTTGGGTATCCTGTGCTTTCCTGTATTTGGGGTAATAAAAAAGCGCTATAGCCGGGACTATAGCGCTTAAATTTAAATTTGATTAAGATGGTTTAGTAACCAGGATTTTGCATAGCTTGTTTTTCAGCAGCTGTCAATGGTCTTCCATTTGTAAATATACCATCAAGGAAGGTTTGAGGTATAGGACGTAAAATGTGGAAGTCCTTAATATTTGGTTTCGCTTCAGGATTGTAAGCTATGGCTCTGGCCACTAGAGTTTTGGTTCTGCTTAAGTCTTCCCAGCGGTGAAACTCTCCACAAAGTTCTCTGGTGCGCTCATTTAGTATAAGGCATAGCATTTTATCGTAGTCGGTAGTGTAACCCAATTTTGTGATTACCGCTTGATCGGCTGCAGGTAAAGCGCTTATGCTTGTAATGGTTAAGTCTGTTGCTGCAGTCGTAACCGAAATGTTGTTTGATTCATAATAGGAGTTCTCAGGCATAAATGAAACTGCTCTTGTGCCTTGTCCGGCAGCTGTCCATGCCGCAGATCCATCGGTATAGGCAGCGCGATCTTCTCCTGATTTATAAGTGGCACGGTTACGCACTGTATTGATGTAAGATAAAGCATCTGCAAAAGAACCGGTTCCTAATTTTGCCAAACGTACTTTTGCTTCAGCAGCCATTAAATAGGTTTCTGCCGAACGGGCTAATATTACATCACGGCTTCCTTTTGTGGCGTTAAAATCAATTCTTGATCCGTCCATGTGTTTGCTCAAGGAAGGGAATCTTACATCGGCCATTAATCCAAAATTGTCTGCTGCATAGGCTACAAATACACTTGGGATTGTTTTATTAGTTTTAGAATAGATTATGGTACCATCATTTCTGGTTTTAGCAAATCGAGTGTCTGTAGGGCTATTCATTATGTACATGATACCTAAATCGCCGTTTACATAATAAGTTCCTGATTTATTATTGACCATGCTTTTTGTTTGAAAGCTTTTCCAGAAACGGGAATCGTTCACTTTATCAAATACATCATAAGTAAAGTAAGTTGGTGCCAATCGGCTAAATGGTCTTCCTCCTGCTGTGTTACGAATCATTTGAGGTAATTGGTCGTAGGTGGAAATAAAGTACAAATGTTGTTGATTACCTCCGGTAGTTAACTGATTGGAGTTAAAGTCAGCTGATAGAATTAATTCGGATAGCTTTTCATTTGCGCCATTGGCAGCTTTAAAGTCCCATAAGTTGACATAGTTTGGTGCTAATGGATGGCGTGAAATAACATCATCTGATAAGCTTACCACTTGTTGCAAATCAGCTGATTTTGTAGCGGAGTTCCAAGTGTCGTTAATTTCGCTGGCACGGGTTAAATAAGCTTTTGCTAAATAATGGGCAGCGGCATCTTTAGTGATTTTATTTGGCCCACCAGTATTTCCAAGCAAGTTGTATGCTTGTGTGAAATCCGCAATAATCTGGCTCAAAACTTCTTCAGATGAAGCTCTTGTGAATTCTAATTCTACGGTATTGCTAACGTCTAATTTTAATGGTACACCACCGTATTGTCTTACCAATTTTAAATAATTGTAAGCTCTCATAAAGTAGCCCTCTCCTAAAGCCGTTTTTTTGATGGCGTCATTGGTTGAAGCAATAGCAGTTGCCGACTCAATTAATTGATTGGCATTACCAATTCCAATATATAAATTGTCCCAATTCGTGTTGGCAGCAACGGTATTAGAATTGGATACGGTTACGAATGATCCAAATCCAGAGGCGTATGAATTCCATAATCCATTTGATGGATCTCCTCCAACGTGAAATTCGTCTGTTCCCGATTGATTTGCTGTAAGAGGTACCTCTCTGTTCATGTCTAAGGCAAAAACTTGGTAGTAGGTTCCAACGGATAGAGCCAGGATTCCTTCTTCTGTATTTAAATAATCCTTACTATAGGCTGTGGTTAATTTTTCGTCCAGAAAATCTTGACTGCAAGAACTACTTAGACCCAAAGTAGCTACCAGCATTAAATTAATGTATAGTGTTTTATAATTTTTCATAATTTATTTTTTTAAAATTTATCTTAGAATTGAACATTTAACCCTAATGTAAATCCTCTGTTAGAATAAGTGGTTCTGGTATCTAAATCTACCCATTTTACTTTGGAGAAAATCATACCCGGATTGGCTGCCTGTATGTAAATTCTTAGTTTTGATAATCCTATTTTTTGTACGACATCTTCTTCAAAATTATAACCCAAAGAGATGTTTCTTATTTTTAGGAAAGAACCGTTTCTGTAACCAAATATTGTATTGTATAAATCACCGGTACCAGCTGAAAAGAATGGTTTTTGGTATTCGGCATCGGTATTGTCGTCAGTATAATAATCCAGTTGTCTTTGGCTGGTTTTTCCACTTAAGTTTTCTCCACCAACATTGTATAAATATCCAAAACGGCCAAGAACAAAAATAGATAATTCTATGTTTTTGTAATTGAAGGTGTTGGTTAAACCGGCGATGTATTTTGGTTCTGTGCTTCCTAAGATAATACGGTCGTTATTGGCGTCAATTTTATAATCCCCGTTTTGATCTACCGGTCTGGCATTTCCAAATGTGAAAACAGTACTTCCGGCAGCGGCATTAAATTTTGCCATTTCAACGGCATCTTCCGGTTTCCATACTCCATTAGATTCAAAACCGTAGATAATACCTCGAGTTTGTCCAATAAATAGGTTGTTATTAATATCGTCAAATTTACCATTTTGTAATTCAACAATGGTACTTTTCTGATAAGAAGCACTTAGGCTGGAATTCCATTCAAAATCGGCTGTTTTAACATTTACGGTGTTTAGGGTTAATTCAACCCCATTTCCTTTTGTTTTACCTATGTTTTCAAGAGTAGTTAAAAAACCTGTAACCGATGGAATGTTTCTTTCAAATAATAAATCATCGGTTTTAGAGGTATAATACTCTAAACTTCCTGAAACTCTGTTGTTGAATAATCCAAAGTCGATACCATAGTTGTATTGTGTAGTTCTTTCCCAGCCTAATTCAACGTTACCTAATTTAGTGTTATTTAGGACACCGGAAAATGTTGAATATAAATTTTGAAATAATTGTGGTTGGGTTGAGTAGGGATCTACTGAGGCATTTGCAGTTACTCCATAACCTGCTCTTAGTTTTAATGCATTAAGCCATGTAATGTTTTGTAGAAAATCCTCTTTGTCTATGCGCCATGCTACAGAGGCACTTGGGAAAAAAGACCATTTGTGACCAGGTGCTAATTGTGAAGCGGCATCAGAACGACCTGAAGCAGTTATAAGATATTTATCGGAATAACCATAGGTTAATCTTCCCATATAAGAGTATAATCCGGTTTCGGTAATATTTGAAGAATAACCATTTAAAGTTACATTTGCTGGGGTCAATGCATTCCATTTGTTCTCAACATTTTTAATATTTTCTGCAGACATGGCGCTTTCTTCGTTATGGTATTGTGTCTGGCTTTGTAACAAGGTTACACCAAAATCATGTTTTCCAATTGTTTTGTTATACAAAATCAAATTGTCTAATGTATACGAAATCGTTTGGTTTTTTGCCAATGAGGCAAAACTGGTTCCTGAACGGGCTGAAGATAATCCATTTAAAAATACTCCGTTTCTGTAAGAAGTGATATCCGGACCAAAATTCACACGGTATTTTAAACCTTCCAGCTTAGGGAAAATTCCTTTAAAATCCAATTGGGCATATAAACTACCAAAAGCACGTAATGTTAAACGCTGGTCTTGAGAGTATTTGTATTCCTCATAAACGTTTCTGATGGTAGAATCTCCTCCGGGATTTTGAATTCTTTGTCCGTTGGCATCGAGAGGTACTGCATAAGGTAAATTTTGTCTGGCAGTCAGATAAATTCCGTCAGATGAGGCTACTGCAGATCGACCTACATTTGATAAACCATATTCGTTCAAACCATAACTGGTATTAAGACTAACTCCCATAGAGAACCAATCAGTAGGTGTAATGTCAACATTGGCAATACCATTGTAGCGTTTGTAGCTTTGTCCTTTTAATGTTCCTGTATTGTCCAAAAATCCAAACGAACCGTAGGCTTTTATTTTTTCGCTACCACCACTCACACTCAAAGTGTGCTGTTGGGTAACTCCGGTTTGGGTAACAAACTTGGTCCAGTCGGTTGTGCTTACTTTTGATCCGTCCCAAGTTCCGGAAGCCCATCCTTTTTCAATGTTTGCCCAGGCAGCTGGATCGGCAGTATCTAAAAATATGGTTCTGTCATTGGCAATAGTTGGTGCGTTTCCTGCTGGGAAAGCACTTGGGTTAGAATAATGTCTGGCCCAACGACGCAATTCAATATAGTCTCCAGCATTCATTAGTGGAGCTCTTTCATTGATTGTTTCTGTACTAACGGCAGAGTCGTAATTTAAGGTGAATTTTCCATTTTTTCCTTTTTTGGTGGAAACGATGATAACCCCATTGGCTCCACGGGAACCATAAATAGCGGTTGCAGAGGCATCTTTAAGTACGTCTATGGATTCGATATCGGTAGGGTTTATAAAATCAATACCCCCTGAATTCAAAGGAATTCCGTCTACTACATAAAGAGGGGAGTTGGAGGCTGTTATGGAGCGTGAACCACGAATGTTGATACTTCCAACGGTCCCTGGGCGTTCGTTAGAACCAATGTCAACCCCGGCTGCTTTTCCTTGCATGGCTTGTACGGCGTTTTGTACCGGTCTGGAGGCAATTTCTTCAGCACCCACACTTACAATAGATCCGGTAAGGTCTTTTTTCTTCTTTGTTCCATACCCTACCACTACTACTTCCTCTAAAGTTTCGTTTTCAGATTCTAAAGCAACATTATAGGAATTGGCGCTTCCTACTTTAATTTCTTTAGTTTTAAATCCTAAATAGCTAAACACCAAGGTTTCGCCCGGAGCTGCGGAAATACCATATTTTCCATCAAAATCAGTGCTGACTCCCTTCTGGGTACCTTTAACAAGTACGTTAACTCCCGGCACAGGTAAATTAGTATTATCGGTAACGATCCCTGTAACCGTTTTTTCCTGAGCATAGCCAGAGGTATACATTAAAGTACACATGAGCAAACTCATCAAAAGATTAATTTTGTTTTTCATATAAATTATAGTTTAGTTAATATTCAAATTTATTTATATCGGCCTGACAAACTATCCTGTGCTTACCTGCAGGTTGCCAATATGTTGCTTTTTTGGAAGGAAAAAATAATGTAACTTATTGATTTTCAGTATTTTATTTTTTAACGCAATTTTAATAAAAATACAATCGATTGGTTTATTGGTTTGTTTTTGAATCAAAATTGTATGTAAATACCGCATATTTTTAGTTGGTTGAAATAAATTTAATCATTTTTTTGTGATATTAGAATTAATTTACGGAAATAATTATGCATAATATTTTTATATTCTGTGTAATTCGAAGAGTTGTGTTTGGGGCTGTAGCCCATTTTGGAATCAAAAGGGAATAATCTGTAATAGGAACTTTTCAGGACAATTTTGTAAATTGTAACACAGGATGCTACAGGATAGCAATTTTAAAGAGAGGTTTTATTTTTACTTTCAAAAGTAAATGCGAATTTCATAAAATAAATAGATAATGAAACTGAAACAATATTATGTTCTTGCCCTGATGGGGATTTTTTTTTCTGTTAAATCGTCAGCCCAGGAAGTCACTACTTCGCCATGGCCGGAAATAACAAGTGTCAATCAACCTTGGGCGCGTTGGTGGTGGATGGGTAGTGCAGTCGATAAACCCAATTTGAAGAAAAGCCTGTTGGATTTTAAAAAGGCAGGAATTGGCGGTGTCGAAATAACGCCTATATATGGAGTTAAGGGTGAGGAAAAGAACTTTATAGATTATCTGTCCCCAAAATGGATGGATATGTTAGGCTATACCATTCATGTTGCCGATAGCCTTAAAATGAAAGTGGATATGGTTCTGGGGACAGGTTGGCCTTATGGCGGTTCCCATGTTACTTTGCCACATGCAGCCACAAAATTGATTGTAGAAAAAATTCAACTTAAGAGAAGAGAAAAAATCGACCGAAATATTAAGGTCGATAGTACCAAAGAAAAAATGCCCGCCCAATTGTTGCATGTTGTGGGCTATGGTGCCGATGGAACTTATACAGACTTAACCAGTCAACTGCAAGGGACACAGTTGAAATGGAAAGCCAGAAAAACAGATTATACGCTTTACGCTATTTTTAGCGGAAAGACGGGTCAGCAGGTAAAACGTGCCGCACCCGGAGGTAAAGGCTATACGGTAGATCATTATTCAAAAGAGGCACTCAACGCCTATGTAGTTCCTTTTGATAAAGCGTTAAACGGCTTTGAAGGAAAACTGCGTTCCATTTTTAATGACAGTTATGAAGTATACGGAACCGATTTTACACCTGCATTTTTTGAAGCATTCAAAAACAAAAGAGGCTATGATCTGAAAAAACATATGCCTGACTTATTGAGTAAAACCAATAATGAGAAAGGGAATAGAATAAAAAGTGATTATCGGGAAACCCTGTCGGATTTACTTTTAAATCAATTCGATAAATCCTGGACGGAATGGGCACATACCAAAGATTTTAAAACCAAATTACAGGCGCATGGATCTCCAGGGAATCTGATTGATTTATATGCTTCTGCAGATATACCGGAATGTGAGACGTTTGGTTCCATGCCATTTGATATTCCGGGATTGAGAAGGGAAAAAGAAGATATCAGGGAAGGTGATGCCGATCCCGTGATGTTGAAATTCTCCTCTTCGGCGGCTCATGTCGCAGGCAAACCATTGGTTTCTTCAGAAACATTTACCTGGTTGCGCGATCACTTTAAAACAGCCTTATCGCAATGTAAACCGGAAGCGGAGGATTTATTGTTGAATGGGGTAAACCATATTTTTCTGCATGGCTCGACCTATTCCCCTGATAGGGCAGCATGGCCGGGGTGGAAATTTTATGCCTCTGTAAATTTTAATGCGAATAATACCATCTGGGAAGATGCTCCCTCTTTATTTACCTATATCGCAAGATGCCAGTCGATGTTGCAACAGGGAAAATCAGATAATGAAACCTTATTGTATTGGCCTATTTATGATACCTGGAACCAATATCATGACGGGGCTTTGTTTTTTCAATTCAAGATACATTCCCTTAACGAATGGTTAACAGGGACTCCTTTTTATAATACCACCCAAAAATTAATGAAAAATGGCTATGGCGTCGATTTTATTTCGGATAATTTTATTACGCAAGCTCGTGTTGAAAACGGAAAGTTAGTGCTTCCGGGAGGAACCTATAAATCATTGGTTATTCCGGATTGTAAGCAAATGCCTTTGGCTACTTTGAACCAACTGATAGCCTTGAAAAAAGCCGGGGGAGCTATTATTTTTGAAGGGCTTCCGGAGTCGGTTCCCGGTTTTTACGATTATCAAAAACAAGAAGGGGAATTGTCTCATTTGTTAACGGATAATGCGGCGATTGTGAAACCGGTTCCGAATCTTTTCAAAGCCTTGGAAGGGGCTCAGGTATATCCGGAAACTTTGGTTACTTCAGGCTTAAAGTTTATCAGAAGAGCTATTGATGGGGAAAAAATCTACTATTTGGTGAATCATACCGCAAAAAAAATAGACGGTTTTGTTCCGTTACAAATTGGAAATAAAAAGGTCGTTATTTTTGATCCTTTAACCGGCGAATACGGGAATGCAACGGTGAAAAAACAATCGGATATCAGTTTTGTTAAGCTTCAAATCGAACCGGGACAATCGTTTATCCTTAAAACCGAAAATAGAGCTTCACAAAAGCAATGGAAATATTTTGAGAAAACGGCCGATGCGATGGCATTAAATGGAGAATGGAATATTACTTTTGATAAAGGGGGGCCTAAATTACCGTCGAAAGCGAAAGTTTCCACTTTGGAATCCTGGACCAAATTAAATCCTGAAGCGGAAGCATTTTCCGGTTCAGCGACCTATACGTTAGAATTTGAAAACCCTAACGTTCTGGTGGAGAATTGGAGTTTGAATCTTGGCGATGTACGAGAAAGTGCCAAAGTGTGGTTGAATGGCGCATTTATTGGTAATGTGTGGTCTGTTCCTTTTCAAATCAATACAGGAAAATTAAAAGCGGGTAAAAATACATTGACCGTTCAGGTGACCAATCTGGGGGCTAACAGGGTTAGGGATATGGAAATCAGAGGGGAAGAGTGGAAGATCTTTTATGAAATCAATATGGTTGATAAAGATTATAATAAATTTGATGCCACCAAGTGGAAACCTATGCCATCAGGATTGTTAGGTCCGGTTACAATAACAGCATTACAACAAAAAAACTAAATATTAATATCACTGGAAGAATGAAAAAATCACTTTTATTTTTAGCCATAGGTCTTGTGTTTGCAAGTAGTACATGGGCACAACAAACATTTGACAAGAAATTGGTGCTGCAACAAATGCAATTGGCCAATAAGTATTTTATGGATAAATGGCCCGATACCGGAAAAACAATCATTACCAATAAGGAACGTCCGAGCAGTATTTGGACCCGTGGGGTATATTATGAAGGATTGATGGCTCTACACGAAATTTTTCCAAAAGAGGAATATTACAATTACGCCTATTCGTGGGCTGAGTTTCACAAATGGGGATTCAATGGAGGAAACACTACCCGAAATGCCGATAATTATTGTGCAGCCCAAACCTATATTGATTTGTACAATTTAGAACCGGATGCAAAAAAATTAAAAAACACCAAAGCCAACATTAATATGTTGCTCAATACGCCTCAATTGGATGATTGGTCCTGGATCGATGCCATCCAAATGGGAATGCCTGTTTTTGCCAAATTAGGGGTGTTGGAAAAAGACAATCGCTATTATGAGAAAATGTATGAGATGTACATGTATTCCAGAAATAAACATGGAAATCACGGATTATTTAATCCTAAAGATGGTTTGTGGTGGCGTGATGCCGATTTCGATCCGCCATACAAAGAACCAAATGGGGAAGATTGTTACTGGAGTCGTGGAAACGGATGGGTAATTGCCGCTTTGGCAAAAGTGTTAACGATAATTCCGGAAAATGCACCTCATAGAGCACAGTATGTCAGTGATTTAAAAGCAATGGCCAAAGCCTTGGTACCCATCCAAAGAGCTGATGGTTTCTGGAATGTGAGTTTGCATGATCCAACTAATTACGGGGGGAAAGAGGCTTCGGGAACTGCCTTGTTTGTTTATGGTATGGCTTATGGAATTAACAACGGAATTTTAGATAAAAAAATCTATTTACCAGTTGTTGAAAAAGCATGGAAAGCCTTAACAGAAGAAAGTTTAACCAAAAACGGATTTTTAGGATATTTGCAATCTACAGGAAAAGAACCAAAAGACGGTCAGCCGTTATCCTATGATAAAATTCCTGATTTTGAAGATTATGGATTAGGCTGTTTCTTATTGGCCGGATCAGAAATTTATAAGATGAAATAATGGTAAAATTTTTAAAAGCTTTTTGTTTGGTCTTGTTGACGGTTTCCACTTCTTTTTCACAGGAATTTGTCAGAAACAAATACAATTTTAACGCCGATTGGAAATTGAAATCAGGTGATTTCAAGGAGGCGAAAAACAGCAATTTTAATGATGGTAAGTGGGAGCGTATTACGCTCCCTCATGCATATAATCAGCATGAAGCTTTTAAAAAATCCATTGAAGAACATACCACCGGAATTGTCTGGTACCGCAAAAAGTTCAAACTGCCCCAGGGAATTTCGGATAAAAAGATTTTTTTGGAATTTGAAGGCATCCGTCAGGGTGGGGTTATTTACGTAAATGGAACCAAGGTCGGCATGCATGAAAATGGCGTGATGGCATTTGGTTTGGATATCAGCGAATTTGTAAAACCGTATCCTTTTCAAAATGTGGTGGCGCTTCGCATTGATAACGATTGGAAGTACAAAGAGGAGAAAACCGGAGCTACTTTTCAATGGAACAACAACAACTTTAATGCAAACTACGGAGGGATTCCAAAGAATGTATTTCTGCATATCACGGACAAGTTATACCAGACCTTACCGTTGTATTCCAGCCTGGAAACTACAGGAACATATATTTATGCCACCCAAATTAATATTCTGAATAAATCGGCCTTGATAACAGCGGAATCCCAGCTGAAAAATGAATATACCCTTCCTAAAACTTTTTCGTATCAGGTAGAAGTATGGGATATGGAAAACAAAAAGGTGGCGGAATTCCCGGGAGAAAAAACAACAATTGCCCCGGGAAAAACAAAAACCGTCAAAGCCAGCCAACAACTGCAAGGATTGCATTTTTGGAGTTGGGGCTACGGTTATTTGTATACCGTAAAAACAATCCTGAAAGTAGATGGCAAAGTCATTGATGAGGTACAAACCAAAACGGGTTTCCGTAAAACGGAATTTAAAAACGGCGAAGTTGTACTCAATGACCGTGTGATACAGATGAAGGGTTATGCCCAACGAACGAGTAATGAATGGCCGGCAATTGGAATGTCGGTTCCGGCATGGCTGAGTGATTTTAGCAATCAATTGGTCGTGGAAGGAAACGGTAATTTGGTGCGATGGATGCATGTTACGCCGTGGAAACAGGATGTAGAATCCTGTGACAGGGTTGGATTGATGCAGGCAATGCCGGCAGCTGATGCTGAAAAAGATGCTAAAGGCGAACAATGGAATCATCGTGTCAACTTGATGCGGGATGCCATTATTTACAATCGCAACAATCCGAGTATCGTGTTTTATGAATGTGGGAATGAAGTCATCAGCGAAGCCCATATGCAGGAAATGAAAAGCATTCGAAATACCTATGATCCCCAAGGCGGAAGAGCCATCGGTTCCCGTGAAATGTTAGACAGTCAGGAAGCGGAATATGGGGGCGAAATGCTCTACATCAATAAAAGTGCCAGAAAACCATTGTGGGCAACCGAATATTCCAGGGACGAAGGCTTGCGTAAATATTGGGATGAATATTCCCCACCGTATCATAAAGAAGGTGAGGGCCCATTGTATCGCGGACAAAATGCTGCAGATTACAATCACAACCAGGACAGGCATGCCATTGAAAATATCGTGCGATGGAATGATTATTACATCGAACGCCCGGGTACCGGTAAAAGAGTAAACTCCGGTGGTGTCAATATTATTTTCTCGGATTCGAATACGCATCATCGGGGCGAATCAAATTACAGAACCAGTGGCGAAGTGGATGCGATGCGCATTCCGAAAGACGGTTTTTGGGCGCATCAGGTCATCTGGGATGGTTGGGTTGATATCGAAAAACACCGAACACATATTTTAGGACATTGGAATTATACCGACAAAGTCGTGAAAAACGAATACGTAGTTTCAACCGGAGAAAAAGTCGAACTTTTTATTAATGGAAAGTCGAAAGGTTTCGGAAAACGGAGTAATACTTTTTTATTCACTTTTGAAAATATGCCATGGGAAACCGGCACAATAAAAGCAGTGAGTTATAATGCCAAAGGAGAAAAACTCAGCGAGGATGCCAAAACAACAGCGGGAGTTCCTTTTGCTATTAAACTGACTCCGCATACGAATCCAAACGGGATGCTGGCCGATGGAGCCGACGTGGCTTTGATAGAGGTGGAAGTGGTCGATAAAGACGGGCTTCGTTGTCCTACCAACAATGCGATGATTGAATTTTCCTTATCCGGAAATGCCACCTGGCTCGGAGGAATCGCCCAAGGCCCGGACAATTACATTCTTTCGAAAAATTTGCCTGTAGAAAATGGGATCAATCGGGTTATGGTTCAATCCACTACCAAATCGGGTACCATTACGGTCAGGGCTAAGTCGAAGGGTTTAAAAGAGGTGAAAATTGTTCTGAATACCCATGTGGTTTCCGTAGAGAATGGACTTTCAAAACAACTGCCCGGAGCCGATTTGCCTTCTAATGTACAAAGAGGGCCTACCCCTGAAACGGCATCGTATACCATAAAAAGGAACCCGGTTTTTATATCCAATGCTACTGCGGTATCGAACAGCGATGCCGTGTATAAAAGTTTTGATGACAATGAACTAACCGAATGGACCAATGACGGTAAAATAAGTACAGGCCGTATTACATATACGTTATCCAAGCCTTCCATTGTAAACCAATGTGTGGTTAAATTTACGGGATGGAGAACCAAAAGTTATCCAATTCGGATTCTGGCAGATGGAAAAGAAGTGTTCAAAGGCAATACAGCACAAAGTTTGGGTTATATTACACTCGATTTAATTCCGGTTTTGGCAAAAGAAATAAGCATTGAGTTAACAGGGGTTAATTCAGAAAAGGATGCTTTTGACAAAATAGTTGAAGTAGATCCGACAAAAGAATTAGATTTGTTTAAAGATAAAACGGCAGCTGAGGCCAAAGGACAGCTGCGAATAGTTGAAATAGAATTTTATGAAAAACGAGATGAATAAAAGCAGTAAAATGTTGTTTTATGGATTGGTATTGTTTTTCGGATTAACCCAGACGGTTTTTTCGCAAAGCAAAGAGATTAAATTATGGGATAAGATTCCCGGAGCCATACCTAATGAAGCCTATAAGGAAGAGCCCAGATTAGATTCCAATGGAAAAATAACAGGAATCAGAAAAGTAACGGAGCCTACTTTGAAAGTTTTTTTGGCGGCCAATAATAACTCCAAAAATGCCGCGGTAATTATTTGCCCTGGTGGTGGATATGCACTTTTGTCCCATGAAAAGGAAGGGGATAGAGTGGCGGAATGGTACCAGTCTATTGGCGTTTCGGCTTTTGTTTTGAAATACCGATTGCCAAGTGATGCCATTATGAAAGACAAAAACATCGGTCCGCTTCAAGATGCGCAAGAAGCCATGAGGGTATTGCGTCGCAATGCCGAAAAATGGAATCTGGATTCGGAAAAAATTGGTGTGGTAGGCTTTTCAGCCGGAGGACATTTGGCTTCCACATTGTCTACCCATTATAATGACAAAGTGTATGAATCAACAGATAATTTAAGCGCCCGCCCGGATTTCTCTATCCTGATTTATCCGGTAATTTCTATGGAAGAGGGTATTACACACAATGGGTCTAAAGAGAGTCTTTTGGGTAAAAATGCCAGCAGTGAATTAATTGCGAAATATTCGAATGAAAAACAGATTGACGATGCCACTCCAAAAGCATTTTTAGTACATGCTACAGATGATAAGGCGGTTCCTGTTGAGAATAGTATTAATTATTACATGGCTTTGAAACAGCACAAGGTGCCGGCTGAAATGCATTTGTATGAAAATGGCGGACATGGTTTTGGTTTGGGGGTTAACGGAACGAATAAAGACTGGTCAAAAGCCTGTGAAAAATGGTTGGCAGCCAACGGATTGATTCCAAAAGCAGAGGGTTATGTTTTTTCATATTTTAAAGGGAATGGCGAAGATGGTTTGCATTTGGCCTATAGCGAAGACGGTTATAAGTGGAATACCTTAAAAAACGATACTTCTTTTTTAACGCCAGAAGTGGGGAAAGACAAGTTGATGCGTGATCCGTGTATCATAAAAGGAGGAGATGGATTGTATCACATGGTCTGGACGGTGAGCTGGACGGATAAGGGAATCGGTTATGCTTCTTCCAAAGATTTGATTCATTGGTCAAAACAGGAGTTTATCCCGGTTATGGCACACGAAAAAGGCGCACGCAATACGTGGGCTCCAGAAATAACTTATGACAGCAAGCAAAAAAAGTATATGATTTATTGGGCGTCTACCATTGAAGGGAGATTTACGGAAACCCAATCGGAAGAGGAAAAGGGATACAATCATAGAATCTATTATACGACTACCAAAGATTTCAAAAAATTCAGTCGTACCAAACTTTTGTACGAACCCGGTTTTAATGTGATTGATGCCACGATTTTGAAACAGGATAAAGGGTATATCATGTTTTTAAAGGACGAAACCCGCAAACCGGTACAGAAAAATTTAAAGCTAGCCTACAGTGACCGATTAACAGGGCCATACAGCAAAGCCAGTGCTCCTATTACAGGCAATTATTGGGCAGAAGGCCCAACGGCGATTAAGATAGATGGTTCCTGGGTGGTTTATTTTGATAAATATACCCAGAAAAAATATGGGGCTGTAAAACAAACAGCCAACGGTTGGGAGGATATTTCAGAGAAAATGAGTTTTCCTCAAGGGTTGCGTCACGGGACTGTCCTTAACGTGCCTGCCGAATTGATACAGCAGTTGAAAAAGCAATAAGTCTGGATTGCTTTGAACGGGTTTGCAATATGGATTCCAATTTAAATTAAACCAAATCTTATGAGGATAAATTATTTTACACTTCTGATTTTATTTTTCACGGTACCCTTTTGGTCTCAGGAAACCTCCCAGGAGACCTTTGAAAACAATGGACTGAAAGGGGATTTAAAAGTGCATGATCCGGTTATGATCAAAGAAGGAGACAGCTATTATGTTTTTGGTACCGGAATCTCTTCAAAAAAGTCTGTTGATAAAATCAATTGGCAAAATGATAAAGGCGTTTTTGCCAAAGGCGAAGTGTTGGATTGGTGGAAAACGGATATTCCGGAACATAAGGGGGTTCTTTGGGCACCGGATATTCATTTTCGGGACGGTAAATACCATTTGTATTATTCGGTTTCGGCATGGATGAATTTCAATTCCAGTATAGGGTATGCGACCAATGTAACTTTAGACAAAAACAATCCGAACTATAAATGGGAAGATCATGGTTTGGTAATCAGTTTTAAGAACGGAGGGGAAGGAGTCAATGTGATTGATCCCAATGTTTTTGTTGATAAAGATGGAAAGGTTTGGCTTTTATACGGTTCGTATCAGCAGGGATTAAGAATGGTGGAGTTGAATCCCAAAACGGGGAAGTTGCTGGATGAAAAAAATCCAAATTTGATAAAACTCAGCTCGCATTTAGGAGAAGGGGTTTTCTTGATTAAAGGCTCGGAGTATTATTATATTTTTGCCTCAAGAGGGATTTGCTGCAAAGGAATCGATAGTAATTACCAAATGGTAATGGGCAGATCCAAAAACATAGAAGGTCCTTATTTGACTAAAGAAGGGGAAAGTTGGGTAGATGACAACTATTCGCTGTTTTTAGCGGGTGATGAAAAAGAACCGGGGCGAGGCCATAACGGATTTTTTGCCGAAAAAGACACTACTTATATCGTTTATCATGCGTATACCCGTTCGGCTGAAGGGAAATCATTGTTGAACATTAAGCCTTTGTACATGACAGCAGACCAATGGCCTACTGTTGAACCAACCAATACACCGTTTCAAATGGATGATTTTCAGAAAAAGGTATTTGAAGGGAAGTAAGTTATACCATTTAGACTTTAATTTACTGTTATAAATCAATTTAACTGTGCGTCAGTTCAAGGTAGAATTTTTACCAAAAAAAGCAATATAACATGACGTTTTATTTTTGTATTTAATTATAAATCGAAATGCTGTTGTTTTCGAGACTCACCTGTCCTTAGCTTCCGCAGTCGAGTGTCAAATGTTTGAAGAATACGTAAAAAGAAAAGCTGTTTGAGCGTAGCGAGTTTCTTTTCTTTTAGTATTCGAAAACTTATTTGACCGACGAGGAAGCGTAAGACTTGATTTTTTTGTTTCTTTTTTGATCAAGCAAAAAAGAAAATAGGTAAAACTAATTTTTACTTTTAATAAATTGTATCGAGAACCTTGATGTTGTAAACTTCTCGATACAATTTTGAATAGTAAAGCTGTTGCATTACTATTCAAAATTACTCGAAGAGACGGGGTGCTTTTTTTATTACAGTAGAATGGTGTTATTCTTGATGAAGCTTATTTTTGGCGATTTGACAGTCT
>JAKFBW010000142.1:0-11972 GCA_036676965.1 Flavobacterium sp. | reverse complement strand
AGGGTTTGTTTTTGTAGCGAAGACGGGAGTTGAACCCGTGACCTCAGGGTTATGAATCCTGCGCTCTAACCAACTGAGCTACCTCGCCAAATGTTCAAGTAGTATGTGTGCCTTGAATGCGGGTGCAAAGATAGAAATTAAATTATGTCGTGCAAATATATTTTAGAGAAAAAAAATATTTTTCAAAACGTTTTTTTTTCGGATTTATATTCTATATATTCGAAAAAAATTAATGCAACTCATGGATCAAAAAACACGTTACGAAATAGAATTCCCAATAAATTCCTCTCCTCAATTATTATATCAATACATATCAACTCCTTCCGGTTTATCGGAATGGTTTGCCGATAATGTAAATTCACGTGGTGAATTTTTTACCTTCATATGGAATGATTCAGAAGAGAAAGCAAGATTGGCTTCTAAAAAAACAGGGGAAAAAGTGAGGTTCAAGTGGGTTGACGGAAACGGAAAAGATACCGAGTATTTCTTTGAGTTACATATTTTAGTGGATGAATTAACTAAAGATGTTTCCTTGATGGTGGTGGACTTTGCTGAAAAAGAAGAACTTGATGAGGCTAAATTATTATGGGAGAATCAGATATCAGATCTTAAACATCTGATAGGATCGATATAGTATTATTGTATTTTATGGCTTACATTTGCCCTGAACAAAATTCAGGGCTTTTTTTATGATTAATTGTAATGGAACTATAGTGTCACAAGAGGAAAATATATTGACACAAAACCGTGCTTTTTTATATGCCGATGCTGTTTTTGAAACAGTTAAAATCGTCAATTCAAAAATTCTTTTTCTGGAAGATCATTATTTTAGATTAATGGCTTCTATGCGGGTAGTAAGAATGGAAATTCCAATGAATTTTACTATGGAATATTTGGAAGAACAAATTCTCTCTGTGGTAAATGCTAATGGAGTATCAGATTCTGCACGAGCCAGAATTACGGTTTATAGAAACGACGGGGGGTATTATTTACCAAAAAATAATACGGTTTCATTTTTAGTCCATGCCATTGCTCTTGGAAACATAAAATATCTTTTCAGCTCAGCACCATATGAGGTTGATTTGTACAAAGATTTTTATATAACGAAACAATTGTTGTCGTCTATAAAAACAACCAATAAGATGATTAATATAACGGCCAGTATTTTTGCTGATGAAAACGGATTGGATAATTGTTTGTTGCTAAATGACAGTAAAAATGTAGTTGAGGCCATTCAGGGAAATGTTTTTATGTTGTTGGGGAACAAATTGGTCACTCCTCCGGTTTCAGAAGGTTGTTTGAATGGAATCATGAGGAAGCAAATTTTACAAATGGCTAAGAAAATGGAAAATATAGAAGTTGTTGAAGAAATAATTTCACCATTTGACCTTCAAAAAGCAGACGAAATATTTATCACAAATGTCATTAAAGGAATACAGCCAATAACTAAATATCGTAAAAAGGAATATACTGTAAAACTTGCAGAAAAATTAGTGGAAAACTTAAATACTTTAATAGCTTAATTTTTTAATTGAGGTATGGATTTTCGGGTGCATTAGACCAGATTAGGTATTCACCCCCTAATTCTCTGATTTGTTCTTTCCAGAAATGTGCAGGTGATTTGCCTATGATTTTATTTTCGTAGTTATTTGGGGCAATAATCCATGAATTTTCATTCATCTCTGTTTCCAATTGATTTTTTCCCCAGCCGGTATACCCTAAAAAGAATCGGATGTTTTCTTTGTTTATTTTTCCGCTATTGATAAGTTCTTTTGTGGATTCAAAATCACCGCCCCAATAAATGCCGTTTGAAATTTCGATGCTGTTCGGAATCAAATCGGGAATATTGTGGATAAAGTACAAGTTGTCTTGCTCAACAGGGCCACCATTGTATATTTTAAACCGTGACTTAATTTCAGGAATTAAATCATGAATGGTATATTTCAATGGTTTGTTGATGATAAAACCAACTGATCCCTCCTTATCATGGTCAGCCAATAGAATGACAGATCTATTAAAAGATAAGTCTCCTATTATAGATGGCTCTGAGATAAGCAGTTGTCCTTTTTTTAGTTTTTCGGAAATCATATTGCTATAATTTTTTTATTAAATTTAGTAATAAAATCTTGGAAAATGCAAATTAAATCGTTTAAATGCATAAAAAAACCTTCCATCTGGAAGGTTTTGATTATACTTTCGTGTTTGAAACCATGATTAGTTTACAGTGCCTTCTAATTCAGCTCCAGCTTTAAATTTTACAACATTTTTAGCTGCGATTTGAATAGTTTTTCCTGTTTGAGGATTTCTTCCGTCTCTTGCCGCTCTAGGAGAAACTGACCATGATCCAAAACCTACTAAAGATACTCTACCACCTTTTTTCAAGGTACCACCTACATTTCCTAAAAATGATTCTAAAGCTAATTTTGCAGCTGCTTTTGTAATTCCAGCATCAGCAGCGATTGCATCGATTAATTCTGATTTGTTCATAATGAAAAGTTATTAATTGTTGGTTAAAAAAAAATTGCTAATACACAAATTTAGCAGGAAATCCCTTCCTTGCAAGCGTTTTGGCTAATTTTAGCGCGTTTTGTTAATAACTTGTTTTTTTTGTTCATAAAACACTTGTTATTTTTTCAAAAGTACCGCAATATCCCGAATTTAGTGCCTTTAATACGCTTTTGCTTCACTCGAAAATGTAATGCCATTGAGTAGTTCCGGAGTGCTCATTTTCTTTTTTCCGGGGAATTGTAAGCTTAAAATTTGGATAAATCCGTTTTTAACGGCAACTTTTATTTCTTTTTTGCTACAGACCAAACAGCCAACAGCATAGGTGTGTTCTTCATAAATTATTTTTGCTTCGTAGATTTTTACATTCCATTCCTCATTTTTATCTGAAATATAGCACCAGGCAGCAGGATAAGGGCTTAACCCGCGTATGAGGTTATTGATTTCCAAAGTGGGTTTAGTCCAGTCAATTTTACAATTTTCTTTGTTGAGCTTATAGGCTGTTTTAATTTCAGCCGAGTCATTCTGGATTGTAGTCTCAACTTTTCCTTTTTCGATTGCGTCTAAAGTTTCAATTACGGTTTTGCTTCCCAAATGCATCAGTCGATCGTGCAATTGGCCTGCGTTTTCTGTTTCGCCTATATTGGTTTCTGCATTTAAAATCATGGCGCCGGTATCTATTTTGTCATCGATAAAAAAAGTAGTCACCCCGGTTTTTGGTTCGCCATTGATAATTACCCAATTAATAGGTGCCGCACCCCGATAATTCGGAAGGAGGGAAGCATGAAGGTTGAAAGTCCCCAGTTTTGGCATTTCCCAGACTGCTCTGGGTAACATTCTGAAAGCAACGACAATTTGCAGGTTGGCATCGAGGGCTTTTAACTCCTCTAAGAAAGATTCTTCTTTTAGGTTAGTAGGTTGCAATAATTTTAAATCGTGTTCCAGTGCGTATTCTTTTACGGCCGAATATTTTATTTTCTGTCCGCGTCCGGCTGGTTTGTCGGCAGCGGTAATAACGCCAACCACATTATAGTTGTTTTTGATTATGGTGTCCAGAATGCCAACGGCAAACTCCGGGGTTCCCATAAATACAATTCGTAATTTTTCCATTATGTTCTTAAGGTGTATTTATTGTTCGGTTTGATAGTGATGTTTTCATTTTCCAAAAGCTGTTGGAGTACAAAGATAATAGCATCTGCACTGGTGTGTATTTTATTTTGAATCTCCCTGGAATTTAAATCCTCTGTTTTTAATAAAGCGATGATTTCTTTGGATAGTTTAGAGAAGTTTGTTTTCGTGCTTTTTTTAGAAATGCAATACGAGCAAATGCCGCAATCTTCTGTTGTTTCCTCTCCAAAATAATTCAAAATCAATTTGCTTTTACATGCTTTCTGTTCATTTATATAGTGTAAAACCGATTGGAGTTGATCTTTTTTTAACTGGTTCTGTTTTTCCAGGTATTTGGCTACTCGGTTAATGGTTCTTTCGTCTTCTCTTATTTCATTAAAAATTAATGTGGCATCATTGTTTTTCGCATGATATTCGATGATGTCTTTTTCTTTTAGTTTTTGTAAAACGGCTTGTATTTCCGCCTCAGAATGATTTGATTTTTTGGCTATCAAAGACAGGTTGAAAGCAGTTTCCATCTCATAGATGCCCGGATAGGTGCGTAAGATGGCCAAAATGATTTCAGAATCATTAGGATTTAAGCTAATGTAGCGCAACACTTCCTTAGATGGAATGATAAACTGTAAAGAGATTTTTTCTGAAAATTCCCGTGATAAGCTAATGATGCCCTGTCTGTCCAGAAACTGTAATGCATTGTAGGTTTTAAGCGGTGCAAATTTATATTTCGTGCAAAAATGATTCAGGTTGAATGTGAATTTTTCGTCTATGCCTTCTCCATAGGCGATCTGAAAATAATTACACAATTTGATGAACACTTCTTTTAAAAAAGCTTTGTCTGCTAAGGTATTGATAAACTGGTTTTCAGCTTGAAAAATATCTGATTGACTTGTCAAAAGCACGGCAAATGCTTTTTCTCCGTTTCTTCCTGCTCTTCCCGCTTCCTGATAATAGTTTTCTATGTTTTCTGGCAGTTGAACATGAATCACCGTTTTTACATTGGCTTTATCGATTCCCATGCCAAAGGCATTGGTGGCCACCATAACTTGCACTTGGTCTTGCATCCAAAGTTGCATGTTTTTGTCCTTTTCTTTGGTGTGTAATCCGCCGTGATAGTAAGTGGCTGTAAAACCCAGAGACTGCAATTGGGATGAGATATCTAAACAGGATTTTCTGTTGCGGACATATATTATGGAGGATTGCGGATTCTTTTTTAAAATTTGCCCTATCCGGAATAATTTGTCCTCGACTTCAAAAACCATGTAGGCAATGTTTTTTCTGGCAAAAGATTTTTGAAAGAGTTTGGGATCATGCAACCCCAGTTCGGTGATGATGTCTTCTTTGACTTTCGGGGTTGCCGTAGCGGTCAAGGCCAAAAATGGGGTATGGGGAAAATGTGTTTTTAAGTTGGATATTTTTAAATAAGCAGGTCGAAAATCATGTCCCCATTGCGAAACACAATGCGCTTCGTCTATGGTTATCAGGTTTATGGGGAGGCTTTTGATTCGGTCAACAATCCAGTCCGATTGTAAGCGTTCCGGTGATAGATATAGAAATTTGTAATTCCCAAATTGGCAATTATCCAAGAGGTCAATCATTTCATCAGATCGGATACCGCCGGTCAGGGCAATGGCTTTTATGTTTCGTTGTTGAAGATTGGCCACCTGGTCTTTCATTAAGGCAACCAAAGGGGAAATAACCAAACAGATTCCGTCATTCATCAATGCCGGTATTTGAAAACAGACCGATTTTCCACCTCCGGTTGGCATCAGTGCAAAAGTATCCTGTCCGCTTAAAACGGAATCAATAATTTCCTTTTGAAGGGGCCTGAAACTATTGTGTTTCCAATGTTTTTGAAGTAGTTGTAATGCTTCAGACATTAATTTTTAATTTTTGAATGACAGAGAAGAATCGCAGTTTACCTTTCGTTGCGTTTCGAAATTTTATCTAATATAAAAAGAATTCTGTTATCGGGACTTTCTTTTGGAATTTCTATAGGTTTATAGCCGTAATTTTGATAGGTTTCTTTTATATGGCTGTAAATTAATTCGGATTGTTCGTAATTTTCATACCGGACTTCATCACTTTCGTAAATTTCTTCCCAAGGGGGCAAAATGAATATTTTTGAATAAATATGTTCTCTGCAAGCCATGTCGAAAATAACGGGATAACTGGTATTGAGATAGTGCATATAGGCCAAAATATCCGGAAGTCCCCGGTCTATAAAGACAACATCGTGAGGTTCGTTTAGGGCATTTTGGAATTGCTTTTTTCGTCCTTCCAGAAGTAGTTCGCTGAACAATAGGGGTTTGTCCAGAAACAATTGGTCAATGCCTTGTTTTTGGGCTTCTAAAGTGATTTCTCTTGAAATTTCAGGATAACAGCAAAACCCTTTTTCAATCAATCCGTCAATGATTGTCGTTTTCCCCGTTCCCGGACCGCCAATAATTACTATAATTTCTTTTTGCACTTTTTGGAAATAAGGCGTAAACTTACTTAATCTAATCTAGATTTGAAAAAACTGCCACCACTAAAAGGGGGGGTGAAGAAAAATTCATAATTCATAATTCATATTTTACATTTGAAAACGTATATTTGCTTATATTTTTTAGATACGAAATGGATAAGAAGACGGAAGAATTTTATGAGCGATTAAAGGTTGAGTTGGATATGAGTAATACTTGGCCAGCCATATATTTATTTAAATTTATTGTGCCAACCAAAGATGATAATATCGAGCGCGTAGAATTAGCTTTTGATTGTATGGGCGCAGTTATCAAAACAACAAAATCCAAAACGGGAAAATTTACCAGTATTTCAGTTGATGTGATGATGAAAGATTCCCAAGAAATAATTGATAAATACCTTGAAGTTTCTACCATTGAAGGCATTGTTTCCTTGTAAAATAAAAGATAGAGAACCTCGTTACAGGAGGGACACGGGTTATAGACAGTTCTTAAAATGTAACCTCTGTAAGCATCAAAACTAAATTCAACTATGAATTCAAAATATAAAAAAGAAGTTGCAAATGACGTCGTGCATCATTTAGAATATAATGCGGAACGACCTCATTTGATTATTCCGGAATATGGTCGTCATTTACAAAAATTGATCGATCAGGCAACTGTAATTGAAGATGCTGAGGAACGGAATAAAGTGGCCAAATACATTATTCAAGTGATGGGGAGCTTGAATCCGCATTTGCGTGATGTGCCTGATTTTCAACATAAATTATGGGATCAGCTGTTTATTATGTCTGATTTTAAATTGGATGTTGAATCTCCGTATCCAATTCCTTCGCGTGAAGTTTTACAATTGAAACCCGAGATACTAAAATATCCTCAAAATTTTCCGAAATACAGATATTATGGCAATAATATCAAATACATGATTGATGTTGCCAATAAATGGGAAGATGGAGAAATGAAAAATGCCTTGGTCAAAGTGATTGCCAATCACATGAAAAAATCCTATTTGAGTTGGAATAAAGACACGGTTAAAGATGATGTGATTTTTGAACATCTTTTTGAATTGTCTGACGGTAAATTAAATCTGCTTCATAGTACCGAAGAACTTATAAATACCAATGATTTGTTGCGTACGAATAAGCGAATGTCAAACAAAATTACACCTCCGGGACAACCAAAAATCCAAAGCAACAAGAATCCTAAAAATAGCAAATCAAAGCCTTTTGTGAAAAATAATAATCAAAAAAACGTTTAAAAAAGTAGCTAAGATACTAAGGAGCTAAGTGGCTACTGTTTTTTAGCCCAGAACCTCAGAATCATAGACCTTAGAATCTTAAAAAAAGAATATGGGAGTTTTTAAAATTAAAGGAGGCATCCGTCTAAAAGGAGAAATTACTCCACAAGGAGCAAAAAACGAAGCGTTACAAATTTTATGCGCCGTTCTTTTGACCAATGAAAAAGTAACAATCAATAATATTCCTGATATTATTGACATCAATAAATTAATCACACTTTTAGGAAATTTGGGGGTTAAAATTGAAAAGAAGGGTTCGGGTTCTTATACCTTTCAAGCCGATGAGGTAAATGTTGGGTATTTAGAAACTGAAGCGTTTAAGAAAGAAGGTGGGGCACTTCGTGGCTCTATTATGATTGTTGGGCCTCTTTTGGCTCGTTTTGGTAAAGGATATATTCCAAAACCGGGAGGGGATAAAATAGGAAGAAGAAGATTAGATACACACTTTGAGGGCTTTATCAATTTAGGGGCGAAATTCCGTTACAACAGGGAAGATCATTTTTATGGTGTGGAGGCTAAAGATGGTTTAACGGGAGCGGATATGTTATTGGATGAAGCTTCGGTAACCGGAACGGCAAATATTGTTATGGCGGCAGTTTTGGCCAAAGGAGTGACAACGGTGTATAATGCTGCTTGCGAACCATATTTGCAACAATTATGTAAGATGTTGAACTCCATGGGAGCTAAAATCACAGGAGTAGGGTCGAATTTATTGACTATTGAAGGAGTAGAAAGATTAGGCGGATGTGAGCACCGAATCTTACCTGATATGATTGAAATTGGTAGCTGGATCGGATTGGCTGCCATGACCAGAAGTGAAATTACCATTAAAAATGTAAGTTGGGATAATCTGGGGATTATTCCAAATACCTTCAGAAAATTAGGAATTACATTAGAGCGCAGAGGAGATGATATTTATATTCCGGCTCATGAAAATGGCTACGAAGTAAAAACCGATATTGATGGTTCTATTCTTACTATTGCAGATGCACCTTGGCCTGGATTTACTCCGGATTTATTGAGTATCGTTTTGGTTGTGGCAACGCAGGCCAAAGGAGATGTGTTGATTCACCAAAAGATGTTCGAAAGTCGTTTGTTTTTCGTTGATAAATTAATAGATATGGGGGCAAAAATCATGTTATGTGATCCGCATAGGGCTGTCGTTATAGGTCATGATTTCAAATCAACGTTGAAAGCGACAACCATGTCATCTCCAGATATTCGTGCCGGAATCTCCTTGCTGATTGCTGCACTCTCAGCCAAAGGAACCAGTACGATCCAAAATATTGAACAAATAGATCGCGGATACGAAAGAATTGACGAACGTTTGAGAGCCATTGGCGCCGATATCGTTCGTGAAGTATAAAAAGAATAAAATGGTGAATGAACAAGCCGCTATAAAAACTACTTATTTTAGTATAATAGGGAATAGTTTTTTAGCGATTATTAAAGGGGGGGCTGGTTTTTTTGGAAATTCATATGCTTTGATAGCGGATGCGATTGAATCAACGGCAGATATTTTTGCCTCTTTTTTAGTTTTGTTCGGAATTAAATATTCCAGTCGTCCGGCAGATGAAAATCATCCGTACGGTCATGGCCGCGCAGAACCCCTGATTACTTTTTTGGTGGTTGGTTTTTTGATTACTTCGGCAACCATTATTGCTTATGAGAGTATAAATAATATTCAGACACCGCATGATTTACCCAAATCATGGACGCTGATTGTTCTGGGTTTGATAATTATTTGGAAAGAATATTCTTTTCGAATTGTGATAAAACGAAGTATTGAAACGAATAGTTCAGCATTGAAAGCAGATGCTTGGCACCATCGGAGTGATGCTATTACTTCTGTTGCGGCATTTATTGGGATTTCAACCGCATTAATTTTAGGTAAAGGTTATGAATCGGCTGATGATTGGGCAGCACTTTTTGCTTCGGGGTTTATTCTGTATAATTGTTATCTTATTTTCAGGCCAGCTTTGGGTGAAATTATGGATGAACACTTATACGATGATTTAATTGAAGATATAAGAAGGGTTTCGGCAGGTGTTGAAGGAATTTTAGGTACTGAAAAGTGTTTTATCCGTAAAGCAGGAATGAAATATCATGTAGATCTTCATGCAATTGTTACGGCGAGTATTACAGTCCGGGAAGGACATGATTTAGCGCACGTGCTTAAAGATACTTTGCGAAGAGAAATCCCTGAATTGGGACATGTGTTAATACATGTGGAACCCGATAGCTATAATTAGAAAGTCTACATTTAAAATAAAAAGAGTCCAGTTTTCATAAATTGGACTCTCTTTATTTTGCTCTTTTTTATAAAAAAGACTGTATGGCCAATTCATAACTTTTTAGACCAAAACCCAAAATAATGCCTTTGGCATTTCCGGAAATATAGGATTGGTGGCGGAAACTCTCGCGTGAAAAGGTATTAGAGATGTGTACTTCAACCACTGGAGTTGTAATGGCTTTTATGGCATCACCAATTCCTATCGAAGTGTGGGTATAGGCTCCGGCATTCAAGATGATACCATCATAAGAAAAACCAAATTCCTGAATTTTATCGATTAATTCCCCTTCTATATTACTTTGATAATAGGAAAGGTCAACATTAGGGTACTTTATTTGTAAAGTAGTAAAATACTCTTCAAAAGTCTGGCTGCCGTAAACTTCAGGTTCTCTCTTGCCTAAAAGATTTAAGTTTGGGCCATTAATGATAATTAGTTTCATATGTAGATAATATTTGTTTTTTTTAAGGACTCGAGCGATAGCGAACAGGCGAAGCAATATGGTAACGCCATTCTGTATTCGTGTTTATCTCATTGATACCATTTTGTGTTGGTATTCGATGATTTTCAATTGTGATAATTGAATCATGGCGATTTCATAAAAGATATTTTGGTAAAAATAAAAAAACCGTTCTAATTAAGAGAACGGTTTTGATAAAAATAATTTTTTAATTCTAAAATAGAATTCCTGCCGAAACTTGTAAAACAGAGTTTTTGGTTTGGGCATCTTTTGAAGCTTCGGTTAAGCCTAAAACGTATCTACCTTGGAGGAAAATACTTTTGGTTATCTTAAGTCCTAAGCCTGCAGCCAGACCAAATTCAAAAGATTCAGAATCTTCAAGATCGAATTCTTGTCTTTCGCTCATTAGGAATGAGGCTTGTGGTCCTAAATCTAAACTGATTGCTTTATTTAAACTGATTTTTGCTAGAATAGGAATGGATAAATAGCCTAATTCATTTCTAAATTCTTCTCCTGCATTTTTATAACTTGCCCCTTGGGTCGAGTATAATAACTCTGGTTGAACGGAAAAACCTTCAGTAAGTTTAACTTCTGCCACTAATCCGGCGTGGTAACTAGTAATGGCATCCGTTTGAATTTCACTACCGGTTAAATTTGCATAATTTAATCCTGCTTTTATTCCAAATTTTACCAATTGAGCGTGGATGTTCGTCGAAAATGCTAATAATACAATGGAAATTAAGAGTGTTTTTTTCATAAAGTTTAATTTTAATGTTTATAAGTCTATTTTGAGGTTGCAATTTAAAACTCTTTATTCATCAAATTATTATATAATTATAGTTTTTTATTTTAAATTTTTGACTTTTGAAAGTTCGTAAAAAGAAAATTCTTGTTAAATTAATATTGTTTTATTTGTTGTTTAAATATCACTAAATTTAGTGAGTTGATTTTTTTTAATGATTTGAAATACAGTTTTTTGTTCTGTTTTTTATTTTTAAAATTGCTGCTGGGAGTTCTTTTTTTTTGTTTATTTTGTTGAAACATTTTGTGTTTTTTAACAGGAAAAATATATTTGTTAATAATTTTAACAAATAAAAAAATGAGAAAAAATTTTTTTACAGTTGTGGCAGTGTTGGTTTTCGGATTTGTAAACGCTCAAGAAACCAAATTTGGATTAAAAGCGGGTGTTGATTTTTCGAGTTCAAAGATGAAAATTGATTTAGGAAGCGGTTGGGTATCCAGTACAGATAGTCAAGCCGGTTTTTATGCAGATGGATTTATAGATATTGCTGTTTCAGATGAATTCCATGTACAGCCAGAATTGTTGTATGTTTCGATTAATGATTTAGATCAAATTCAAATTCCAGTTCTAGCTAAATTTTCAGTAGTGGAAGATCTTAGCTTGTTAGCAGGTCCTGATTTTGGATTGCTTTTAAATGGAGGAGCAGGTTCGAAAACCTTAAATTTTGGACTAGATTTAGGAATATCATTTGATTTGGATGAAGATTTTTCACTAGATGGAAAATATAATTTAGGTTTATCGAATTTGATTGATAATTCTTTTGAACATGAAAAATGGAAATTAAGCGGTTTGTTTTTGGGTCTTAGTTATAAGTTTTAATAAAGAATTGTAAAAAAATAAAACAGAAACAGGGGGTAATTCAAAGATTAATAATAGCATTTTTTCTTTATCTGTTGGATATTGTTATACTAATTTGCTTTAATAATTCCGAATTTAAAGTTCAATAGGGTTAATAGCTGATTATGGTACTGGTTAAAATTTTCAAAGAATTTTTCTATGGCAATTTTGAATGTTTTGAAATCTTCAT
>JAKFBW010000141.1:0-7945 GCA_036676965.1 Flavobacterium sp. | reverse complement strand
CTCAATGATTTGGCAAACATCACTGTATAATTGGGGGGTATGTTTTTCTATCTCATCCATATGCTAATCATTCATTTTCGGAAACGAGCCCTGCATCAGTTCCTTTTTATGCAATTTCAATTGGTCTATCTTTTTTGCTTGCATCCTCAGATACGAGAGGGAATTACAAATTCCAAAAAATAGAAGAGTGTAATTGCTCCCGACAACAGTACGGGATTACACCCAGTCCAAACCAAGCTTTGACTACCCCGAGAGGGGGGTATGTTTTTCTATTTCATCCATATGCTAATCATTCATTTTCGGAAACGAGCCCTGCATCAGTTCCTTTTTATGCAATTTCAATTGGTCTATCTTTTTTGCTTGCATCCTCAGATGCGAGAGGGAATTACAAATTCCAAAAAATAGAAGGGTGGAATTACTCCCGACAAAAGTACGGGATTACACCCAGTCCAAACGCTTATTCTACGCTTAGTCGGGCTTATAGCTCACGGCCGTCTACTCGATTAGCAGTAGGCCTTATTTTTCTCTTTCGTGTCATTTAGCTTTTTAAATATTCTTCTACGTCATAAACGTTGTCATTGCCAAACCAAGTCTTAATGTTTGTAATTGCAGAGTTGTCAAGGTCTGATAAACATAAAACAAATAAATTGTCAATTGCTCTAGAACATTCAACGTAAAACAAATTTCTTGTTCTTAATTTTCTTTCAGGGTTTTCTTCGGTGTCATTGAAGAAATTCTTGAAATTATATTCTTGAACCCATTCTGTGTCATCAATTAGGGTAAGAACATTTTCAAATTCATCACCTTTTGTTCCGTGTTTAGTTGAAAAAACTGTGTTGTTTTGAGCGTGTTTCCAAAAACTTAAAAGTTCAACATAAGACAATTCCATAAAAGAGTCAAACAAGTTTTTATCTTTAGTTTGTCTTTCTTTTTCTTCGGCCGTTAAATTTTCTGTGGCAATAGATAATCTTTCAACAAACTCATTAAGTCTTTTACTTAATATAAGACCATTAGCCGAAGTAAATTCATAAACTTCTCGTATTTTCAAATTTTGTCTATTAACTGAAAGATTATCAAGAAGTTCTGAAATTTGTTTTTTGTGACTGTGCTTAAATTCTCCGCTTAGAATTGTGCCGTTTTTTCTGATAAACCTAATAACATTATTTTGATTTTTCTCATTCCAAAAATTAACTAAATGTTCTAAGCCAATTTTTCTTTCTTGTGAAGTCTTTTTATCAATAGTTCCAACAAAAAAGGTAATCAAAGGATGATTTCTGTCAAGAAATCTTTCTTTGGTGCTTTGACCAAACCTCGTAGAAAAAACAGAATATAAATTTCCAAATCCTGCTCTTTTAGCAACACGGCTATTGGCAAGAACCAAAATTTTAGAATTTGAATCTCCCTCAAATTTCCAACCTGAATCAAATATTTTTTTTATTACATTATCGTAAAACTGATTTTTTGTAACTGCAATTTCAGCGTTAAATTCTCTTATTTTAGTCTTGGGTTTATCTGGATGATTTGCCCAATAAATAAATTTGGTACTACCTTGGACTGCCTTCTGTGGCTTTTGCTGAATGTTTTTTCTAAAGTTGTTTAGTAAACTAACGACAGATAGAGAAGAACGATAGTTTTCTTCCTTTTTTACCAATTCAATCTGTGCGCCATTTGATGTGTAGTATTTTTCCAAATCACCAATACCATAATCATATATTTTTTGGTGTGAATCTCCGAAAAAACCAACTACTACCTTTTTACCATTTCGCTTCAAAAGGCAATCAATTAGACAGAAAACTGTCTCTTCTGCAGTATCCTGGTATTCGTCAACAAAAATATAAGGATGTTTTGCAGAAACTATATCTGTCAAAAGAGGATAATTTTCATACATCATTTTAGCGATTACAATTACATCATCGTGTTGAATTATTCCATTTTCAAAATCATTAAATGATGTATCGTTGTATTCAATTTTGCTAATAGAATCAATTCTGTCGACTAGTTTTTCTATGTATCTTGAATCCGCTTTCCCTTTTGCTTTGTCCTTTTCAAAATTTATTTCATTGAGTTTGCAAAGTTCAACTTTCAGTTGCTTTTGATATTGTTTTATTGAAGTCCACAAAAACTCGTGAATAGTTGATACAAGAACTAATTCATTGTTCTCAATTCTATCATTAATTTCATTTTTGGCTACGTTGGTATAGGTAATACAAACTATCTTTTGATTTATCTTTTTTAAATCCTCACCTTTATTTTGAATGAGATAATTTAATGTTTGTATTAGTGTATATGTTTTGCCAGAACCCGCACCGGCTTCTAATACAAAGCTTTTGCGGTCATCAATGTATTGTGAGATTTGTTCAAAAGCTGTCATATTATTCTGCATTTTCATTTTTTGCCAACCACATCAAACCTTCTTCAATATACTTAGGGACATCCCAATTTAATTTTGTTTCACTTTCATTAAACGTCATTAACTCAAATGTAAAATCGGTTTTTTCTCCCGGTGCTGGTGCTAATTCGTAAGCACTTTTAGTAAGGTCTTCGCCTTTTAAAAGAGCAAATGAATCTTTGACTGATTTATCTACTTCGTCTAATTTATATGTCGAAATAAAAAATGTCTTGTTTCTATTTATGATAGCTTCTTCAAGACTCCTTGCTACATACTCCGAACCATTTTCCTTGATTTGATAAGCAACACGAATCAACTCTGAATCATATTTATCATTTTCGGGACAGTTTATAAGGTCGCTAATTAGTTTCTTTTTAGGTAACCAATTTAGCAAAGTTGAATTTGATGTTTCCGCATTTACTGTGGCAGTAGGACAAGCTTTGCGAATGTCCGCTGGATTTATGGAATCTATATCGGTTATTACTAAACTTTTGACATTGACAAATTTCAAAAGCTCCTTAAATTTTACCGTATAAGCCCCACCAACTTCAATTATTGAAACATATTCATTGTTCAGTTTCGCTGCAACTTTAATAATCATTAGCGGAAGTAAAATTCTTTCTGTTGTTCCTTCAACAAGGATTACCTTGTCTGCAAAAAATATGTCGCACCTATGAAGGCTCATGTATTGTTTTAGAAAACGGAACGTTTCTTTATCACTTGCTTTATGCTTAAAATCATTAAAGTCCTTTACTTCAACCTTGTATCGCTTTTCAGCCTTAATGTATATTTTTGAAAAATATCTAATTCTTTCAAAACTTCTATCTACGTCTATGCCTGCTTCAGTAACAATATGAGATGAATGAGTGCTTATAATTACTTGAACTGATAATCCTTCCTTTTCCTTTGTTTCTTTAATTGTTCTTTTAATTTGAGAAATAAAAACCTGTTGCATTTGTGGATGTAAGTGGGCTTCTGGTTCTTCAATTAAAATTATAAGTGTTTCAGACTTGTTTAAAGGTGCTGCTTTTTTGAATTTTTCTATAAAACTTACCACTTTTAAAACAAGATAAATCAGATTACTATATCCTAAACCATTAAAATTTTCAGGTAGTGTAATATTGTCTTGCTTGTAAAAGTATTTTATGTTGTTTTTAAGAATGTTTTCTGGGTCAAATCCTGCTTGAAGAACAATTTCAGGAATTGTTAAATGTGGCTCAATTCCAAATAATTTGAGTTTGTTAAGTAGTTCTTTAAGAATCTTCTCATATTTTTCATTAAGAACAATAGAGGTTTCTTTTAGTTGTTTTTCTAAACTTTCTACATCGTCATTGTTGTCTTTATTTGTTTCTCTGTAGTAGTCAGAAAAACCAACAGCTAATGTTTTGTTTTTATCTGATTTTGTGTCGTCTAATTTTCTTGATGCTTGAATAGTTTCAAAATATAAAACAGAAAGAAGTTTGCGTTTGAAGTTTTCCTCAATTAAATTATCACCTCCATAACATTTGATGTCATAATATGATGTAATATTTTCATTTAACCACTCAATTAATTTTTGATCCTTTTCTTTTCGTCCAACAAATGAATTGAACAGTCGAATACTGTCCTTTGATTGGTATTGTAGTTTTATTGTTGCCGTATTTTTCGCATCATCAAGGTCGCTTATGAACTCTGAAAGATTAATTAAGCTGTCTTTCACTTTGTCATATTCAAGTTGAATTTCAACCCGAATGCTTGGCATTGACGAAATTAAAGAAGTTTCTAACTCGTCTTTTTTTTCTTCATCGGTTTCTTTTTGTAATTCTTCAAATATTCCGAAACATTTTTCAAATTGGGCAGATGATGAGTGAGAAAAGTCGTGAAAAGCAAAATTATTCTTCTCACTAAAGAACATATTTACAACTTCAAAAAGGGATGTCTTTCCTGTGTTGTTTTTACCTACAATAAGAGTTATGTCTTCTTCAACATTTAGCTTAACATCTTCTAAAAGTCTAAAGTTTTTTATGGAAATGTCTTTAATCTTCATTAGCTCATTTTTGATTTACTTACTGTCGGCAAATATTTATTTAAAGTCGTTTGTGTCGCTCGTGTTGTGTCGTGATAGGCTTACTGCTAGCGGTAGGTTTACTTGTCATCATAATGGAATATCCTCAAATTTTATGTCTGGTCTGTCCAACTCAACTAATTTGTCTGTAAGTATAGCAAGAGCACCTAATAATACGGCAGTATTTTTAGAATGTTGCTCTTGTAGAATTTGAAATATTTTTTTTAGAGGAACTGTGTCTGCCTTTTTACCTACATAATTATGCGGCTGTAAGTCCGATATGCCTCTTTTATGGAGTAGCCCCGAACGATAACTATTTAATTCATCTAAGTTGTCCGATGAAAAGAAGTCAAACATGAACTGAACATAATTGATGTCAAGTAAGTGTTTGGGCAACCCTTCTTTTAATGCAGAAAGTTTCGCTTTATGTTTTGGTTTTGAATCCAGATTATTGATTTCATGTGTCAAGCCAATTAGGACTACTATTTTCTCTACTGATGCCTTTAAGTAAGAGAAAACCAAGTCAGCTCCCATAATGGCATTGATTTCAGCGTTGATAAAAAGTGCGTCCTTCTTTTTTCGTTCGGAATAGTCCACCAGTCGTAGAAACTCATGTAATGAGATAGCAATTTTTTGTTGCAAGTAAAGTATCTCGTATAAGTAGTCAATAAGTGTGTCGCTGTTGGGATGCTTGGCTTTTCTTATAGCGTTAAATGCAAAATGGCTGTGAATGGTCAGAAAATACTGAAGAGAAATAACAGGTATTTTTACAATCATTGGATGTGTCAAAAGGCACATGAAAGGAACTTGCTCTAATAAATTTAGGTGAAGAATGTCCGCAGTTTCACGATACCTCATTCGTGTTAAGACAGTCATAGATTCCAATGCGTCTGCTTTTGTCTTATCACTTTCTGTTAAGTTGGTTAAGTCCCACTCTCTTGAATTGTGCCAAGCGATAAGTTTAAATAAACTGTCCGCATAGTCAGATTTATTGCCAAAAATGTCTCGCATGAATACATCTATTGCCGCTTTTTGAAGTAAGTCGTCTGACGGCTTCCATTTTAAACTAAGTATGCTGCGAAGTTTAAGTCCTAAAGTTTCATTTTTCCAAAGTTGTTCCGTCGGAATAACTGCAAACATTGAACCTGCTTGTGTCTTTGACCCAATCATTACTAACACTTCGCCTTCAACTTTGAACAGGTATTTTGTCAGCAGTCCTCTCAACATCAATTTTGTTGTTATAGTCGTCAGTTTAGGGTTTGCGCGGTCGCTCAAAACTTACCGCTAACGTTTTGCCTTACGCAACTCTTTCGTAAAGCAGGCTCATTTGGAAGCCTTGCGGAACTGTTGCAGGTATCTTTGAATTAGTTTTTGTTCAGGTTGATTTTCATTTTTGAATCATCAGGCTCTAATTTTCGAGAATTCCTCTCACTTCAAAAATTCCTTCTTCCTGGCTTCCCCTAAAAATCTCTTTCAATATACCGAGCAGAATAGTTTATTTCCAAACCATTCATGAAATAATTCTAAACTTTTCGGACATCTTGCGATTTCAATTTTAACCGGGTTTCTAGCGGAAATGAAATTGAGTAATTCATCCACGTTTACACATATTGTTTTACACTCAACTACCCCCTAAACGCCTTCTGACTCAAGCTGCCATACAGTTGTTCCAACTCCTTCAAACTTTCCTTGTATTTGGTTTTCAGGGCTTCTGTTTTTTCAAAAGTTTCACCAAATCTGTTTTGAAGTACAACAGGTGGTAGTTTTAATTTTATTCTACGAATTATAGTCAGATTCAACCCGTCCATAATTGCTCCTTTAACATTGTTACTCATCTGCCTTACTATATTTGGATGACTATGAAAAGCATATGCAACAAAATATGGATTGGCAATTTTTTTATCCAAAGTGATCGCGGCCAAATGTTTTGAATTGATGCAAAGCGGAATGTCCTTTGGAACAACCGCTGTTCTTCCTAATGTGGCCATAATTGAAATCAATACATCACTTGGAAAAACTGTATATCGTTTTAGTTCTTGATACTTTTCAATTGTGATACATCGACTTCTTTTCCAGTCAAATCTATTCGAGACAACATTGTCAATTCCCAATACTTTTACGTCACCTATTTCTGTAAATTCTCCATGGAGAAGGCTGCTGCCAAAAGGTCCAGTCCTCATACTTCCTTTTTTCCTATCAGCTAATTCTTCGAATTTTACTTCTTCCCATTTTTCTGTATCAGGATTTGAAAAAAACATCTCCAAAAACGTACTTTTCAAAAATTCATCCAACAGGCGAATGCTTTCTTTGCGTTTGCTGATTAGGTTTTCGGCTTTGTTTAAAAGGTTGGAAATGTGGAGTTGGTCGGAATCCGAAATATCAGGAATTAGTAAACTGTCGATATACTCATTCTTCAAATTGTTTATTAAAGCCCCACTAAGTAATCTTCTGATGTGCCTTTTGTATGGAACTGATTTGAAAAATGTTGCTAAATATCTCGGGTTGATATTCTTTTTGGGTCTTACAAGTTTACAGAATGCTCCGAAAGAACCTTCAAAGTCACTTTCAAAATAAATGTTCTTTCCCACAATTCCTTTACTGCCGCTTGATGCAGCCAAGAGCAAATCACCTTTTTTAATGAATTGTTCAGGCCTTACCTTGCTCTTATGAATGTAGATAAGATCATTTGTGACAATACCTTCTTCTTGAATATTATTTGCTTTTAATACAGGAACATAATCTGATAATGGAGTGGCAGAAATGTCATTCGGTTTATAAGATATACCTCTTATTTGTGTTATTTTTTCTCCAAGTCTTTCGAACTTCATCACATCAATCCTTTTAACTCCGCCAACCCATTTTGAATTTCAGCTTCAATGCTTTCCAGTTTCCCGAAAATCACTTCCGGCTTTTCATAGCTTATTTCTTCGTACACTTCTTCTTTGTAGGTGCTGAGGTTTAGATCAAAGTTGTTTTCTACGATTTCCTTTTTTGGCACGGTAAAGCATTTGCCTTTTCTATCTAAGTTGCCGTTTGTTTCGGATTTGTCGGTTTCCTTACTTTGATTTTTTGAATTGTACTGAGGATCTGATTCTGCAGCAATTAATAAGTCCGATTCCTTTACATCACCTTTTGATTTATAGTTAAGGCGATTTTGATATTGCATCACGATGTCCGATAGGTCGCTGTCAGCGATCTTATTTCGCTTGTCGTCAAGGGTGTATCCATCTGCCTTCATGTCGTAAAACCACACCTTGTTGGTTTCTCCCCCTTTGGTAAAAATTAAGATTGCGGTGCTTACTCCGGCGTAGGGTTTGAATACTCCGCTCGGCACGGCAATGACGGCTTTCAGTTCCGCTTTTTCTATGATCAGTTTCCGCAGCGCTTCAAATGCTTTCCCGCTGTTTTGGATCACTCCGCTGGGTACAATCACGGCAGCCGTTCCGCCCATTTTCAGCATGTTGAAAATCCGTTCGACAAACAGCAGTTCGGTTTTAGTAGTGGGCAGTTTC
>JAKFBW010000140.1:0-18649 GCA_036676965.1 Flavobacterium sp. | reverse complement strand
TACAAAGTGTAATTGTCCAAACGGTATTTTTCTTTCTTTAGCCTGAATTTCGTAAGCCGATTGCTTTACATTTCTTTTACCGGAAACTAATTTCCAACTAAAAAGAGGTGTTTTCACTCCAATACCAATAGGATTGGATACATTTTCAACGGTAAGATGGCGAAGTTCCAACTGTCCGAAAGTCATCGATGTTAAACTGAAGAACACTAGAATGAGAAAGTTTTTTTTCATTATTATTTGAAAAATTCAAATTAATATCAAATCTATACTTTATCATTTTTGAAAAATTTCAGGATATTTTCAAATAAAATACACTGGGGTACAACTCCGTGCATGACAATAACTATTGACCAAAAAGCATTGTATAGCGAAAGGAAATCGTTCTTTGGGTCATATCCCTCCCGGAATGTTTCAGCCCCTTTCTTCATTCCCACTTTTATTATGGCCTCAATTACATAGTGATCAGGTTAAGTCGAAGCCCTGCTTAAACAAAAACGTCAAGCAATGTTAACGGCAATAAAAAATTATTTATTGAAAGAAAAACAAACCGAATATTTTACTGTAATTCCAAATATACAAAACGTAAAACAAATATTTACCAGCCTTCATTCAGTCCGTTTTTAAGTGCTAATTGGTATTTAGCTACATCAAACCGGTATAAGTCGGGAGCTTTATGTGCCCCTCCTTTTCTACTTTCGTCTAATTTTTCAAGAATGTCATACCGAAGTATTTTTCGGTAAAAATTGCCCCGATTCAGTTTCTTATTTAATAGAGTTTCATAGAGTTTTTGAAGCTCAGGCATGGTAAATTTATCGGGTAACAAATTATAACCAATCGGTTTATAGTTTAACTGCCTGCGAAGTGTTGACAATGCTTTATCAAAAATATAACGGTGATCCATCATCAATTCCGGTAAGTCATCCAAGGATTTCCATTCGCAAAAATCGGAAAATTCATCTTGCACCAAATTCACCTGAGAAAAATCGACTAAGGCATAAAAACCTACGGTTATAAATCGCTGTTTATTCCAAATATCATCCGAAAATTCATCAAAAAAACCCTGATTACGGTTCAATTCACTAAAAACCCTGAACTGCTGTAAATAAATATTAGAAGCGCCCGTACGTTCAAACAAAATTCGATTCGCCGCTTCATTCAGATTTTCTGTTTTCAAGACATAACTTCCGGGAAGTTGCCATACCTCTTTATCTTTTACCTTAATGACTAAAACTTTTAATTGGGCATTGTGAAACCCAAAGACCACACAGTCAACAGACAAATTAGGGATATATATTTCCCAGGCTTTGGCTGATTTTTCCTCTATTCTTCTTTTAAAATCCATACTAGTTATTTCGTTGCAAACATACGAATTACATTATATTTCACCTGTATCTATCTGAAAAACAACAAAATTAATATTTATTTTTTGTAAATAACAAAAGAAATAATTAATATTGCTTCATAATGAAGCAATTAAATATTAACAACTAAATAAAAATGAAAAAAAACTCAATCACCAAAATTATTAAAATTACCATATTAGCTGCGGTAGTTTTATCCGGGGTTTCCTGGACCAAAAAACCGGTTCAACAACCTGCCGAAAAACATCCCACTATAACTGTAGACGGATATCCCTTTTCTGATTTAAACAAAAACGGAAAATTAGACCAATACGAAGATTACCGTCTTCCGACACAAGACAGAATTAAAGATTTGATCAAGAAAATGACCGATGACGAAAAAGCAAGTATGCTTATCGGAATTGGAATGCCAGGTTTTGACCTTGAAACTCTTAAATTTGTTTCAGGTGGCTTTCAGGGAAAAGTACCTGGCGCTGCAGGGGGAACATTTGAAATCAAAAGATTAGGAATCCCCACAGTTGTAGTATCAGACGGGCCTGCGGGTTTAAGAATAAAACCCAATAGAGATAACGATACCAATACTTATTATGCCACTGCATTCCCGGTAGGGACAGCCTTGGCCTCCACTTGGAATACGGAGTTAATCAACAATGTCGGGAAAGCAATTGGGAACGAAGTCAAAGAATATGGCGTAGATGTTTTGCTTGGCCCGGGAATGAATATTCACCGAAATCCGTTATGCGGCAGAAATTTTGAATACTATTCGGAAGACCCTTTTTTGACCGGGAAAATTGCTGCTGCCATCGTAAACGGAATACAGTCTAACGGTGTTGGAACCTCGGTAAAACATTTTGCCGCCAATAACCAGGAACGCAATCGTATGGGAGTAAATGCCCATATCAGCGAGAGAGCCATGCGTGAAATATACTTGAGAGGTTTTGAAATTGCAGTAAAAGAAGCGCAACCCTGGACGATTATGTCTTCCTATAATTTAGTGAATGGCATCTACACTTCTGCAAGAAAAGATTTATTGACAACCGTATTGAGAAATGAATGGGGCTTTAAAGGTCTGGTAATGACCGATTGGTTTGGGGGTTACAATGGCTTTGCTTCACCATTTACAAAAGGAAACGTGAGCGATGTTACGGCACAATTATCGGCTGGAAATGATTTATTAATGCCGGGAATGCCTACCCAAAAAGAAGCTATTTTAGAAAACATGAAAAGCGGCAAACTATCTGCTGAAGTCATCAATACCGATTTAACGCGAATATTAGAATTGGTCTTGAAATCCCCTTCGATGAATAATTATAAATATTCGGACAAACCTAATTTGAAAGCCAATGCGGAAGTAACCAGACAAGCTGCTGCCGAGGGAACCATTTTATTGAAAAATGATAACAATGCATTACCCTTTACTTCAAAAAAAGCACCATTGGCTGTATTTGGCGTAACTTCATATGATTTTATTTCCGGTGGTACCGGAAGTGGGGATGTAAATGAAGCCTACACCATTTCGCTAATTGACGGTTTAACGAATGTCGGATTTTCTATTGACACCGAATTAGAAGGCCTATACAAACCTTACACTGCAATTCAAAAAGAGAAAGAAATGCAACGACGTGATAAAGAAGGTGGTTTATTGGCAACACCAAAACGAATTCCGGAATTAGACTTACATAAAGAAATTATCGAAAAGAAAGCTCAATCCTCTGAAATGGCATTAATCACAATTGGTAGAAATGCCGGGGAAGCAGCTGACAGGGTTATTGACGAAGATTTTAATTTAGCGGCTGATGAAGTGGCTTTAATTGACAATGTTGCTGAAGCTTTTCACGCTCAAGGCAAAAAAGTAGTTGTCGTTTTAAATATTGGAGGCGTAATAGAAACAGCCAGTTGGAAAGATAAAGTAGATGCCATTCTCTTACCTTGGCAACCAGGTCAGGAAGGCGGAAATTCAGTGGCAGATGTTTTCTCCGGAAAAACAAATCCATCAGGAAAACTAACAATGACTTTTCCTGTAAAATACGAAGACACCCCTTCCGCTAAAAATTGGATAGGAACTCCGGCAGAAAATCCAACAAGCGTAACTTATGAAGAAGGTGTCTATGTAGGATATCGTTATTTTAATACTTTCAAAGTAAAACCATCTTATGAATTTGGATACGGATTGTCGTACACTTCTTTTGACATTTCGGATATCAAATTGAGTTCAAACACATTTTCAAACCAAATGACCATCACGGTAACGGTAAAAAATACAGGAAAAACAGCAGGTAAAGAAGTGGTTCAATTGTACCTTGGCGCTCCTTCAAATACGATTGACAAACCAACTTCTGAATTAAAAGCCTTTGCAAAAACCAAAGAATTGCAGCCCGGAGAAAGCCAAACATTAACCTTAACATTAAATCCCAAAGATTTAGCGTCATTTGTTACAGCAAAAAATGCTTGGATTGCCGAAGCCGGAAACTATACTGTGTCTATTGGAACCTCTTCTTTAAACATCAAACAATCTAGGGATTTTTCATTAGCCAAAGAATTAATTGTCGAAAAAACCAATTCCTCATTTGCTGCTGATATACAATTTTCAGATTTGAAACCTTAAACAATAATTAATTTGATATAAACAAAAAAGGCGCAACCCAAACATTTATAGGTTGCGCTTTTTTTTTACTTCAATTCAAGACCACTTAAATCAGCTTCAAATCATTTTTATTTCACTGACAAAATACTTGCCGGATCCGATAAACCAGACATCCTTTTATCTTTTTCGAAAAGCTCAAAACCCAGTTCGCTTTCTGATTATTGAATCTGTTGTGTCAATGCAGGCTGTGTAATATTCAGTTTTTCGGCGGCTCTGCCAAAGTGCAATTCTTTAGCCACGACCAGAAATGATTTCAGTTTACGTAATTCCATTTTAAATTATTTATTATAAAGATCCCCTAAGAACCAGTTCAAACGGATTTTCGATATGTTCTTTTGAAGCATTCAATACCAATTCGGCAGCTGTTTTCCCCATTTTCGCAAAATCGGTTGAAATGGTAGTCAATCCGTTCATAATAAATTTTTTGAGTGGTGTTTCATTATAGGATATCACTCCCACCTGTTCTCCGATGATTAAATCCAGTGCTATAATTTTGTCCAGTATTTTAACCAAATCGGCTTCCATCAGATTGATATAAACTTCCCCTTCGTTGACTTGTTCCTGATCTAAATCGTGCACAATCTTATAATTAAAAGCATAGTTGTAGCAAAAATTCTCGAATCCTTTTGCTATTTCATTGGGAAAGTAACTGTTCTCGGGAAACAACAATTTCAAGGTATGGTATTTACTCAAAGGCTCAATCGCTTTGCTCAGGGCGTTATAGATATCCTCTTCAAAATTTTCATAAACCGCCCCATAATTCCCTGTAATTCCTTCAATTTTTTTTCCAACCAGAATCAGTTTGTCTTTTGGAATTTCATCAATCAGCATTTGATAGCCTTCTGATTTTTCAATAAAATGGGGAATAATCACATAATGGGAATAATCCCCTTTTTGCTGGCTCAATAATTTCTTGAACAAGCCATAATCATTGTCATAGATATAAAAATCAATCGCCGCTTTTTCACCCAACGAATCCACAAAAGCATCATAAATAATTTTCTTGTGGGCACTCAGTTTATTGAACATCAGGAATATTTTTAAATCCTGCGAAACATCGGTATTGGCAATAAAATATCCTTTGCCATGAAAGGCTTCCAATATTCCCATCTTCCGGAGTTTATTATAGCCTTTTTCAATGGTAACCCTTGAAATTTCATACTGAAAACTCAATTCATTGATAGAAGGCATGGCATCCCCTTTTTTGAGCTGACCTTGCTTCACCGCATTGAGTACGGCATTGACTAGCTGTTGGTACTTTGGGGTAACTGAAAATTCATCAATGCTGAGATAATCAATTTTCGATGGTTTTTTCATATATATAAAAGTTGTTTTTTAGCGGTCATATATGTTATGCTTCGCCAGTTCCCCGCCGCGGCGGGTCGAGTCGCCTTTTTACCTGTCTGCCGACAGGCAGATTTATTGGTGTTTGTTTGCAACAAACGGCTTATTAATGGCAATTTCACAGGAATAGTTGAGTCATAAACACAAAAACGTCAATAAATATCATTATAAATAATGTTGACGCAATTTGAAATGTCTGAATTGTTTTTTAGAAAATTAAAAGTTGAAATTTAATGCTTTTTTTGTTATTGGGCAATTTCATTACAAAGAAACAAAAATGGGCTGTTAAGACATGCTAAAAAATATTTTTTCAAGACTAGACATAACATCAACTCAATAATAATTAGATTGATGTTTGATAAATCCAATAGAATTATAAATTTCTGCCATATGTGGCCATATTTTTGTAAAATCTAAAATTTTTATTTCATTTTCAAATAAAAATCACTAAATTAGTTCATTATCCTACTAAATATTTACAACGCCTATTAATATATCTGTATTTTTTTAGCAAACTAGAATTACGTCTAAATACCTGAAAATTATAATTAATACCCAATAAAATAGTTAAGGTATGAGTGAATATATTAAAATTAAACGGGGATTGAATCTCAAACTGATTGGTGAAGCTGTTAAATCAGTATTGGACATGTCGAATGCTGAAATATTTGCCATAAAACCAACTGACTTTATTGGCATAACTCCAAAATTGCTAGTCAAAGAAGGTGATACTATACTTGCGGGAACCCCTTTGTTTTACAATAAAAACAATGAAACTGTTACATTTTGTTCTCCTGTTAGTGGTGAAATAATCGAAATTCTTCGTGGAGACAAAAGAGTTGTCCTGGAAATTAAAATACTAGCCGACAGGAAAATTAAATATGTCACATTCAAAAAATCAAATCCCAATCAATTGGGCAGGGAAGAAATTATTGAACAATTATTACATAGTGGTATTTGGCCCTTTATACGTCAACGCCCCTACGGAATTATAGCCAACCCGGGCGACACTCCAAAATCTATTTTTATATCCGCATTTGACAGTAATCCATTGGCTCCTGATAATGATTTTATAATGACTGGCAAAGAAATCGATTTTCAAACGGGACTGGATGCTTTAAAAAAATTAACCAATGGAAAAATACATTTGAATATTAAAGCTAATTCATCACCTACCTCCTCTTTTATCCAGGCACAAAACGTACAAATCAACAAAATATCCGGGCCACACCCGGCTGGAAATGTCGGGACACAAATTCATCATATCGACCCTATAAATAAAGGCGATGTAATCTGGTACATCAATCCACAAGATGTACTAATCATTGGTAAATTATTCAATGAAGGGATTTTTGACGCCACTAAAACCATCGCTTTGACCGGTTCACAAATTGAAAACCCCAAATATTACAAAACCATAGTAGGCACTTCTATAAAAAAAAGTATCGCTGATGGTGGTTTAAAAAAAGGGAAAAACAGAATCATCAGTGGTTCTATCTTGTCTGGTAGCCAAATCCCTGCTGATGGTTATTTAGGTTTTTATGATGCGCAAATAACAGTTATTCCAGAAGGAAATGATTTTGAATTCATGGGCTGGTTGACACCAGGATTTAATAAGTTCAGCATGTCACGAACTTTTTTCTCTTGGTTAACCCCCAACAAAAAATACAATCTCAACACCAACACACATGGCGAAGAGCGTCCTTTTGTGATGACCGGACAATATGAAAAAGTTTTTCCCATGGATATTTACCCTGTGCAACTTTTAAAATCAATATTGATTGAAGATATCGATATGATGGAAAAACTAGGTATCTATGAAGTAATAGAAGAAGATTTTGCACTTTGTGAATTAGTATGTACATCAAAAATAAAATCACAGGAAATTATTCGCCACGGACTTGATATAATGCGCAAAGAATTTAGTTAATAATCTAATGGATTGTTTTTTGCTTTTGCGTTTAAAACAAAACAAAAACAGGCAAAGAAATTATATAATTATAGCTGCATTTACTAGAATAAAATAAGTATCTGAATTTCATCATTAAAAATAATTGAATTTGAAACCACTAAGAAAATTACTGGATCAACTAAAACCCAATTTTGAAAAGGGAGGAAAACTAGATAAATTTTATCCAGCATTTGATGCGTTCGAAACTTTTCTATTTGTTCCCAATCATACAACAAAGAGTAAAGGTACCCATGTACGCGATGCTATAGATTTAAAACGCACCATGATATTGGTTGTGCTCTCTCTAATTCCCTGTTTGTTATTCGGAATGTGGAATATAGGTTATCAACATTATCAGGCATTAGGGATTATGGATGTATCTTTCTTTGATAATTTCATTTTTGGTGCGATTAAAGTACTGCCTCTAATTGTTGTTTCTTACGGTGCAGGCTTAACCACCGAATTTATTTTTGCCATCATAAGAAAACACACTATCAATGAAGGTTTTTTAGTTTCAGGAATGTTAATTCCGCTAACAATGCCTGTCGATGTGCCTTTATGGATGCTGGCTTTTGCTACCATTTTTGCAGTTATCATTGGTAAAGAAGTTTTTGGTGGTACAGGAATGAATATTCTAAATCCAGCACTTACTGCTAGGGCATTTTTGTTTTTTGCTTATCCAACCAAAATGTCTGGGAACGAAGTGTGGATTAATACAAGTACAGAGAAGGGACAGGCAGTAGTTGATGCGTATAGTGGTGCCACTCCACTTGGGGAAGCCGCCGCAGGTCATGCGGACAAAATACCCAGTATAATGGAATCTTTTATTGGTACCATTCCTGGCTCAATAGGAGAAACATCTACAATTGCCTGTTTGATAGGAGCAGCCCTTTTATTATATACAGGTATTGGTAGCTGGCGTATTATGACTTCTGTTTTTGTTGGTGGATATATAATGGCGCTCCTTTTCAATGCCTTTGGACTAAATACCTTAATGCAAATCACTCCTCTGCATCATTTAACTTTAGGGGGGTTTGCTTTTGGTGCCATTTTTATGGCGACCGACCCAGTGAGTGCGACACAAACCAATACAGGAAAATACATCTATGGTTTTTTAATAGGAATGTTTGCCATTCTATTCCGGGTATTTAACCCAGCCTATCCCGAAGGGATGATGTTGGCCATCTTGTTTATGAATGTAATGGCGCCTTTGATTGATCATTATATAGTTGCTGCAAATATCAAACGTAGATTAAAAAGAGTAAAACCAATACAAAATTCAAATGAATAAAGACAGTAACAAAGCTACATTTCTATTTTCCTCTATCATGGTGGTGGTGGTGGCAATATTGCTATCAGTAACCTCAATTAGCCTCAGTCCCTATCAGGCAAAAAACAGTAGAATAGAAAAAATGAAAAACATTTTAACGAGTGTTTCAGTAAATACGGAAACTCCTGAAACTGAACAGCTATTTAAAAAATATATTACTAAAGAAATTGTTTTGAATAATAAAGGAGAAGAGATAAAAGGTAAAGTTGCCGCTTTTGATATAGACCTTAAAAAAGAGCTGGACAAAGTGAAAACTGGTAAAACCGACGAACAATTATTTCCGCTGTTCATTTGCAATAAAGACGGAAAATCCTTTTACATCATCCCAGTTAGAGGAAAAGGACTATGGGGACCAATATGGGGATATATTTCTCTGGAAAGTGATATGAATACTATTTATGGAGCCAGTTTTGGACACAAAAGCGAAACACCTGGTCTAGGTGCTGAAATAGAAACCGAAAAATTTCAGCAACAATTCATTGGCAAAAAAATATTTGACGAAGCTGGTAATTTTGTTTCGGTGTCAGCTATCAAAGGAGGAAGCGCTCCCACTGATATGCACGGAGTAGACGCTATTTCGGGTGCAACAATTACCAGTAACGGTGTTAGCGAAATGTTTCATAGAACACTGAGCAATTATATTCCTTATTTTAAAAGTAAAAAACTATAGTATTAACCAACTTAAATAACACAGGATATGAGCAAAGAAACAATTGCAACTCCTGCAAAGAAAAAAGAGCTAAAAGAGCCTTTGTTTTCAGCAAAAAACAAACGGCTTTTATATGACCCTCTTAACAATAATAATCCAATCACAGTACAAGTATTGGGTATTTGTTCAGCATTAGCAGTTACAGTAAAAATGAAACCAGCTATAGTTATGGCACTTGCCGTAATAGTAGTATGCGCTTTTTCAAATCTTATCATTTCTTTTATCCGAAATAGTATTCCAAACCGTATTCGAATTATTGTTCAACTTACTGTTGTGGCTGCCATGGTAATTTTAGTCGATCAGTTTTTAAAAGCCTTTGTGTTTGACGTTAGCAAACAACTATCTGTTTTTGTTGGTCTTATTATTACCAATTGTATCATCATGGGAAGATTGGAAGCCTTTGCGATGGCAAACAAACCCTGGCCTTCATTTCTGGACGGGATAGGTAATGGATTGGGATATGGATTGATATTGGTCATTGTTTCTATCATTAGAGAACTATTAGGTTCGGGAGAATTAATGGGGTATCAAATTATTCCCGAATCGATTTATAAAATGGGCTATTTTAACAATAGTCTTATTATTATGCCTCCCATGGCACTAATCGTTGTTGGAATTATCATTTGGATACAACGAAGCCGAAATCAAAAATTAATAGAGACTAAATAATTAAACCGCTGTAAAGTCAATAAAACGTAGTAATATGGAACATATAAATATTTTTATAAAAGCAATTTTTATTGAGAATATGATATTTGCCTATTTTCTAGGCATGTGTTCGTATCTGGCTATTTCTAAAACCGTAAAAAGTGCTGTAGGTTTAGGATTGGCTGTAACATTTGTTTTATTCATTTCGGTACCAATTTGTTATTTATTAGAAAATTATATTTTAAAAGCAGGTGCTTTAAGATGGTTATCGTCAGACTTTGAAAATGTTGACCTTAGTTTTTTAAGTTTTATTATGTTCATCGCAACTATTGCTTCTATAGTACAATTGGTAGAGATGATTATCGAAAAATATACACCTGTATTATACACCTCTTTAGGAATATTTTTGCCTCTTATTGCCGTTAATTGCTCAATTCTGGGAGGAGCCTTATTTATGCAAGAAAGGGAATACGCAACCTTAGGAGAAGCTACCGTTTTTGGTTTGGGTTCTGGTGTGGGTTGGTTTCTGGCCATAGTGGCATTATCGGCTATACGAGAAAAATTACGTTATTCTAATGTACCTGCGCCTTTAAGGGGTTTAGGAATCACTTTTATCTTAACTGGATTAATGGCTATTGCTTTTATGAGTTTTATGGGGATTTCATTATAAATCTATAATCAAGTAAACAATGATAATTTTAAATATAAATAGCACTATCATCATTTGTAGCATCATAGTTTTTTTGCTGTTCAATTCACTACTTGTGTATATAATTTTATATGCAAAAGCAAAGTTGACTCCTTCCGGGCTAGTAAAAATAATCATTAATGAAAAGGACGAACTAGAAAGCGAAGCGGGTTCCTCGCTACTTGCTACTTTGTCAAATAAAAAAATATTTTTACCCTCTGCCTGCGGTGGTGGTGGAACCTGTGGTATGTGCAAATGCCAAGTAATATCTGGTGGTGGCGAAATTTTACCAACTGAAATCCCATACTTTACCAGAAAAGAACAGCAATCCAACTGGAGGCTAGGATGTCAGTTAAAAGTAAAACAGGATATGGAAATAATCATTCCTGCAAAAATAATGGGAATTAAAAAATGGGAATGTGAAGTGATTTCTAATGACAATGTAGCAACCTACATCAAAGAATTAGTCGTTAAGTTACCCGAAGGAGAATTTCTGGAATTTGAGTCGGGTTGTTACATTCAAATTGATGTCCCTGCATGCGAAATTGATTTTAAAAAAGACCTTCATCAAATTGATGACCGATTCAAGGAAGACTATGACAAATTCAACATTTGGGATTTAAAAATGACTAATTCTACTCCACTTTTTAGAGCCTATTCAATGGCTAATCATCCCGCTGAAGGCAATATTATCATGTTGAATATTCGTCTTGCTACTCCTCCTTTTGATAGAAAAGCAGGTGGATTTATGAAAGTAAATCCAGGAATTAGTTCTTCCTATGTTTTTTCTCTAAAACCAGGAGATAAAGTAAATATTGCTGGACCTTTTGGTGATTTTCACATAAAGCCTACAAAAAGAGAAATGATTTATATTGGCGGTGGTGCAGGAATGGCTCCTCTACGTTCGCACTTATTTCATCTTTTTCATACCCAAAAAGAAAAAGAACGAAAAGTAAGTTTCTGGTATGGAGGAAGATCTTCGAAAGAAGTTTTCTATACCGATCATTTCCTAGATATCGAAAAAAAATTCCCTAATTTTCAATACAATATTGCACTTTCAGAACCACTTCCAGAGGACAATTGGACTGGTTATACTGGTTTTATTCATAATGTGTTGTTCGAAAATTATTTAAAAAATCATGAAACACCAGAAGATGTTGAATATTATATTTGCGGTCCTCCTATGATGAACGCTGCTGTTTTTAAAATGCTTGATGAACTTGGTGTCCCTCCAGAGAATATTGCTTTTGATGACTTTGGAGGATAAAAATAGATTTATGAAAAAACATTTAATCCCTCTTTTTATATTCCTTATGCTTTTGACTGCTTGTAACAATAAAAAAGTAATCAAGATTAAAGGAAATGCACAAGGTACCACGTACCATATTACTTACATAACGGAGAATGCCATTGATCACAAAAAAACCATTGATTCTTTGTTAAAGGCTATTGACTCATCCATGTCAACCTGGGTTCCTAATTCAATTATTTCCAGAATAAACAACAATGAAGAGGCTGTTTCAATAGACCAACATTTCAATGATGTCTACCTTAAATCGGTTGAAGTTTCCGAAAAAACAGATGGCTTTTTTGATATAACGGTTGCTCCTTTGGTCAATTCCTGGGGATTTGGTTACACCAAAAAAAACACTCCAAATACCACTAAAATTGACAGCTTACTACAATTGGTTGGCTACAAAATGCTAAAATTAAAAGGCAATAAAATAATAAAAGAAAAACCTCAAATAAAACTTGACTTTAATGCCATTGCACAGGGATACTCGGTAGATGTTTTGGCCAATTACCTGGAAAGCAAAGGAATAAACAATTACTTAGTGGAACTGGGCGGAGAGCTTAAAGCCAAAGGGAAAAAAGAAAATGAATACTGGAAAGTAGGCATTGATAAACCCAATGAAAAAGCAAGCCCTGCAAGAGAATTAAAAGCCGTGCTCCATTTACACAATAAAGCACTCGCTACATCGGGAAATTACCGGAAATTTTATGAAGAAGACGGTCAAAAATTTTCTCACATTATCAACCCAAAAACAGCTTATCCCGCTAAGCAAAATCTATTAAGTGCCACTGTAATTGCTGATGATTGTATTACTGCAGATGCTTATGCCACTGCTTTTATGGTAATGGGATTAAAAAAATCAATACATTTTTTAGAAAACAACAAAGACTTAAAACTGGAAGTATATTTTATTTATGATGATAACGGAATTTGGAAAACATATTTATCCGAAAGTTTAAAAAAACACATAATGGAACTGCATTAAGATTTGCATTTCTCCTCAGGTTTTGCCCCACAAATGCCGCAAATACCCTCCTCGTCTTGTATTAATGGATTATTACTGCTACAGGTGCCTGAAAAGCGTCCGTTTTTATGAACAAATAGCTTAATAGCAATCCCAGCAATTCCAAGTGCCAAAAGAATAATTGAAAGAATGATTGTTTCCATAATTATTTCTAATATTTAAGAATAATTAATATACTTTTAAGCTTTTTTTCCTGTAATATAGGAATCTAAATAATCTATGGTGTTTTTTTGGTTTTCCATGATCGCTTTAACCACGTCCCCTATCGAAACAATTCCAATCACTTGGTCATCTGACAATACAGGTAAATGTCGAATTCTTTTGTTGGTAATCAAATCCATACAATAATCTAAATTATCCGTTGGCTTTACCGTAACCAAATCTCTATCCATGATTTCATGCACAAAAGTATCTCTTGAAGATTTATTTTTCAAGGCAATTTTCCGAGTATAATCCCTTTCAGACAATATTCCTTTTAAAACATTATCCTCAATAACTAAAACAGCTCCAACATTTTTTTCTCCCATTATTCTCAATGCTTCATATACTGTAATAGTAGAAACTATGGAATGAACTTCATTCCCTTTTACGTTTAATATTTGATTTACAGTCATAATAGACATATTTAAGTAACTATAAATTTAACGAAAAAACAAAGAAAAAGGAATATAAACTTGAAATATATTTTACTTAGTTCCACTAAATTTGAAAAAAAAACATAATAAACTCACATTAAAAAACCAATACATTTGTTAATTTCCAGCAAATCATATATTTTAAGTTTACAAATGCAACCCAAAAACAACATCAACAAAAGACGAATTACAATTGGGTGCTTAGTAACTATGTTAATCGATTCATCTCTAAAAAACTATATTGTTTTATATTTCTAAATGATATTAATCAAATTTCAAACGCATCAAAAAAACAAGAGCCTGTAAGTCATGTGATTTACAGGCTCTTGTTTTTAGCAATTTCAACAAAAAAATTAATTGATATTAGACAAATACTAAACATTCAACTTCGCTTTTCTCCTTTTCTCGCGTTCTTGGGCATCAATTACGGCAACCGCAGTCATGTTAACCATTTCATTTACGCTGGCTCCTAATTGTATAATATGAACCGATTTGCTCAATCCCATCATGATGGGCCCGATGGAATCGGACTTATTCAACTCTTTCAATAATTTATAAGTGATGTTGGATGATTCCAGATTTGGAAAAATTAGCGTATTGACTTTCTTACCTGCCAATTTTGAAAACGGAAATTTACTTTCCAATAAATCCATATTCAAAGCAAAATCAAATTGTATGTCTCCGTCTACCACCAAGTCCGGCACATTGGCATGCAAAATGGACACGGCTTCTCTAACTTTATTGGCATGAGGATGAGTCGAAGAACCAAAATTAGAATAGGAAAGCATCGCAATTACCGGATCGAAACCAAAAGTGGTAGCCACATTCGCTGCCATCTGGGTAATGTCGGCAATTTCTTCGGCTGTCGGGTCAATATTTATTGCTGTATCTGCCAAAAACATCGGCCCTCTTTCGGTGGTCAGGATATTTACCGTTGCCGCTTTTTTCACGTTTGTCGCTTTTCCAATCACTTCAAAAATTGGCTTCACAACCGTAGAATACGCTCTGGAATAACCCGAAATCATTCCGTCAGCATCACCTTCCAAAACCATCATGGCTCCAAAATAATTGCGCTCCCGCATTTTGGTTTGGGCACCAAACTGTGTTACACCGCTTCTTTTTCTTTTATTCCAGAATTTCTCGGCATATTGCTCTCTAATCAATTTTGATTCCTCTGCATGCGTATCAATAATCGTGATTTCGGCATTAAATTCTATTTCTTTTTTTAATTCCAAAATAGTTTCCTTGCTTCCCAACAAAATCGGTTCAGCAATCCCTTCTTCGTAGGCAATTTGAGCGGCTTTCAATACATCCAAATGATCTGCTTCGGCAAAAACGATTTTCTTGGTATTCATTTTCGCCCTGCTGTGCAACATACGCACCACTTTATTATCATTTCCGGAACGTTGCAACAATTCTTCCTTGTACTGATCCCAATCTTCAATAGGCTTTTTGGCCACACCGCTTTCCATAGCCGCTCTGGCCACGGCAATAGGAACTGACGAAATCAATCTTGGATCGAATGGTTTTGGGATGATATAATCCCTGCCAAAAGTCAGACGGGTTTCCCCATAAGCAATATTCACCTGTTCCGGCACCGATTCCCTGGTCAATTCGGCCAAGGCTTTAACCGCTGCCATTTTCATTTCTTCATTAATTTTAGTCGCTCTCACGTCTAAGGCTCCCCTGAAAATAAACGGAAATCCCAAAACGTTATTCACCTGATTAGGATGATCCGAACGACCTGTTGCCATAATAATATCTTTACGGGTTTGTACCGCCAAATCATACGCAATTTCAGGATCTGGATTGGCCATGGCAAAAACGATAGGGTCTTTGGCCATAGAAAGCAACATAGCTTCATTGACCACATTGGCAATAGACAATCCGATAAAAACATCGGCATCTACCATTGCTTCTTCCAGTGTATCAATTTTTCTGTCACTGGCAAATTCTAATTTCTCCCCAGATAAATTTTCCCTGTCACTTCGAATGACCCCTTTGCTATCGAGCATAACGATATTCTCTGCTTTGGCACCAAAAGCCTTATACAATTTTGTACAGGAAACAGCGGCAGCTCCGGCTCCACTTACTACAATACGTACCTCTTCTATTTTTTTCTTGGTCAGTTCCAATGCATTCAACAAGGCTGCAGCCGATATAATGGCCGTTCCGTGCTGGTCATCGTGCATTACCGGAATATCCAATTCTTCTTTTAATCTTCTCTCTATCTCAAATGCTTCAGGCGCTTTGATGTCTTCCAAATTAATTCCTCCAAACGTAGGAGCAATAATTTTTACTGTTTCAATGAATTTCTCTACATCTTTGGTATCCAATTCAATATCCATACTATCGATATCGGCAAAAATCTTAAATAATAAGGATTTCCCTTCCATTACCGGTTTTGAAGCCTCAGGGCCAATATCCCCTAAACCTAAAACAGCCGTACCATTGGAAATAACCGCAACTAAATTTCCTTTTGAAGTATATTTATACACATTTTCCTTGTCTTTTTCTATCTCCAAACAAGGCTCTGCAACCCCAGGTGAATAAGCCAATCCCAAATCTCGTTGGGTAGCATACGGTTTTGTCGGCACAATTTTTATTTTTCCGGGTTGTGGTTCCGCATGATATTGTAATGCTTCTCTTCTCAATTTTTCTTTACTCATAATATATTTGTTTTGAAACAATTTAGTTGGCTTAAAAATAAGGTTTTATATTGACTATTTTACAGTGTATTTTCTATAATTATGGCATAACCCATGCCTACCCCCAATACACATAATGCATAAGGCATATTTTTTATTTTGCTTTGTTTTTTAATTCGATTGTGACAGTTTACAAAATACGCGCTCCCGACATTCCCAGCGGATGTCCCAAGGCAATGGCTCCCCCGTTTGGATTCACTCTGGGATCATTATCAGCCAAACCTAACGCCCGGGTACAGGCCAAAGCCTGAGCCACAAAAGCTCATTCAATTCGATAACAGCAATATCAGCCAGTGTTAAACCCGCTTTTGCAGTGCTTTTTGAGTGACACCCACAGGACCTATCCCCATAATTCTGGACTCCACTCCCACTATTGCCGAAGAAACGATTCTCGCCAATGGCGTTAGCTTGTATTGTCTGATTGCTTTTTCAGAAGCCAAAAACAGGGCTGCCGAACCATCATTCAATCCTGATACATTCCCGGCAGCTACCGTTCCTTTGTCTTTCTTGAAAACGGCTCTCAACGTTGCCAGTTTTTCAAGAGACGTATTTCCTTCTACGAATTCATCTTTAGCAAAAGAGGTCTCCGTTCCTTTTTTATCGGTTAGTGCTACAGGAATTATCTCTTCGTCAAATCGGCCATTTTGTTGTACCGCGAAAGCTTTTTGTTGGGAATTGTAAGCAAATAATCCTGGACTTCACGACTGATATGATACAGCTCCACTAAATTATCAGCGGTAACTCCCATCGCATCTGTTCCATACATAAGCTGAATTTTGGGATTGACAAAACGCCATCCAAAACTGGAATCAAACATCTGGGCATCATTGCCAAAAGGTCTTGATGGCTTCGGAAATCACCCGCAAACTTGATCAAAAGTGCCATTCATAGACATGACTTCGGTATCCGGTTTAAAAAGTACTCTGGTCAGCAATGCCATCGGATTAACTACAGGCCATCTCTCCAAAAAAATAGTCTTGGAAGGAAGCCATAATCCTGTCAAAAAATTTTTAGGCAATGTATTGCAGTTCATCATAACCAACGTGGTTGCCAAAAAAACCAATACTTTTCAATCAAAGGACACAGACGAATAGTGTGAATCACTACTACTTTTTTATAACCTAATCTCCTATTGGGTTTCTTTGCATTTATTTCCGTCACCATGTAAAATGAGGAAGCAAAAATTCAAATCAAGCTACGGTTTTCCTCTGAATAAAAGATTGATTGCATTCCTAATACAAAATACTAAAACAATAGCTTATCTTACGTGGCCGTAAAATCCATCCCGATGAAAGAGTTGAAAAAATACAGTAACAAAACCAAAGCTGCCTTGGTGTTATTTATTGTGATGTTTATGATTCTCTTGAGCAATTTCAACGCCCTGCGAAACTCCAAAAAGGCCAATGAAGATACTAATGCCATCTACAATGACCGTTTGGTCGTGGCACGCTACATCTTTCAGTATGCCAATGAGCTCCATTCCATTAAAGCAACCGCAGCACAAACCCAACTCCCGGAAGTCCAAAAACAGCAGCAGATTACGGCAGCATTAAAAAAAATTCATACCATAGATGCTTTGTATCTAAAAACGGTTTTAACACCCAAAGAAAAAATATCCCTGAAATCATTTCTGACTTCCTGCTCCGCCATTCAACAACAATCTAAAAATAAAAACTGGAATCAGGTCACCAACATAAGCAATCAGGCATTACAAACACTGGAACTCCTATCCCAAATTCAGATTGAGGAAGGCAAAGCCAAAGTGGCACACTCGAATGCCTTACACAGCGGCAATAACTCTCTGGGTGAACTTCAGATTGCCTTACTGGTTGTTTTAGGTGGTATCACCTTATTTTTACTCATTGTCAAGAAAAAGAAAATCACCATCAAAATACCGCAGCCACCGAGTATGAATTGATAGAAAACTACTTATAAATCTTTTAAATTAATACGTATCCTATCCATGACTTGATTAAAATCAGGTTGCCCTTTGTAGTATAGAGCAGCTGTAGCTTCATATCTCTTTCTGAATTGAAAGCTTAAATCAGTATCACTTAACAAGAAAGCCATATTCTCGGCTATAGGAATCTCTAAATCCACAGTAGGAAAGCGTTCTTTTTTGTGGGCTTCGTATTCTGGTGTACCTATAAACTTCTTTACCTCCTCATTTTCCAACAAACAATATATATCACCTGAGTTCGATTATTAATATAAGGCTAACTGTTTAGATTCCAGTGTTTCAAATTTAATAGATGGTTTTTTAGGGAGGAAATGATACGCAATTATCCCAGCAATCATATTGGTTAAAAAATT
>JAKFBW010000139.1:0-7543 GCA_036676965.1 Flavobacterium sp. | reverse complement strand
AAAAGCATGGCAGAAGAGCTGTTAGCGTATTCAAATATGGATTGGACTATTTGTCAAAATTCCTTTTGACAGGGTTCAATAGTTTAGAACATAGTCTGTTTAATTTTTTGTCATGTACTTAACGCGTTTTTATTCCTTTTTTGAATTTCATGGCACTTTTTTTAAGGTTGCTTTCTCAGTTCCAGAAGTAATTCGTTAATATTTATTTTAGCAACGGCTATATTTTTATCAGCCGCACCATAGTATATGTATAGGTCTTCCCCGAACAATGCATGACCGGTTGGGAATACAACATTGTTGACTTGGCCTTCTATTTCCCATTGTTTAGTGGGGGAGAAGAGCGGATAGGGTAATCTGGATATCTCTATTTCAGGTTTTTCTAAATGCAATAAAGCAGCCTTCGCATGATAGACTTTCCCGGTTGTGGTTTCGTGTACTCCATGATAAATTAATAACCATCCATATGGAGTTTCTATTGGCGGTACTCCGGCTCCAATATAGTTCATTTCGTATGCATCTTTTGGGTCTAAAATAATATAATCAGTTAAGTTCTGTAGGTAATTCTCCCAAAAAGATAGGTTTAATTCATTCCAGTTGTTAAATTTTATAATTTGAATACCAGGCCAGATTCTATGTAAAAGGACAAATTGTCCATTTATTTTCTTGGGGAACAATACCACATCTTTATCGCGTAGTAAGTGGGTTTTATCATTCTCCAGCCCTATTTGTGTAAAAAGATTATAATATTTATGGTATTTGGGGTTCAGTTTACTTGAGTTGCAACAATTCACATGACTTTCATATTCCTGATAGTTAACCTGGGGAGTAATTATTCCATGTTTTTCAAAATGAATTAAATCTTTTGAAGTTGCCAATGCTCCCATGGCATTGACACCATCATAGGCGGTGTAAGTTATATAGTAGGTGTCTTCAATTTTTATAATCCGAGGATCTTCTATGCCTTGTTTTTCGTAATCAAAATCACGGCTAACCAACGGCCGGTCTTTTCTTTCGACTATTTTCATTGGGCCTTCTGCTCTTGCATACCCAATGGTGGAGTAATTTCCGATTTGTACTGCTCTATATAAAATATGAATGGTATTTCCTTCCTGATAAATTCCGGGATTGAATACACCAAAGTTTTCAAATTCTTTGTCAGTGGGACTTAAAATTATTCCAAGTTTTTCTATTGTAATCATGATAAAGTATTTATTGAGGGGGCTCTAATTAAGAATTTCATAAATCTATTTTTTTAGTTTTTTCTGTTTTGCTTTTTCCTGTTTTTTAAAATATCCGCGAAAAAAGAAGTTGTGTTTTAAGGCTTCTAGATTTTCATTTAAACGGACGCTGGCTTCGTTGACATTCGTCATTGTTGAATCGATTTGTTTCACCAGTTTGGGATCGTTCGTCAGGTAGTTTAAGGTTCCTTTGCCATTCTTGACATTCAAAATAGTTTGGTTTAGATTGCCTACCACCTTATTGATTTCTTTGCTGGACTGGCTTAAATTTTCAACGATTATTCTCAGGTTATTGGCTACTTCCGGATCATTGATAACCCCAATCACATTATTTTTATTGTTTAAAGAAGAAAGAAGGTGGTTTAAATTGGCAACCGATTCAGAGGTTCCCTGACTGGTCGTTTTTAAATAATGCATCGTTTCTTTTAAATCCCCGGCCATGTCGGCGTTGCTCAGCAATAGCCCTATGGTGCCTTTTCCCTGGTTGATTTGGGTGGTGATTTTAAGTAGGTTTTCGGTTAATAAAGCCGCATTGTGACTGGTTTTGTTTAAGGCATTCAACATTTCCTCCGTATGAATGCGGTTGACAGAACCAATGAGGTCTCCGGGTTCAACGGGAGCTTTAGTGCCTTCTCCGGGTAAAATATTGATGACCATGCTTCCTACCAGTCCATCTGAACCAATGCTGGCAATTGCATCTTTTTTGATGTATTTGAAAATAGCCTTGTCTATAATCATGTCTACTTTTATGCTGGTATCGTTAATCATTTCGATACCTAAAACCGTTCCTACGTTTACCCCGGAATACCGCACATTATTGCCTATTTGTAAGCCGTTAACGTTATTGAAAACCGTTTCCAGATGACTGGTTTTTCCAAACATTTTCTGTTTATCACCAATGAAATAAATTGCGGTAACAAATAATATGAGTCCGATGATGACAAAGAAACCGAGTTGTATCTTTTGTGATGCTGTTTTTTCCATTTGATTAATTATTTAAAGAATGCTTGTATTTTAGGGTCGGTTGCTTTTGATAATTCCTCAAAAATCCCTTCACTGTAATTGATGCCATCCACCAGTAAAATCATCCGGTTTGAAATCATTCGGGCACAATCTACATCATGGGTTATGATAATAGATGAGGTGTTGTATTTCTGTTGGATGGATTTCATCAAGAGTAAAATTTCCTTTGCCGTGATAGGGTCCAGTCCGGTTGTGGGTTCGTCATAAAGAATGATTTTAGGTTGGAGAATTAAAGTTCTGGCCAAAGCAATGCGTCGTTTCATTCCTCCCGAAAGTTCTTCGGGCATTAAGTCTATGGTGTGTGCCAATCCTACGTTTTCGAGTGCTTCCATGACCAGTGGTGTCGTGTCTTTGATAACTCCAAATTTTTTAGTGTGTCTTCGCAACGGAAATTCTAAATTTTCACGGACGGTCATAGAATCATAGAGGGCACTTCCCTGAAACAGGAATCCAACTTCGGTTCGGAGTTCGTCCAGGGCAGTTCTGTCCAGCTCGTCAATTCTTTCTCCCATGACTTCAATCGAGCCACTGTCGGCACGTTCCAAACCAATGAGGCATTTTATCATCACCGATTTTCCGGAACCGGATTTCCCCATGACAACCAGATTTTCCCCTTCGTATAAAACCATATTAAATCCATCCAAAACATGGTTGTCACCAAAGCTTTTTTTCAAGTCTTTGATTTCAATAATAGTCTTTTTATTTTGTACTGTTGTTGCCATGGATTCGTTATAAATCATAAAAAATATCAGTAATAAACACCGCTATAAAATCGATGATAAAAAGCAGCATCGAAGTAAAAACTACGGCTGAGTTTGCGGCCAGACCCACACCCGCAGTCCCTTTTTTGCAATAATATCCTTTGAAGCAACCCACCAATCCGATGGCGAACCCGAAAAAGAAGGTTTTAATGGTGGCGGGAATGATATCTCCAAATTCCAATGCTTCAAACACTTGGTTGAAATACAATAAAAAAGAAACGTGACCTTTGATGTTTTCAACCAGATAAGAACCAAATAAAGAAATAGCATCGCCAAATAAAACCAATATAGGAAGCATAAAAGTAGTGGCCATAATGCGTGTTACCACCAGGTATTTGAAAGGATTGGTACCGGAAACCTCCATGGCATCAATTTGTTCGGTCACACGCATCGAGCCCAGTTCGGCTCCAATTCCGGAACCAATACGGCCAGCGCAAATCAAAGCGGTAATAATGGGGCCAATCTCCCGGATAATCGAAATACTCACCATGGATGGCATCCAGGAAACAGCTCCAAATTCCAATAGCGTAGGGCGGGATTGCAAGGTAAAAACCAGTCCGATGATAAATCCTGTTACCGCCACAAGCAACAAGGAACGGTTGCCCATATTGTAGCATTGGCGCAGAAATTCTTTAAATTCCCATGGCTGCTTAAAAGCTTCTTTGAAAAAGCGACTGGCAAAATAAGACAGCTCACCAATGTCCAGTAAAAATGATTTGAAGATCTCGATTATTTTAAAAATACTATTCATAAGCTATATGAAATAATTTTTAACAGGAAAGTACTACTCAAATATACGATTTTTATACTTGTTTCCGGTTGTTTTTCTATGGAATTTATGGCTTTTCGATAAAAGCGGCAGTTGTCCGGATTAGGGAAGTATCAGCTCGCTGATGTCTATTTGATTGCTTTCATGTGCAATCGTATTACAAGTCACTATAGCCTGTGCTCCGGTTTTTTGCAGCTCTTCATAGGCATTGGAAACAAATAAGGCATGAACTCCTATGCAAACCGCAGGTTTCATTCTGAGGGTTTTTAGATGTTGAATGGTTTCGATAAATGTTCTTCCGGTTGAAATAATATCATCCAGGAGTACAGGAGTACAACTTTTATAATTGCCCAGATTCGGAATGGAAATCGCAACATCAAAGTCTCCATGGCGTATTTTAGTTAAAATTTCATAAGGGACATTCGCTTTTCGAGCCACTTCCGAAATCCATTGTTCGCTTTCGCTGTCCGGCCCAATCAAAATAGGGTTTTCAACATGCTGTTGTATCCATGTGACGATAGGGTTTGTGGCGTGCCGCACCTGGGTTGGAATCGAATAAATTTCGGCTAAAGATTTTCTGCGGTGCAAATGCGGATCCACAGTAATTAACTCGTCGATAAAACCCGAAATCAATTCGGCAAAAAAGTTTGAGGTTACCGCTTCGCCTGTTTTAAACTCTTTGTCCTGACGCATATAGGCGAGGTAAGGGGCGATGAGACAGATGTTTTTGGCACCCCGTTTTTTGGCGTTTTTGGCTATGAAATACAAAGGGAGCATTTTGGTGTCCGGATTGTCAAGGCTGCATACCAGGATTACTTTTTTGCCGCTTACATCAGAGTGGATTCTCACATAGGTTTCGCCATCGGGAAATTGGCGGATTTCAATTGCTCCCTGCTCTGCGTTTTCTTTTTGAATAAGTAGCGAGGTCAGTTTTTCGTTACCCGGTAAAGCAAAATAAATTTTTTCCATGTCCGTTATTCGATTAAAATAATGTCTGGTTCTGATTTTAAATATTCCAAGGCATATTTTAATTCTCCTTCTGTTTCAGAATAGACCGAGAATAGTATTTCTCCTTGTTTTACTTTTGCCCGTAAAGGTGTTCGGAGTAAAACTCCGGATCGGGCATCAAGGGGAGCTCCCGCCAGTTTGGCTGTTTTAGCCAGCCTGCGATTGTCGATTTCGGTAATGATGCCTGTTTTTGCTGCGCGTATATCTTTTTTGTAAGGGGCAAATTGGGGTTCTTTTATACTGCCTTGTGCCTTGCAGATTGCCATGAATTTCTCATAGGCTTTACCCGAAGACAGAATTTTTTCGGCCAGTTCCATGCCGTTTTTTTGATTTGAATTATTGGCCAAATCAATAATTTCTCCCGCTATGAGTACCGATTTATTTCTTAAATCCTGCGGGGCGTTTTCTTCGTTTCGCAATACGCTCAACACATCCATAGCTTCCAGGCTGGGGCCAATTCCACGGCCTACCGGTTGCGAACCATCGGTAAAAAGGACTTTTACTTTTATGCCCATCGCTTTACCGACCACTTTGAAATAATACTCTAATTTTTGGGCATCTTCTTCGGTTCTTACTTTGGCGGTTTTTCCTATCGGAATATCAATTACCACATGGGTCGATCCTGCCGCTACTTTTTTGGATAATACCGAGGCAATCATCTGTCCTTCGCTGTCCACATCCAGCGCTCTTTCTATACGAATCAGTATATCATCGGCCGGACTCAATTTTATCGAACCGCCCCAGACAAAACAGCCATTTTCTTTTTCGACCACTTTTTTTATCTGATTGATGTCGAGGCTTACTTCAGTCAGCGTTTCCAAAGTATCTGCCGTTCCGGCCGGAGAGGTGATGGCTCTGGATGAGGTTTTGGGAATTGTGAGTCCGTATGCGGCGACAATCGAAACGACAATAGGGGTGGTTCTGTTTCCGGGAAGTCCGCCAACACAATGTTTGTCGACTACGATTTTTTTATTCCAGGAAAGTTTTTGTCCCGAATGGACCATGGCTTTGGTAAGCCCGATAATTTCGTTGATGTTGAGGTTGTCCCCTCCGCAGGCAGTGATAAATGCGGCAATTTCAATATTAGAATAGTGACCTTCTACAATGTCTTTGATGATGTTGTGCAGTGCTTCATAATTCAGTTGCTTTCCATACATCTTAGACCGGATGCTTCGCATGGAAGTTACCGGCTGTAGATGGGCAAAGCTGATTTCGTCGCCTTCCTCGGCATGAAGATGTTCCCATGCACTTTCAGATAATGCTGCTTTTCCGTGGTCTAAAATCCCGTCGGTGATGATGTATAGAGTGGCTATAATTGATGCTCCTTTTACTGAAACCAGTACTCTATTTAAAGCCTCAAAACCTTCTGATTTACAGATATGACAATCTTTTCTCATAAAGACAACATATTCCTTTTGGGTGTCAATGCCCAACCGAATCAGTTGTAAGGTATTAAAGGTTGTACTCATTTCCGTTTTGTTTAAAAAGCTTATACAACAATAGCAAGCCAATTTTTATGAATCTTCTAAATGAACGCTGGGATTTGCACCAGTGGTTCAGATAAAAAAGGGGGATTCAATTTTCATACAATCGCAAACGGTTTCTCACGGTATGAATTTCTTTTTTTAAGGCGTCTATCTTTTGCAATAAATTAAGTACAACATCAATCCCTTCTATATTGACGTCTAAATCCTGATGCATCCGTATCATTTTTTCGATATCATAAATGGAATCCTGATGCACGTATTGCATTTCTTCGACAGTTTGAATTTCGATTAACCCAATGGCATTGAGATTATCGAAAAAGGACAGTTCTACTTTATAATGGATACATAAAGTGTTTACGGGGATAAAATTTTCGAGGCTCATGATATTCTTAGCTTAGCAAGTTCAGTAAATAATTCCTTTTCTTTTTCGGTAAGGTTTTTGGGAATCTGGATTTGGTAGGTGATGTATAAATCTCCAAATTCCCCTTCTTTTTTATATACCGGAAAACCTTTTCCTTTTAGTTTTACCTTGGTTCCGTTTTGTGTACCCGGAACCACTTTAAGTTTTACTTTACCGTCAAAAGTGCTTACGGTAGTTTCCCCGCCCAGTATGGCAGTATACAAATTTAAATCGGCAGTGGTGTATAAATTGTCTTTGTCCCGTTTGAAATTCGTATGGTTTTCTATGGCAAAGGTGATGTACAAATCGCCTTTAGGACCTCCGCCGGCACCTTCGCCACCATGTCCGGCTATTTTTATAACCTGGCCGTTTTCGACTCCGGCAGGAATCGTCAGGCGGATGTTTTTCCCGTTTACGGTCAGGGTGCGTTTATGGGTGGTGAAAACGTCTTTTAAATCCAGATGCAGCTCGGCATTAAAATCCTGTCCTTTGAATTGTGCACTGCGGCGACCACCACCTCTTGCATATTGCCCGCCAAACATCGATTCAAAAAAATCGGAGTAATCGCCGCTACCGCCATAACCGCCAAAGTTGGTATAGCCGTCCTGTTGGCCGCTGCGTTGGTATTGCCTTTGTTGCTGTTTGGCTTTTTCAAATTCCTCGGCGTGTTGCCAGTTTTCACCGTATTCATCATATTTCTTACGGTTTTCGGCATGGCTCAAAACTTCGTTGGCCTCATTGATTTCCTTGAACTTTCTTTCGGCTTCCTTGTCGTTGGGATTCAGGTCGGGATGGTATTTTCGGGCCAGTTTGCGGTACGCCTTTTTTATGTCGGATTCCGTCGCTTTTTTATCTAC